>JAZSBO010000029.1:0-29050 GCA_045602425.1 Paludibacteraceae bacterium | reverse complement strand
ATAAGTAAAATTCTTTCAGGTGCTATACCCTTAATTTCGGTGAGATATTTAACCTTACCAACAATTGAAGAGGTTTTACCACTACCTGCACTGCTGACCACTAAACAATTATCCTCCTCAGAAACAATAGAGCGTCTTTGTTGCTTGTCTAATGGATATTTCAAGCAATGGTCGAAAAAGTCCTTGTGAGTGTCAAGTAGAAAGGTTATAACACCCTCATTATGCTGTTTTACAAGTTTGTTGATTCTTCCAAAGTCGTTAATGAATTTGGATATTGCTTCTGATGGAGTGATGTTAAAGGTTTCAAGTTTCTTCAGAAGTGAATATGCCTCTTGGAAATGTGCCTTATAATGATTGATGAAATCTTTTACTTGTGTTGCAGAGATTACTTTGCCATAAAAGCTGTTGTTCAAGTCTGAGGGAATATCAATAAACATACCCTCATTAAGAGCTGATAACCTCTCCCTTGCTTGCTCATAATTTAATTTCTCGCTATATGAAGATATATGGTTTAGCTTTTCTGCAAGCTCTTTGGATTTGCTTTTTAGGCGTGTTCGTACCATCGCTATTATACCTACTGAAATAGCAATTATACAAATTACCAAAATAAACAATGGCTGCATATTGGAAGTAATATTTATCTGAATCTTTCAATCCATCTATAATTATCCCCCTTAGTACTCCACTGAAATTTCCACATATCACCTGTATTATCGTTTATAAGGTAGTATTGATACATGCTCGTCAGTGGCTGAATAGAGAATATACACCTTTCGTTATTTTCGACTAATTCGTATTTATTTATAGGAATACAAAATAGGTTGTCTAAATCTTGTGTACTATATTGAACTTGCCATAGTCGTCCATTATACGAGTCCAACAATATAAATGTCCACATGTTTTCAGTCGCAAACATCTGAAATCTATTAGTCCAATTTGACGACTTCTCAGGATATGCAAGAGAAAACATATTGATTGGTGCAGCAAACATGTAATCTTCACCCTTGACACTAAACTGAACTTGCCAATTTTTACCTGTATATGTATCAAGCATTATGAATGTCCACATATTTTGTGTTTCATAAAGACGAAAACGCCCTTCTTTATCTCCTAAAATTTCTCTCGCACTACAAATTTCCCAAGACTGTCCATCATCTTGAATTTGTTGAACTTCACCCGTCATTGTATTTAAGCGAAGTTGATTATGATAGTTCCGAGTCTTATACATTTTGTAGACTTGAGCATATGATGTAGAAGCTATAACCATTAAGGCGAATAATACGAAAAGCTTTTTCATTATCTGTTGTATTATATTTAATAAACATTTTAGTTCAACCTACAAAAAAGCGCGAACCACAATGCCACACTCTTACTTGAAGGTCGTAGGAAACCTCGGATACAGATGTAACAATAGCAGCCCACGCTATAGCGTGAGAACCACTATGCCATCCTTGTATCCTAATTGAAAATTTCCTACGTTTTCAAGTACAAGATAAGCATAACGCTTCTTCTTTTTCTCTTATGTCTTGGATAGAGTTGCCCCTAACCAACTGCAAAATTACAAAAAAGTCGTAATAATAAGCCTTGTACGGGCAAATTATTACGACTTGATGAGTATTTTAGAGTGCTTGATGATTTGAGCCTTGATGTTATCCAAAGCCAAATTGAGGTCTCTCGATTCTTTACTCTTACCTTTTGCTCGGTTGCCTTTCACGTCCCAAAGGTCTTTGTGGATGCTCTGCTTGCAACTGAATTAAACCACAGAACCGTTGATTGTTACTCGTCCCATAATAGGAACAATACCGTTTTTCTCTTTGCTTCCGTTCACGTAGAACAGCACCTTAAATGTACTTCGCATAATCTAATCTTTTTTTTGGTTACAAAATTAGTTATCAGCGAGTTATACATTGATATGCAAACTGACGCAGAACGATGAAACGTGACGACACAAAGAAAAACTTTACTGCACTATCGGGTAATGACTTGGCAACCGTTCTATTTCATTACCTTGCGTTTCTTTGCTAAATTGCCATCGTTACTATTTTCGAGGTTTTCTGTTTAATGCGTTATGGCTCAGTTCAAAATGCAGAAATTCACCTTTTTTGCTCCGAGAACCGTAATTTTTATTTAAAAGGCTTTATGACCTATATCAGAACGATAAAACAAATTATCACACTCTATTTTCGGGACTTCCTTCATCACCTTTGCGTGTGCCTCAACTAATGTAGATGCCTTGCTTACTATAATCATTACACGACCGCCAGCGGTAACTATCGAATCATTTTTTGCCGATGTTCCCATATGGTATATTTTAGCATCAACATTTTCCAATCCTTTTATTAATGCTCCTTTCTCATAAGAACCCGGATAACCCTTTGAAGCTAAAACGACACCAATTGTAGCAGCATCTTCCCATTCCATATTTTCAATAGGTTTATTTTCTGCTATTGAATAGAAAATATCATATATATCACTACGCAACAAAGGCAAAACAACCTCCGTTTCTGGATCTCCAAAACGAGCATTAAACTCAATAACTTTTATTCCAGTCACTGTTTTCATTAAACCACCATACAAAACTCCAGTTAAAGGTAAGCCTTCACTTTGCATTGCTTTTGCTGTCGGTTTCATTATGTTTTCAAAAGCATAAGTCCAATCTTCTTCAGTTATAAATGGCAGACAAGTATATGCACCCATTCCTCCTGTATTTGGTCCTTTATCTCCATCGTAGGCACGCTTATGATCTTGCGAAAGAGGCATTGGATACAATTTTTCGCCACAAACAAAACACAAAAAAGAAAACTCTGGACCTTCAAGATATTCTTCTACAACAACACTTCCATTTCCAAAACAATCGTCGAGCAACATATCACGTAAGGCTTCATCAGCTTGCTCCAACGTTTCAGCAATTACAACCCCTTTTCCTGCAGCCAAACCATCATATTTTAAAACAGCTGGCAATGGTCGTGAAAAAACATATTCTTTTGCTTCTTCATAATTAGAAAAAGACTTATATCCAGCAGTCGGAATATTGTATTTCTGCATCAATTTTTTTGCAAACTCCTTACTACTCTCAATTTGAGCTGCTTGTTTGGTATGCCCAAAAACAGACAATCCTACTGCACGAAATTCATCAACTATACCCGCTGCCAAAGCAACCTCTGGTCCAACTACTGTTAAATCTATAGCGTTTTCTAACGCAAAAGTTTTTAAAGCAATAACGTTCGTTTCTTTTATGGCAACAATTTCAGCTTGCTTTGCAATACCAGCATTACCTGGTGCACAATAAATCTTTCCTACCTTAAGAGAACGGCTAAGAGCATCTACTATAGCATGCTCACGTCCACCTCCTCCGATTACCAATACTTTCTTCATATATAAATCTGTTATATTTACAATGGTCTTCTCATCTTTATCAAACTGATTTATTCCATGTAATGATAATATTGTTTCCATGATCGACACCTAATTTTATGATTGCGTCAAACTATTAATGTTTGAAGTGACGCATACCTGTAAACAACATTGTTATTCCTAACTCATTAGCTTTTGCAATAGCATCTTCGTCACGAATACTTCCTCCAGGCTGAACTATTGCTGTTACACCATATTTAGCTGCTAAAGCAACTGTATCGTCAAACGGGAGGAAACCATCTGAAGCCAACACCAAGTCAGAAGAGAAACCTGCTAATTGAGCCTCTTTCAATGCTATCTCGGCCGAACCTACACGATTCATCTGACCAGCTCCTACACCTAAAGTTTGACCATCCTTTACTACTACAATAGCGTTTGATTTTACATGTTTTACCACACGCCAACCAAAATTCATATCATTTAACTGAATAGTTGTTGGTTTCTTTTCGGTTACACACATAGACTCTTTTACACGAATAGTTTCCGTATCGAGTTGTTGTACAAGCAAACCGCCATTAACACTTACATACTGATTAACTTTTTTGTCAGAAACTGTCATATCTACTTGCAACAAACGTAAGTTTTTCTTTGAAGACAAAACGTCAAGAGCTTCTTTCGAGAACGAAGGAGCCATTACTATTTCAAGAAAAATAGGCTTCATCGCAAGTGCAACTTCCTCTGTTAATTCGCGATTTACAGCAACAATACCACCATAAATACTAACCTTGTCTGCTTCGTATGCACGTTGCCAAGCCTCAGCAATATTTTTACCAACAGCAGCACCACAAGGATTCATATGTTTCAAACCAACACAAAACGGCTCATCAAACTCACGCACAATATTAAGTGCAGCATTTGCATCTTGAATATTATTGTAGGATAATTCCTTTCCGCCCAATTGTTTTGCAAAAGCCAAAGAGAAAGCTGAAGGAGTCCCTTCACGATAAAATTTAGCTGTTTGATGTGGATTTTCGCCATATCGAAGTACTTGAACCAAATCAAATTCTAGAAATAATTTTTCGTTCAACTCTGCTTTTTCTCGCATAAACGTTGCAATACAACAATCGTATTCAGCTGTATGAGTATAAGCTTTTGCCGAAAGTTTTAAGCGAGTTCCTACTTTTGTATTTCCAAATTCTTTTATTTCAGACAAAATTTGGTCATAATCTTCAGGATTACAAACTACAGTTACATCACGATAATTTTTTGCTGCACTTCTCAACATTGATGGACCACCGATATCTATATTTTCAATGGCATCTTCCATCGTTACATCGCCTTTTGCTATTGTTTGTTTAAAAGGATATAAATTAACACAAACCAAATCGATAAAATCAATTTCGTTTTCACGCAATGCCTGCAAATGGCTTTCATCATCGCGACGCGCAAGCAAACCTCCATGTACTTTCGGATGTAAAGTTTTTACTCGGCCATCACAAATTTCAGGAAATCCTGTAATTTGGCTAATTCCTATTGTTTTAATACCATTTTCTTCGAGTAAACGTTGCGTACCTCCTGTAGCAACGATTTCCCAACCAAGCGATTGTAAACCATTTACAAATTCTACCAAACCTGTTTTGTCACTAACACTAACTAATGCTCTCATATTATAATTGTTCTTTTAATAATTTATCAATAACCTCAACATACATCGTATGTTCAATTTTTTGCCCTATCCGATGAACCTCATCAACATCATTTCCTTCATAAGAAAAAGCTTTTTGGGCAATGATTTTCCCACCATCAAGCGACGCATCAACCCAATGTATCGTTATCCCAAAAACTTTTACGCCATATTCTATTGCTTGCTCTACCGCATGAGCTCCTCTGAATGCTGGCAACAACGATGGATGAATATTTATCATTTTACCTTCGTAGGACGATAATAAAACATCTGATACTATTCGCATATAACCTGCTAAACAAACTAAATCAACATTTCGCTCATCGAGCAATCGAACAATTTCACGTTCATAATCGGCTTTCGAAAGATAATCTTTCGGCGAAAAAACAAATGAATCAATGCCACGATCCGCTGCTCTTTGTACAACCTTAGCATTAGGTTTATCGCAAACCATAAGAACTACTTTTGCAGGCAAAACACCTTGTTTACAAGCCTCTGCTATAACTTCAAAATTTGAGCCTTCACCACTCGCAAAAATTGCAATATTCTTCACCGCTATTTATTTTATAACTACACCTTCTATATCAGTTATGCGACCAATAACAGAAGCTTTCTCACCTACTTGTTGCAAAATAGATATTGCTTTTTCGACTTCGGAAGCATCAAGAGCAATCACCATCCCAACACCCATATTGAATATATTAAACATCTCACGATGAGCAATTTTACCCCATTTTTCAAGTAATGAAAATAAAGGTAAAATATCCCAAGACCCTTCTTGAATTTCAATACCTTGTCCCGATTGTAAAATACGTGGAATATTTTCGTCAAAACCGCCTCCTGTAATATGACTAATACCATGAACATCACAATTACGAATTACCTCTAATACCTGACGCACATATATTTTTGTAGGACAAAGCAACGCTTCTCCTATCGTTTTCTCTCCTAATTCTAGGAATTTATCAGTAAGTGAGATATTGTTGTCTGTCAATATTTTTCGAACTAACGAAAATCCATTAGAATGAACTCCACTCGAAGCAATTCCAATCAACACATCGCCAACCTTAACTTTTGATCCATCTATTAACTTAGCTCTTTCAACAACACCACAAGTAAAACCAGCAATATCATATTCATCATTTGAATACATTCCTGGCATTTCTGCAGTTTCACCACCAATCAAAGCACATCCAGCCTGACGACAACCTTCTGCTACACCCGAAACAATTGCTTCGATTTTTTCAGGTACATTATGTCCAACAGCTACATAATCAAGAAAAAATAAAGGCTCTGCACCTTGTGCCAAAACATCGTTCACACACATTGCTACAGCATCAATACCAATTGTATCATGCTTGTCCATTGCAAAAGCCAATTTAAGTTTTGTCCCAACACCATCGGTACCACTGACAAGTATCGGCTCTTTTATATTAAGAGAAGCAAGGTCAAACATTCCACCAAAGGCACCAATATTTCCCATTACTCCCTTTCGAGATGTTGATGCAACATGGGATTTTATACGACGTACAACCTCGTAGCCAGCTTCGAGATTTACACCTGCTTTTTCGTAACTTTTTGCCATAAATTTATTGATTTAAATATTTAATAATATTGTTTTCTATACGTTCTTCAATATTTTCAGTCACAGCCTTTTCAAATTTTTCTCCTGTGATTTGCTCATAAAGTTCAATGTAACGTGCACTAATTTTTTCTACAACTTCGTCCGTCATTTCGGGTACTTGCTGTCCCTCTTTTCCTTGAAAACCGTTGTTCATTAACCATTCACGCACAAATTCTTTGGAGAGCTGTTTTTGTGGTTCGTTTTTAGCAAAATTCTCTTTATATTTTTCAGCATAGAAATAACGACTCGAATCAGGTGTATGGATTTCGTCCATCAAATAAATAGTACCGTTGTATGTCCCAAATTCATACTTCGTATCGACAAGAATCAAACCACGCTGAGCAGCCATTTCCGTTCCACGTTCAAACAATGCCAACGTATATTTTTCCAAAACAGCATACTCTTTAGCAGAAACCAATCCTTGTGCAATAATCTCTTCTTTTGAAATATCGGCATCGTGTTCTCCAATTTCAGCTTTTGTAGTTGGTGTAATAATTGGCGTCGGGAATTTTTCGTTTTCACGCATACCTTCGGGCAATTTTACTCCACATATCTCTCGTACACCACTTTTATAAGCACGCCATGCACTACCACAAAGGTAACCACGCACAATCATTTCCACAGGGAAACCCTTGCATTTTACACCAACTGTCACCATAGGGTCAGGTGTTGCCAATTTCCAATTAGGGCAAATATCTGCGGTCGCATCTAAAAATTTTGCAGCTATTTGATTAAGAATTTGACCTTTAAATGGAATACCTTGAGGCAAAATAACATCAAATGCCGAAATGCGGTCAGTAGCAATCATCAGCAATTTATCGTCCATAAAATAGACATCACGTACTTTACCATGATAAACATCTGTTTGTCTCGGAAAATTAAAATTTGTTGTCGTTAATGCTTTCATAATTTTATCTTGAGATTATTTGTTTTTGAAATAATTTACTGCATTCTCAAATATAGATTGTAAACGATTGCCATGGATATTTTTCATTAAACCTTCGTCGTAACGCTCCGTATGCCCCATTTTTCCTAAAATCTGACCATCTTTGCTAATAATACCTTCTATTCCAAAATAAGAACCATTTGGATTAAAAGGTGCATCGGTAGTTGGATTTCCTTCTGCATCAGCATATTGGAACGCAACTTGCCCATTTGCAAACAATTCCTCTGCCAACTCGTTGCTAACAACAAACTTTCCCTCGCCATGACTTACCGCAATAGAATGCAAATCGCCAACATTAAATGACGAAAGCCAAGGAGAAGCCGTTGAACCAACTCGTGTAGAAACTATTTGCGAAATATGTCGATGTATATCATTGTGGAATAATGTAGGCGACAATTTAGAAACCATTCCCAAACGACCATAAGGCAAAAGTCCTGATTTTACAAGTGCTTGAAACCCATTGCAAATACCCAAAATAAGACCACCTCTATCCAATAATCGATGAACAGCATGGGTAACTTTTTCATTATTTAAAACATTTGCAATAAATTTTCCGCTTCCATCAGGTTCGTCACCAAGCGAAAAACCACCACTCAATACAAAAATATGACTCTCATCTATTGATTTACACATCGCATCAATCGAATCCAAAATTGCTTTTTCGGACAAGTTACAGAAAACGCCGATTTCAGTAGTAGCTCCAGCACGTTCAAAAGCACGAGCTGTATCATAATCGCAATTTGTACCTGGAAAAACAGGTAAATACACCTTTACTTCTTGAACTTTTGCACCATTATAAAGTTTTGATATTTGCTGACAATCAGCAATTCGTGTAACACTTCCAACAGCACCTTTTGCAGGATAAATAGTTTCGAAAAGTTTAGTATTTGCTCGATACAATTCATCTAACGATAACTGTTCATTATTAACAACAATAGCTTTATCGTCTATTGTTTCTCCAAGTAAAATTGCATTTTCATAATCTAAAACTTTAACACTTTCTACAAGGATTGATCCATAACTATAGTCGAACAACATTTGCTCATCACAAGAAATTTTTGTGCCAATTTCATTTCCAAAACTCATTTTAGCTAATGCCTCAGAAACACCTCCAAATCCTACAGCAAAGGCAGCAACAAAATTTCCATTACTTATATTTTCTGAAACAAAGTTTAAATTTTGTTTCAACTGTTCGATATTGGGTGTAAAGTTTTTTTCTGGAGTATGAGCAATTAAATAAAGTTTATGACCCGATTTTTTAAATTCAGGACTTATCACCTTTCGAGCATCAACAGTAGTTACTCCAAAAGCCATCAACATAGGAGGAACATTTATATCACGGAACGTTCCACTCATAGAATCCTTTCCTCCTATCGAAGGTAATCCTAAAGCTAATTGCATTCGCAATGCTCCAAGCAATGCAGCCATAGGTTTCCCCCACGAAGCAGCATCGGTCATTCGTTCAAAATATTCTTGATACGAAAAACGCATTTTTTTATAATCTGCACCTGCAGCAATAGCCTTAGCAACAGCTTCTACAACAGCATATTGAGCAGCATGATATGGACTCCATTCCGCAATAAACGGATTAAATCCGAACGACATAATACTCGCCGTATTTGTAAATCCTTTTCGTACTGGTATTTTTTGAACAGATACTTGCGTTTCAGTACGTTGTGTTTTTCCACCAAATGGCATCAAAACAGTTGAAGCTCCAATTGTCGAATCAAACATTTCGATAAGCCCACGCTGCGAAACAACGTTTTTATCGGATAAATTACATATAAATTTTTCCTTAAGATTATTGCCTGCTATTTTACGACTAAAAGGATTTTTGTCTTCTACAGCTGACAAGCAAACCTTTGTGTAATGTTTTGCTCCAGCACTATCGATAAAATTACGGCACAAATCAACTATTTTTTCACCTTTGAAAAACATTCGCATACGATTTGTATCAGTAACATCAGCAACGTGAGTTACTTCAACATTTTCTTCGGCACACAATTTCAACATTTTTTCTACATCCTTGACTTCAATAACAATCGCCATACGCTCTTGCGATTCACTAATAGCTAATTCCGTAGCATTCAGTCCATTATATTTAACAGGAACTTTATCAAGATAAATATCCAATCCATTAGTTAATTCTCCAATTGCAACACTTACACCGCCTGCACCAAAATCATTCGATTTTTTGATTAAACGTGTTACATCAGCACGACGAAACAATCGTGAAAGTTTTCGTTCTTCAGGAGCATTTCCTTTTTGCACTTCAGAACTACATTCCTCCAACGATGATAATGTATGTTCTTTTGAAGAGCCTGTAGCTCCACCAATACCATCACGTCCTGTTCTTCCTCCCAATAAAAGAACAACATCACCTTTTTGAGGCGTTTCACGGCGTACATTCTCAGCCTTTACAGCTCCTACTACGGCACCAACTTCCAAACGTTTTGCTACATAGCTGTCATGATAAATCTCACGAACATGCGTAGTGGCCAACCCTATTTGATTTCCATAGCTCGAATAACCTGCAGCAGCTTTTTTAGAAATAACTTGTTGTGGTAATTTCCCTTCTAAAGTTTCATCTATTGGCTTATAAATATCACCTGCACCTGTTACACGCATCGCTTGGTAAACATATGCACGTCCCGATAACGGATCACGAATAGCACCTCCCAAACAAGTCGAAGCACCACCAAAAGGTTCTATCTCGGTAGGATGATTATGTGTCTCGTTTTTAAATTGCAACAGCCATTTTTCTTCTTTAGCATCAACATCAACATCAATAAAAATACTGCATGCATTGTTTTCTTCACTTTGTTCTAAATCGTCCAACAATCCTTTTTTACGTAAATAACGAGCTCCAATAGTTGCTAGTTCCATCAAACACAAACTCTTCGTTTCTCGTTGTAACTCGTTACGCATCAAACCGAATTCTGAAAGAGCATCTTCAAATTCTTCTTTCATAAACGACTCGTCAATTCTCACTTCTGTTATTTCGGTGGTAAAAGTCGTATGCCGACAGTGATCGCTCCAATAAGTATCTAAAATCTTTAGTTCTGTTTCCGTTGGATTTCGATGCTCTTTACGAAAATATTTTACCACTTCAAACAAATCATCAGCATTCATTGCCAACGCATTATTCTTACAATAAGATTCCAAATCATCCTCTTGCATATCAATAAAACCATCCAAAACAGGAACAGGTTTTATCTCTGCTTGTTCATTCTCACCAAGCACAGCAAGGTTTTTCTCTCGTGATTCAACAGCATTGATATAGTAATGTTTAATTGCAAACAACGCCTCTTCTGTTATTGTTTCATCAAAAATCAACAATCGAGAGCTACGAATTCTAACATTAGCAGAAGGTTCTATCAACTTCACACAATCAACAGCCGACGATGCTCTTTGGTCAAATTGTCCGGGTAAATATTCCACTGCAAGATATTTTTTCCCTTCAAGCGAACATTCATCACACACGTTATCAGTAACAATTTCACCAAACACAGTATAACGACAACGCTCAAGCAATTCTTCTGAGAAACCAAATAAATCATAGACATTTAGAAGCCTTAATGTTTGAATACTTAGCGATAAATTTTGATTCAACTCACGACGTAAGCATTCTGCTTCTATCTGAAACTCCTTATATTTCTCAACATAAATACGATAATTTTTCATATCTATCCTTTCATTTAAAATTATAACTCAGTAGTAAGAACTAAGTCCGTTTGAGCTTTACGATATGCTTGTAAACGAGCATCTATATCCTTATCTGTAAGAGCAAAAATAGATGCTGCTATAAGGGCTGCATTTTTTGCACCATTGATTGCTGTAGTCGAAACTGGTATTCCTGCAGGCATTTGCACTATCGAAAGCAACGAATCCAGTCCGTTCAATGTCGAAGTTTTTATAGGAACTCCAATTACAGGAACCGTTGTAAGACCTGCTGTTACTCCAGCTACATGAGCTGCACCACCAGCCCCCGCTATTATTACTCCTATACCATTCTCTTTTGCTTTGGTAGCATATTCAAACATCAGATGTGGTGTACGATGCGCACTTATAACTCTTTTTTCGTATTCAATACCTAACTCTTCGAGGGTTGAACATGCTGCTGACATTATATCCCAATCGCTTTTCGATCCCATAATAACTGCTACTTTCATATATTCTCATTTTTTAAAAGCAAAACCACCGCAACCTATGCGATGGCTTACACTATCTTGTTAATAATTTATTTATAAAAAACACTTTGCTTGCTATTCAACACACACGCATTATTCTTTTGTAATTTCGCAAAAAACATCCAACAAAAAAGAAAAACTTTTTCATGGTGGAATGCATCAAAAAGAAGATTATGCATTTGCGTTTTCATTGGGCAAAAATACGAATTAAAATATCTCATTCAAAGCTTTATTTAACGAAACTACTCAAAAGTTTTTTCTTTCTGTTTTTTTACTTATTTTTGCACGAAAATTCATTTTTAAATGATTTGTCGAAATATAATATCGTGCTATAAACAACAAATTTATATTTGTCATTCGAAAGAATAATGATTATAAAGAGTGAGATACGAATGTGTCTCGCTCTTTTTTATTATAATAAGGAAATTAACTAAAAAACAATAAAGATTATGTCGTTTATCAAAGAAAGAGTTGTACAAGAAGGACTTACATTTGACGATGTATTGTTAGTGCCTGCTTATTCAGATGTTTTACCTCGTGAAGTAAACGTAAAAAGTCGCTTTTCGCGTAACATCACATTAAACATTCCTATCGTTTCGGCAGCAATGGACACTGTTACCGAAGCTCCTATGGCTATTGCTATTGCTCGCGAAGGTGGTATCGGTGTTATTCATAAGAATATGTCTATATCGGAACAAGCCGCACAAGTACGTCGTGTAAAACGTGCTGAAAATGGGATGATTTACGACCCTATAACCATTACAAAAGAGCATACTGTTGGCGATGCTTTAGCATTAATGAACGAAAACAAAATTGGTGGAATTCCTGTTGTTGACAAGGATTTTAAACTGATTGGTATTGTTACAAATCGTGATTTACGTTTTCAGAAAAATATGCAAAAAACTATTGAAGAGGTAATGACTTCTGAAAATTTAATCACAATAAAAAACAACTCTGATGAAGATGTTGCCGAAGTTTTATTACGAAACAAGATAGAGAAACTTCCCGTTGTCAACGAAAAAGGAACTTTAGTCGGACTCATTACCTACAAAGATCTTACAAAGGTAAAAGATCATCCAAACGCATGCAAAGATGCAAAAGGAAGATTACGTGTAGCAGCAGGTATTGGTATTACTCCCGATGCTATGGATAGAGTTGATGCTTTGGTATCGGAAAACGTTGATGCGGTAGTACTCGACTCTGCACATGGACATAGCAAAGGCGTAGTTTCGCTTCTCAAAAAAATCAAAGAAAAATACCCGACATTGGACGTCGTGGTTGGTAACATAGCAACTGCTGAAGCAGCTCGCTATTTGATTGAAAACGGCGTTGACGGCATCAAAGTAGGTATCGGTCCCGGGTCTATTTGTACAACCCGTATCATAGCAGGTGTTGGAGTCCCTCAACTTACAGCCATTTTCGATGTTGCAAATGCTGCAAAGGGTAGCAATGTGCCTGTTATTGCCGATGGTGGATTACGTTATTCGGGCGATATCGTAAAAGCTCTTGCAGCTGGAGGCGATTGTGTAATGTGCGGTTCGATGTTTGCAGGAACAGAAGAATCGCCAGGAGAAACGATTATCTACAATGGTCGAAAATTTAAAGCTTATCGTGGAATGGGGTCTATCGATGCTATGAAAGCAGGCTCAAAAGATCGTTATTTCCAAGGCGAAGAAACAAATACGAATAAGCTTGTCCCTGAAGGTATTGTTGGACGTGTACCATTCAAGGGTTCTTTATCAGAAACTATTTTCCAATTAGTTGGAGGTATTCGTGCAGGTATGGGGTATTGCGGAGCAAACGATATTGAAAAACTTCAAAAAGCACGATTCATTCGTGTAACATCAAGCGGTGTTATAGAAAACCATCCGCACGACATTACTATCACACGTGAAACTCCAAACTACACAAGAGGAGAATAATTAATTATTTATCAAATAATCGAAGCCTTTTTTGTTTAGCCTCTTCGTAGGAAAGCAAAGAAGGCTTTTCTTGTTCTTGACGCAAAATGCCATATTCTTGACGAATAGACTCCACGTAAGCATCTTTAGTTTTAACATTCAACAAACGTGCTGCTACAATACTATTTTGTGAAGCATCTTTTAAATGCAAAACTGGTCCCGAATACAATTGAGCTATTTTTAGTGCTGTATGAAGTTTTGAGGTTGTGGCACCGCCTACCATCAAAGGGATTTTCAATCCTGCTTTCTCCATTTGAGTAGCTACATTGCACATTTCGTCGAGCGAAGGTGTAATCAAACCACTCAAACAAACAATATCAACATTTTTCTCAATTGCATTGCGTACAATATCTTCTGCGGGAACCATTACACCTAAATCTATCATTTCAAAGTTGTTGCACGCCATCACTACCGAGACAATATTTTTACCAATGTCGTGAACATCACCTTTCACTGTAGCAATTAGCACTTTGCCAAGTTTAGAGGCACTTCCTTTTTGCTGTTGTTCAATGTATGGCTGAAGCATAGCGACTGCTTTTTTCATTGTTCGTGCCGTTTTCACTACTTGAGGAAGAAACATTTTTCCTTCACCAAACAAATTTCCAACTTTATTCATACCCACCATAAGTGGTTTTTCGATAATTTCCACTGCCGATGAATATTTTTCTAACGCACACAACAGATCTTCTTTCAAAAAATCATCAATCCCTTTTACAAGAGCATAAATCAATCTTTCATCTAACGCTTTTTGCCGCCAATCTGCAACTACAATTTCTTGCTTTGACTTTTGAGCAAGTTCGGGATGATTAAGCACATATTGCAACAAATCCTCGCACGCAGTTGGGGTTTTACACAAAATAGCATTTTCTACAATAGGCAAAAGTTGCTTATCTATTGTTTCATAGATTTGCAATAAACCAGCATTCACAATCCCCATATCCAAACCTGCACGAATAGCGTGGTACAAGAATACCGAATGCATTGCTTCGCGAACTATTTGATTCCCTCTAAAAGCAAAAGAGAGATTACTGATACCACCAGAAACTTTCGAATGAGGTAGATTTTTTTTAATCCACGCTACAGCACGAATAAAGTCCAAAGCATAACTATTATGTTGCTCAATGCCCGTCGCAATAGTCAAAACGTTAGGGTCGAAAATAATATCACAAGCAGGGAAACCATTTTCAACCAGCAATTTATACGCTCGTTCGCATACTGCTATTTTTCGTTCGAAAGTATCAGCTTGCCCTTGCTCATCAAAAGCCATTACAACGACTGCAGCTCCATAGCGACGAATAATTTTTGCTTTCTCCACAAAAGCCTTTTCGCCCTCTTTCAAACTAATAGAATTAACTATTGATTTCCCTTGTACGCATTTCAATCCTGCTTCTATTACTTCCCATTTTGAGGAATCAATCATCAGCGGTACTTTGGCGACATCTGGTTCGCTCGCTATCAAATTCAAAAAATTCACCATCTCCGAACGAGCATCCAACAACCCATCGTCCATATTTATATCAAGTATCAAGGCCCCATCATCAACTTGTTTTCGAGCAATAGTTAATGCCTCATCGTATTTTTTTTCGCTTATCAAGCGTAAAAATTTCTTTGATCCTGCTACATTACAACGTTCACCTATATTTACAAATTGTGCAACTTGGTTCATCTCTTTATATTTTTTCACAAAGTTAAAACAACTAATTCGATTACAAGTTTTAAGTAAAATTTTTTCATCCAATAATTTGTATCTTTGCTCCTCAAAAAATCATATCATCAGGAAATGACAAAAAACATTCTACTTGCTTTTTTCTTTATATTATATTCTTCTACTCAAGCACAAACAATTTCGCAGCTACAAACGCTTGCTGCACAAGGTAATGCCGATGCACAACACCGATTGGCAATCCGTTATGCCAAAGGTACCGACATAAAACAAGACTATCAGAAAGCTTTTTATTGGTTTTCACAAGCAAGCGGACAAGAACATCCCGAAGCAATGAATTACCTCGGACTTTGTTATTGCAATGGTATTGGCACCGAAAAAAATCTTGTAAAAGCATACAACCTTTTTTATGAATCTGCAGCTAAAAACAATAAAGAAGGACAATACAACCTTGCCTACTGTTTTTATTACGGCGAAGGAACTGCTATCGACTACCAACAAGCAGTTTATTGGTTCGAAAAAGCTGCTAAACAAAATCACTCCGAAGCAAAAAACAAATTAGGCGAATGCTACAAAAATGGAAATGGAGTAAAACAAAACTACACGAAGGCCATCTATTGGTTTCAACAAGCAGCAAAAGACCGCAATGTTGCTGGTCAATTCAATTTAGGAATGCTTTTTTATCTTGGCGAAGGAGTAGAACAAGATTACACAAAAGCCGTAGAATGGTTTTCTTTGGCAGCAACAAAAAACAATGTACAAAGTGGGCATCCATGGGCTCAATATTATTTAGGATTGTGCTACAAAAACCAATTAGGTACTAAACGCAATTATAAAAAAGCTGCTCAAAACTTTGCCTTATCTGCCACTCAACATTACGCTCCAGCACAACAAGAGTTAGGCGTTTGTTACGAAAATGGATTAGGCGTTGTGCAAAATTATGCAACCGCCTACAAATGGTTTATAAAATCAAATGCCGAAGAACTAAATCTTCACTACAAAAACCTACAAGTATTCACCATTTTTTTCATAGAAAAAGAGGTAATAAATGCTCGAAAAAAACTTGCTAACGAATCAGATCAGAAATACGAGAAACGCATCGAATTGTTACAAAATGATTCCACTACAGTGGCTCTTTTTTCCAAAAAGGCAGCTAAAACTTACTTAAACATAAAAAAAGATTATTTCAAATATGACCCATTGACGATAAGCCATTACGATCTTGTACATGGCACTTTTACACTTGTGTCACCACAGCTAAATCCTTTTTTAGTAGAAGTTGATGCCAACGAAGCAGAGTCGTTTAAATCTCATTTTGATAAGATGCAACAACGACCAACATTCGTTCTAGAAAATGATGAAATTGCTATCACAGAGTTTACATTGTATTTTCGCGAAAAAGACATTACATACAAAGCCTACCGCAAAACTCAAGAAGAAAAACCAATTGTAGAAACAGAAGAAGAAACTCTTTAACGATAGCGTAATCGTTGACCTATTCGAATAATTGACGTCGAAGAGATTCTATTTAGTTTACATAATTTTGAAACACTTGTACCATAACGCCGAGCAAGTCCCGAAAGCGTATCGCCACTCCGCACTATACAATATTGTGCCTTTGCCAATTCGTCTAATATTTTTTTATGGTCATAAGTTTCTTTTTTCACCATCAGATAATCCTCGTGCAACACTTGTTGTCCTTCAAAATCAATCAATTTTGTAGGATTGATAGCATTACCTAAAAAACGAACCTCAAAATGAAGATGAGGACCTGTAGAGCGACCCGTATTTCCGCCAAGAGCAATAGGCTGACCAGCTTTCACCGTATCGTTTATCTGCATAAAAACACGTGAGAGATGAGCATAAACAGTTTCTAATCCATTCGAATGACGAACCACTATGTAACGACCATAACCACGTTTCTCGTAATCAATAATCCGCACCTGACCATCGAATGCTGAACGAACGGTGTCGCCTACGTTCAAACCAATATCAATGCCATAATGAAAGCGATAACGTCGCAAACCAAAGTTGGAAGTTATGCGTTTACTCGCTATCGGGTGCACATAGTTTTTACAAAGAAACAACACCGAATCGGGTAAACTGTCTATTTTCACTTTGTAAGGATTGACCCACTGCGTATCCCAACAACCAAAATAAAGCGAATCGGCTGGATGCTGACCGCACCAAAGTGCCTCTTCCATTTCCAACTCCGTTTGAAAATGAGTAGTATCAGTAATTTGAATAATAGGTAACGTATCAACTATCATTTCGGTAGCAGAAACCATTACCGAAAAGCAGCAAGCTATTAACAACAAACAACATTTATTTCTCATCGCTTGCATATACAAAACTATCCAATGCTTGAGGATAATCAAAAAAATCTGATTCACAGAAAAAACGATCTAATTCTATCTTTGCATTTTCTACCGAATCAGAGGTATGTACAATGTTTTCTTGCGTACTGATGCTATAATCGCCACGAATAGTGCCGGGTTGTGCATTCCGACCATTGGTAGCTCCGGTCATAGCACGAACAACTTGTACGCAATCCAAACCTTGCCAACAGCATACTACTACGGGCGATGACTGCATTGCCAATTTGATACGACCAAAAAACGGACGATCTGACAAATGAGCATAATGTTCATTCAAAACTTCATCAGTGAGCTGAATCATTTTCATTGCAACTAACTGCAAACCCTTACGCTCGAAACGCGAAATAACCTCACCTATCAAACCGCGTTGTACGGTGCAAGGTTTTAGTATCACCAAAGTTCTTTCCATTGCCATAGTATGTAGTTTTTTGTTCTTTGGCAAATTTAATCTTTTACAAGCAGTTTTACAAATAAAAAAAGAAACGCCACATTGCCGTAGCGTTTCCTTTGAATTTAAAAATTGAAAAGGTTATTTCTTTTCTACTTTGAAGGTACGTACTCCGGTGCCTGCAGTTGTACTCAAACGTACGATGTACATTCCCGGATTGCCTTTGATAGCTATTTGTTTGATAGCATTGTTGGCTACGCTTACGTTTTCAGTATAAAGTAACTGACCTGTTACGTCCATTATCTCTACATTGAAATCGCCACCTTCGGCAAATTGAATATACAACTCATTGACAAATGGGTTTGGATAAGTTGTAACCTCAACGCTGTTGCCAACCAAAGGATTTAAACCTACGGTGTGGTCGTAAACTACGATTGTTTTTTCCATAGTTTCAGAACTTCCCCAACCATTTACCAAAGTAAGTTTTGCTTTGTAAGTGCCTTCTACGCTATATGCTACTTGAGTAGAACCCGATGTAGCTGTATAAGTGCTGTTTGTTGGAGTTGCTCCTTCTATTTCCCATTGAGGAACTGTAGTAATTATATACGAACCAGATAGCATAGGAGAACCAGGAACTACCGATGGTGTTTTTACAACCTCTACAGGTTCACCTATACCATAATATTCTCCATATTCATTTATATTGGTATTACCTGATGCACACCAACGTGGCTCATTAGCTTCAGGAGCCAATGATGTAACACAAGATTTCCAAACCGAAGTACTTACATAACGACTATTTGCTGATCTATTTGTATTTCTATTGAACAAATCGTTAGTATTCATATAGTCGTAACTCCAATTACCACGATTGAGGTATCGACCATCGGAATCATATTCTTCCAAATCCCAATAACCTTTCAATGCAGTTGGAATAACTGTTCCTTCTGGGAAACCGTTCATAGCCGTTTTTACTTCCGATTCAGACAATTGTTTGTGCCAAACCTGAACGTCGTCAATAGACCCGTTGAATCCGTTCAGACCCATCACAGAACCACCACCAATATAGCCACGGAAATTGTAGCAAGAACCACTATTAGAACCTACACCTAAAGAAGAAGAGAAACGCTCTGTACCATTGATATAAACTTTTGTATTACGAGAAGCATTTGTAGCAATAGCCACATGGAACCACTCGCCTATAGGCAACACATAGTCAACTGTTCCGTGTCCAGTTCCACCATGACATACACTTAATTTATAATCAACGTTATTTTCTGGATTCTCTACCATTATACGCCATTCGCCATTGTAAGCATCCCACCAAGAACCACAACAACCATTGTAGTTGTTACGCGTACGTAAAGTAAAGAAGTGATTTTGGTTGTTCAAACTTTCAGGCAAGCTCTTGAATTTACACCAGAAAGCTATGGTTACAGCTGTTCCTTTTGGTAAATAGCCACCATCTATCGTAAACGAGTTCACGTCTTCGATGTCTACTGCTTTCGATGTAGAACCATCGGCATCACGGCTGGTAAACGCCAACGTATGAGCTTGATTGTTAGCAGGAACATCTTTTTGCGAAACAGCTTCACCATCGATGGTATAACTATCTATACGAGGCATAGCACCTACCTCTGGAGCAGTGATTTTTACCAAACCGTTGTAATTTTCTGTAACAGAAACTCCATTTTTGTTTACATAAGTTACTTCTACACCATAAAGTCCTACTTCAGACAAAATATCGGTAGTGAACGAAGTGCCACCTGTAAATGTTCCACCAGAAACATAAGAGCCTGAAGCATCGGTCAATCTCCATCTAGTTGCAACACCATGATTAGGATCAGTAAACGATACAGTAAACTCTTCGTTTGCTTTAATCACAGGTTTATCTACTTCGATACCTTCTACAATAGTAACATTTGATACATCTAAATAATTAGACCATTCGATTTCGCTCTTTGTTACACCATCAGGAGCTACTGCACATACACCTACACGCATCGATTGAGTTTTTGTTAAATCCAAAGAAGCATTTATAGCATAAGCAGCCCACGATGTAGTAGTAGTTACTAATTGAGGTTCGCCACCATCTTGTTGAGCCCAAATTTCGAAATACCAAGTGTGAACTTCATCATTGTAAGTAGATTGCCAATCGCCTGTTTCTACAGTTGTTCCACCACTGCTACCAGAACCAGAATCAGTTGTTGATACTTTTAATACAACATCTGCTGCAACTGCTTGATTTACTTGCTCTTTATATAAACCTAAAGTACAAGGATCCGGAGTTCCCATTGCTGTTTCACCATCATTAGTACAATAACTCATTTTTATACGCAAAGGTATATAAGCTGAAGCAGCAGTAGAAGGAACATTGATTGTAAATGTACGAGAAGATGAACTTGCACTTCCATTCTGGAAAGGAGCATGTGTTGCAGTTGGATTTGTGCCGATTCTTTCATTTGCATCAGAGAAGTCTCCATCTGCATTCCAATCAGCAAAACATGTGATATAAGTCCAATTGAAAACACCATTTACAGTCAAAGTATAAGAAGAACCTTTTGTGACAGCTATAGCAGAAGATTCATTGTTTTTCGTACCACGATAAGCATCTTTAGAATTAGAAGAATATTCATTAATAGCTACTGTACTTCCATTCAATTCAATATTCGAAATATTTCTGTCAGTACCACTATTTGGATCACTTGGTTTTCCCATTGTTGAACAATAAGTTGTGAGTAAAGGAGCTATAGCTTCTTCTTCTCCCTCTTCTTCAGGTTCTTCAGGATCTGGTATAGGTTGGTTACCACCAGCCAATTTTTCAGAATTCCAAGAAAGTTTAAAATCTACACCTTTATAAGTGGTTTTAAGTATTTTAGCCATTGCTAAATCAGGTTTCACAGGAGTATAAGTAACACCTTGTTTCACCAAAGCAACCTCACCAATCAAAATTTCGGTGCCTGCATCTGCATTATTGAAACGCATACCCAATTGAGCAATAACTTTGTTGTTAAAATCTGATGTCAAATCTTGTTCAAGTACTGTCCATTCAGTTGCCGACATAGTTCCCATATCTTGGTAGATAGCAGTACCCTCTGCTCCCTCTGCACTCATAGCAAACGACATATCTGCTTTTCCTTTCAATGCTTTGTAGCGTACACGAAGTTTATACGTATCGCCTGCAGCTATAGGGAATTGCGTTTTATACATTTGAATAAAACGATAAGCACGAGCTCCTAGCGCATTGTCGAAAGTCACTTTCATACACGAACCGCCAAACCATGCATCGTCGAATGTAAATGTAGCATGTGTATCGCTTGGAACAGCCGATGTTGAACGACTCATGTACGAAGTAGTAATCCACCAACGCCATGTTGGTAAGTGGTCTTGCATACCGATATTGTACCATTCGTCATTGTAGGTTGTTACACCTTCGTTGTTGAAGAAAGTACCTACACCCAAGTTCATATACGATATGAATGGGAAATAGTCGTTCACTTGCCACGACAAAGCACTCTTGGCCATCACCAACTTGTTTACACCATGGAATTTAGGCGATGGAGCACACAAACCAGCAGCTACACTTATGTCGTTTACAGGATTTTGTGTACCACCGGTAAAGAATTGTTCACATTTTTTCAAATAACATGCTTGTTTCACTTTTGGGTCATTACCTTCTTCACCTGCACGACCCCAAATTTGGTTTACATCGTGAGCACCCCAAAGACCTACCGAAACTGCATTATTATTTATATAATCCCAATGGAAACCTGCAGTACCACCCTGCATATCCATACCAGCATATACATCATAACTGCTAACATAAGAACTCATACCTGCATTAGTAGCCATAGAATTTGCATTGTTTGCAGCAGTTTGCAACGAGCCATTAGTCCAATTGTAATTCAAGAAAAATGCATTTGCCCAAGGGAAAAAATCAGAGAACTCTGTACTATTACCATAGGTAAGCAATTGGCTTGATAGGTTATAGAAAGAGAAATGAAGGAAAGGAACACCACAACTTGTACGATAATTATGACATGCCTTAATTAAACTTTTCATCGGATCACGAACATTGTTCCATTCTTGTTCTGAATTAAAACCTAAGCCGTCGATACCATAATAGCGGAACATTTTCATCAACTTTTCTGCACCACCATTAGCCAAGGCATTGTAGTTTTGTCCATGACCACCATCGTTAGCACTAAGACCAGCACCCCACTCAGCTGACGAAACAACCTCTGTAGCCACACCATTTTTATGGCAAGCATCAGCAAACGCTCCCGGTTGACGCAAAAAGCCTTCTGTCCAGTTACCATAAATGTCAATGTAACTCCAGCTACTAAAAGCTTCTGAGTTTGCATCATAACGTGGCAACGAAGTCCAACTATCTGCCGCTTCATTGATAGGCACCCACCAATGCACTTTACGATTATTACGTTTTGTTTCACTTGCAATCGGGTCTGTAGCCGTATTGATGAAACGTTTCAAAGGACGTTGACGACCAATGAAAAAATTTTCATCTTCTTCGGCATTCGGAAGAGCTTCCCCTGGCTCCCAATTGCTATAAACTTCATACATCCAGCCATCAGCTTTTTTGATGTAGTTTTCATGCTTTGCAGCGAAAGTAGGAATTGCCACAAAACATGCTAAAATCAACAAAAGTTTTGTTTTTCTCATGTTAAAATAATTTTTAATTAAACGAAATATTATAATATCTTCCAAAGAAAAGAAAAGAAAAAGAAAAAAAAAATACAACCTTATTAACTTTTAAGATTTTTTAACATTTCTTATCTCGCTATAAGAATTTTCGTACGAGCATAAACTTTTTTGTTGTCGGTAGTACAAATAGCAAAATAGACACCTGTGCTTACAAGTTTACCATCGCTTCGCAACCCGTCCCACGTAGCAAGACTTCCATTCGATGTTGTAGTGTAAATCAAATTGCCTGCCATATCAACAATTTTCACATTTGTATTATCCAGCAAACCAGCTATAGTAATAAGTCCCGTAAAGTTTTCACGCACAGGATTAGGATAAGCACGTATTTCAGAAAAATCTTCACGACCCTCTGCAGTATCGCTTTGATACGAAATAATGCCATTGTCGGTACCAAAAAACACTTCACCCGACTGCGGATTGATAGCTATACTCAAAATAGTATTCGACGGCAAAGGACTATTTTCGGTAGTGAAATGCTCAATAGTTTCGGTGCCATCGGCCGACACCAAAAACACACCCGATGAATTCGTTCCTATCCACTTACGATTGATGGCATCAACTTTTATCACGTTAATTCCTTCATTGGCAAGCAAATAATCAGCTTCGTCGGTACCATCGTTTCGTGGTATTTTTATTTGTTCGAAGTGATAATTCGATGCAAAAATGTTTTCAAGATTGTTGGCAATTATCAACCCCGACGAAGTACCTATCCAAACCACACCGTCGTGGTCTTGCGTCATAGTCCAAGTAAAAGTCGGTGTAAGCACTTTCCCATCTTGATCGACAAAAGAAGAAAACATACGTTTTTTGTCGTCGGCAGTTGTCGTTAACGTACCGCCATCGTCAAACACAAACAAACAACTCGAACCTTGATCGTCACGCGACACTAATACCCATTTCTGATTTGTATTTTGATTCGACACCAATATTTTTTGAGTAGAAAGCGTTCCAAATCCTACATCGTAGTTTCCAACAACACCTTGTGGCGTTATATATTTCATCACATTTGTGGCATAATCATTGGCAAACCACACAATACCATTTGCATCGAAAGCAACAGCTCCAACACGAGTATAATTATAAAAACCTCTTTCTGGATATTTTTCAGGTAAAGCCGATTCGATAATAGGATTGTCGGCATTGTAGAGTTTATAAAACGTTTTATTGCGAAACTCATAAAGCCCTTGTGCCCAAGCTGCAATAAAAAAGTGCGTAGCATCTTGCGGATCAATAGCAATATCAACCAAACCGTTTGGCAATAGTTCTGCTACGACTGTTGTATTTGCTGGAATAGCTTTCATATCTTTCGGAGCAAGATACGTCCACTCTCCATTTTCATATATATCAATATAACCAGCACGTCCATAATTTTGCCATCGACAACCCGACAACACATACAAACCTTCATCTACAAACTGCATTTCATAATTATAATTTGTAAAAGGTCCGTTAGGTTTATAAACAGCTATTCGTTTAGTAGAAAAATCATACGCTCGTACATCTGCCGATGTTGCCAACCAATAAGTATTGTTTGCTTTATCAAAAATAGCATCATTAACCCCAAATTTTCCAATCTCTTCGACAGCAAAGGTTTTATCAACTTTTTTCAATGAGTTTGCACTTGAGAAAACCAACAAAAAGTCATCCTCAACTTTCACTTTCCCAACACGCCCCAACGAATTGCGAGCGTGCCAAGCATCGGAAGAATAACAATACAGCGTACTATCATTTTTGAGTAGCCAAAGCGAATCGGCAAACACAAACACCGATTGCTTATCGCCAATACTTGCCGAAGTATCTTCTTTCCAATTTTCAAAATTAACCAACAACGATTGGCTATCTGCTTTGTACAATTTGTCTTTTGTAGTAGCAAAATAGTATCCATTCCAATAACAAAACGAATTAACAGTAACAGCACTTCCTCCTGCTCCAAGAAAATAGGTTTCTGAAATCTCTTTTCGCTTTAAGTCCAACACCACAATACCAAAATCTGTACAAAGAAAAGCATCGTTGTCTTTAAAATAGATGTAATTTACGTTTTTGCTATATGCTAAATTCTTACGGCTAATATCTGGAATATTTTCTACCTCACCATTATCATAAAGCAAATCAATATTGGCATTTTCGTACAAAATAACCAATGCTTTTATTTTTTCAGAATAAGCTATATAAGAGATCCTCACATCGCTCAAACCCGAAATTTTGCTGTAAAAATCTAAACTCTGATATTCTTTGTTAACCGAAAAAAGCACTCCTTTGCTCAACGCATAAACATTTTCTGTCGCAGAAACTATGCAATCCACTTTTCCATACGAGAAGTGTGTTTTCCAATGCTCCATTGCTAATTGAGCAAAAAGACCCGAAAAAGCAAAAAACAAAACTAAAAAAGCAATTATCCGTTCTTTTTTCATTTTTTAGTCGTTAAATATGCTACCAACTTTTGCGTTGCAATAGCACGATGACTTATGCTATTTTTTACTTCGGCAGGGAGTTCAGCAAAGGTTTTGTCATAACCATCAGGAATAAAAACAGAGTCGTAACCAAAACCTCCTGTACCAAAGCGTTCGTAAGCAATTCGCCCTTTTATTATTCCTTCAAATAAGTGCAACTCATCATTTTCTATCAAAGCAATTACTGTACGGAATTGTGCCACACGACTGTTTTGCTCTTTCAAAGCTAAAAGCAACTTATCAATATTCTTCTCCGAATCACAATCTTCGCCAGCATAACGAGCCGAAAAGACACCGGGAGCTCCATGTAAACAATCTACTTCCAAGCCTGTATCGTCAGCAAAACAATCACGTTGGTAACGTTCTGCTACATAACGTGCTTTGATTTCGGCATTTGCCTGAAGCGTGTTACCCGTTTCTGAAATATCGGCAAAACAACCTATTTCTGCTAACGATCGAACAATAAAATTTACACTTAATATTGCCCGTATTTCTTGCAGTTTATGAGTGTTGTTTGTTGCAAAAATTAACTCTCTCATTACAAAGATTTTTCGATACGACAAATGTAATAATTATTCACAAAAAAAGATTGCCTAAAAGCAATCTCATTCTATGAAAAAACAGTTTTTTTATTTTGCGTAAACATCTAACTAATGCTGATTTACAAACACTTTTTCTCCATTTATAATATAAATTCCTTTAGTTGGATTTTTGATTTCACGACCATAAAGATCGTAGATTTTTCCACCGTCAAAAAATTTTTTCTCTGTATTAATAACACTTTCGAGGTTTGTGGTCTCATCTTCTACAACATCGATGCGAAAAAGATTACTATAGTTCGATGCCCAAGCAACAGAATTTCCCCACGAATCAAAATTTCCCGTTGCTGACATAATAACAAAAGAACCATCTGTAGAACCATCACTTCGTTTGCTTACTAAATAATAAGAACCCGATTTTGTTGAACTCGCATCATTTATGCTCCAATCACAATAAGTTCCGTTGTATGACGATAAAGTTCCGCTATTGTTGTTATAACCATAATTATTTCCAGCGCGCCAAATTAAGAACAAATTTGACGCTTCATTAAAAAAAGTGTATTTGCCATTGGCTTGTTTCGTGCAAAGAAATTCGGCAGACTCGCCAAGTGTTTCGGCAGTTGAAGAGCTTGTTGACAATGTGCTTCCGTTGATGTAAAGTGCGTATTCCGTTCCACTTTGTTGAACATTTGTCAATGTTACGGTTTTTCCATCCCAAGGGTCGGAAGGCAATTCACTTCTGAGCAATTCATAAATATAATCAACTTCGGCAGTTGTAGGTTCTTCGCTAAAAGTGTTAATAGCATCATTCACTTCCGTTGCCAAAGCAGTAGAAATTGAAGACTCGTCAACCAAAGTTCTAAAATATGTTTGAATAAAGGCACGACGATCGACATCATTTTTGATGGAATAAACACCATTGGTAATGTATTCTAAATCGTATCCTACATAAAGGTTGTCAAAACCATCATAATTATGAGTTCCTTCGCCGTTAGGAAAACTTGTCGATATAGGATTCTGAACAGTTCCGTGTTTCGTTAATGTTTCCTCATAGATAAATCCGATTTTGTTGTCGGCTTGCAAATCCATTGAGCTATATGCCGACTCTGTATTGCTAACTTGGAAGAAGCCATTCCAATCTACACAAAAGTTTGCTACAGAATTCATATCTGTGAAATCGGTCAACTCCTTATAGTAAATACCCACATTGGTGCGAGTACTTCCTGTAGGCAACGATTGCAACGCCAAATACATCTCTTTTTGATCACTATTACGTTTTACAGGAACAATCAGAATTTCACCATTTGTAGAATTGTTGCCGGGGGTTAAGTTCGATCCTGCAAATGTACTTTTTACATCTGTGCTCCATTCGCCCGTACCTTCAAGCGTGTTTTCGTACGTATAAATGTTGTAAATACGTCCTCCTGCAACACGGCTTGAGAGAATAACTCGTCCATCGGGCATTTCTTCGCACTTTGGTTCATCTCCGCCAGTAGCAGGTAAAGCAAATGCTCCACCAAGAGCATGCCAAGTTTCACCAAAGTCGTCAGAATATATCACACGATTTCCATTAGGACGTGCACACATTGCTGCATAAAGACGATAATATTTTCCTTTTTTCACGATGCGGCTTTGGAAGACTTTTCCTCCTGCAACAAAAGCGGCCTCAATAGCATTTCCGCTATCAAAAAGGCTATAAATTCGCTCTGTAATATCAATCGGAGTTTCCCAAGTTTCTCCGTTGTTATAACTACGAATTAGGGCGATTAAATTTGGATTTTGTCGTGTAGTATTGGCATTGCCATAAACAGTACAACCAGCAACAGCAATTATTGCCACTTCTTCGCTTGTTCGATCAGCAACTATTGCAGGGTCTCCAAATGCTGTATCAAAATAATTTACAGTAGCCGAAGTTTCTCCTGTTCCATTAGCCACATCTCGAATTTCACTCCAACTTTCACCATCATTATCGCTAATGCGACAAACGACATCTACTCGCCCATAACCAGGGTCTGTGCCACAAACCAAGCGTCCTGCAACTGCAATTAAACGTCCTGTTTTTGTTTTTGCAATGCCCGGAATACGATAAGGAGGAATGCTCAAACTTCCATTACTTGTATTAAACAAATCTTGCTTTGTTGGAGCTACTGCAAGACGAACATTAGAAATGCTAATTGTTCCTTCTGCAATTTCAATATCGGCTCCTAATACTGTTTGATTTGGTATATTTACACTCAATGCTGAAGTTGTTATTTCCGTAGAAGAAATAAAAAATCCACCATCGAAAGCATTTTCGATAGTTGTGCCATTGTTGTAACTTACGTAAGTTCCCTCGTAAGAAGTTTCAATATCAACATTATAAACATTTTTACTCGTAACATCAACGGACTCAAAACGCCACAAAAGATCATTGGCTGAAGAAGTGCCATCTGCCCACGTAGTAACAAAAACACCGTCGCCAATTTGGAACATCCAACCGCCATTCGAACAATTTATTTTTTCATTAAAAAAGTAATAGACATATCCGCCAGATTCTACAGTTTCGCCAATAGTAAGTTGATTATAATTTCCAGCAATACCTGTTGCTTGACTTGCTCCAGCAATTAAATTGTTACCATCACCATTTTTGATTCCGATAGTATTATTGCCATTATTGGTTATGTGCCAAATGCCATTGTTGGTAGTAACTTTTGAATCGGACTGTAACGAAAAATTATTAGTATTGCCACTCAATAATGCGTTATTGTAAATATATTCTGCTCTATCTGTAGCTTTGCTGATCATGTAATAATAACCATCTGTAATATCGGCTTTTAATGTGTCAATACATAAAAAAATAAGCAATAACAATAATAATGTAAATTTTTTCATAATTTTAATATGTTTATGTAGTTAAAAATAAAGTTGTTATCTTTTATTTGTAATATGCAAAGAAAATAAAAAAATCAAAAAGAGAATGGAATAAACTCAAAAAATAAGAACAACTACTTAAAATAGCTGTTCTCTAGTTAGTCGGGATGACTGGATTCGAACCAGCGACCACACGCCCCCCAGACGCGTACTCTAACCGGGCTGAGCTACATCCCGCTTTCATTTTAATAATGCAAAAATAAGTTTTTTTTAGCTTCTTGACAACTGACAAAAAGTTTTT
>JAZSBO010000028.1:0-5546 GCA_045602425.1 Paludibacteraceae bacterium | reverse complement strand
TATAAATTAACTCTTAAAAATTCCTTGCTTTTTGAAACGAAAAAAGTCGCTCGATTTCTTCTGAAATCAAACGACTTATATATAACAAACGTAGGCAAAAACGCCTGAAACGCCCTATTTCTTGTGTGTGTGTGTGTGTGTAGAAAGCTCGCTACGCTCGCAGCGGGTTTCCATCAAGAATAATATGTCGCACACGTTCATCATACGAGGACAAATATAGTGTTTTTTTCAAAAAACAAAAAAATCTACCTTTGTAGGTATTTTTATGCAACGCTATGGAGTCATAACAGAAAAAAATCCACGCGAGATCGTTCTCTTGCGAGGGAAAGGTTGCCGATACCGCAAGTGTACATTTTGCGATTATCACGAAGACTCATCGTGCGACATTCAAGAGAATTTTACGATTAACAAAAGCGTATTAAACCAAGTAACAGGCATTTACAACCGACTCGAGATTGTAAACTCTGGTTCGTTTTGCGAGTTGGACAACGACACAATAAACGCCATACGCACAACTTGCATCGAAAAAAACATTTCTACCGTTCACTTCGAATGTCATTGGCTTTTCCGAAAAAAAATAACAGAATTACGAGATTTTTTTGGGGAGACGGATATAAGCATTAAAATGAAAATCGGCGTTGAAACTTTCGATAACAACTACCGAGAATCTGTTATGAAAAAAGGCATAAAAGAAACCAACCCCGAAACGATAGCAGAAAACTTCGACGAATGTTGTTTGCTTTTTGGATTGCCAAACCAAACAGCCGAATCGATGAGAAATGACATTGAAATTGGGTTGAAACATTTCGAACGTATTTGTGTGAATATTATGGTCGAAAATAGTGCACAACTTCAGCCTTCAGATGCTGTACGCAACATTTTTATAAAAGAGATTTATCCCATTTATAAAGATAATCCTCGCATCGACATACTTCTGCACAACACCGACTTTGGTGTAGGTGGCACAAAATAACAAAAACACTATCTTTGCAGAAAAATTTAAAATTATGGACAAGGTATCGGAAAACCCTTTCAAAAACCGAATTAACAACGAAGCACTCATAGTTGTAACGGCTCTATTTGTAACTTGCTATCTCGTATCGAACCTAATGGCTGTAAAAATCATCGGATTTTTCGGGCTATTTTATTTTGATGCGGGTACTATTACATTTCCTTTTGCTTATATGTTGGGTGATGTATTAACCGAGATTTGGGGTTATCGCACAGCACGAAAAGTCATTTTTCTGACTTTTATATGCAACATTCTGATGATTGTTTGCACACAAATAGGTGTGTGGTTGCCTTCGCCAGATTATCTCGAAAGCAATGCCACTGCCTACAACACTATTTTTACATACGTTCCACGAATTGTTATCGGTTCGTTGGTAGGATTTTTGTTAGGCGAACTCTCTAATGCGTGGTTTATGGAACGCATCAAGCAAAAAACCAAAGGTCGCAGGCTTTGGGTACGAACCATAGGCAGTTCGCTCATCGGTTACATTTTCGATACACTTCCTTTTGTACTGATAGCATTTTTGGGAACACTCACCACACGCGACCTTCTACTGATGATTGGTTTTCAGTATTTGATGAAAATCAGTATCGAAATTGCATTTGGCACACCTATCGCCTATGCTGTTATTGCAATGCTAAAAAAACACCTTAAAGACAGTGAACTACAGCGACGCTAAATTCATTTCGTTCACGATGTTTTTACCATCGGGTGTGTAAGCATATTCAATGTTTGCTTTGTAGGTTTCTTCAACCCTGCCACGCACTACTTTCATCGAGCTATTGAGGAAATGATTTTGTTCCGTCCAAGGTTCGGGAAGCACACAAACCGCAGCAGGCAACCATCGTTCAGGAAAAGCTCCGTAGAGACGCCCACCTTTGCGGTAACAATTCACTTCCGACTGTAATTTTTCGAGCATTTTCGCCTTTGCTTCTTTGCTTTCGGACTCATAGCCATGACGTTTAGCATAAGCACGAAGAGCCTCTTTGTTTGGTGTAACAAGAGCAATGGTGTAAGGGTCTTGATTGTTATGAAGAATCACTCCGTCGATGTATTTGGAATTTTCTACTAAGTTTTCTTCAATTTCTTCGGGGGAATATTTCTCACCATCAGCAGCAATGAGTAACGATTTGAATCGCCCAACAACATAAAGCATTTCCTCGTTAAGCATATAACCCATATCGCCCGTATGCAACCAACCATCAACAATAGTATCTGTTGTTGATTTTGGATTTTTCCAATAACCTGCCATTACGTTTTCGCCTTTGATGCAGATTTCACCTTTTTTGCCAAAAGGTTGTTCTATGCCGTCGGCATCAAGTATTTTTATCTCCATTGGAGAAACTACTTTTCCCGACGAACCGAAGATATGTTTTTCGGGCGAATTTGCCGAAATAATTGGTGTTGCTTCCGAAAGCCCATAACCTTGATACATCGGAATGCCTATGGCGTAATAGTAACGTTGAAGGTCGATGTCGAGCAACGCACCACCACCAACAAAAAACTTCATTTCGCCCCCAAGTCCTTCGCGTACTTTTTTGAAGATAATTTTATCGAAAACTGCCATTAAAGGTTTGCGAAAAACATCGACAAACTCGGTGCCTTTATTGTAACCCTCTTTGTTGTATGCAATAGCATTTTTCAACGCAAATTTGTAGAGTTTTTCTACCAACCGACCACTTTTTTTGATGGTTGTTTCAATATTCTTTTTGAAACTTTTGGCAAGCGTTGGGACTGAAAGCATTACGTTGGGTTTGAACTCCTTGATGCTGATAGGAATATTGCGAAGAGCCTCTTTACCCGACTTACCCGATGGCACAGTTCCGATGGATGCTCCGTAAGACATCATGGTGTAAAAACCTGCTACATGAGCAAAGCAGTGGTCGAGCGGCAAGATGATGAGCATACGATCTTCGGGCGTAACGCCAATGACCGAATGTGCCTGCTCCACGTTAGCAGTGTAGTTGCGATGAGTGAGCAAAATGCCCTTTGGGTCGGCGGTTGTACCCGAGGTATAACTGATGTTGGCATAATCGTCGGGAGCAATAGATTGGTAACGTTCAACTAGTTTTTCTGCGTTTTCTTTCAAAAACTCATCACCGAGTGCCATTACCTCATTGATGTAGATTTCGTTGGGTTGTTTATCATCTATTTCATCAAAAACAATCACTTTTTCCACCAATGGACATTCGGCAAGAATCTTCCGCACCTTGGGCAACTGAAATTTAGAGGTGATAACGTATTTCGAATCCGAATGTTTTACACGGAAAACCAAGTCGTTTGTCTCTTCGAGTTTGATAGAGAGCGGCACATTCACCGCACCGGCATAGAGCACGCCGAGTTCGCCTATCACCCACAGATTTCGACCTTCACTCAGATATGACACCTTTTCGCCTTTCTGCACACCAAGAGCCATAAGCCCCGCAGCAATGCGTTTTGCTTGATGCAACACCTCTCGGTAAGAAGTGGCTTTCCACTCGTTTGCATCTAAATCTTTTTCCCAAAGGAAAGGATTCTCAGCAAATTTTTCCACATACTTCTCTACAAAATCTATTATGGTTAATCTCTCTGCCATATTCACATTATCAAGAATTTTGTGCAAAAATACATTTTTCAAAAACGAAAAACAAACAAAACCTCCGCACACAAAAAAAGCAGAACGCCCCGAAATCTTGAGCATTCTGCTTTTTTTATAATAAAAATAATTTTTATCTATTTCTAACTGGACGAATAGGAGCTCTTAATAAATTAAGCCACCCTGTACTTAGTTCATATAGTACATGGGGACTATAGCCTTCATCTTGATATTTTGAGTTAGAACTCGAAAGATATACAACCTTTCCCTCTTTCCAGTTCCCACTGCGGTACTGGAAACCAGCGGCAGGCAAAAAGATAGAGTTTCCATTAGGACCTTTAAAATTAATACCATATACACCATTTTTATAAGTAAATGTGCTTGTACATTGATTGACAAGTTCATTTAATTCAGATAGAGATGGTAATCGCCAACTTTTACTAACCATTGGTATTTCTTCGCCAGAGAAATCTTTATAATATCCACCATATTCTTCAGGGGAAAAAGCTCCTAAATTACAAGTGGCCCATAATGTACCACTAGGTAATCCTAAATCAACATAATTATTACAAATTGGATGAGTAAGTTTAAAGGTATAACTCCTATCGGATTTTGCTACAATAGTGCGTAAATTATTAGTCAAACCTTCACTCCATTTTTCAAATTCATAATAAGTTAAAGAGTCAACAACTACATTACATTTTACTTTAGTTCCATAATCACAACTAATATAATAATAATAACCCAACGAAAAATAATAAGCATAACCAATAATAGCATTAGGATCAGAAGAAGTTATTTCTACATTATTTACAGCGTAATAGGAGTCATTGTCATCAAAAAAGGAAATAATTACGTCTGTATGCACAGAATCTATATCTCCATAAACATACTTCATATCATTTATTAAAATATAAGCACTATAGTATATTACAGTATCACCAGACAAATCTTTTACTGTAACGGAAAATTCATCAAGTTCTTCACCCTGAAGATCAGTCTTACATTCTACTTTTGTCGTTTCCAGATGCTTGTGTAACACCACAGCATCTTTATTATAAGCATACTCTACGCCCCATTTCACACTTCCTAATGTCCACAAAGTATCCGTGTTTAACCTACCCCAAAAAGTTACTTTAGAACGTTCCACATCAGAAGTTCCTTCAGTCGCCACTAATACAGGAATTTGAGGACGTGTAGGTGTTTCTTCACTAACGTTATTATCAGGTTTGTTTTCTAAAGAAATACCAGAATTATCATTAGGATTTTCGCATGAAATAACACCAAAACTAAATATAGCAAAAAGCATTATTGTAAATATTATTTTCTTTTTATTCATAATTATAAATATTTTAATTGTTGTTTTAAAAATTTAAATAAGCACCTTATACTTCACTTACACACATAAAAACAGCGTGGTACTTTATATTGCTTTATTTGAGTTTTTCTAGGTCCTGAACTACCTCTACTCTTCAAATTAAAACGAACAAAAGTCCACGCAACGCGCAGACGTCATTTAGCTTTGTTCTTGAAGAGTAATTTGAATTGTTCAGGTTCAGAAAAACTCAAGATTTGCTTATAACGCTATTTCCAATATTTTCAAGATGTGCGTAAAAAACTACGCTTTTATTCCATAGGCAAAACTTTTTATAATTTTCACATTCGGTTAATTTGAAACAAATGTAGTGTTTTTATTTCGAGAATAAATAAAAATCACAATACAAACGCAAAACAAATAGTCTGCCTTTTTATTGCTGTATATCTTTTACCAAACGCACCGAAAGTCCCGAATAACGATAAGCACTATTTATCTTAATATATTCTGCCGAAAACTCCAAGTTCATAGGACCGCAACCTCCGTTGGGAGAAGTTGTCCAGTAATATCCTTTTGAGCCAGAACCATATATAGAATTTCCTTGACGGAAACCATAAGTAGGCAGAAAAATGGCACCTGCCTCC
>JAZSBO010000027.1:0-127965 GCA_045602425.1 Paludibacteraceae bacterium | reverse complement strand
GATTTTTTGCAAGTTTTTGTACCTCGAGTTTTGATATTCAAGAAATTACACTTACTTTTACATTCCAAAATGGAGGTACAAGGCGAAAAGTGCGTTGAAAATCACTAACTTGCACATTCTCAACGACTTGCCAAATGAACGGTTGTACCTTTTAGAGTGCTAAATAGCTGATTGATAATCATCTACACTTTCTGCATCGGCAAATAAATCTTTACAACCAGCTGTGTATCAATAAACTATAAAGGTTTTGAAAAAGAATATCAAAACCGAACTTGTTTTATTATGCAATTAATTATCAACGTTATAAGGAACTGTGCCATAATGTAATTTTTTTGCACAGTCTCATTGTTTTGCGTTAAAATACTGGCAGAAATTATTCTGCTGGAGCCCACTTGCAACGCACAGGAGAGACTATTGCACCTTCTTCCTTAAGTTGCTTCATGGCCTTATCTATTTCTTTGCGATCTAATCCGCTCAATTCAGCGATTTTTCCTGCGTTTAGAGGTTCGCCTGCTTCTTTCATTGTAAACAATACTTTTTCTTTTGCTTCCATAATCTTAAATATTTAATAGTTATTATATCTTATTTTTAGTGTAATATCCATATAGGATTGTCTCCCTTTTATATACTCAGAATATAACGTTTCTGCTTCTTCACCTTTGAGTATTTTACATTTTCCGCAGGCTTCGCAGTCGTGTAAACATTTCCATGCTTCGTGCACATAGGCTCGGCGTTCGTCGGCGGTGGATTGTTCTATCTTTGGCGGTGTCATAGATGGTTGATTTCTTGTTGGAGTTGTTCAAGAAATTTTGCTCCGTGTCCGCCGTCCATTTGCACATGATGGAATTGGAACGATATAGGCAACGTGATCTTAAACAAACCCTTACGATACCTACCCCACATCACTATAGGATTGCTGAATTTGTCGGTGTACTGATTGATAATACAGTCGAGTTCGGTGCTCACCATTGCCGATGTTCCTACCACCATATAATCTTCAAGGAATGAACTCTTGCATTCGGCTGCTGATTTTGCTGTGAGGAAATTATAATGGTCGGCAAACTGCTTTATATCTTTCGAGAACGGTATGTCGCACGAATTTATTCCACCTTTACTATTGTTCACAATGACATTTATGGCTATCTTGTCATATTTAAAGAGTCTTTCCTGTTCTGGTAGGGTATAGAACTCTTCGATGTTGCTTGCTGCTTTACCAATGCACCAACAAAGCAGGGCATTGAACTTGATACCGTTTTTACGGCTTGCATTTATGGCGTTGCTCACATTGAATGTCTTGGTTAGTGTGACCATTGGCATTGGCAATGTCATCCAAAGCGAAAAGGCTTGGGCACGCGGTGTTTCCTGTGGGTTTATCTCTGTTTTCATCTTTTTTACACTATGTTATCTATTTTTGTTCGGCCGCAAAAATATAATCTTTTCCCAGATTTGTGAGTGAGGTTGCAGAAAATATCTAAATTTGTGAGAACAAAAATAATCTTTTATTTGTTTTGATCAAGTTATGAGTAGTGTTTATTGGGGATTGATATTGCCGTTTTCGGGTACATTGCTTGGAGCATCTATGGTGTTTCTCTTGCGTAAAACTATGAGTAGCGTTCTGAAAAAACTGTTATTAGGTTTTGCTTCGGGCGTAATGATAGCAGCTTCTGTGTGGTCGCTACTTATTCCGTCTATAGAGATGAGTGTTGAACGTGGAGAGATAGCATGGTTGCCAGCAGCGGTGGGATTTTTATTAGGAATGGCTTTTTTGTATTTGCTTGATATTGTTATTCCTCATTTACATACAGAGTCTAAAGAGCCTGAAGGTATAAAATCAAATTTGAAACGTTCTACTATGTTAGCATTAGCGGTTACTTTACACAATATTCCAGAAGGAATGGCTGTGGGTGTGGTGTTAGCTGGAGCGTTAGAACAAGTGTCGGGCATTACTTTTGCTGGTGCGTTGGCGTTGGCAGTTGGTATGGCTGTGCAAAATTTCCCAGAAGGAGCTATCGTATCGATGCCACTTTGTAGCGAAGGATTGTCTAAATGGAAAGCGTTTCTTGTAGGAGCTTTGTCGGGAGTAGTGGAGCCTGTTTTTGCTATTCTTACAATGCTTTTGATAGCGTTTGTAACACCTGTATTACCTTATCTATTGGCATTTGCGGCAGGAGCTATGATTTATGTCGTAGTTGAAGAATTGATACCCGAATCGCAAGTAGGAAACCATTCAAATCTTGGTACTATTGGTGTCGCCATTGGGTTTGTACTGATGATGATACTCGATGTGGCGTTGGCTGCTTAAAAACTAAAACGCATTTGAATACGGAAATCGCTTTTGTGGTTTCCGTTTATTTTGTCCCAACCACTTCCTATCGAAATACGATTGTCGGTGTAATAGGTTTGCGCGAATTTTACCCAAATACCGAAATTTTTCAGAACGTTGTAGCCGAGATTTAGGTAGTAGCGACACCCTTTACCATAGAGTAAAGGAATAGAAAAAACGTAAGGGATGTCGCTTTCGTAAACAGAAAAACGATTGTTATAATCTTCTGCATCAAAGTAGGCATAACCACTATTGAGGTGAATTTGTGCTACAGGAATTGTGTAATCGATAGTTTGTAAAAGCAAAAATCCGTGTGTGGTAGCATTTTGCGATTCTTTGGCGTGAGTGGCAGCAATATAGGTTTTGAATTTTATTCCAAGTGTAGTATAATTGGCTGTATAACTGTGTTTTATGTTCTTTACGACTGAAAGTTGTTTTGTATTTGTGAGTTTGGTGTCGTTTTTCTCTTCTTGTCGAAATTGTATTTGAGTTTTGAATGTAAAATTCGATTTTGGCGTGTATTCGATTCTGCCAAGTAATCGGTAAAACGTTGCAGCTCCATTGGCATTATAGCTTGTCCATGGTCGGCGGTATGCATTGCCCGAAGCGGATATTTTCCAGTTTTTTAAAGGAAGAATCTCTATCCCTGTATAAAAACCATTTTCGTTATTTGTGTTACTCCCAAAAGCATTTGCGTAAAGATGGTCGTAGCGTGGCGAGTAATAGCGATGTGAAAAAACGATCCCGATACGTGATATTGGTGTAAAAAACACACTATTGATAGTTGCAATACCACGATTAGTAGAAACAGCGGTTTCGCCTAAAAAGTTAAATTTGTGTAATCGGAAACGGTAATCGATGCCGAGAGCTGATTGAACTTTCCCGTTGGGAAGAAAATGTGTATAGAGCTCACCGTTTTGTTGCTGTGGAGTTCCATAAATGACTGTAGAAGAAGTGAGCCCAATGTGGAAACTGCGAGCATTGTAACTAATATTTCCACCAACTATTTGTGTCGAAAGTGTTCGTTTTTTGTTTAATTCACTTATTTTTCGGTGTAGTCCGTTGGTTTGTATAGTCGAAAATATTCCGCCAGAGGTGTCGGCATCCATTTTTCTATACGAATAAAATGCAGTAATCTGTAAGTTCTTTAAGTTGAGTGTCGCACCAACGCCTCGTAAAAAATAATATTCGTCAGTTGAGGAACTTTTGCGTAGTCCATTGTTTCGTGGCGAGACATGCAAAACCGAAGCATTGGGCATTGCAAACTCGGAACGCATAACAAGCCCTTGCCCAAATACAGCACGATAGTCGCCTACGACAATGTTCTTAAATTTCCACAAGTCGTTTAGTTGCAAATAACCATTGTACGAGTCGTAACCTTTGTTGAATTTTCCGACAAAAGGTTCGCCAACATCTTTTTCCGCCGAAAATCCGAATTGAACGTTATCTTTGTAGCGAAAACGATATTTCAAAGAAGTATATAAAGGATCACCAAGATAGTATTTGTCGGGATTGTTTTCCAATTCTTTTCTTGTGCGTTTAAATCCTTGTTTCTTCTCAAAGGTCCCATCGTTGCGTATCAAAATTTCGTGTTTTCCATATTTGAAAACATCTTTAAACGTGTATTTCTGACGACCGTTTGCCTTTCCTACATAAACAAACTTTTTTAAGGCGTTGATGGTAAAATCATCAAGACCTTCGACCAATGCCAACTCGTGAATCGTATAAATTTCGCCATATTGGTATTGAAAGAAAAGCAGATTTTCTATCTGAATATCATCTAAAAAAATCAATCGCTCAAGTTGTTCTTTTGTGGCAGTGTTTAGATTAATTGGGTTTTGAACGTAGTAGAGCAAATCATCGTAAGCAGTGGCAAAATCAATCTCTTCATCATCTGTTATTTGCGATGAAATGTGTTCTAAAATTTCATCAATAATAGCGTTGGTTTGTGCTTGGACGTTGCAGGTTAGTAACCAAAACGTTATGCCTAAAATCTGTAGCCTAACATTCCAAATGTGCATAATCCAAGTTTTAAATGGTATTCGCAATGAAGATTGAATTTAAATTCGCCAAAGTGTAATCCTACGCCTAATGTTGGAACAAAATCCTGCCCGTATCCACCTACACGAACTGAGAATTGCTTGAATGGTGCGTATTCGACTCCTACCGCCCAACGCCATTTGCCATAAACGTTTTTGTCTATTTGTGCCACCCAATTTACTTTCTCGTTGATGACGTGTAGTGTTCCAATGCTGAAAATAGCAGGAAGCTTTTGATGTATTTCGCTCGATTTTATTTTTGAAAACGTAGGATTGAATGCATGAAAAGCTAAGTAAAACTCTTTTACTACACGGCATTGAAATCCTACTTGAGCAAGTACCGTACCTTTGTATTTTTGTAGTTGAGGGAAATAAACGGTGTAATAGTTTGCTTGAATACCAATGTTTAATCTATCTGAAAAACTGCGTGCCAAGCTGATTCCTGCCAAAAGTTCGTGATAATCGGCAAAGCCAAAATGCGAAAGAGAGGCACCGATGTTTAAATGTTTTGTATGAATGCCGATGCCAAATACTTCGTTGAAAAGTTCCTTCGTGAGGTATTTATTTTCGCAAGCTACTTGTAGCGAAATGCCTTTTTCTGTAGCTAGCGAAGCAGGATTGTGAAATGAAGTCCATTCTTTTTGATAGGCTGTTGTTGCATTGCCTGCAACATAAGAACCAGGAATGATGCTTGTTGTTTGTTGAGTAAAAATTAATGGTAGAAAGCTGTAGATAAAAACAATCAGAATTGTAAACCTCTGCATAAAACCATCTTTTTTAGAAAAAATCTGCAACCAAATTAAACAAAACTTTTTAATTCGTATCTTAAATGAGGTAAATAAAATTATTTTTGCTTTGTGAAAATATTAAAATTAATATTGTTTATTTCTATTCCATTTTTCTGTTTTAGCGATTTGTATGCGGAAAAAATCACTTCAAAGAAATCATTGAAAACAAAAAGAGAAACGGAGCAACATCGTACTGGCGAGGTTGCTGAAAATGGTGGGTTTTGGTGTCGGATGGAGGTGAAAGGACACGATACTATTCCGCACATTGTTTTGCAAACGATTTATGTTTTTCCTCCGATTAAGTTTAAAAACAAGCGCCAAGAAAAATTTTATTGGCGTACGGTACGCGATGTAAAAAAAGCACTTCCTTATGCAAAAATTGTAGGGAAAATGCTTGCTGAAACCAATGATACTTTAATGAAAATGAGTTCAGATAAAGAACGTAAACGATATATGAAATCTCTTGAAAAGGAGATTTTTAACCGATACGAGGGTGATATGCGACATTTTACACTCAGTCAAGGAAAAATGTTGATACGTTTGATAAGTCGAGAATGCAATCAATCATCGTATGGTTTGATTCGTGCATATCGTGGTGGTTTTGTTGCGGGATTTTGGCAGGGATTTGCTCGTTTGTTTGGTGCAAATCTGAAAGAAGAGTTTGGCGATACCGAAAAAGATAAAATCATAGAACGTGTGATTTTATTGGTAGAATCAGGACAATTGTAATTTGTTTTTCAAAAAATCGAAAATAAAAATTGTTTGATAGTAAAAAAACTGTATTTTTGCATTTCGAAAAGTTGAGAAGTTCTTTGATAAAAAATACTGCGGAAATAGCTCAGTTGGTAGAGCACAACCTTGCCAAGGTTGGGGTCGCGGGTTCGAGTCCCGTTTTCCGCTCTCTTTTTTACTAAAAAAGATGCCGCGATGGTGGAATCGGTAGACACGAAGGACTTAAAATCCTTTGGCTATTGCAGCTGTGCGGGTTCAAGTCCCGCTCGCGGTACAAAGCATAATATAGAATCAGTAACTTAAAAATAGGTTGCTGATTTTATTTATTTTATCGATGATGAAAAGCCCGAAAGAGATAAGAATTGATGAGTTTGTGTATGATTTGCCTGATGAATGTATCGCTAAATTTCCGTTGCCGATACGTGATCAATCAAAACTTTTACTTTATGATAAAGGTAGAGTAAGCGAATCGAAATTTTGTGAAATATCAGATTTCCTTGCGGAAAATGATTTAGTGATTTTTAATAACACGAAGGTAATTCAAGCTCGTTTGCATTTTAAAAAATCAACAGGCGCTTCAATTGAAATTTTTTGTTTAGAGCCAGCATCCCCCAACGATTATGTGTTGTCATTTCAACAAAACAAAACGTGTACTTGGTATTGTATGATTGGCAATTTGAAGAAATGGAAATCGGGACAATTGAGTAAAATACTGACAGTTTCTAATAAGCAAGTAACATTATCGGCAGATTTGATAGCTCAACATTCTACAAGTTTTGAAGTGCGATTCTCGTGGAACAATGATCAAATTACTTTTTCGGAAATTTTAGAAACATTTGGAGAATTGCCTATCCCTCCATATTTGAATCGGAAAACAGAAGCAAGTGATAAAGAGACGTATCAAACCGTTTATTCAAAAATAAAAGGTTCGGTAGCGGCTCCTACAGCAGGATTACATTTTACAGAACAAGTCTTGGATAAGTTAAAATGTAAGAATGTCGATTTACAAGAGGTTACGCTACATGTTGGAGCGGGTACTTTTCGACCAGTGAAAACAGATGTGATGGCACAACACGAAATGCATACGGAATATATCTCTGTTTCGCGACGTACTATAGAGGCTTTGTTGGCACACGATTGTAAGGCTGTAGCCGTTGGCACGACATCGGTGCGAACAATCGAAAGTCTGTATTATATTGGGGCTTCGTTGGCTATAAATGGTGATAAGAATAAATCTATTCTCTGTGTAAAACAATGGGAACCGTATGAAAATGCTTCCGATGTATCGCCACAGGAGGCATTGCAGATAATATTGGATTACATGCAAAAAAATAGTTTAACCGTTCTCAATGCCGCTACTCAAATCATCATTACTCCGGGGTATAAATTTCATTTTGTAAAAAAAATGATTACAAATTTTCATCAACCTAAAAGTACTCTGTTGCTGTTAGTTTCGGCATTTGTCGAAGGCGACTGGAAAAACATTTATAACTATGCACTTACACATAACTTCCGATTTTTAAGTTATGGTGATAGTTCTTTATTGATACCTTGAATGATTACAGCTCAACAAATAAAAGAGAAACTATTTGCGTTTGCCGATGAGCAAAAAAAGAACGTAATAACGTCTTTCTTTAAAACTGGGAAAGGTGATTATAGCGAAGGTGATATCTTTTTAGGAGTAACAGTTCCACAACAGCGAAAGTTAGTTGACGCTTACCAAGAAATGCCACTTGCCGAACTTCAGATGTTGTTGCGAGAACCTTTTCATGAATGCAGAATGACAGCTTTACTTTTTTTGATAAAGATGTTTAAACAACCAGAAAAACAAGATTTGCGTGATTGTTACTTCAGGTTTTATTGCTCAAATATTCAATTTGTTAATAACTGGGATTTAGTAGATTGTAGTGCTCCGATCGTAGTGGGAGAGTACTTGCTTTCGCAAAAAGATATTTCTTTGCTTAAACAATGGGCGTTGCACGGAGATCTTTGGCAACAGCGAATAGCTATAGTTGCAACTTTGGCGTTTATTCGTGTAAATAAATTTGATGTAACATTCTCTTTGGCAGAAATATTATTGAATCATAATCACGATTTGATTCAGAAATCCGTAGGATGGATGCTACGCGAAGTTGGCAAACGGAATTACAATGCAGAATACGATTTTTTGATTGAAAATGGTCGTTATAAGAAAATGCCTCGAACGATGTTGCGTTATGCCATTGAAAGATTTCCAGAAAGTATCAGACAGAATTTTTTGAAAGGTGTTTTGTAAAAGGTTATTTTTGTAAAAAAATGAAACGAATAATTTTTAATACAACTTATCACGTAAATCGTGGTTGTGTTCAGCGGTGGCTCGATTTTATCAAACAACATTTAATGCCACGTATCGAACAAAATACGTCATTTTCAGATTTCCGAATTTGTAAGGTTCTTATTAGTGATTCTCCTGATGATGAGGCTTTTTCAATACAGTTTTGTTCTATGAGTCGCGAGACAATAGAAAATTGGAACGATTCAGAGGGGCATTTGATAAATACTTATATGCGTAAAACTTTTGGTGAAAAAGTGCTTTCGTTTTCAATTTTTATGGAAGAGGTCGTATTATGAAGGTACAGCAATCGCAAGAAAAAATCATTTTAGGCATTGATCCGGGAACTAACATTATGGGTTTTGGGGTTATAAGTGTTTGTGGAACAAAGGTCTCATTTGTTGATATGGGAACGCTTGATATGAAGAAGATGAAAGATCCTTATTTGAAGTTAAAGCGAATTTTTGATTTTACAACTGAACTTATTGAGCGGTATTTGCCCGATGAATTTGCTATCGAAGCACAGTTTTTTGGCAAAAATGTTCAATCGATGTTGAAGCTTGGTCGTGCTCAAGGAGTGGCTATTGCTGCTGCATTGGAGCGTGATGTGGCTATTTGTGAATATGCTCCTTTGAAAATAAAAATGGCAATTACGGGTAATGGACAAGCCTCAAAAGAGCAAGTGGCTGATATGTTACATCGTTTTCTGAAAATACCAGAAGAGAAAATGCAATTAGCTTTTGATGCTACCGATGCGTTGGCGGTTGCGTATTGTCATTTTTTGCAGGTTTCGCGACCAACTACTGATACAAAATATAAGAGTTGGAATGATTTTCTCAATTCCAACCCTTCGCGTATTGTAAAAAACACTAAATAATTATCGTAAAATTTCGTCGGCCAACATTTCAAGTTGAGGCAAATCAGATTCTTTCATTTTGCTATGAATCGTGACTATAGGGTCAACTATTTCAATAGTTTTCATTGTTTGTAGCATTTCCGTCATTATGCGAGCGGCACATGGTGCCCACGAGCCGTTTTCGATAACTCCAACTTTACGATTTTGGAAATTTTTTATTTGTAGATGATGCAAAAAATCATGCATTGGAGGAAAAACTCCTGCATCGTACGACGAGGCTGCCACTACAAGGCGACTCATACGGAATGCGTCTTCTATAGCCTCTGCCATATCGCAACGACTGAGGTCGGTAATAGAAACTTTTTTTGCACCTTTCTGCTCAAGTATCTCTGCTATTTTTTGTGCTACTTCGGCTGTGCCACCATGGATAGATGCGTAAGCAATAAAAACACCATCGGTTTCGGCACGGTAGCTACTCCAACAGTCGTATAACCCGATGTAATAGTCGAGATTCTCGGTGAGAATCGGTCCGTGAAGCGGACAAATGGTATTGATTTCCAAATTTGCAACCTTTTTTAGTAGAGTTTGTACCTGATTGCCATATTTCCCGCAGATATTGAAGTAGTAGCGACGAGCTTCACAAGCCCAATCTTCTTTGTGGTTCAAGGCTCCGAATTTTCCGAATGCGTCTGCCGAGAAGAGTATTTTTTCGTTGCTTTCGTAGCTGACCATTACTTCGGGCCAATGTACCATAGGTGCACTGATGAATGTGAGCGTGTGTTTGCCCAACGAAAGTGTATCGTTTTCTTTTACACCAATGGTTTTATCTGCAAAGTTGATGTCGAAAAATTGTGGCAACATTTGTATAGCACGAGCCGATGCTACTATTTTTAGTTTAGGGTATTTTTTTATAACTCGAACGATCTCGCCAGCATGATCGGGCTCGAGGTGATGTACCACAAGATAGTCAGGTGTACGCCCGTTAAGTTTTTTTTCGAGATTGGCAAACCATTTGTCGCCTTTACGACTATCAACCGTATCCATTATTGCTATTTTCTCATCTACAATTAAGTACGAATTATATGAAATACCGTTTGGTACTACGTACTGACTTTCAAACAAGTCCAAGTCCAAATCATCTACGCCGATGTATTTTATACTTTTTGATATATTCATAGTTGTCTATTTTATTGTAATAACAAAAGTAATAATTTTTCCTCTCTACCTCTATCCATTCATATTTTATCTATGTTATGCCATAACAAAAAGGAACAGAAAAATCCCCTAATTGGCAAAATGTACTTTGGGTATTATCGAGATAGTTTCAAGAACTCTTTTATCTGAAAAATACTTTTATAGGCTTTTCATTAGTAAATAAATAAAAAAAGAAAGAAACTTAAGCGATTGAAATTATCTACTTAAGTCTCTTTTTCTGCGGAGAGAGAGGGATTCGAACCCCCGGTACCTCTCGGTACGGCGGTTTTCAAGACCGCTGTAATCGACCACTCTACCATCTCTCCAAAGAATATTGCTCTTTTTCAAAAGCAATGCAAAGATACAATAAATAATGAAAAAGCAAGAAACTTTGTCAAATTATTTATTTACTTGGAATTTTTTGTTTCCAGTCTCAAAAAAATCTATTATCTGATTTACCGCTGCAAAACCAGCGTTTGTGTTTGCTTCTGCTGTTTCTGCTCCCATTTTTTTAGGTGTTGCAAAAACTCGTCCAGCAAACTTTTCGTTTAGAATGTCTTGTGCTGTAGCAGCTATATCTGTAACGTATTTTAAATCCGAACGTTCCTCTAACGCCTTGATAAGACCTTCTTCGTCAATTACTTCTTTTCGTGCAGTATTCACTAAGCAGCCACCTTTAGGCATTTTTGTTAATAAATTGTAGCCTATAGATTTTTTTGTATGTTCGTTAGCTGGTATATGCAATGATACGAAATGACAAGTCTTATATAAATCGTCTAAAGATGTGATAACGTTAACGCCATCCTTTTCTATTGCTTCGGCAGAAACAAAAGGGTCAAAAGCATAAACATTCATACCGAAACCTTTGGCGATTTGTGCAACTAAGCGTCCAACATTACCATAAGCTTGAATGCCAAGATTTTTTCCTTTTAATTCTGAACCAGTACCTGGACAAAATGAGTTTCGAGAGATATAAACCATCATGCCTAATGCTAATTCTGCAACAGCATTTGAATTCTGACCGGGTGTATTCATTGCTATGATGCCACGTGCTGTACAAGCATCTAAATCTAAATTATCAAAACCAGCTCCTGCTCGTACTACAATTTTTAATTGTTGAGCGTGGTCGATTACTTCTTTTGTAACCTTGTCAGAACGAACGATCAAAGCATCTGCATCAGCAACGGCATTATATAATTCGTTTTTTTCTGTATATTTTTCTAATAAGCAGAATTCAATATTTGCATTTTCGGCTATAGATTTCATCCCTTCTACGGTCGCTTTAGCAAATGGTTTTTCGGTAGCTACTAAAATCTTCATCTTATCAAGTAATATTTTATAGGTTGCTTTCAAATTTTTTCATACAATCTACTAATGCTTGTACGCTTTCTATTGGCATAGCATTATAAATAGAAGCTCTAAATCCGCCTACCGAACGATGCCCTTTGATTCCGACCATACCATTCGAAAGTGCATATTGCAAGAAATCGGCTTCCAAATCTTTGTATTCTTCGTTCATTACAAAACAAACATTCATTATTGATCGATCTTCTACTGCAGCAGTACCTTTGAATAAACGATTGCGGTCGATTTCATTGTACAATAACTCTGCTTTTTCAAGATTCATTTGTTCCATCTTGCGTAATCCTCCTAATTGTTTTAGCCACTTTAATGTTTGTAAAGCTGCAAAAATAGGCACACAAGGTGGTGTGTTAAACATTGAACCATTAGCTATATGTGTACGATAATCAAGCATTGTTGGGATTTGACGTGAAACTTTCCCTAATAACTCATCTTTCACGATTACAAATGCAACTCCTGCTGGTGCAAGATTTTTTTGTGCACCACCATAAATTAATCCGTATTTTGCAATATCTATTGGTCGTGAAAAAATATCCGATGACATGTCTGCTACTAATGGAACTGGAGAATCAATGTCTTTACGAATTTCTGTGCCAAATATGGTGTTGTTTGTTGTTATATGAAAATAATCAGCATCGGAAGGTATATCGTATTCTTTGGGGATATATGAGAAATTTGCATCTTTCGAAGAAGCAACCTCAATGACTTCGCCAAAAAGCTTTGCTTCTTTCAATGCTTTGTTTGCCCATGTACCAGTGTTAAGGTAGGCTGCTTTGTTTTCTAACAAGTTGTATGGAACCATGCAAAATTGCATGCTTGCTCCACCTCCTAAAAACAATACAGAATATCTTGAAGGTATTTCCAGAATTTCTTTGAATAAAGCTTCTGCTTCGTCCATTACCGCTTGGAAATCTTTCGACCGATGGCTAATTTCCATTAAAGAAAGGCTTGAATTGTTAAAGTTTCGAATAGCATTAGCCGTATTTTCTATTGTAAATTCGGGGAGAATAGAAGGCCCCGCATTGAAATTGTATTTTTTCATATCAAGAGATTTTTTTATTTTTTGAAACGACAAAATTATAGCTTTTTTTAAACTCCGGCAACCTTTTTTTGTTTATTTTGGTTTAATGCTTGTTTTTATGCGTGGTTACTATTTTTATAGAATATTTATTGTTAAGATTATTTAATCAAAAAGTCTTATTTGTGAATAAAAAAGGGTATCTTTGCACGATTTTTAGAGTTTATAATTTTTAATATTTTTTGTATGAATGTAGTTACAAAAACCATCACAATGGGTGATGGACGTACCATTACAATCGAAACTGGCAAATTGGCAAAACAGGCTGATGGTGCCGTAATGGTAACAATGGGCAAAACTATGCTTTTGGCAACAGTTTGCTCCGCAAAAGATGCTGTTCCTGGTACTGATTTTATGCCACTAACAGTAGAGTATAAAGAAAAATTTGCTTCAAATGGTCGCTTTCCGGGCGGATTTACTCGCCGTGAAGGACGTGCTTCGGATTACGAAATCCTTATTGCACGTTTGATCGACCGTGCTTTGCGCCCACTTTTTCCTTCGGATTATCACGCAGAAACATTTGTAAACGTTACGCTTTATTCTGCTGACGGGGTTGATATGCCCGATTGCATTGCAGGATTAGCTGCTTCGGCTGCTTTGGCTGTCTCTGACATTCCTTTCGAGGGACCAATTTCAGAAGTTCGCGTGGCACGTGTCGATGGAGAATTGGTAATCAACCCAACATTTGCACAACTCAATAGAGCGGATATCGATTTGATGGTTGCTGCAACTCTCGACAATATTATGATGGTTGAAGGTGAGATGAAAGAGGTTTCTGAGGCAGAAATGCTCGATGCAATCAAAGCTGCTCACGAAGCTATCAAACCACAATGCCAAGCACAATTGGAATTGATGGAAGCTGTTGGAAAAACCGAAAAACGTATTTATTGCCACGAAGAAAATGACGAAGATCTTCGCAAAGATGTTCGTGAAAAAACTTATGACAAAGTATATGCAGTAGCTTCTTCTTGCAACGCAAATAAACATGCTCGTGCAGAAGCTTTCGAGGCTGTAAAGGCAGAATACAAAGCCACTTTCAGCGAAGAAGAGTTGGAAGAAAAAGAAACTTTGATTGACAAATACTACCACGATGTGGAGAAAGAGGCTATGCGTCGTTCTATTCTTGATGAAGGCAAACGTCTTGATGGTCGTAAAACCACAGAAATTCGCCCGATTTGGTGCGAAGTTGATTATCTCCCAGGACCTCATGGTGCATCAGTTTTTACTCGTGGAGAAACACAATCTTTATGTACGGTTACTTTAGGAACGAAACAAGACGAAAAGATTGTTGATGAGGCTTTGATACAAGGGAACGATCGTTTTCTTTTACATTATAACTTCCCTCCGTTTTCAACAGGCGAGGCTCGTGCACAACGCGGAGTTGGACGTCGCGAAATAGGTCATGGGAACTTGGCTTGTAGAGCTTTGAAAAATATGGTTCCTGCTGATTATCCGTATGCTGTGCGTGTGGTTTCTGATATTTTGGAATCGAACGGTTCTTCTTCAATGGCAACTGTTTGTGCTGGCTGTTTAGCGTTGATGGATGCTGGTGTGCCTATTAAAAAACCAGTTTCTGGTATTGCAATGGGACTTATTTCTGAAAATAAAGGAACAAATTATGCAGTGCTTTCTGATATTCTTGGTGACGAAGATCATCTTGGCGATATGGATTTTAAAGTAACAGGAACAAAAGATGGTATTACAGCAACTCAAATGGATATTAAGGTTGATGGACTTTCTTATGAAATACTTGAAAATGCATTGAGTCAAGCACGTGAAGGTCGTTTGCATATTTTAGGAAAAATACAAGAAACATTGCCTGAACCTCGTGCCGATATTAAACCACATGCTCCACGTATTGTTACTATTGAAATTCCTAAAGAATTTATCGGTGCTGTGATTGGTCCTGGTGGAAAAATTATACAAAGTATACAAGCTGATACTAACACCGTAATTTCTATCGAAGAGGTTGACGAAAAGGGTATTGTAGAAATTGCTGCAAATAATAAAGATTCGATCGAGACGGCTATTGCAAAAATTAAGAATATTGTAATTATTCCAGAAATAGGGAATACATATCAAGCTGTAGTAAAATCGGTTATGCCTTATGGTGTGTTTGTTGAAATTATGCCAGGAAAAGAAGGCTTATTGCACATTTCTGAAATTGATTGGAAACATTTTGGCTCTATAGAAGAAACTGGAATAAAAGAAGATGATACGATAATGGTTAAACTTCTTGATATTGATGAAAAAACAGGTAAATTTAAACTTTCGGCAAAAGCGTTGAAAGAAAAACCTGAAGGCTATGTTGAGCCAGAACCTCGTGAGAGACGTCCTCGTCCAAATAGAAACAACAAACGAGGTAATTACGAAAATAAAAATAATAACGTCTCAGAGTAAATTTTTATAATTATTTCATTAATAAAACGGTCATTAGTGACCGTTTTATTTTATTGTTGAAATAAAAACTAAAAAACTTTAACTTTTTGATAGTTTCCTGTAAAAAGCTGTTTGTTAGTATTTTATCTTGCTTTTAAGGTTTTTTGTAATATTTTAACTTTATGTTGTATAACGTAAGAATTATCTTTGCAACGTTTTTTTTACGATGTGTTTGAAAATAAAAATACTTAAAATAGCAGGCGAACTATTTTTTAAGTTCGGAATTCGGAGTGTGAGTATCGATGATATTTGCAATGAATTACGTATTTCGAAAAAAACTTTTTACACCATATTTAAACAAAAAGATGAATTGGTGATCGAGTTGTTGTCGGCAATCCGTGAGCGACAAGAGAAGGAAAATTATCATTTGTTGAATAGTAGTGATAATGTGTTGGATAGTTTTGTCGCAAATAGTCGGAAGTTTAGTCGTCCTTCGACAATTAAACGCCATGTAGCTTTTATGTTCGACTTAGAGAAATTCTATCCACAAATTTTTGCCGAGCACAAGCAGTTGGCAAAAGAAAGATCCTATCATTTTACTTTCAAGTTATTAGAAAAAGGTATAGAGCAGGGGATGTTTAGAGCTGATATGCATGTCGAGGCAATGTCAATGGTAATGGTCAATTTGTTTCCTTCGATATTCTCACATTTGTCAGCTTTGCAGATGACGCAAGAACAGAAAACGGAATTTCTTTTAGATACATTTGTACGAATGGTTGGATCAGAACGAGGTTTGGAATATTTTTTGAATATGAAAACTGTTGAATAATATGTAATAAAAAAATAATTATCATTTATGAAGAAAAGACTTTTAGGATTATTATGTGGGTCTATATGTTGTCTCACATTAATGGCTCAAACGGATGATACGAATGAGTTGCGTTTGTCATTGGAGGAGGCTCGTAATTATGCGTTGGAGCATAATCGTACGTTGCAAAATGCCGATCTGTCGGTACGTCAGGCTCATGCTGCACGTTGGCAAACAATCGCGTCTATGTTGCCACAGGCAGATATGTCACTTGGCTTGAATTACACTGATGGTAGTATGAAGTTTTCTATGACTGAAGGTATGAAGATGGAACGCGAAATCGAAAATTTAGCAGGTTCGCTTGGTATTAGTGCATCAATTGCTGTTAATGGCCAACTCATTATGGGTGCACTCATCAATAATACAGCTATTGAAATGCAAGATATTAACAAACAAAATACAGAACTTGATGTAGTTTCGAATGTAGAGACCTATTATATAACAGCTCTTGCTATGGAAAGAACGGTTGAGATTTTAAATAAAAGTTTGACTGATCTTGAAAAATTGTATGAGATAACGTTGAATACTGTAAAAGTTGGTGCAGCAGAACAAACAACAGCAGATCAAATACAAGTCCAATTGTCAAGTATGCGTAGTGCAATTAATTCGACAAAACGTTCGCTAGAGATGATTTATAATGCATTGGCATTGCAATTAGCTGTTGGTGCTGATGTGAAATTAGTGCTTACTGATGAGTTAGATAAACTTTTAAATGTAGAAGAGGCTTTGAGCTTGCTCTCATCTGATTTTAATCTTTCTAACAATTATAGTTATCAATTGGCTGAAAAAAATGTAAAATTGGCAAAGCAGAATGTGATTATGGCAGGAATGGCTTATGTTCCTACATTAAGTGCATTTTATCAATATACTGCTCCTAATAAGTATTTTTCAGGTGATGCTGCTATGGAACAGTCTATGGGTGTTGTTGGTTTGCAACTTTCTATCCCATTGTGGTCGAGTGGTAAACGTGCTGCTGGTATCACCGAAAAGAAGTTAGTACGTCAAGCAGCTGAAAATTCATTGGCAGATGCTCGCGATGCTTTGATGGTTCAACATAAACAATTGCGTTATAATCTATCATCTGCGTATGAAGATTTTGATACTCAAAAATTGAATATTGATGTATCACAGCGAGTGTTTGAAAGCACTTCGAATAAATTTGAGTACGGACATGCCTCATCTCTTGAATTAACAAATGCAAGCATGACATTGCTTACAGCACAAAGTGATTATGTGCAAGCAATTCTCAACCTCGTAAATGCTCAGATAGAATTAAAAAAACTTTTGAATAAATAATAAAAAATAAATAGATATGAAAACTTTTAATTACTGTGTTGTTATTGCATTGGTAGTTTTAACAACATTTTCATCATGTGGAAAGAACGATCAAACAAATGACGGACTTGTTTCTAATGAACGCATTGAACAAGTAAAAACAAGAAAAATGAGTACTATGACAATCATTCGTGAAGTGGTTCTTAGTGCAACTTTACAAGGTTATGAGACTCAAAATGTTGCTCCTTCGGTTACTGGAAAAATCGAACATATTTATGTGGAGGAAGGTGCAAAAGTAAAAAAAGGAGACAACCTTGTACGTATGGATGAATTGCAATATAAAACAGCGAAACTTACATACGCGAATCTTGGTGTAGAATTGGCTCGTGTTGAGGCTCTTTTGAAAACAGGTAGTGCAACTCAACAATCTTACGACCAATTGAAACTTTCGTATGACCAAACAGCAGAGAACATTGACTTCCTTGAAAAAAATACATACGTAAAAGCTCCATTCGACGGTGTTATTGCAGCTAAAAATTACGAAGATGGCGAACTTTATAGCGGACAACCAATTTTGGTGCTTACACAAATTTCTACACTAAAAGCCGAAATTGCAGTTCCAGAACGTTTCTTCCCAATGGTGAAAGCAGGTATGAAACTTGATGTTCGTTCAGAAATTTATGGACAAGACCAAGTGTTTGATGCCACAGTAGAACGCGTGTTTCCAACTATAGATCCTGCTTCGCATACATTTACAATCAAAGTGAAAATCCCTAACGGAAAAGATATGCTTCGTCCTGGTATGTATGTAAATGCTAAATTATTCCTTGGTCAAGAAGATGTTATAGTTGTACCTTATCAAACGGTTTTAAAACTTCAAGGTTCGGATAATCGTTATGTATATCTCAATCGTGATGGTGTAGCAAAATATGTACCTGTAAAACTTGGCCAACGTTTTGATGATCAAGTAGAAATTATATCTGAAGAAATTAAGGAAGGCGAAGAACTTGTTGTTGTAGGTCAAGCTCGCTTGGTTGATGGTGTAAAACTAAATGTAGTACAATAAATCCCAATTTATTTAAAGATTTAGAATTATGAGTATATATAAATCGTCGATAAATAGTCCTATTACCACCGTATTGGTATTTGTGGCTGTGATGATCTTAGGTGTATTTTCATATATGAGATTGCCTATCGATCAATTTCCTGAGATGGAGCCTCCGTATATTTCGGTTATGACTTCTTATGCTGGTGCCAATAGTTCGGAAATTGAAACTAATGTGAGTAAATTGCTTGAAAATAGTCTTAATTCTGTAGAGGGCTTGAAAGAGATTACATCTACAAGTAAAGATAACATATCGCTTGTAACGCTCGAATTTGAATGGGGGTACGACCTTGATGAAGCAGTGAATGATATACGTTCGTCAATTGATATGGTGTATGATAATCTTCCTGATGGAGTAAGTCGTCCGTTGATTTTTAAGTTTAATACTTCGTCAATGCCTATTATGCAGTATGCAATTACTGCAGATGAAAGTTATCCGGGCTTAGAAAAAATTCTTGATGATCAAGTTATTAACGTATTGAATCGTATTGATGGAATTGGAAACTTGTCGTTGGGTGGAGCTCCAAAACGTTATGTATATATCGACCTTGATCCTCAAAAACTTGATGCGTATGGCTTGTCGGTAGAACAGGTGGGTAATGCTGTTAGTGCTAACAATTTGAACCTCGCATCTGGTTCGGTAAAAATGGGTAAAGAGCAGTATCAACTTCGCGTGCAGAGTGAATATATAGAAAGTCGCGAGATGAATGATATTGTAGTAACGACAACAGCAACAGGCAAACAAGTCTATGTGCGAGATTTGGCACAAGTACGCGATACCATTAAAGATGTAACTCTTGATGAAAAAATTAATGGTCGCGATGGTGTACGACTAATTGTGATGAAGCAATCGGGTGCAAATACGGTACAAATTGCTGCCGATGTACGTGAGGAGTTGGCTCGTATTCAAAAAACTTTACCTCCCGATATTAAAATACAAAATATATATGATTCTTCTACTGAGATCGAAAACGCTATTAATGGTTTGATTGAGTCAGTAGGTTATGCTTTGTTGTTTGTAGTATTAGTGGTGCTATTTTTTCTTGGCAAATGGCGTGCTGCTTTTATAATTTCAGTAACAATTCCAATTTCTTTACTTGTAGCATTTATTTACTTGCTTCTTACTGATAGTTCGTTGAACATTATTTCTCTTTGTTCACTTAATGTGGCAATTGGTATGGTTGTAGACGATGCAATTGTAGTATTAGAGAATATAACAAAACATATAGAACGTGGTTCTAACCCTCGCGAGGCTTCTATTTATGCAACAAACGAAGTGTGGGTTTCGGTTATTGCAACAACACTTGTGATTATTGCTGTGTTTGTCCCGTTAACTATGATTGGAGGGCAAGCAGGTATTTTATTTAAAGAATTGGGTTGGATTGTAACAATTGTATGTTCAGTCTCTACTCTTGTAGCAATTTCACTTACACCAATGCTATGTTCTAAACTTTTAAAAGCACGTAAAGTGAAAGTTGATGAAAATGGACATCTTATTAAAGAAGAACAACATAAAGGTTGGTATCAAAAATATGTTGTCGCTTTATTGGATAAAGTTGATGTAGTATATGCAAATATGCTTCGTTGGTGTTTGAAACATAAGGCTGTTACCCTCATTGGGCTTATTGTGTTTTTCTGTTTATCATTAATCCCTGCTTTTACAGGTCAAATCGGTACTGATTTTATGGCTCAACAAGATAATGGTCGTATGAGCGTAACTATAGAACTTCAACGTGGTACACGTGTTGAAGAATCAATGAAAATGGCACGTTATTTTGAACATAAAATAATGGAAGTTGCTCCTGAAGTTATTTTGATATCTACCTCAGTAGGATCAGATGATGAAGGTGGTATTGGTGCACTCTTTACGTCTTCTACAAATAACAAAATTACAATGACAGTGCGCTGCCCTAAAAAATGGGAACGTGAACGTACTATTTGGCAAATCGCTGAGTCTATTCGTGGTGTATTGAACGAAACTCCTGAAGTTATCAACTATACTGTATCTACTTCTGGTGGTGGCGGTGGTGCTGGTGGTAACAATGTTGCTGTTGAAATCTATGGCTACGACTTCAACAAAACTAACCTTTTAGCCGAAGAATTGAAAAATAAATTTAAAGAGATTCCTGGCGCTCGCGATATCAATATCGACCGTGAAGAAGACCGCGCTGAGCTTCAAATTATTTTTGATAAAGAGAAACTTGCTCGTCACGGACTTAGCACTTCTGCCGTTTCTATGTACGTGCGTAACCGTGTAAATGGTTTCACTGCAGGCTACTTGAAAGAAGATGGTGAAGAGTACGACATCATCGTGCGTCTTGCTGAAAAACATCGCGATAGTATGACCGATATCGAAGACTTCACTCTCGTAGATGCTATGGGTCAACGCGTGAAACTTCGCGAATTAGCTGAGGTTGAAGAGTATTGGTGTCCACCTGAAATCAAACGTAAATCACGTCAACGTATCGTTACCGTATCGGTTACTCCTGAAGGTGTTTCTCTTGGCGAATTGGCAGCATCTATCCAAGCTGTAATCGACCAAACTGAAATCCCTGTGGGTGTCAACGTAAACGTAGGTGGTACTTACGAAGACCAACAAGAAACATTTGCCGACATGGGTATGTTGCTTGCTCTTATCGTGTTGCTTGTATATATCGTTATGGCATCGCAATTCGAAGATTTTATGAAACCTCTTATCATTATGTCTTCTGCTGTAATGGTAATTCCTGGCGTTATTTGGGCACTGTATCTCACTGGAGTATCGCTTGATATGATTGGTGCTCTTGGTGTAGTATTGCTGATTGGTATTGTAGTGAAAAATGGTATTGTTCTTGTAGATTATACTAATCTTATGCGTGAACGTGGTTATGAACTCAATGAAGCTATTGCTCTTTCTGGTCAGTCGCGTCTTCGTCCAGTATTGATGACTGCATTTACAACTATTCTTGGTATGGTTCCGATGGCTTTGAGTCAATCAGAAGGTTCAGAAATGTGGCAACCACTTGGTATTGTCGTTATTGGTGGTCTTTTAGTATCAACGCTTGTAACATTGATTATTGTGCCGATACTTTATGCAGTAACAAGTCGTCATGGCGATCGTGATAAAGAGGCTGAGAATCGTAAAAATTTCATTTTTATGCAAATTGATGAAAACGCAGAATCAGAAGATTTTGAGAATATTGTAAAACAATTAAATTAAATTTAAAATCGAGAGGTGTTAATTTTTGTTTCCCGATTTTTGTAAATAATATTATATATGAAATCAGTTTTAATAGTATTCAACCAAGCAAATACAGAACGTGTAGAGTTTATGCTTGATGAATTAGGGATCAGAGGATTTACATTTTTTGAACAAGTACAAGGACGTGGCTCCAATACAGGTGAACCTCGCAGAGGTACACATACTTGGCCTGAAATGAATTCTGCCGTAATAACAATAATACCAGACGAAAACGTTCCATCGCTACTTTCTGCGGTACGTAAATTAGACCTTCGTAATCGCGAAATTGGTGTTCGTGCTTTTGTTTGGAATATTGAACAAACCGTATAGTTTTATAATTATAAACCTTGTTAGAAAAAATGCGTTTCTTATAAGTTACGCATTTTTTTATTTTTGTAGCATAATATAATAATCTTTTTAGCTGTGAAAAAATATACTTTCGATCGTGTAATACGCATTATTATTAGCCTTGTTGTTGTAGCTGCAATTCTATTTCTATTAAACACTCTTAAGGGAGTTCTTTTACCATTTTTTATTGGTTGGCTGATTGCTTATCTTTTATATCCTACAGTAAAATTTTTTCAATATAAATGCAAATTCAAAAGTCGTATTTTATCAATAATTGTTACGTTGTTGATTGTAGTGTTAGTAGTTGTAACTGGGGCATTTTTACTGATTCCGTCAATAGTAAATGAATTTTCAAGAATGGGAGTTTTGTTGGTTGAGTACATTCAAGAAATAAAAAACACCAATATATCCGAATCTTTTTTTTATCAATGGGTAATAAGTAGTTTAGAAAAAATTGATGTTCAAAATATTTTAACATGGGCAAATATTAATAACTTAATTGAAAAAATAACACCTCAATTTTTTTCTATAATTTCTAACACTTGGCGTTTCTTAGTAGGAATTCTAGTTGCAGGAGTAACCTTGTTGTACGTTATTTTTATACTTATTGATTATGAAAAAATCTCTGTTGGATTTATTAATATTATTCCAAACAAATATAAATCCTTTGTACAAGAATTGGTTGCTGATGTGGAAATTGGAATGAATAAATATTTTCGTGGACAAGCTACTGTTGCATTTTTGGCAGGAATTCTTTTTTCCATAGGTTTTAGTATCATTGGTCTTCCTTTGGCTATTACAATGGGGTTGTTTCTTGGAGTGTTAAATCTTGTCCCTTATCTACAAACCATTGGTATCATTCCTGTTGTATTTCTAGGATTATTAAGGGCTATGGAAACACAGCAGAGTTTTTGGTGGATACTTCTGTCAATATTTATTGTGCTTGTAGTTGTTCAATGTATACAAGATCTTTTTCTTGTCCCTAAAATTATGGGTAAAGCAATGGGTTTGAACCCTGCAATTATATTGCTTTCTTTGTCTATTTGGGGAGCCTTGTTTGGTATTATAGGAATGATTATTGCCTTGCCTGCAACAACATTAATTATTTCTTATTACAAACGATTTATTCTTAACGACAGTAATTTTAACTAAGATGTAAATTAGCCAATATGAAAGAAAGTACAAGATTGTGCTTTCTTTTTTTAGATTAATAATTTTTCTCTATTTTTGCATACTGACACTTGTGTCAAACATAAATGTAAGTTATATGGTAAGAATAGGATTAGATATTGGATCTACTACAGCTAAAATAGTTGCAATAAATGAACAAAACGAGATTGTGTTTTCAAAATATGAAAGACACAATATGCAAATTTTAGATGTGATGTTGTCTTTTATGCACGAGGTGAAACCTTTTTGTGAGAATAAGAAAGTTTCTTTTCGATTAACGGGCTCTGTTGGAATGGGTATTTCAGAGCGTTATAATCTTCCTTTTGTGCAAGAAGTTGTAGCTGCAACTAAAACCGTTCAACAAGATTTTCCATCAATAAAAACGATGATTGATATTGGTGGTGAAGATGCAAAAATTGTATTCTTTGAGAATGGAGAAGTTTCTGATTTTCGAATGAATGGTAATTGTGCAGGAGGCACAGGTGCTTTTATTGATCAGATGGCGATAATTTTGGGTGTAACTGTTGCTGATATGAACGATTTGGCTTTACGTGCAACGCAGATTTATCCTATAGCTTCGCGTTGTGGAGTTTTTTGTAAAACGGATATTCAAAATCTGATAGCAAAAAATGTAAGTCGCGAGAATATAGCAGCTTCTATTTTTCATGCCGTTGCCGTACAAACTGTTTCTACGTTGGCTCATGGTTGTGATATTAAAACACCTATTCTTTTTTGTGGTGGACCATTAACATTTCTGCCTGCACTTCAAAAAGCTTTTAGGGATTTTTTGTTGTTGAATGCAGAGGATATTGTTATCCCTTCGTATGGTGAGTTGTTCCCTTCCAAAGGAACAGCATTGGTAGAAATCGAAAACGATAGTTTTCAAACATTAGAAAGTATTATCGAAAATGTTTCTTCGTTATCGAAACGTTCAAGAAAAACAGAGAATATTCTTCCGTCTCTTTTTGAAACGGAAGAATGTTACAAGCAATGGCAAAAACGAATTTCACAACATCAGCTTAAAAAAACTTCACTACTAAAAGGAAAACAAAATGTCTTTATAGGAATTGATTCTGGCTCTACAACTACGAAAATTGTTGTATTAAACGAGTCGCAAGAGATGCTATTCTCTTTTTATAAAAATAATGGTGGAAATCCTATAAAGACAGTTGTTGAAGGACTTTTCGAATTACAAAAAGAATGCGAACGAACAGCGACGGAACTATGTATAAAAGGGAGTTGTGCTACGGGGTATGGCGAAGAGTTGATAAAGGCTGTATTCCGAATGCATTCGGGTATTGTTGAAACGATTGCACATTATTTGGCTGCTCGTGCGTTTAATGAGCATGTTAGTTTTATTCTCGATATTGGAGGACAAGATATGAAAGCAATTTTTGTAAACAATGACACTATCGACCGTATAGAAATCAATGAAGCGTGCTCGTCGGGTTGTGGATCTTTTATTGAAACCTTTTCAAAAAGTTTAGGATTTTCTGTGTCTGAATTTACTCAAAAAGCTTGCAAGTCGTTTTTGCCTTGTGATTTGGGAACTCGTTGTACGGTATTTATGAATTCTAAAGTGAAACAAGTGCTTCGGGAGGGTGTTATTGTAGATGATATTTCGGCAGGATTGGCTTATTCTGTTGTGAAAAATTGTTTGTATAAAGTGTTGAAACTGAAAAATATAGATTCGTTAGGGAAACATATTGTTGTACAAGGAGGCACGATGCGTAATGATGCTATTGTAAGAGCTTTAGAATTGCTTACCAAATCGGAGGTTGTTCGATGCGACTCTCCTGAATTAATGGGTGCATACGGGTGTGCACTTTATGCAATGAAGCATCAAGGCGATGCGTTATCTCTTAACGAAATGTTGTCAAAATCAACCTTTGTTACGCAGTCGCAAAATTGTAAAGGTTGTGATAACAACTGCTTGGTGCAAAGTTTTCGTTTCGCCGATAATCGACGTTATTTTTCTGGTAATCGGTGTGAGAAAATTTTTACCAATAATGCTGTCGCAAAAAAAGCAGGACAAAATATTTATAAATTAAAAAATGAGCTACTATTTTCTCGTTGTTCGAAAATTTTTCAATCTAAATTTATAATAGGCATTCCACGTGTGTTAAATATGTTTGAAGAATATCCGTTTTGGCATACGCTTTTCTCTGAATGTGATATCGAGGTGCGGTTATCGGCTCCCTCAAATTTTTCGAGTTATGAGAAAACGGTTCGAATGGTGATGTCGGATAACATTTGTTTCCCTGCAAAATTGGTGCATAGCCATATCGACAATCTTTTTCGGCAGGGTGTTGATAGAATTTTTATGCCTTTTGTCTTATTCGAATCAAAATCAAATAAAGAGCAAAATAGTTATAATTGTCCTATTGTTACCGCTTATTCGGTTGTCGTAAAAAGTGTTCAGCAATGTTCTGTACCAATTGATTCTCCGTCTATAAGTTTTAAAGATCGTAACTTGCTATTAAAACAATGCATTAACTACCTTTCTTCATTTAAAATTGATAAAAAGCGAATATTGGCTGCCTTTGAAAAAGCAGAAGCTGCACAAAAACGTTTTTGTAAAGAACTTGCAGAAGCTAATATGCGTGTGTTAGAAACTGCTTTAGGAAGAAATGAAATGTGTGTGTTACTTGCAGGTAGGCCTTATCATACCGACCCTCTTATACAGCATCGAATGGCAGAAATGATTGCAAAAATGGGAATACATGTACTTACCGATGATATTGTTCGTGCTGAAGATATTGATATTTCGGAAACACATTTCTTGTCGCAATGGTCGTATCCGAATCGGATAATGAAAGCTGCTAAATGGTGTACAAAACAAAAAGTAAAAATTCCATTCGTTCAGATGACAAGTTTTGGTTGTGGTCCTGATGCGTTTATTTGTGATGAAGTGCGAGATTTTCTTTTGCGAAATAAATGCCCTTACGCCTTGTTGAAACTTGACGATATCAACAATGTTGGTTCAATGATATTGCGAGTTCGTTCTCTTTTGGAAAGTATGAAAATGATTACGGAGCAATCTCTTTTATTGACTGCAGCAACGCCTTTTAAAACCACTCCTATATATGATAATACGTTTCGTAATAGAAAGATTTTAGTACCTTTTTTTACTACTTATATTTCGCCACTTATCCCATCGGTTTTTCGTGTAGTAGGTTATGATGTTGAGACTTTACCATTGAGCGATGAAGTGTCGTGTGAGTGTGGATTGAAGTATGCAAATAATGAGGTTTGTTATCCTGCAACACTTGTTATTGGTGATGTGATAAAGGCCTTTGAAAGTAAACGTTATGATCCTTCGGAATGCGTAATTGCCATAACGCAGACGGGTGGTCAATGCCGAGCTTCGAACTATTTGCCAATGTTAAAAAAAGCACTTGTAGATGCAGGTTATGCAGATGTGCCTGTTATTTCAATAACTTTTGGAGATGATTTAGGTAATCTTCAGCCTGCTTTTAAAGTCAATTGGGTGGAAGTGTTGCCTATTGCTATTCGTGCGGTGTTGTATAGCGATTGCATCAGTAAATTCTATTATGCATCTGTAGTACGTGAAACATCAAAAGGTGCCGCTTTGCGTTTGCGTGAAGAGTATTTGCAAAAAGGAGCTACTCTTATTGAACGTAAGCAAAGCAATCGGTTGTATAACTATTTGGCATTAGCAGCTAAAGATTTCGATGCTATTTGCGAAAAGAAAACGCTACCTAAGGTGGGTGTTGTTGGAGAAATTTATTTGAAATTTAATTCGTTTGCACATCGAAATATTGTAGATTGGTTTGTGGAACAAAAAATTGAAGTTGATCCTCCGATATTGTTGAATTTTTTTCTTCAGTCTTTTGTGAATAGAAAATCAAAACTACAATCTAATATAGAAGAGAAACGTTTTTCGGATTTGTTTATGAATGTTTTTTTTAAGATTGTACAAAGCCAAATAAGTAAAGTAAATAAAGCTACGTCTGCATTTAAGTATTTTACTCCTTTTAATACTGATATTTTTAAAGAATCGGAAAAGGTAAAAACGATTGTCCCTTTGAATGCTCAATTTGGTGAAGGCTGGTTGTTGCCAGCAGAAATTATTTCATATGTTGAAAACGGGGTTACTCATATCGTTAGTTTACAGCCATTTGGATGTATTGCAAATCATATCGTGTCAAAAGGTGTCGAAAAACGTATAAAAGATTTATACCCAAATGTTTATTTACTATCTTTGGATTTTGATAGCGGTGTGAGCGATGTAAATATCAAAAATCGCTTATTATTGTTTATTGACAAATTGAAGAAGTTATGAAAAAGACTACAGAGGATAATAATTTAGAATCAAGAATCATAAAAATAGCACGTGAAACTTTTATAGAAAAAGGTTTTGCAGAAACGAGTATGAGAGAAATCGCTACACGGGTAGGAATTAACCGACCTGTTTTACACTACTATTTTCGTACGAAAGATAAATTGTTTCAATCTGTTTTTGGTGATATTGTATTGTCGATAGCTCCTAAAATTTTTGATACTTTAGTTCAAAAAGACAAAACGATTGCAGAAAGAATAGAAGAAATTGTAGATGCGTATTATTTGTTGTTTCTAAAGAATCCTCAACTGCCGATGTTTATGCTTCGAGAAATAAATCGTGATGCAAATTTTCTAATAAAAACAGCCATTCAATTTAAATTAGTTGATAGAGCAATGCAAGTTTGGAAATCGTTGGAAGATGAAATGAACAATGGGATTTTAAGAAAGGTGTCGTTTCGATTCATGTTGTTCAATATGTATGGTTTATTGACAATGCCATTTTTAACAAAAAAAGCATCATTTATTTATTTGAAGAAAGATGAAAGTTTTGAAAATATGTTAGAAGAATGGAAATCGAACATTATTTTTCAAATGCAAAATCTGCTGAGTCCTGAATAAATAGATTTACTTAACATGTTTTACTTTGTAACCTTGTTTTCTTAGTAGGTTGATAATGCCATTTTCTCCGGGCAAATGCAATGCTCCAACAACAATAAAATTACTTCCTTTTTCAAGTTGTTTTGGAAGTTGTTCTGCCCAACGGATATTGCGTTGGTCAAGTATAACCCATCTATCTTCTGGAGTTTGAGTCGAATCGTTATTGCTAAGGTTGAGCAATCCTTCTATATCTTGTTTTAAATATAAACGATTAAGAGTCTCTAATTGATTGATAATTTTATCGGATGAAGTTAGCGTCTTGTAGAGCGATTGAGCTTGTTCGTCGAGTGGTTTTCTCTCTAAAAGGATTTTTATTTGATCTTCGACAGTTTCTAACGAGAAAAGTCGTTTCCCTTCTTTTTTTCCTACTTTTTGGAAATAAGAATCTATTTGAAAGTCTTCGTCTTGTTGAAAATATTTATCGTAGAGTGTTAATATGTAAATGTTTTCTATCATTGCAGGTTTAAAGAATCGCATTTCTTCAAGTCCTAAACCTATTGTACTTTTTAGAATAGAGTCAGCGATGGCGTATTGTTCTGCAGAAAACCAATTTTTTGTGGTTTCGCCTGTTGTTATTATTGCTGCTTGTTGTAGTTTTTTTATTACGGAAGGGTCGTCCATAATAATTTCGCCAACAATGTTTTTACAACTATTAAATGCGGGGTAAATACCATTAATCGAATCTAAAAACGATATCGGTATCAGGTGATGTGTTCCAAATAAATACGATTTTTCTTTTAGTTGGTTGCCTGATATTTCCCAAAGCAATTGTGCGTTGCCAATAATTGAAAATGCAAAAAAGGAAAATAATAAAACAAGTTTTTTCATTTTTTTAAACGTTTTAATATGTTGTACGATTGATAAATACCTAATTCACCGGCTTTGCTCAAATCGGCAAATCCCTCTTTCGTATCACCAATGTAAATGCGAGTTAAACCTCTGTTGAAATAGGCTTCTGCAAATTCAGAATTTATCTCGATGGCTTTGTTGTAGTGCTTTATTGCGGAACGAAAGTCTTTCTGCGAGCAGAGAAGATTTGCTTTATTGAACCACGCATATTCAAAATCGGGAGTTAATTCGATGACTCGGTCGTAGTCGCGCATTATTAGTTCAAAATCGTAGTTGTACTTTTTTTCAATTGAAATTGGCTGCGAGCCAAGTGTTTTGTTCTTGTTTTTTTGTAAAAGTTTTTCTTCTAATTCTATTTCTGAGTACTCTTGGTCGTTTACCATGCGTTCAAGTTGTTTGTAACGTATATTTGCTCTGCAAAAATATGCGAGAGAAAAATCTGAATTTATGGCAATGGCACTCGAAAAATCGTTGATAGCACTATTGTAATCTTGCGTTAAAGCATAATCGATACCACGCCCAAAATAGAGATATGCATTGTCCGTATTGTCTTGAATCAAGTGTGAAAAGTGGTTGATTGATTGATTGTGAAAGTCGATAGACGATGAGGTTAATGCTATTTCGTTGTTGGTAATTTTGAGTGTCGAAGGCAAAATTCCACTTTTGTTTACATCGGCTATAAAATCATAATAGTGTTGTTTAGAGTCTTCGGCAAGTGCATAATATGAAATCACAAAATTGCGTTCGTTAACTACATCAGCAAACTGATTTTGTACTGTTCCACGCAGTTTGTTGTCATATTTGCTTTTTGCTAAATCGCTTCCTCCTGAAGCATCAAATTCTTTTGTACGGTCTTTTACACTTTCTTCATCGGCGTACTGAGCATTTGTCGAAAGTTCTTTTTTAATTTTGTCCTTGTTTTTTTCTAATTGTTGTGCGGTCTCTATGTCGAGGTAAGCAGATTGCAACATACCTAAATTTTTACGAGCAGTAGAACGCCCGTAGTACGCTGGTACAAAATTCGGATAGCGAATTAGTATCGTTGTAAAGTCGCGTTCGGCTGACAACCATTCGCCTTTTATTGTGAAAATTTCAGCCCGTTTGAGTAATGCTTCGTAGAAGTTTGGTTCAAGTTGCAGCACTTTATTTAAATCTTCGATGGCACGATCGTAGTCGCCTACTTCGTCGCGGAGTAATGCTCTATTGAAAAGCGATAATTGGTTTTGTGGTTCAAGCTCGATGGCACGATCGTAGTCGGAGAGGGCTCCTTTGTAGTTTTTGTTCCAATAGTTTAGTATTCCGCGATTGATGTAATAATTTGAATTATAGCGATTGCGTTTAATAGCTTCGTTGTAGTCGTGGAGGGCGGCTTTGTGGTTGCCTAATTGCAACTGAATAAGTCCACGCATACCCCAACCTTCGTCCGATGTGCTATCGTTGGCTATCAGTTGATCGAACGATTGCAATGAACCTAACGTATCACCTTTCATAAATAGAATTCGTCCGCGTTCGAATCCTAAAACATCAAGTTCGACTTTCCGCTTTATTAGCGAGTCGATTTCTTGTAGAGCGTTGTCGTATTTCTCTTGTCGCTCGTAGAGTTCGATGCGGTTGAGCAATACGGATAAATTGTCGGGACTAAATTCTAATGCTTTGTCAAAATCAGTTTCGGCTTCGGCGAGTTTATTTAGTTGCTTACGAGCAAATCCGCGAGCATAAAACGCTCCTGCAAGAAAAGGATTTCGTTGTAAAACTTCGTTGATGTCTTGCTCTGCTCCTTCGTAATCTTCGAGTTGAATTTTTGCTATAGCACGATAGTAGTAAGGTTCTGCAAGGTATGGCTTTATGCGAATTATTTGATTGAAATACTGTATCGACAAAACATAATCTTCAAAATAGAGAGCATTTCGCCCGATAGAAAGCAAACGATCGGTATTAAGTTGTGCGTAAGACACTGACGATGTGAATAAAAACAATGTCAGTAGAATGCTTTTGAGAATATATTTCTTTACCGATTTCATTTTTCAAAGGTAGTGAAAATCCGTTATCTTTTTATCCTTAACAAAAACCGCACCATAGTGTTTGATGCGGTTTGAAGATAAATAACGATTAAAATTCTATACCAATTTTTGCACTTAAATCGTGAATGTAGGCTCCGCCTTTCCCAGTAACGTAGTATTCATAACAAAAACCTGCGTTTAAAGCAATTTTGTCAAAATTGAAACGGATGCCTGCCGAAGGAGATAAGAAGAAAAGCGGAGACAATGCTTCACAACCAATTCGTAAATCAATAAAAGGAGTGATTTTTTTCTGAATCCCCATCGGATTCACTCTAAAATCTACATAAACTGGTAGTCCAAAAGCATAGAAATTTTCTTTGTTTATAATAACATTATTATGAATGTATCTAAGTTGATGATAGGTTAAATCAAATTCAATGCCAGCCCCCATAAAAAAGTATTCAGAAATATATCCTCCATGTGTTGTAGAAATATCAAAGCTAAACATGTCGTAAAGTTTTCCACCGAAAGAAGCCTCTACGAAACCTGCGTATTTTGTGAAAAGTTCATTGTTTTCAGATTTGTTATTTTTTTGCGTTTCTTCTTTTAAGATTCTTTCTACTTCGCTCATGCTGAAAACGAATAAACTTCCATCATAGGTTTCTATTTTTAGTGATTCTGTAGGAATAATTTCTTTAATATTTCCTTTAATAATAGAACCGTTTTTCAAATAAACAACGTCTTTTTGCTGAGCAAATACTACAAAAGGCAACAGCAATGTTAGTAACAAAAATTTTCTCATTTTTCATTTCCCTAAATTCGTGTCGGGCACAACCTCTAAATTATTAATGATATAAAAAAGCGTGAAACTCAACTGTCTCCCGCTCATCAAAGGCATCTGGCATAGCCTATACACTACGAAAAAAGTTAAGCCCACGCCTTTTGCGTGAGCATTGAACTTATCTCTTCAGTGTTTAAAAAAATCGCCAGATTTTTTGATGAGAAGAAATAAAGCAAAATGCTTAAAAATATTTTTTCTTTATAAAATCACACGCTTGTGATTCATTGTTTTGCAAAGGTAAATTTTTCTATTAAAAATTTCGTAATTCCTGATAGAGTCGTTGTATAGGTAAGCCCATAACGTTCCAAAAAGAACCCGAAATAGATTCTATTCCGACAAATCCAATCCACTCCTGAATGCCGTAAGCTCCTGCTTTGTCTAACGGACAATATTTGTCGATGTAGTGATTGATTTCGTCGTCGCTCAACGAGGCAAATGTAACTTCTGAACGTACCGAAAAGATGCGTTGTTTTTCAATAGTAGTTATCCCAACGCCTGTAAAAACTTCGTGGGTGTGTCCCGATAGTTGTTGCAACATTTCTTTTGCGTGTTTAGCATTTTTTGGTTTGCCAAAAAGTTGGTCGTTGTACCAAACAATGGTGTCGGCAGTAATGACGAGTTGTTTTGGATTTAGCGTGAAAGCATCAGCTTTTTTCTTGGCAAGAAATTCCACAATTTCGTTTGCTTGTAGCGATGTGGGAAAATCCTCTTTAACGTCGACAGTTTGTATGCTGAAGTCGAGTCCTAATTTTGCTAACAACTCTTTTCTTCGTGGCGATTGTGATGCCAATACAATGTCGTAAGTTTCTATGTTTTTTATTTTAAAATGATTTTCCATTAGATTGCAGTTTGTAAGAAAAGAAAAATTAAACTATAGAGAGTGCCTGTCAGCATAACGAATTTTGTAAGATTACCAATAATTTTATAGTCGTTCGCTGTTTTTGCATTATGGGTAAGGTATGCAACAAAAATCAGAGGAAGCACAATGCCAAAAATGAAATATCGTTCGGTGAGAGAACTCCCTTCGAAATAGATTTTTGTAAATACGAAATAAGAAAGCAATGACACGATGACGATGATAAGTGCGTAAATCACTCTTTTTGTTTGCTTTGTGCCGAGTTTGATGGGTAACGTGCGGCATTCCATTTCGCGGTCGCCGTGTTCGTCTTGTAGGTCTTTTATGATTTCACGGAGTAGTGTAGTGAGAAATGCAAAAAGAGCAAATCCGCCAACCCATGCGTAGCAGGTGCTTAAAACGGGAGTTTCGTAGATGAGTTTGGAAAATGTTTTTTCAAGAAAAATATGTTGAGCAAATACGATAATGATTGGTACGAGTGCAGCGGAAAATGCCACAACCAAATTGCCAACAATGAATTGCCGTTTGTACGATGCCGAATAGAACCACAGCAGTCCGGGAACGATGATAAATAAAAATGCCAGTGTTGTGTCTCTCAACCAAAACGCTACCGCCAATCCCGATGCAATGCCTATTGCCGTTAGAATCTGATAGAAACGCATCGCACTTTTTTTGTCGATGCTTGTGGTTATTATAACTTTTTCGGGGCGATTGATGCGGTCGATTTTTATATCGAAATAATCGTTGATGACATAGCCTCCAGCAGCTATGAAAACTGTAGCAAGAACTATTAATATCAAAATTTGCGTTGGCAAAATTTGGCTTTCGAGAGCGAAACTTTTAAGCAATGGTAAAAGTACTGATCGTGCCATAAGAGTCTGAATGACAGCAATGAATAGTAAGTTTAGTGGACGTGTAAGTTGTACGTAGTTGATTATTTTTTTCATATAAATATGTGTTAGTCGCAGAGGGCGTAGAGGTCGCCTCGCGGATTAATGAGCAGGATTGGAACAGTGGATTGTTGCACTAAACGTCGCTCTTTTGGGCCAAAAATCAGGTCGTCTAATCCATATTCGCGAGTAGCGGAGAGCATTATCATGCTGAAACCTTGTGCGTGAGCTTTTGATACCACTTCTTTGTCGATGCCAAAGCTGTCTTTTTCTGCTTTTTGGCAAGTGTAAGCAAGGTTGAATTTGTCGAGCAATGAGGCTATGGCATTGGTGTGTGTTTGAGCTTTGCTCCCATAGTCGTTGGCGGTGACGAGCGTGATGTTGCTCGAGCAGAAACGCCCAAAGGCCGATGCAAACGTAGCTTTCTCTTTGTCTTCTTCCAAAAAACTTACGCTTACGGCAATATGCGAAAAATCTACTTCGTGGCTCTCTTTTATAAAAAGATACGGCACTCTCAACTCTCGGGTGATGTTGAGCAGATGTTGTATCTGTTTTGCTTTTATGCGGTCTGCTATTTGGAAAAGAAACATTGATGCATCGTTTTCTTCGGCTATAGATGCAAGGTTGCTTGTGATGTCGTTTGGTAGCGATGAGTAGTTAGGCAATGGAGCCAAATGCTTTTTTTCTTCAAGAAAAAGCCAACGCACCTCTTGCGAAAACCGTTCGCCCATTTGCGTAGCCACCTTTAACGCTTGCTCGGGAAAAACCTCATTGTGTACAACTATATAAATACGCCGCATACTTTTTTTTTGCTCGCAAAGATAGATAAAAAATAAATTTTTTGTTAGTTTAAAAATATTCAATACATTTGCAGTGTTATAGATAAATATATCACTATGATTGAAGTTGAAAACTTATTGTATAAGTATAAAAACGATAAGGAATTGGCAATTGATTCGCTTTCTTTCGATAAAGGAAAAATTTATGGATTGTTGGGTTGTAATGGAGTGGGGAAAACGACGCTTCTTAGCTGTATTTCAGGATTATGCCGTCCTCGGCAAGGTCGGATTCTGATAGACGGGAACGATGTTTCCATTAGAAAGTACGATATATTGAAATCTCTGTTTTTCTTACCCGATAAAGTTGGCTTTTCGAATATTGACTTTACAATACAAACATTTTTGGAGTTGAATGCGCCCTTTTATCCTTGTTTTAATTATGACGATTTTTTCAGTAATCTTTCCCTGTGTAATTTGTCGTGCGATAATAAAATAGCTACTTTGACAGACGGAGAACAGAAAAAAATGATGCTTAGTTTTGCTTTTGCAACGAATACGTCTTATTTGCTTATAGATGAGCCGACAAAAGGGTTGGATATGCAAAGTGAGGGACAATTCCGAAAGCTGGTTGCCCGGAATATGAATGAAGAGCGTTCGCTTATTATTGCTACAAATCAGGTAAGTGGCATTGAAAATTTGCTTGAGCATGTAGTTATATTGTTGAAAGATGGGAGTGTGTTCAATCATTCAGTAGAAACGATTGCCAATAAAATCCGTTTTACAACTGATGATAGTTGTAAGTCGGAGGCATTGTATCAGCAACCCATTACTAATGGATATATTTATTTGTGTCCGAATTACGCAGACGATTTGTCTGCGTTGAGTTTGGAAGCCATTTTTAATGCGGTTAATTTGAATTTTAAACGAATAAATGATTTTCTAAATGAAAGGTAATTTTAGTTTTCAACGTTTAAAACTGCTTGTAAAAAAAGAGGTAGCGGAGAATAAGTACATTTACATTTCTTTGTTGTGCAGTTTTTCTGCGATTGCGATTGTCAGTTGTTTGTGTGTCGGTTTTTTAGGTGAAAAAATGGGCAATGACATTGAAAATCATCAACAATGTGCGTTACTGTTGTCTGTATTTGTCGGAATTTTTGATGTAATGTTAGTTGCATTGCCTGCTATTCTGGGATATACTTCTGTAAGGCGTTTGTGTTTCGATAAAACAAGATGTTTTTATATGTTGCTTCCTGCTAATAATTCTGAAAAAATAATCTCGGTATTGCTTGTTAATTTTATTGTTTTCCCCATTGTGTTGTTTCTTACAATGGTTTGTTTGTGTGCATTCTGTATCATATCGTTTAATATGAATCCGTTTGAAACCATCTACACGAATATGTTAATTGCGTCTAAAAGTGAGATTGTCTGCTATCTTGCTTCTATGCTGGTATTTGCTTATCAGTTCTTTATTTTTTTCCCAACGTTGTTTCGGAAGCACGTCTTGATTAAAGCAATTGCTCTTTTTGTCTTCTTTTTACTCCTGCTGACCCAATATGTAATGCCGATGGTTCGTGAAGCATTTGCCTTGTCGGCAGAGAAAACATTTCTTTGTATTGCGTTGTTGAATGCGGCTTTGTCGTGTTTTCTTTTTATCGGATTTTGTTTTCGTTTTTGTAAAATCGAAAGATAGTTGCTATGGAGTTTAAAGTAAAAGAAAGCATTTTTATACAGATAGCCAATCGTATTTGTGATGAAATACTGCGAGGCGTTTATGGTGAGGGCGAACGAATTCCCTCTGTACGTGATTATGCGGTGTTGGTAGAGGTAAATGTCAATACCATAATCCGCTCTTATGAGTATCTTCAAAATAAAGAAATAATATACAACAAGCGCGGTATTGGTTATTTTGTTTCCTCGGATGCCAAATCGAAAATTCAAATGGCTCGACGGAAAACCTTTATAGAAGAAGTATTGCCAGAATTTTTCCGTCAGATGTCTTTGCTGAATATCAAAATGGAAGAGGTTGTTGAAGTATATAATCGTTTGAATAAAAATAATGTTTAATTTAAAAGAGTGTGATTATGAGAACAATGGTTATAGTACTGATTGTGCTGTTTTGTGCTTCTGCTACTCAAGCAGCAGAGAATCTTAATACAAGAGAAGAATGGAAATTGTTGCCGACATTGCAGGATAAGATTAAAATGTTGTCTCAGTATTCGGAACAAGAGTGTGTTTTGTTTTGGGAGGATAAAATTCAACAAGTTTTAACCGATTTTGAATGGTCTGCCGAAGAGCAATTATTTTTAAATAATATGGTAGATACAATAAAAATCCATCCGGAATGGTGGTCTAAAAAAGAGATGAATCCACAAATAATAAATGAGCGAAAGGCTTTTTATTTCGATTTGTTAGAATATGCAATGTATGGGTTGAATTGGTCTAAAGAACTAATCTGGAATATTTTTTATACGGGTGAGGATTTGGTCCATAAATAAGCCTATAAAAATTTCTATCTTTGTCATCGGATAAAAAAAGATGGCTATGTGGGTAGTTTATAGAAAGGAATTACAGCGATTTTTTAATACGGCTATGGGGTACATCGTTATTGCCGTATTTCTGTTGATAACGGGATTGTTTCTTTGGGTTTTTCGTGGCGAATACAACATACTCGAATCTGGTTATGCCAACCTCGATGGGTTATTTGTATTGGCTCCGTGGCTGTATCTGTTTTTGGCACCTGCCGTTACTATGCAGCTCTTTGCCGATGAACAAGATAAAGGAACTATCGAACTGCTTTATACGAAGCCCGTACGAAAAATTTCTATCGTATTCGGAAAGTTTTTTGCAGGATTTACGCTGATGCTGATAGCGTTGTTGCCTACGCTTTTGTGGTATGTGTCGGTATTGCTTTTGGCGGAGCCTGTTGGTAATGTAGATTCTGGAGCATTTTGGGGTTCGTTTATCGGACTAGTGTTTTTGGCAGGAACTTATGTAGCTATCGGCGTTTTTGCTTCGGCATTGAGCAAAAATCAATTGGTGGCGTTTGTTGTGGCGGTTATTCTCTGCTTTGTTTTCTTGTATGGATTTGAATTGGCAGCAATGCTTTTTTCGTCGGGCAGTGTAGCCGATGTGGTAGAGCGTTTTGGCATCAATGCACACTATCAGTCGATGAGTCGTGGTGTGTTGGATAGTCGTGATATACTTTACTTTTTGAGTTTGCAATGTCTGTTTATTGTATTTACTCACGAAAAAATAAGACAATGAAAGAGAAGTTGATTTTGATAACAAACGACGACGGAGTTCGTGCCAAAGGACTTGCTGAGTTGATTGCATTGGCACGAGGTTTTGGTCGTGTAGTAGTGGTTGCTCCTGATGGAGCTCGTTCAGGGCAATCGAATGCCATTACGATGATAGAACCTCTTTACAAAACAAAAATAGCAGATGAGGAGGGTTTAACTATTTATAAATGTTCGGGAACACCTACCGATTGCGTAAAAATGGCATTAAACAATATACTTGACCACAAGCCCGATTTAATACTTTCTGGTATCAATCATGGTTCTAATTCGTCTGTAAATGTTATTTATTCAGGCACGATGGGTGCTGTGTTAGAGGGTTGTAGTCAAGCTATTCCTTCGGTAGGATTTTCGCTTTGCGATCATAGTCCAACTACCGATTTTTCTAATTTTTTACCATTTGTAAAATCAATAATCGCTCGTGTGCTTAACAATACATTGCCCGAAGGTATTTGTTTAAACGTAAATGCACCTTTGGGTGAGATAAAAGGAGTAAAGGTTTGCTCTCAAGCAAAAGGACTGTGGATAGAAGAGTTTGATGCACGAAAGAATCCTCACGGACAGGCTTACTATTGGATGACAGGGAAGTTTGTTAATCTCGAACCAGAGAATACCAATACAGATGAATGGGCTTTGAACAATGGCTATGTTTCTATCGTTCCAACTATTTGCGATTTGACTCATTACAAAAGCATTAAATGGTTGAAAAATATTGGTTATGAGCAAATTAAATAAAATTTACTGGGGATTTTCCTTTGGATTAGTATTCCCTTTAGTGTTTGGAATGCTTTTTTTGTATCTGTTGCAAGAACGCAATAATATGGAATTTCTGTCGGTTTTTCGTCAAGTGATAGGAAGCGGTCAGATGCTTTTTAAATGGTTTATAGTGAGTATAACTCCGAATCTTTTTTCGCTTTTTGTAGCATACAAAAAAGAACTTTGGCGTTTGTGCAGTGGGTTTATTTCGGCTACGTTGATTTATTTTATGGTAGCAATAATTTTGATGTAAGATGAAGTATTTCTTAATAGCAGGCGAGGCTTCGGGCGATTTGCATGCCGCAAATCTGATGCGAGAGTTGAGAAAAAAAGATATCGCTGCTGAATTTTGCTTTTTGGGTGGCAACTTAATGGAACAAGAAGCAGGAATAAAACCTGTAATTCATTATAGCAAAATGGCATTTATGGGTATTATAAATGTACTCTTGAATTTGCGAACGGTGTTAGGAAATTTGAAATGTTGTAAGCAAAGTTTGCTACAATTCAAACCCGATGTAGTGATTCTGATAGATTATCCGAGTTTTAATCTTCGTATTGCAAAGTTTGTAAAGGAAAAGACTTCAATACCTGTTTATTATTATATTTCTCCGAAAATTTGGGCATGGAAAGAGTATCGTATAAAATCGATTAAGAAATACATCGACAAAATGTTTTGTATTCTTCCATTTGAGGTGGATTTTTATAAAAAACATAACTATGCGATTGATTATGTTGGAAATCCAACAGTTGATTCGGTAACCGATTTTTTAGAGAATGCAGAGGATAAGACTGCTTTTTTTGAGAAAAATAGTTTGTCCGATAAACCAATAGTTGCATTGCTTTCGGGAAGTCGTAGGCAAGAGATTTCGAAATGTTTGCCAAAAATGGCCAATATGGCCAATTGTTTTCCTGAATATCAGTTTGTAGTGGCAGGAGCTCCTGGCATATCAGTCGATTTTTATGATGCTTATGCCAAAGGTTTGCCTGTGGTTTTTGGTCAAACATATAATTTGGTGAAAAATTCATACGCAGCAGTAGTAAATTCAGGAACGGCCACGCTTGAAACAGCCCTGTTAAGAACGCCACAAGTGGTGGTTTATCATGTTTTTGGAGGAAGAGTTGCAACATTATTAAAACATATTCTTTTGCATATACGATACGTTTCGTTGGTGAATTTGATTGCCGATAAGGATGTCGTCCCTGAATTAGTGGCACATCTGTTTACCGAAGATAATTTGCAGAAACATCTTGCAGCATTGCTTTCTGACGATACAACTCGTAAAAATCAACACGAAGGTTACGAGTTGATAGCTAATCGTTTAGGTTCTTCTGGTTGTGCATTGAAAACAGCAGATTTGATTTATAGAAATTTGAAATGAGAAAAATTGTTTTGCTGATATTGTGTTTTTGGGTTTTGGCGGTGAATGCTGAAAATTATTATTTACCGTTGGTAGGGTATATGCGTTTCGATAAAGTTACTAAAAAATCAGAAGAGGTAAAAGCCGTTGGTGTTTGTTGCCTCGAAGGTGCAGATATGTTTGTTTATATCAACAAAATGAAAGTTGACTGTCGGAGCGTTGCCGGTATTGCTTTTGATGAATATTCGAATGAAACTGTTACGCTTACTACCGAAGCCGATGTCGTGGTTGATTGTGCTGATCCTGTTCGGATGCAAATAGTTTTGAATTTTGTCAATAAAATACTGACAAATGTTTATCTGCGGGGTAGCGAGGCTGATTATGAGTTTTATTTAGGCGATATTTGAAAGGAGCATTTTTAATGCATCGTTTTCTTTGAGTGTCATTTCAGCACGAGTTTCTGCTGTTTTGTCGTCTTGCCCACAAAGATGTAAAATTCCGTGAATAAGAATACGGTGTAATTCTTCTTCAAAACTAATACCAAATTCCTCTGCATTGCTTCGTACGGTATCAATACTTATGAAAATATCACCTGAAAGCGTATTGTCCTCGCAATAATCGAAAGTGATAATGTCTGTGTAGTAATCGTGTTCGAGGTATTGACGATTAACTTCAAGAATTTTCTCATCGTTACAAAAAATATAGGCAATTTCACCAATTGTTTTTCCGTATTTTTTTGCCACGTTTTTTATCCATGCGTTTATAGTACGCTTATTTTTTAGTGGATTTTTTACATTGTCGGTGATGTAAGTAATCATTGTTTAATGGAAAAATAAATAGCCTATAAAAATAGCGGCAATAATGCCAACAACATCAGCTATTAACCCACAAGTAACAGCATGACGAGTTTTTGTGATACCTACCGAACCAAAATAAACTGCAAGAATGTAAAAAGTAGTATCGGTAGAGCCTTGAAGAATGCATGCAAGTCGTCCTACAAACGAATCAACGCCATAAGTTGTCATAGCATCTATCATCAGTCCACGAGCACCAGCTCCGCTCAGCGGTTTCATCATTGCTGTAGGAAGTGCTCCTACGAAATCTGAGTTTAATCCGAGTGCTTCAATTACTTTCGTAATGCCAAGAATTATCCAATCCATTGCTCCTGATGCTCGAAACATTCCCACCGCAACCAATATGGCGATTAGGTAAGGAATGATTCCAATTGCGACTTTAAATCCTTCTTTAGCTCCTTCTATAAAAGTTTCATAAACGTTTATTTTTTTTCGAATGCCAGCAATAATAAATGTGGCAACGATGCCAAGCAATAGGAAGTTTGCTATAAAACTTGAATACGTCTCTATTTGTTGCTCATTCATTTTAGAGAAAGCTAAAATGACGACTCCTATAAGCAAAGTTAAAGTTGCGAGTGTAAGTAAAATATTTCTTTGTAGAAGATTTATTTTTTGTGCAACGGCTACAGCTATTAATCCTGCTAACGAGGAGAAGTATGTTGCTAAAAGTATCGGAAGAAATACATCGCTTGGATTTGCAGCACCTAATTGTGTACGATATACCATAATGGAAACAGGTATAAGTGTAAGCCCCGAAGTGTTGAGTACCAAAAACATTATCATAGGGTTGGATGCTGTATCTTTTTGTGGATTAATTTCTTGCAATTCTTTCATTGCTTTTAACCCAAGCGGAGTGGCTGCATTGTCAAGTCCGAGCATATTGGCAGACATATTCATAAACATGGAACCCATAGCAGGGTGTTTGCGAGGTACGTCTGGAAATATTTTACTGAAAAATGGTGCAACAATTTTAGACATGGTAGTAATTACTCCTCCACGTTCACCTATTTTCATTATGCCTAACCAAAGCGAAAGTACACCCGTCAGTCCTAACGATATTTCGAATCCGTTTTTTGCAGATGCAAATGTAGAATTCATTACCGATTGCAATGGAGTAGCATCGCCAACGATAAATGCTTGTATTACAGCAATTGTTATGGCAATAAGTAAAAATCCAATCCAAATATAATTTAGTACCATTTAGTAGTTTTTTGTAAGATACAAAAGTACATTTTTTTATCGAACAAAAGTTTACAAAAAAGAGAAGCTCCAATTTGAACTTCTCTTTTGAATAAATAGTTTTCTATTCTTATCCCAACATTGAAAGGAGAATACCAGCAGCAACAGCCGAACCAATAACTCCAGCTACGTTTGGTCCCATTGCGTGCATCAAAAGGAAGTTGTTAGGATTTGCCTTTTGTCCCTCGGTTTGTGAAACGCGAGCTGCCATAGGAACGGCCGAAACTCCAGCAGAACCAATCAGCGGATTGATTTTCTCTTTTAAGAATAAATTCATCAATTTGGCTAATAACACACCACTTCCACTTCCTACACCAAAGGCGATGATTCCGATACAAAGAATCGAAAGCGTTTGAATGTTGAGGAACGAATCGGCTGTAGCTGTTGCACCTACCGTAATTCCAAGAAATATAACCACGATGTTGTTCAACTCGTTTTGTACCGTTTTGCTCAATCGGTCAACCACGCCGCTTTCTTTCATTAAATTACCTAACATTAAACAACCAATAAGCGGAGCTGCCGAAGGCACTAACAAGATAACCACAATAGCAACCACTATCGGGAAAATGATGCGTTCGGTTTTCGATACGCTACGAAGTTGTTTCATTGTAATTTCTCGCTCTTTTTTCGTAGTCAAAGCACGCATGATTGGCGGTTGAATAACAGGTACCAATGCCATATACGAGTATGCTGCAATCGCAATCGGTCCTAATAAATCAGGAGCCAATTTCGAGGTCAAGAAAATACTTGTAGGTCCATCGGCACCACCTATAATACCAATCGAAGCAGCTTCAGCCGAGTTGAAACCAATGGCGTGAGCGCAAATGAAAGTGATAAAAATACCTAATTGTGCAGCGGCACCAAGCAGTAAACTTTTGGGATTGGCAATGAGCGGACCGAAATCGGTCATTGCTCCTACACCGATAAATATCAAGCACGGATAAATACCAGCTTTCACGCCAATGTAGAGTATGTCGAGCAATCCACCATGCGACATAATTGCACCATAGCTATGATAGTAAGGACTTTTATCGTCGAGAAATGCGTCCCACAACTCGCTGTGAAATACCAAGTCGTTGGGCATGGCAGGAAAGTTCGATAACAACATACCGAATGCAATGGGCAAAAGCAACAAGGGTTCGTACTTTTTGGCAATAGCTAAATAAAGTAGAAAACAAGCGATTAGAATCATCACTAAATTTTTCCAACTTGCATGTTCGCCATCGATAAGGGCGATGCCTGTGCTTTTTACAAAATCGACAATGGTTTGACCAAGTTGCATGGTTTCGCCTTCTGTTGCAGGAGCTTTAACTTGTTCTGCATCGAGTGAAATAGCCATCACCTCCTCGTCTTGTGCCGAGGCATTTACCATTGGCAACGCCAAAACGAACATCAAACAAAATATTTTAATAAACTGTTTCATTGCAATAAAATTTTTTGTTTTATGCCAAATCCAACAATGCATCGTCTTGCATTACCGATTTACCTGCTTGAACGTAAATTTTTCCGACAACACCGTCTTTTTCGGCTAAAATGTTGTTTTCCATTTTCATGGATTCCATGGTGAGCAATACCTCGCCGCGTTTTACAGCCTGTCCTTCGCTGACAAGCACCTTGATGATGCTACCCGGGAGCGGAGCTTTTACCGAGGTGGCACCACCAGTGGCATGTTTTGTAGGAGCGGCTGCGGGAGCGGGTTTCGTAGCGGCAGGTTTTGGAGCCGGAGCTGCGGGTGCTTCTGCTACAGCTGTGCCTTCAAACTCGATGAGCACATCGTCTTGCATTACATTTTGTCCTTGTTTTACAAGTACGTTTTTAACTGTTCCGTCGGCTTCGGCACATACGTTATTTTCCATTTTCATGGATTCCATGGTGAGCAACACGTCGCCACGTTTTACGGATTGTCCGTTGGTAACCAACACTTTAATAATGCTGCCCGGCAGAGGAGATTTGATGTTCGAAGCAACTTTTTTGCCTGCAACAGGAGCGGCAGCCGAGGCAACGCGTGCTACGGGAGCAACCGCTGTAGGCTGTTCGTTTTCAAGCTCTACGTTGAACGATTTTCCGTTTACTACAACTTCGGCATTGTTACCTTCTAATTCGTTTACGGAGACTTCGTAATCAACGCCATCTATTTTAAATTTAAAATTTTTCATTTCTTATTTGTTTAAATTATTCATACCATAAATTTTTGAGTTCCACGCCGAGTTAGCGTTTTGACGGATTGTCAAACGATAGCTTTCGGTGTCGTGAACCTCTGCAAAATACAAGTGAAGAGCCATTGCAATAGCAGCTTTTTCGGTATCCGATGCCGAATGTTGTGGCTCTGTGGTTGGGGTTGCAACGTTCGAAACCGTTTTTGCAGTTTTTTTCTTGAAATCGGCAGTTGCTATTGCTCCAAACAATTGAAGAATAAATACCAACAAGATTAACACTACAAACACAACTCCAATGCCAACGCCTGTCATAATTAGGACGTTTGTCCAATTAACTGCTAAAATCATCATAATACAACGTTTTTATAGTGGAATGTTTGAGTGTTTTTTTGCAGGATTGCTCAAGCGTTTTGTTTTCAACATTTCGAATGCACGAATAATGCGGAAACGAGTGTTGCGAGGCTCAATTACATCATCAATGTAACCACGCGACGCAGCTTGATAAGGGCTTGCAAATTTATCTTGATATTCAGCTTCTTTTTCAGCAATGAATTTTTTCTTTTCTTCTGGATCTTCGATAGCTTTAAGATTTTTAGCTTCCAAAACTCCGATTGCACCAGATGCTCCCATTACTGCGATTTCGGCATTTGGCCAAGCGTAGCAAAGGTCGCCACGAAGTTGTTTGCAACTCATCACGATGTGAGATCCACCATACGATTTACGAACCGTAATAGTTACTTTTGGTACAGTAGCTTCGCCGTAAGCGAACATCAATTTTGCTCCGTGAGCAATAATTCCAGCATATTCTTGACCTGTTCCGCAAAGGAATCCGGGAACATCAACTAATGTAAGAATAGGAATGTTGAATGCATCGCAGAAACGAACAAAACGAGCAGCCTTTCGTGAAGAGTTACAATCCAATACACCAGCTAACCAATTTGGTTGGTTTGCGATAATACCTGTTGATTGTCCGTTGAAACGAGCAAAACCACAAATGATATTTTTAGCATAATCTGGTTGAACTTCCATAAAGTCTCCATTATCTACAATAGTATAGATAATGTTTTTCATATCGTAAGGAACGTTTGGATTAGCAGGAACCATTGTGTTCAAAGCATCGTCAACGCGGTCAATAGCATCTGTACATTCTACGCGTGGAGCTTCTTCCATGTTGTTCTGAGGAATGAACGAAACCAAACGACGAACAGTTGCAATAGCTTCTTCTTCGGTTGGAGCAGTGAAATGAGTTACACCTGATTTTGTTGCGTGAACGCGAGCACCACCAAGTTCTTCAACTGTTACATCCTCGTTAGTTACCGATTTTACTACTTTTGGACCAGTGATGAACATGTAAGAGTTTTCTTCAGTCATCAAAATAAAGTCAGTTAATGCTGGAGAATAAACTGCACCACCAGCACAAGGACCAAAAATTACAGAAATTTGAGGCACAACGCCTGAAGCCAAAATGTTGCGTTCGAAAATTTCGGCGTAACCTGCCAAAGCACAAGCACCTTCTTGAATACGAGCACCACCCGAATCGTTCAATCCAATAATTGGAGCACCAAGTTTCATTGCCATATCCATCACTTTGCAGATTTTTTGCGCCATTGTTTCCGACAACGAACCACCAATTACGGTTGCATCTTGTGCGAAAACAAATACTAAACGACCATCTATTGTTCCGCTACCAACAGCTACACCATCGCCAAGGAAAACTTTCTTTTCCATGCCGAAGTCGGTACAACGATGAGTGAGGAACATGTCAATTTCTTCGAAACTGCCTTCGTCGAGTAACATATTGATGCGTTCGCGAGCAGTGTAAGCACCTTTAGCGTGGTGTTTTTCGATAGCTTTTTCGCCACCACCAAGCATTGCTTGGGCACGTTTGTCAATCAATTTTTTTAATTTGTCTTGATTTTCCATTTCTGTATAAATTTATTTTGGTTGTTCGCATAATTCGGTTAAAACTCCGTGAGTTGATTTTGGATGTAAGAAACCGATGTTTAGGTTTTCTGCACCTTTGCGTGGAGTTTTGTCGATAAGTTGAATGCCGTTTTCTTCGCATTCTGTTAGAGCTACTTGTACGTCGTCAACGTTGAAAGCGATGTGATGAACGCCTCCACGAGGATTCTTTTCGAGCCATTTAGCAATTGTGCTTTCGGGACAAGTAGGTTCCAAAAGTTCAATTTTTGTTTGTCCTACTTTGAAAAAAGCAGTACGTACTTTTTGGTCGGCTACTTCTTCGATAGAGTAGCATTTTGTTCCCAAAATTTGTTCATAATAAGGAATGACCTCATCTAATTTACTCACGGCAATGCCGATGTGTTCAATGTAACTTGGTTGCATAGTGATAATGTTAATTGTTTGATTGTTAATAAGTTAAATTAGTATAATTTTAAAAATAAAAAAATCTCACGAAGTTAGGGGTTTTATTTTGTTTGGCAATAAAAAAAAGTATGAAAAAACTGTTAAGAAAATCGTTGATATGAAAACAAAAAAAGATGAAGTGTTTTCTTGTAAAAATGTTTATTTTCGCAAGCGGATAGGGGCAACTCTTTCCGAAATGTTTTTTTTTGAAAAAGAGGCGTTATGTCTTCTTCTTGTATATGAAAAGCCTAGGAAACTTTCTTCATGTTGAAAACAAGAGACGATGTAATGGTCTTCACGCAACAGCGTGGAACCGTTATTTCCATTTCTGTTTTCAAAGGTTTTTCCTAGCACCTTCATATAGAGACGTGGCATTGCAGTTCCACGCTTCCTTATTTATAAATGTTCTTTTGGAACTGAAGAACACAAAAATAAAATAATATGAAAAAAAAATTTGTAAAGTTTGTGTTGTTTGGAGGTGTTATGTTTATGTCAACATCTTGTGCGTCAATTTTTTGTGGAACAAAAGCAAAGGTTACATTCGATTGCAACGTAAAAGAAGGGGTAAGTCTTTTAATTGATGGAGTAAAGCATTATGATGTTTCATTTCCTTTTACAACAAAAATAAAAAGAGGATTTGATGATTCTGTTGTTAAAGCAGAGGCAGAATCTTATTTCCCAGAAACACTTGTGATAGATAAGAAATTTAATCCCATATCAATCATCAATTTGTGTGATGTCCTTGGTTGGGGAATAGATGCCGCAACGGGAGCAATTACTAAACCTGCCGATAATTATTATTTTATAGAATTGAAAAAGCAGGAATAAATTAAAAGGGAGTGATCGCTCCCTTTTTTATTTACTTTTGCGTACAAAATATTTTCTATGAAGCCCCGATTTTTAGAATTTGATTTGTTGAGAAGTGTTGCGGTTGTGTGGATTGTAGCCATTTGGCATTTTACAAACTACTGCGAACCTGATTCTATCATACGTATTTCTATTGCTCAAAATAGTGTATGCAGAGAGTTTACGATAATAATGCTCTCGTTGTTTATGTTTATGTCCGGACTTTTTACAAAAACAACTAATGAAAACTTTTTAAAAACGACAAAAGCATATTACCTACAGAAGTTTTGGCGATTTTTTCCTCTTTACGTGTTAGCTGCAGTTTCTTTGTATCTCATATCCAAGTATATGAATGGTATGATATTTTATTCGGGTTCTAAATCGTTCTATTTCAGTATTTTTGGTTTCGCTACTTTGTCTGATTTGGCTCCAGCAACACTGTGGTTTATGGACCTGTTGCTATTCTTTATTCTTATAACTCCGTTATCGTTTATTAGTTCAAATAAAAAGTGGATTCTTGTATTTTCTATTTATTGTATTCTTACATTATGTTGGAAATGTAATATGGTGGATTATAGGATTTTGATGTATATGCCGTTTTATTTTTTAGGAATATATCTTACACCCGAAAAATTTTTAGACTATTGCGGAAAGTATGGTATTTGGTTTATGGTTTTAGGAGTCGTAATTGCGTTAATACCCATTGATAGTCTTATTATAAGTTTGTTGTCTCGTTTGTGTTTTGTAATAGGGGTAGGCAAATTAGCAAATATATTTGTCGAGCATTGTAAAAATAAAAGAGTATGGGCATTTTTGAACGTTATTTCGTATTCGAGTATGTGTGCATATTTCTTTCATAGACAGATATATGCATTCGGATTGAAATTTTCAATTCCGTTGTTTTTATTACCTTTTTTTATATTTCTAATATCGTTTTTTATTCAAAAGGCTTACGACCTATTACTTACAAAAATTAAGTCATAAAGAAACAAAATGCGGGAGAACTAACTCTTCCGCATTTTTTATATTTTTCGGATTATCTAAAGATTAGCACGTTTTCGTACTCTCTTTTACGTATTTTGTATAGAATCCGTAAAGCGTGACCGCAATAAAACAAACAAAAGGTATTGCATAAGAAATATTCACAGCTGGAAATCCTGCTATCGTCTTCATATCAATCACGATCCCTTGCAAAGGAGGCATAAGTGCTCCACCCACAATTGCCATTACCAAAAATGCTGCACCAAGGGTTGTATCTTCTTCGTGCACATTCTCGAGTGCAATACCATAAATTGTAGGGAACATCAACGACATAAAGAAACTAATTGCAACCAAACAATAAAGTCCTATTTGTCCTACAATAAAAATTGCTCCTAACGTACTGCAACAAGCTCCAATTCCAAATACGGCAAGTAAAGTATATGATTTTATATACTTCATCAGATAAGTAGTTATAAACCTGCTTGTCAGAAACATTATCATTGCAAAAATGTTATAGTTTTGAGCCGTTGCTTTGTTAATACCTAAATTGTCGGCGTATTGAATAATAAAGGTCCAAACCATAATTTGTGCTCCGACATAAAAAATCTGTGCCACAACTCCGCTACGATACAATTTGTTTTTCCAGAGTCGCAAAAATGGTTCACTAACTTTTGTTTGTGTGTCTTGATGAATAGTTTTTGGCATTTTAGTTAATGCAATAATGATAAATACCAACAAAACTAATAATCCAATTGCCACGTATGGATTTCGAATAATAGCAAGATCGTGTTCGCGAATAACAGCTTTTTCCGCAGCATCTAAAGTCGGAAAAATAATTTCTCCTAATGCATTACGTTTGTCCGACCATAACTTTGGCAACACTATCAAAGAAGCTACTGCCATACCCGAAAGCGAACCTATAGGATTAAATGCTTGAGCAAAATTTAATCGTCGGGTAGCTGTTTCTTTTGAACCTAAAGACATAATGAAAGGGTTTGCTGTTGTTTCCAAAAATGCTAAACCAAATGTCAAAACATATAACGACAAGCAAAAGAATGCAAAATTCTCATAAGAAGCAGCTGGAATAAACATAAATGCACCAAAAGCATAAAGTGCCAACCCTAGTAAAACTCCGCTTTTATAACTATATCTTCTAATAAAGAACGCAGCAGGGATAGCCATTGTTGCATATCCGCCATAAAAAGCAAACTGTACAAGAGACGCTTTTGCTGCCGATAATTCCATAACGGTTTGAAATGCTGCTACCATCGGGTTGGTAATATCATTAGCAAATCCCCATAGCATAAACAATGAGGTGATAAGAATAAATGGCCATACATAACTTACGCCATTGTGTCTAAGAAGAGAATCTTTTTTATTATTCATGATTTTTGTGTTTGGTTATTATTTGGAAAGAAGGTCTTTATTTCTATCCCATTCCCTTTTAATGTAAGTGGTTTATTCTTTGATAGTTCTCCTGCCCACTCGGCTTGAACTTTAATATTACCAATTGCGGTTGCCTCAACAGGTCCTGCCACTACTTTGCACCCTGTCTTTTGGGCTGTTAGTTTATTTAGCAATCCGTTTTGAGAGCCACCTCCAACAATATAGATTGTTTTTATTTTGCGGCCTACTGAAAGTTCTAACTCTTGTTTTACCTTTGCATATTCAGTTGCCAACGATTGGCAAACTAATCGCATATAGTCTCCTTGTGTTTGTGGCACTGCTTGATTGGTTTCGATACAGTAGTTATCTATTGCATCTCTCATACTGCGAGGGGCAGTAAAACGGCTATCTGTAACAGGTATCACACTTTGGCATGTTGAGGCTTCACCTTCGATAACCATTCGTGAGTAATCACAGTCAAGACCTTGCATAGTCCACTCCTTAACAAGCGATTGCAACAGCCACAATCCTGTTATATTCTTTAATATTCGAATATCGCCCGATACTGTTCCTTCGTTTGTAAAGTCTGATGCTAATACCTCAGGTGTTTGTAATGGGGTTGGTGTTACCATGCCCATCAACGACCATGTTCCTGAACTGATAAATGCCCATTCGTTATCTTCGGCTGTTATGGCAGCAAGTGCCGATGCTGTATCGTGTGAGCCTACAGCAACAACCGAAGCATTACCTCCCAACTCCTCTTGCATTTCGGGTGTTAAATCGCCTATTTTTGTTCCTGGATATACGATCTCCTGCATCAGTTCTTTGGGCAATGAGAGTGTTTCGAATATCGTATCATCCCATTTGCGTGATAGAGAATTGAGCATTTGTGATGTTGACGATATGGTATATTCGTTTACTGCTTTTCGTGTTAGAAAATAGGCAAATAAGTCGGGCATAAAGAGTAACTTATCGGCACTCTTCAATGCCTCGTCTCCCTCTAATACGGCACTGTATAGTTGAAATACAGTATTCAACTCCATAAACTGGTTTCCTGCCAATGAGAAGAACTTTTCTTTGGGGAGTTTCTCAAAGGCTTTATCGAGTATCCCTTGTGTGCGAGAGTCGCGATAACATACAGGATTTGAGATCAAACGTCCGTTCTTATCAAGCAAACCATAATCCACGCCCCAAGTATCAATACCTATACTTTTTATTTGTGTACCATATTTGGCAAATGCCTTTTTTATTCCTGTTTTTATCTCTTCATAGAGAGAAAGGAAGTCCCAATAGACTCTTCCGCCTAAGTTTATTTGTCGGTTAGGGAAACGGTGTATTTCATCGAGTGTCAACTCTCCATTGTTGATACACCCAACAATTACTCTTCCGCTTCCTGCCCCAAAATCGGCTGCTATGTAGTACATATTGTTTTAAAATATGAGAGTGAGAAGATACGCTCTTCTCACTCTTAATTATTGTTCTTTAGTCCGTTATTTTGCCTAAAACGTATTTGTCAAGGTCTTTTATCTCTTGTTCGGTTAGCACAGTATAGTCCATTCCTGATTGAACGATTATACGACAAGCCATCTCAAAGAACATTGCTTTCTCAAATGCTGCATTGAAGTCTTTACCGCATACTACTTGTCCGTGATTTGTTAACAGACATAAGTCATGATCTTTCAATGCCTCTACAACTGCTTGTGCCAACTCAGGAGAGCCAGGGCGGTAATATGGTATTACAGGTATCTCTTTTCCTACATGGCATGGTACTTCGGCTGTTACATTAAAGTTTGTAGGTTTGTTCTTCATACATGCCACAGTTGTTGCATACTCCGATTGAAAGTGCAATACTACATTTGCATCGGGGCGGTTACGCAATACTCCTAAATGAAATCCATTCTCCATTGAGGGTTTTATTCCGTTTAGTGATGTTCCGTCAGCAAGATTCAATACTGCAATTTTCTCTTTTTGTATTGTAGGCAACCATGAGCCTGTTCCCGAAATCATAACTTTGTCGCCTATACGCCACGACATATTACCGCTACTGCATAACATTAAATGTTCGTTACCTGCTCTGTGTGCGGCTTTCATAAACTCTTGATAGAGTGCATCCATTATATTTTCCATTATAGTATCTTCTTATATAGTTCTTTTATTGTTGCTTCGTCTATATCACGAGGGTTACCAGGTGTACATACATCGGCTATTGCTGATGCTGCCAATGCGTCAATATCTTTTTCTGTTATACCCAACTCTGTTAGTGTTTGAGGTATTCCTACTTTTATTGACAACGCTTTTACTGTTTCTACTGCTGCATCAGCCGCTTCATCAATTGTCATACCATCTTTATACACCTTCATTGCTTTGGCAATCTCAACATATTTCTCTTTTGCTGCAGGTTTGTTATACTCCATTACTGTTGGTAACAAAACTGCATTTGCTACTCCATGGGGTATATCGAATATTGCTCCCATTGGGTGAGCCATTCCATGTACTACTCCAAGTCCTACGTTTGAGAATGCCATTCCTGCAACATATTGTCCGAGTGCCATAGCCTCGCGTGCTTTAGCATTTGTTGGCTCTTCAACTGCAATGGGCAGATACTCTGCTATCATTTCAATTGCTTTTATCTCGAACATATCGCTCAACTCCCATGCTCCTTTGGTTATCAGTCCCTCAATAGCGTGAGTAAGAGCATCCATTCCTGTTGCGGCTGTTAAGCCTTTGGGTAGAGAATACATTAACTCTGCATCAATGACTGCAACAACCGGTATATCGTTGGGATCGACACATACCATTTTCTTTTTATTCTCCTCATCTGTGATAACATAGTTGATTGTTACCTCAGCTGCTGTTCCTGCTGTTGTTGGCACTGCAATGATGGGCACTGAACGTTTTTTTGTTGGTGCAACACCCTCTAATGAGACTACATCTGAGAACTCGGGATTATTTGTTATAATACCTATTGCTTTGGCTGTATCTATTGATGAACCTCCACCTATTGCCAAAATAAAGTCTGCCCCTGAAGAGGCGTATGCTTTTAATCCGCTCTTTACGTTTGTAACTGTCGGATTGGGTTTTACTTCATCGAATATTTCAAAAGGAACTCCTGCCTTGTCCAATACTTCAGACACTTTTGCTACTACTCCGAATTTTACCAAACTGCTATCAGTTACTATCAGGGCTTTTTTTAACCCCTTACGAGCAACCTCTTCGGCTATTGCTTCGCGTGAGCCTGCTCCAAAATAAGATGTTTCGTTTAAAACAAATCTTCTTGTCATGATATATCTTTTTAAGGGAGTGTGTCAAGAAAATTGACACACTCTATTTATAGTATGATTTGTTAGAATTGACAAACCGTTATTATTTATACATTGGACCGTAAGCTGCACATGCACGATAGTCTTGTCCCTCTTTATCCATTCCAAATGCGTTCCATGCCGACGGACGGAATATTTTTTCTTCGGGTACATTGTGCATAGATACAGGTATGCGTAGCATTGAACATAGTGTTATAAGGTCTGCTCCGATGTGTCCGTATGATATTGCGCCATGATTTGCTCCCCAATTGTTCATAACATCGTACGCTGTTTTGAATGCTCCTTCGCCTGTGCAACGTGGTGCAAACCAAGTACATGGCCATGTGTAGTCGGTACGTTTCCATAGGATGTCTGATACCTCTCCGGGTAGTTTTACTGTCCATCCCTCTGCTATTTGTAATGTGGGTCCAAGTCCTTTTGCAAGGTTCAAACGTATCATTGTTACAGGCATTTGCTCCTCAGTTATGAAACGAGAAGAGTAACCACCACCTCTAAAGTATCCTAAATCGGCAGGGTTCCAAGTTGTTGCATTTAAAATAGCCTCTTGGTCTGCCTCTGTTACATTCCACCACTCTTTCATTACAGGATTACCCTCTTCATCTTTTGCCATTCCACATGCGTCAAGACATGCTGCACCAGAGTTGATAAGGTGGATTATTCCGTCTGAATCTTTTGCTTTACCTTCAACGTCATATCCTGTTGCTTTTTTGATTGCTTCGGGACTCCAATATGTACGAACGTCAGCAAATATTTGAGCGCGGTTGGTAAGAAGTTTCATAAACAACATTCCTATTCCGTTTAATACATCGTTCTCAGTTGCCAAGATGTATGGCTCACGTGCTCCGTCCCAGTCGAATGAAGTATTCAATAGAGCCTCAGGGAAGTCGCAGTTTGGATAGAAGTCGGTCCATTGACGTTGTCCTTGGAATCCTGCTGCTATTGCATTGTGTCCAACTTTCTCCTCTTCGCATCCTTCAGGGAGGTTTTGATTTCCGTTCATCAAGTCTTTGATGATTACCATCATCTTAACCACAAACTCCCAATCTGCATCTTTCTCTTCGCGTGTTTTTTGAAGGTTCTCTGGGTTTTTATCAAAGCCCTCTTTGCATTTTGCTTTTGTCCAAGCAAGAGCTTTTTCATACTCTTCTTTATTGTAGATACCACGTTCCATTCGGCGAATTACCTCAACCTCATCAACGCTCTCAACACGCATTCCAAGATACTCTTCAATAAAGGCTGGATCAATTATTGAACCACCAATACCCATACATATTGAACCAATTTGTAGATATGATTTACCACGCATTGATGCTGCTGCAACTGCTGCACGACCAAAACGTAATAGTTTCTCTTTAACATCTGCAGGGATCTCTGTATCATCAGCATTTTGAACATCGTGTCCATAAATTCCAAATGCAGGACGGCCTTTTTGTGTATGTGTTGCCAATACTGATGCAAGATATACTGCACCTGGACGCTCTGTGCCATTAAATCCCCATACACCTTTAATTGTTAAGGGATCCATATCCATTGTTTCTGCTCCATAGCACCAGCATGGTGTTACTGTAAGTGTTATCTCTACTCCTGCTTTTTTAAACTTCTCAGCACAAGCAGCTGCCTCTCCAACACGACCTATTGTTGTATCTGCTATTACAACTTTAACAGGTTCTCCGTTGCTGTAACGCAAATTCTCCTCGAACAACTTGGCTGCTGATTTTGCCATGTTCATAGTTTGCTCCTCGAGAGACTCTCTCACTTTCAACTCTCCTCTACGTCCGTCAATAGTGGGGCGGATACCAATTACAGGATAATCTCCTACTAATCTGTTCTTTGCCATTGTATTTAAAATTATGATTTTTCTTTGTAAAAGTAGCGAAGTTTTCTTTAAAACAAGGTTTTTGATGTCGATTTTTTATCTTTTTTTACTTTTAACTACAATAAAATGTTCGTTTTTCTTAGATATATTTTCCTATTTTTGTACTGTCTTTATATCGTATGTTATGAAAAAAGAATCAATTATAATTATTATTGCAGTAGTTGTTATCGTAGCCTTAAGTGTCGCATTGCTTGTAGTATTTAGAAATGCCCAAAATACCGAGCAACAGATGCAAGAAATGGTAGATCAAATCAATTACGAAAAAGAAGCATTGGAGGAGGAATATTCGGATTTGGCATTTTTCGAAGGATTTAATCATACGATGCAAAACGATTCGATATTGAAACTTTTGGATACTGAGAAAAAACGTGTTCAACTGCTTTTGGAAGAGTTGAGACAAACAAAAGCTACGAATGCTCGTCGTATTTCGGAATTGAAAAAAGAGTTGGCTTCTGTGCGAAAAATAATGGTTTCGTATATCAATCAAATTGATTCGTTGAATAGGGTAAATACGAATTTGATGCGTGAAAACACTGATATAAAAAATCGTTATACGGAAGTAACGAGAACGGTAGAAACGCTTTCGCAGGAGAAAGAGAATTTGACCGAAAAAGTAAAACTTGCTTCGATGTTGGAAGTACGCGATATTGTGGTTACAACCTTGAACGAACGTGAACGAAAAACCACACGTTTGCGTAAAATTGCATTGATAAAATTTGATTTTGTTGTACTGAAAAACATTACAGCCCCTACAGGAAATAAGGTTGTTTATTTGAGAATTGTAACCCCTGACGAACGAATTCTGACGAAAAAAAATACCGATATGTTTGAGTTTGAGGGATCAGAAATTAGCTTCTCTTGCAAAAAACAATTTGAATATATGGGCGACGAAGTTGCCGAAACGCTTTATTGGTCAGTAGAAGAAATTCTAATAGAGGGAACTTATCGTGTTGATATTTTTATTGATGGCAATTTGGTTGGTTCGCAGTCATTTGCTTTGAATTAGATTCTTCACACATAGCAATATGTTTTTTGCCCACAAATAAGACATTAGCGGAAAAACTATAATTATTAGTTTGTTGTAGTTGTACGCACGGATAAAATCTAATTGTAATACGGCAATAATTGCCTTTGTGATTCCGCATCCCCAGCATTCAATCCCCGATATATTTTTTATTAAACATATCGATTGTTTTGTCTCTAAAGAGTCTAATGAGACGAAGAATAAAAAATAAGGCAATGCAAATAATAGAATAAGTTTCGTGATATGAAACCATCTTGTTAGCATTGCCTTATTTTAGTGTAGCTATTAAGCTACCATTAATATTTCATTCAATTTCTTGAAATTATATTTTTTTGCTCTCGATTGTGCTGTAAAAAGATCTATTAACCACCATAAACCGCAACCATAGCAAGTTAATAATTTTAAGATGCCCATTCCAATTTCGTCAAGGAGAAAGCGTTCGCAACCAAATACTAATGCTATTATAAAAATAGTAGATGGTTTTTGAAAAGATACACTTTGAACGAGATAGAATTTTGAGTCATCAACTCTTTCCAACTTTTCTTTGATTAATGTTAAATCTTGAGGCTCGAAATTTTCAGCATTTAGGCCGAGAAACATGTCAATTTTTTCTTTTTCCATATTTGGAATTTTAAATGTTAAATTTGATTACAAAGAAAAGTTAAAACGTGATTAAAATGATAAAGCGTTGTGTTAGTTTATTTGTACAAAAATGTTAGTAATTTTATTACAGAAATGTTTAGTTTTGTTTTACATCGTTCGTGCTGTTTAAAATAATAGAGTAGTGCTTGAAGAAATCGTAATTTATTGTTTTACATATCTTTAACAACAAATCTGTATCAATCCATTTCTTGTTAAAGATTTGATACATATTAGCTCTCGAATAGTTTAGTTGCTTGGCTAACCAAGTGATGCTCCTTCCTTGCTCTTGAAGTTTTTGTTGTATCAAATGACCGATATGAATTTCGTTGTTGTTTCCCATAAATATTATCGTTTGAAAGATTTTAGTTTTAATCTTTCGCATATAAAAAAGGCGAAAACCTTTTCGTTGTATGCTTATCATTTTCTAAAGGCTCTGGTAAACCCGAGTGGATAATAAGCACGAAAATATTTACGCCTAAACGTAAAAACATTCACACCTATTTTCTCCACATTAAAAAATTTACCAGATTTTTTAGAAACGAAAATAGAGGCTAAAGTCTTTATTATTATGTTCTTATCTTTCTATTCTATTTTTAGTTGTTTTATAAATCCTTGTTTTTGTGTTTCTTTTTTCTTGTATATATTTTTTTGTTTTTCTCTATGTGCGAGTAACATAATGTTTTCCCAAAATTCTCGATCTCATAATTTCGGTTGTTGCGTTTTACGGCTTTTAATATTTTCTTTATGTCGTTCTTTTTCATCTCTTATTCAAATTTAATGGCTTTTGCTGGCGATATGTGCGTGATGATGTACGAAGGAGCAATGAGCATAACGAGAGAAACGAATGCTGTGCCTACGTTTATCAGCAACCAATAGAATGGATTGAGCGAAACGGGAACATACGAAATATAATAAGCCTCGGCATCAAGCGGAATTATGTGTGTAAAATATTGTATCAAACAAATGCTTACCCCGATAATATTCCCCCATATCATACCTTTGCCAATAAGAAAAGCCGATTGGTAGAGAAATATTTTACGAATATTCCAGTTGCTTGAGCCTAATGCTTTGAGAATGCCGATGCTGTTTGTACGTTCTAATATAAGAATGAGTAATCCTGAAATGATGTTAAATCCTGCTACCGAAAGCATTAGTACGAGTATCACCCAAGTGTTTAGATCTAAAAGGTCGAGCCAACCAAAAATTTGAGGGTTGATGTCTCTTATGGTTTGAATGTAGTAAGTCGAACCGTTGTCGTCAAAACGATTGGCTGTAGTCATAAAAACTTCGTTGTAGGCATCGTCTAATTTTTTGTAGTCGTGCACTTGCATTTCGAGTCCGCTTACTTGATTTTTATCCCATCTGTTGAGTTGCTGTAATTGTTTAATATCAGCAATGATGAAATTATTGTCGTATTCGGCAATGTTTGTTTGGTAAATACCACAAATGACAAACTTCCTAACGCGTATGTTTTCTTGCATAAAGTAAGTCAGAAAGTCGTCTCCTACTTTTAACTGAAGCATATTGGCTATGGTTTTAGAAATTAAAACCTCGTTGCCGATAGTTGAGTCGTTGTAGTTGGGTGTTGTGCCTACAGTGAGGCAGTTTTGTAGGAAATCCCAATCGTAGTCTGTCCCCACGCCTTTAAGAATGACTCCGGTGAAGTCTGTTGCAGTTTTTATGATACCGGGTTTTGTACCAAATACCTGAACTCGCTTGATTGTTGGTAGTTCGTTTAGATTTTTGAGCAATGAATCGTTTATCGTGATAGGTACGGTTTCGAATGACGAATTGCGGTCGAAGTTTGATATTTGAATATGCGTCCCGAATCCTATAATTTTATTTTGTATCTCTTTCTTAAATCCTATAATTACTGATACCGCAATGATTATCACTGTCAACCCAACGGCAATGCCTATTGTTGCAATCCGAACAGCAGGCTTCGACACAAGCTGTGTTTTTTCTTGATTGTAATGAAAATGTTTTGCTATGAAAAAACTGAAATTCATTTTGTTGTCCGATGTGGATATGCTTCTAATGCTTTTTCTAATACGAAAAGTGCTTTTTTGAGTTCCGCTTTTTCTAATACGTAAGCAATGCGTGCTTCGTCGTGTCCTAATGCTTGCGAGGTGTAGAATCCGCTTGCTGGTGCCAACATTACGGTTTGTTTTTCGTATTCGAAGTCGTTGAGCAACCATCGGCAAAAGTTTTCGCAATTGTCGATAGGCAAGCGTGCTAATGTGTAAAATGATCCCATAGGCATTGGGCTGTAAACACCGTTAATTTTGTTCAGCCCTTCTATGAACAAGTTTCTACGCTCGAGGTATTCGTTGTACACCGTATTCATATATTCTTCGGTTGTGTTGAGCGATGCTTCTGCCACTATCTGACCCAAAAGTGGCGGACTGAGCCGTGCTTGGCAATATTTCATCACGTTTTCGCGTACTTGTTTGTTGCGGCAAACCAACGCTCCTATTCTGATGCCACATTCGCTATATCGTTTCGAAAACGAGTCGATAAGAATTACATTCTCTTCGATGCCTTTGAGTGAAAGTGCCGATGTGTAGGGCGTACCTGTGTAGCAAAACTCCCGATAGACCTCGTCGGAGAAAAGAAACAAATCGTATTTTTTTACCAATTCGCAAAGTTGCAATAGTTCTTCTTTCGAATACAGATAGCCCGTTGGGTTGTTGGGATTGCAGATGAGAATGCCTTTGGTTTTGGGCGTTATCAGTTTTTCAAATTCGGCAATGGGTGGCAGAGCAAATCCATTTTCGATGGTAGAAATCAAAGGGCGAACATTGACTCCTGCACCAAGAGCAAACGCCGTATAGTTAGCGTAGGCAGGTTCAGGAACGATAATCTCGTCGCCTTGGTCGAGACAGCTCATAAATGCAAAATTCACAGCCTCCGATCCGCCCGTTGTGATGATGATGTCATCGGCCGAAACGTGAATGTCGAAGCGGTTGTAGTATTCCACCATTTTTTCACGTAGGTTTTTAAAACCTTGACTCGGGCTGTATTCAAGTAGTTTCCGGTCGATGTTTTTCAAAGCATCGATAGCTACCGTTGGTGTGTTGAGATCGGGTTGCCCTATGTTCAAATGAAATACTTTTACGCCACGAACTTTTGCTTTTTCGGCAAGCGGTGCAAGTTTTCTGATAGGCGACGATGGCATTTGTTGCCCTCTTATTGATGTTTTTGGCATAATATTTCTGCTCTTTTATTTACTTGGAGCAAAAGTAAATAAAAAAACGATAACACCACTGTTTTTGTTTGTATTGCAAAAATACCTTGTCTGCTTTCTACACACGCAAGAAATAGAGTGGCTTTCTCTATGTGAAAGTTACGTATAAGTTGTTTGATTTCGGAAAAATCTCACCTTCGCTTTTCTGCAAATCCGTAAGGAAGCATCGAATGCGTCCTTATATAAAAAGTAGAGCCGCAGTTGAACGCGACGTCCCTACACCATTTTCTCTGTCGGTTTTGAATATCCATTTGAATATCCAATTGATATTTTGACATAAAAAATACCACCCGTGAATCATCAATAGTGGGATATAAAAAAGGGGCATTTAAGCCCCTTTTTAAGTGTATTTTAGTAACAGTGTTATTTGTCTAAATATCCGTACAATAAGCGATTACAGCGCATTTTCTGCTCAAAATACAACCTATTATACATAATATTACATGGTTTTGTGTTTTTCTATGCTCCAAATCCACATCAAATCCAAACAAATGTACATTTCGTTTTTAACTACATTTTTGCAAATACTTAAATATCAATATCTTACAAAATATTAGTTGTACTTTTTATATTTATCCCCATAAATTCGCCGCGCGGCATCCTGAAAGGCTATTCGCGATAAAACTCGAGGTAAACACATACAAACAAAATCGCCTTGAATATGATTCAGGGCGATTTTTGTTCAAAGTAGGTGTATTGCATTAACAATTTAATGGGAAACATCTCCAATTTTTATCAATTCAACCACATTGACATTATCAGCAACAATTTGTAAATAGTCAAAGGTACCTGTTGGCTTTCGTATGATGAATCCCGGATTCGGATTCCACTTATCTTCGTCTGCGAATTTTATTTGAAGAATAGAATCATTCTTTATGCGATATTCAAAAATATGTTGCCCACTAATGTTATCGCTGTGGCCGCCAATGGCATCGATAAGATTTAGTGCCCAACCACTCACTTCAAATACACCTTTATTATTATCATAAAAACAAACATTGACATCTACTCCCATAGTTATTAACGATGCAATTATGCGACTAATGTCATCGTCGTTTGCTTTTTCTTGTTTGACTGATTTTGAAAAATCTATTTTATATCGTCCGGCTAAATCCCCACTATTGATGGTTCTATTGCTGTTACATGCCGATAGCAAACATACGCATGCCAACAACAGCATAAATTTTATGTTATGCTTGTTCATTTTGTGCGGCATTTTTGACTGTGACGGCCATTGTCGCAGTTCTGATGGTTTTCAGTTCTTTATTGGTGTTATAGGCTTCTACTTTACTACCCAATGTAAATAAATCGATTAATGCGCCCAATCCAAATAAACCACCTGTGAGTAGCCATAAAATGCCGGTTCCCCATTTCCCCAAATAAAAGCGGTGGATTCCTAACACGCCAAAAATGCTAAACAACCATAGCAGATAAGCAATTCCTTTTGATTTCATAATTTGATTATTATTTTTATTTGCGCCTACTCACTTGCTGGCTTTTCGGCATACTCCAATTTTGATTACAAAAGTATAATATATAAATAGGAGAGGGGCGAGGCGCGTAGTGCAAGATACTACACTACCGTAGTAAATTATTCTACAGTAATATCGATGGCGTCAGCCCATTCGCGAAGAAAATTGCGGTGGAGAATGCGTGAAATGCGCACAAGCAGTTGCAGGTCGATGTTGGTACGGGAGAAAATGTCGTAAATGTTGGTACGGTCGCAGTGCAGTTGGCGTGCAAACCATGCCACGCTTCGCTCCTGCCGCAAAAGTTCGCGGCGAATTTCATTACCTATATGTAGCGTTTTTTCCATAAAAAAGGCGTTAAACCATTTCGCTTTATTGCTTATTCAAACGAAAGGCTCGGCAAAGCCATAGAAGATAATAAGCACGAAACAGTTCACGCCCAACGACGTGAACAATGCTCACTTATTCCCTCTTCTGAAAAATTTTGCCGATTTATCGTTTAGAGAATAAGAGCAAAAGCTCAAAAAACTTACTGCTACAGCAGCAGTGCAAAGATAGGATTTTTAAAGAAAAAAGGGAGTAACAAAAAAGGACTTCGCCCGAAACGAAATCCTTTACAGAAAATGATAAAATAGTTACGTTAGTCGATATACTCGAATCCGGTGTAAGGCACCAAAGCTTTGGGTATGCGTATGCCTCGCTCGGTTTGGTTGTTTTCGAGCAAAGCCGCCACAATACGAGGCAATGCCAAGGCACTGCCGTTAAGCGTATGGCAGAGCTGTATTTTTTTCTCGGCAGTGCGGTAACGGCATTTCAAGCGGTTGGCCTGATAGCTCTCGAAGTTGGACACGGAGCTCACCTCCAACCAACGCTGTTGAGCCTCCGAATAAACCTCGAAGTCGAAACAAAGAGCCGAGGTAAAACTCATATCGCCACCACAAAGACGTAAAATACGGTAAGGCAATTCAAGTTTTTGCACCAAACCCTCGACATGTGCCACCATCTCTTTAAGAGACTCGTACGAATGTTCAGGCGTATCGATACGTACAATCTCTATTTTCGAAAATTCGTGCAAACGGTTCAATCCGCGTACATCTTTTCCGTAAGAACCAGCCTCACGGCGGAAACATTGTGTATAAGCACAATTTTTTATAGGCAATTGTTTTTCGTCTAAAATCACATCACGATAAATATTCGTAACCGGTACTTCGGCTGTAGGTATTAGATAGAGATCGTCTAAATCGCAATGATACATCTGTCCCTCTTTATCAGGAAGCTGTCCTGTACCAAAACCTGATGCGGCATTTACCACTGTTGGTGGCATTACTTCCATATAGCCTGCATCGCGTGCTTCGTCAAGAAAGAAATTTATTAATGCACGTTGTAAACGTGCTCCTTTCCCTTTATAAACGGGGAATCCAGCACCCGTAATTTTTACACCAAGGTCAAAATCAATCAAATCGTATTTTTTAGCTAAATCCCAATGAGGCAAAGCTCCTTCAGGTAACATCACTTTAACACCACCTTCACGCTCTACACGATTGTCATCAGCAGAAGAGCCTTCAGGAACCGATTCGTGAGGTAAATTAGGTATCAACACCAAAAGATTGGTAATTTGTTGTTCAAGCGAGGAAAGTTTTTCAGAAAACGTCTTTGTTTTTTCTTTCAATTCTTTAGTACGATTCTTGGCTGCCTCAGCTGCTGCCATATCACCTTTTTTAAACAATTCGCCAATACTTTTAGCAAGACGATTACTTTCTGCTAAATCCTCGTCAAGTTCTTTTTGCGTTTTTCTACGCTCCAAATCCAAATCAATTATCTGATTGATAATATCATTACCATCGAAATGTTTTTTTGCCAATCGAGCAATTACTTCTTCTTTATTTTCTACAATAAATTTTACAGTCAACATATTTTTTAGTTTTGTTTTTTATCATCAATTTCTTCATAACTAACGTATTCTCCATCATCTTTATCAAAGATTTTTCCACGTTTTGTGAATTTAGCATCATTTTGCTTTTCGTAAGATGATTTTCTATTCTTGTCTTTTCTGAATAAAAATCGGACAAGATTTGATACAAAATGCAATGCAAAGAAAAACATTGCTAATGCAAAAATCAAAATAAAGAAAATGCCAGATATAATCATATCAATAAACATTTTGAGCCACTCGCTTCACGCTTTGCGCAGCATTCAACGCATAAAAATGAATGCTCGGTACGCCTTTTGCTTTCAACTCGTTAGCTTGCATTGTACACCATTCGATACCCACTTCTACCGATTGCTCCTCTGTGGTGCATTTTTTCATCTCCACGGCTAATGCTTCTGGAATTTCTATATGAAACATTTTTGGCAAAACGTCTATTTGAGAAGCTTTGCGCAAGGGTTTCAATCCTGGAATGATGGGAACAGTAATGCCCATTTCTCTGCATTTTTCTACAAAAGTGAAATACTTCTGATTGTCGAAAAACATTTGAGTAACAAGATATTCTGCGCCTGAGTCCACTTTCTTCTTGGCCCAATAAAGATCGTTCTCAAGCGATGCGGCATCTTCGTGCATCTCCGGATAACATGCCATTCCGTAACGAAATGGAAGCACCGAATTCGACATGAGTGAGCCATCTTCAAAAATACCACGATTGAAATCGTTCACTTGTTGTTGCAATTCAAGTGCGTAAGCATTGCCATTTGGGGTAGGCAAGTAGTATTTTTCTTCCGCTGCCTTATCGCCACGAAGCAAAAGCAAATCTGTAATTCCTAAAAATTGCAAATCGATAAGCACATATTCCGTTTCTTCACGTGTGAAGCCTCCGCACAAGATATGTGGAACAACAGGAATATTGTATTTGTGATGAATGGCAGCTGCCACTGCCACCGTTCCCGGACGCCGCCGACGAGAAACTACCTTCGACGATCCATCGGTATTCCATGCCCAAACGTGCTCGCTTCGGTGTGTAGTGATATTGATGTATTTGGGGTCGAACTCGCGCAATACATCAATGGTGTTCATCACCGAATCTAGGCTATTTCCTTTCAAAGGAGGCAAAATCTCGAAAGAAAAAGCCGTTGACGTTGCCGACGTTATGCTTTCAACAACACTCATACGCCAAATGATTCAATTGCCAAACGATAAGAATCTAAACCAAAACCACAAATTACGCCTCGGCAAACCTCCGATAAATACGAATGATGACGAAAATCTTCACGTTGGAAAACGTTTGAAATGTGCACTTCAATCACTGGCGTGGTTATCGCGCGAATGGCATCGGCAATAGCAATAGACGTGTGCGTATATGCTCCTGCGTTTAGCACAATTCCATCGTAAGAAAATCCGCATTCTTGGATTTTGTCAATCAGTTCGCCTTCGATGTTCGACTGAAAATATTGAAACTCTACATGAGGATATTTTTCTTTTACAGTAGAAAAAAATTCGTCAAAAGAACTATTTCCATAAACCTCAGGTTCTCTTTTGCCAAGAAGATTTAGATTTGGTCCGTTTACAATCAATATTTTCATAATCTATAACTATTTAGAATTCAGCATTTTTAGGAGTACGAGGGAATGGTATCACATCGCGAATATTGGCCATACCAGTTACGAATAGCAACAAACGCTCAAATCCTAACCCAAAGCCAGAGTGAGGACAACTTCCAAAACGACGAGTATCCAAATACCACCACATGTCTTTCATTGGGATATTCAACTCATTGATTCTGGTTAAAAGTTTGTCGTAATCAGCTTCACGCTCCGAACCACCTATGATTTCTCCAATTTGAGGGAATAAAACGTCCATTGCGCGAACGGTTTTTCCATCCTCGTTTTGCTTCATATAGAAGGCTTTTATCTCTTTTGGATAATCGGTCATGATAACAGGACATTTGTAGTATTCTTCAACCAAATAGCGTTCGTGTTCCGAAGCTAAATCCACTCCCCAATATACTGGGAATTCGAATTTTTTGCCGTTTTTCACTGCCTCTTCAAGCACTCTGACGCCTTCGCCATAAGGAATGCGAACAAAATCTTGCTTAAGCACACCTTCGAGGCGAGAGATGAGTTCTTTGTCGAACATGTCATTAAGGAACTGAACATCGTCGCGACAATTGTCCAAAGCCCATTTTACGCAATATTTAATAAATTCCTCTGCGAGGTCCATATTGTCGGTAATGTCGTAGAACGCAATTTCGGGTTCTATCATCCAAAACTCAGCCAAGTGACGAGGAGTGTTTGAGTTTTCGGCACGGAAAGTTGGCCCAAACGTGTAGATGCCACCTAGTCCCATTGCTGCCAATTCGCCTTCGAGTTGACCAGAAACGGTCAAACTGGCTTGTTTGCCAAAAAAGTCGTCGTCGTAGGTAATGGCACCATTTTCATCTTTCTTTAGGTCATAAAGATTTTTGGTTGTTACCTGAAACATTTGTCCTGCGCCTTCGCAGTCGGATGCTGTGATTATAGGCGTATGGAAATAGAAAAATCCTTTTTGGTGGAAAAACGTATGAATAGCCATAGCCATGTTATGACGAATGCGAAACACCGCTCCAAATGTGTTTGTGCGAGGACGTAGGTGAGCAATTTCGCGCAAAAATTCCAACGAGTGTCCTTTCTTTTGTAAAGGATAGGTTTCCGGATTTGCTACGCCATAAACCTCAAGATCTTTGACCAAAACCTCCACGCTCTGACCCTGACCTTGCGACTGCACCAATGTGCCTTTTGCACAGATGGCAGCTCCAGTTGTGATTTTTTTTAGCAATTCTTCATCGAAGTTCTGAACATCGACTACCAACTGTATATTTTTAATGGTAGAACCATCGTTGATAGCAATGAAGTTTACATTCTTATTGCCACGTTTTGTTCTGACCCAACCTTTTATCAACAGATCTGTTCCATATTCCGTTGATTTTAAAGCATCTATAACTTTTATTCTTTTCATTTTTTATTCTTTAAATTTTTACACAAAAGTAAATCTTTCAAACAAAGAAACATCTATTTTCTCAATAGATGTTTCTCTTTAAATCACTATAAATTTCTTCTTATTTTTTACGTTTCGCAGGTTTAGAAATGGGAACTGACTCTCCAATTTTTGTCATTGCACATCTAAAACCAAGATCACAAGTAGATTTACTAGCTTCTAAATAGCGTCTTGTTCCAGGATTCAACCAAAAAGCACGATCCCGCCATGAACCACCTTTGTAAACATGCATATCATCATTTACATCTGTTGCCAACAAGGCCATTGGATCTTTTCGTTTGTACTGCATCAAAAGCAATGTATCTGTTGCACGCTTTTTCCAATCTTCGTTACCAAACAACGAACTTTTTGCATCACCATCTCGGAAATTACGAACATCTTTTTCCAAATCATAAGCCAAACGACCATATTCATCTATCACATAATCAGCACTATCTTTTGTTGGACGAACAATAACATTTCCACGGAATGCGTTATATTCTTCTACCTCCATCGAAGATGTTTCACGATACACATCTTCTACCCACTCATTAACATTTCCTGCCATATTATACAATCCATAATCATTAGGAGTAAATGAATATACTGGAGCAGTTATTGCACCTCTATCACTCAAGGATTCAACGTGTTCTATTAGGTCACCTCGTCCACGAACATAGTTAGCCTGCATTTCTCCACGAACCTTTTTACTTGGGTTACGCATCTGTTGTCCTGCCCAAGGATATGCCTTATTTTCAGAGAAAAATCCTTCTTCATTAGGCAACATACCATACGCAGCATATTCCCATTCCGCTTCTGTCGGGAGACGAACTTCTGGGAATACCAATCCATGAGAAAGAGTCGTTTTTATGGTATCACCAAACGCATTTAGTTGAGGACGTTTTCCTAATTCAGGATTATAAGACTTCATCAACAGATATTTTTGCATACTAAACACATAAGTTCTATTGATACTATCTTGCATTGCCAAACGAATTGAATCTTTTTGTGCTTCAGTATATGTGGTATCCAATGCTATAATAGCAGCAGCTGAACATTTACGTATAGCATCAAAATCAGTCATCGGCATAATACCAGCTTTCACTAATTCCATTTCATTTATACGGTCTGTACGCCAACGGCAATATTCTTGTGCCTGATTCCATGAAACACCTACAACAGGATAATCACCATACGCAGCATGAGAATAATAATAACGTACATAAGGTTCATTAAAAACTAATTCTCCACGCCAAACGGTACTATCTGGACGAGCCACTTCTATCACTTCTGGAGTATTGTGATATACTACTGACAACCAATTAACATACTCACGCCAGTTGATATTAGTTATTTCATATTCATCCATAAAGAATGACGATACTGTAACCGTTCTTTTTTGATTATTTGTAAACGTTGATAAATTTTCAAGATTTTGCCCTAACACAATTTTCCCACCTTGAACAAAAACCATTCCAGGAGGAGTTTTTGGCTCATACTTATTAAGGACTTGATAACCTCCATGTTTAGGATCGTTATAATTCATTCCCGTTGTATTGGATTGTGCATGCTTACTACACGCCGCAAAAACAACAGACAACCCTACAAACAAAATACTAATTTTTATTGCTCTCATACTCTTTTGCAATTAAACATTGGATCAAAATTTAGTTGCAAATATAAAACTTTATTTTTAATCCGAATATTTTTTTGAATTAAAAACAAAATAAATAGAGTTTAATCTATATTTTTGCAATAAATAATAACTTAAAACGATGGAAATGCCTATAAATAAAGAGCATTCTATTATGGCGATTATAAATATAACGCCAGATTCTTTTTATAAAAAAAGTTGTTCTTTTGATGAAATAGCTTTAAAAAAACAACTTGATATTTTAAAAAAAGAAGATGTTGACATTCTTGATGTAGGAGCATTTTCTTCTCGCCCAAATGGTATCTTTATATCAAAGGAAGAAGAATTAAATCGAATTATTCCTGCATTACAAATAATAAAAGAGACTTTTCCTCAAATTAAAATCTCTATAGATACCTTTCGAGCTGAAGTAGCAGAAGAGTGTATAAAAAAATTTGACATTGATATTATTAACGACATTTCTGGAGGTACTTTTGATAAAAATATGTACAACATTGTAGCAAATTATCAAAAAGATTACATCCTAACACATATAAAAGGAACACTACAAACAATGCATCTTAAAGAAAATGCAACTTACAAAAATTTAATAGAAGAGATGCTTGTTTTCTTTGAAGAGAAAATAAAAATGCTCACAGAAATCGGTTTCAAAAATATAATTATTGATCCAGGATTTGGATTCGCCAAAACAACAGAGCAAAACTATACACTTTTAAAGAATCTTCACATTTTTAAAAAATGGGGTTTCCCTTTATTGGTTGGACTTTCTAGAAAATCTATGATTTGGAAAGTTATAGATAAAGCACCAGAAAATGCTTTAAACGGCACAACTGTTTTAAATACATTAGCTTTGGCTCAAGGAGCAAACATATTAAGGGTCCACGATGTACAAGAAGCTACCGAAACAATAAAATTATTTAGAACTTACAATAACGCATAAAAATGGAAGGAATAGGAATAAAAGATATTATCGACATTTTGTTAGTTGCATTTTTAATGTATCAGACTTATAAATTAATGAAAGGAACTGGTACCGTAAAAATATTTATAGGAGTAATGGCTTTTATAATTATATGGTTTTTAGTCGAATACGTATTAAAAATGGAATTATTAGGTTCTATTCTTAACCGTGTAGTAAGTGTAGGAGCCATTGGTTTAATTGTCATATTTCAAAATGAAATTCGAAGATTTTTATTCAGGATAGGTTCAGGGAAAGACATAAAAATTATTGAAAAATTCAAAAAAATATTCTTAAAAAAAGAAAATAACCAAAACTCATTCCCCATTATGCCATTGATAATGGCTTGTCAAAAAATGTCGAAAGAAAAAACAGGTGCTCTTATTATTATTGAGAGAAATAATAAATTATGGGATTTTATAGAAACAGGAGAAACTATCAATGCTGATATTAATGCACAACTTTTAGAATGTCTGTTCTTCAAAAATAGCCCTTTGCACGATGGTGCTGTTATCATATCCGAAGAACGAATTTTTGCAGCACGTTGCATACTTCCTATTTCCCAAAATCTGAATATCCCAAATCATTTTGGTCTTCGACATCGTGCAGCAATAGGTCTTACAGAGCGTACCGATGCTATAGCAATCATCGTATCAGAGGAAAGTGGGAATGTAACTATGTCTTTCAATGGTAAATGGACTACGCCATTAACTGCTGAACAATTGAAAACAAGATTATCCAACAAAATCCTATAATATAATATTCCTATATCTATGGAAAATCTTTATTTTTTAAGTTTAGGAAGTGGAAGTAGTGGTAATTGTTATTATATTGGTACAAATGAATATGGATTTTTAATTGATGCTGGCATTTCATCGATTAGAGTAAAAAAATACTTAAGAAAATACAATATTTTACTCTCTAATATTAAAGGTATATTTATTACACACGATCATACTGATCATGTGAAATACGCAGGAACTCTAAATTCAAAATATGGAATACCTGTTTTTACCACAAAAAGAATTTTTTACGGCATGCAACGAAATAGAAATGTAAAAAATCCACCTACATTTTGTAACTTTATTCATAAAAACGAAATCTTATCTTTAGAAGATTTCTCCATTCTACCTTTTCAGGTTTCTCATGATTCATCTGAATGTATTGGATTTACATTCAGCTTTCACGATAAGCATTTCACCATTGCTACTGATTTAGGATACATAAACGACGTTGCAGGTCAACAAATTATTAAGTCCAATTATTTGGTAATAGAAGCTAATTATGATGAATATATGTTAGAAAAAGGTCCTTATCCTCTAATTCTAAAAAATCGAGTAAAAGGACTTAAGGGACATCTCAGTAATCGTACAACAGCCGAATTTCTTGCCGAGAACTGGAACGAAAACCTTAAATACATTTTTTTGTGCCACTTGAGTGCAGAAAATAATACTCCTCAATTAGCCTATCAAACTATTTTTAACAAATTGCAAAGTAAAAATATTACGCCACACTTTTTAACTCCACTTGACAGACTCAACCCATCTGAATTATATATTTTATAACAAAAGTTTAGCTAATGCTTGGTGATCGTGTTTCTTACGCATAAATAAACCCCAAAGTTTTTTGTCCAAACTTTGGGGTTTACTTCAAATCTCATCTTTCTTATATTATTTTAAACGACAGACTATACGAAAACCACTTGTACTTGTTCCTAAATTCGGATTTCCACTATCACGATTTGTTACGCGACAGAAATTTTTTGTTGTTGCCCAACTACCTCCACGAATTACTCTACGGAATAACTTTGATTTTTCATTTTCAGGTCCTTCAGGATTCTCTTGATTTTCGGTAGAATATGTTGCCTCGTACCAATCATAACACCACTCATAAACATTTCCACTCATATCATGGATACCTAATTCATTAGGCAATAAATTAGAAACAGGGTGCTCTTCTCTTTGGCTATCGTCCCAATACCAAGCAACTTTCTTTATTTTATTACTACCGCTATACATGTAGCCTTTACTATACTTTCCACCTCGAGCAGCATATTCCCATTGTGCTTCAGTCGGGAGTGAATATTTTTTCCCCGTTTTCTCTGACAACCAATTACAAAATGCTGTTGCATCTTGCCAACTAATATAAACTACCGGATAATAAGAGTAATCATTTTCATTGATAAGTTCACCAAGTTCATTACATCGCCAATTTACATTTTCTTTTTCAACCATTAAAGCTTTTTCATCATCCCAAATATACGATCGACCTTTTATTTCTGCATCTGTTTTGTAATTTGTTTCTTCAACAAATTTTGCAAATTGAGCAATCGTGATTTCAGTTTTCCCAATATAAAAATCATCTAATTTTACTAAATGAACATTCTCTTCATCAATTTCTCGATACTTATCTTTGTTAGTTCCCATGAGAAAAGTTCCACCTTCAACATAAACCATATTTATGTCTAAAGACGACTCGTTTTCTACATAGTTACACAACTCTTCTGCACTTATTGGTAAACACGTACAAAAAGCAACAAGCAATGTCAATACATTTTTTTTCATATTCTTATTTTAAAATTATTGATAAATAGCTAACCTAAAACCATAATAAACACCTCTAAACTCAGGCATATTAGAACTTCTGTTTGTTACGCGACAACTACGAGCAACGCCCTTATTACAACCACCTCGTAGAACTTTATATACACCCGTAGCTTCGATAGGATTTGTCAATGGATAACTCTCATACACATCATAAAAGTCTTGACACCACTCCCAAACATTCCCGCTCATATCGTAAATACCCAATTCGTTAGGTTTTTTTGTCCCTACCCGACAGTGATGTTTTATATCTTTTGTAGTATTTTCATACCAAGCAACCTCATCAAGATTGTTACTCCCACTATATTTATAACCCATACTATATTTACCTCCTCGAGCAGCATATTCCCACTCAGCCTCTGTTGGCAATCGAAAATTTTGACCCAGCAATCTATTTAGACGATTGATAAACAACTGACAATCTTCCCACGAGATATTTTCAACAGGATTTTTATAACCTCGATAATGACTTGGATTGTAATGCATAACCGCACGCCATAATTCTTGTGTAACTTCCAATTTACCAATATAAAAATCTGCCAACGTAACCCTATGTATAGGAGATTCATCTTCGTAACAATCAACATCACTCTCCGTTTCTGTACCCATCATAAATCGTCCTCCTTCTACCAATATCATCTCAAAAGTAACTCCTTCTATTGTAAATTCGAGTTTCTTGGGTTTTCCCTGCTTTTGAGAAGAAGCACCTATAGTACAACAAAACAACAATGATATTAATAACAAATACCTCATTTTTTTAGCCATTTATCAAGCCATTCAAAGAATGTTCTTTGCCACAAAATTCCATTTTGCGGTTGCAATACCCAGTGATTCTCGTCCGGGAATATCAATAATTCAGCAGGGACTCCTCTCAATATAGCTGCATTAAATGCTGACATACCTTGCGATGCTAAAATTCGGTAATCTTTCTCACCATGAATACACAAAATTGGCGTATCCCATTTATCAACAAAACGATGAGGAGAATTCGCAAATGTTCGTTGTGCAATTCTATTATCTTTTTCCCAATAAGCACCGCCCATATCCCAATTTGCAAACCACATCTCTTCGGTTTCAAGATACTGTTGTTCCATATTAAAGATACCATCATGAGCAATAAATGCTTTAAAGCGTTTATTATGATTACCTGCTAACCAATAAACAGAATAACCACCAAAACTCGCTCCTACACAACCTAACCGTTCCTTATCAACAAAGGGTTCTTTACTAAAATCATCTATTGCTGTAAGTAAATCTGTCATACACTGGCCACCGTAATCGCCGCTAATTGCAGCATTCCATTCTGAACCAAATCCGTCAAGACCTCTTCTGTTTGGTGCAACTACAATATAACCATTTGCAGCCATTATCTGTAAATTCCATCGATAACTCCAAAACTGACTAACAGGACTTTGAGGACCTCCTTGACAGTACAACAACGTAGGATATTTTTTCGTTATATCAAAATTAGGTGGATAAACGACCCAAACCAACATTTGCTTCTTATCTGAAGTTTCTACCCAACGTTCTTCAACTCGTCCCATATTCAATTGAGAAAGCAATGATTGATTTTCAAAAGAGAGTTGAGTCTGTTCTCCTGTTTTTTTATTTACCGAAAAAATTTCATTTGGCGTACTCATCGAATGGCGAACTCCAACAAGAAGATCTCCAGCATCGGCCACAAACTCATAATCATGCAATCCTTCTGTCAATTGTTCAATTGATGCATCAGCAAACCTTAAAGAATAAATTTGAGTTGTACCATGCCAACAACTTACAAAAAACAATTCTTGACCATCATTTGACCAAGTAAAAGAACCAACACTCTGATCAAAAGATTTTGTATAATCTTGTTTCTCAAATGTTTTTAAGTTCATGATATATAAACGATTTTTATCGCTTTCATATCCATCATGTTTCATGCTAAGCCAAGCAAGATAATTTCCGTCTGGTGAAAATGCAGGATTTATATCATAACCTTGATTTGCGTCTTCCGAATTGAAATCCTTACAAAGATTTTTTACTGTTTGATTCTCAATATCATAGAGAAAAATATCAGAATCGGTAGATATGCTATAAGCTAAACCCGTCTTTTTACGACAAGTATATGCAATGTATTTCCCATCTGGCGAAAATGCAAGTTGCTCTATTCCTCCAAAAGGTTTCATTGGACACTCATAAGGTTCATCTTGCAATAAATCACGAACATTTGTCAAATTTTCACCATCAAAATCTGCCAAAAAAGGATGTGGAATTGTTGTAACCCATTCATCCCAATGTTTGTACATTAAGTCGTTAATAATCACCCCACTTGATTTATCTAAATCAGGATATTTATCACGAATAGTTGTCCCGTATTTTACATCAGAAATATAAAGAATTTGAGTCCCATTTGGAGAATATAAAAAATCAGAAACGCCATTTGCGACATTAGAAATGCATTTACGACCCGAACCATCACTATTCATCTCCCAAATTTGCATTGTACCTTCTCTCGGTACTAAAAATGCTATTTTCGAACCATTTTTTACCCATTTTGCAGCAATTTCTTTTTCCGAAGATTTTGTTATTCGAGTGGTCTTATTATTTTTTATATTTAAAACAAAAAGTTCTCTGTTACTTTTGTTTTCTTTAATATCAAAATACGTAACTCCATATACAAGGTTTTCTCCATCAGGAGCAATAGAAACATCACCTAATCGCCCAAATGACCAAAGTATTTCTGGAGTCAAAATGCCATCTTTTATTTCCATTTCAGATTTATCAATAACAGCATGTTCACGAGAACATGACAAAAGAAAGACCAAAATTAATAACAAAAATTTTTTCATCATCTTACTTCATTGCAATAGCTTCAATTTCAACTAAAACACCTTTAGGCAACGCTGTTACAGCAACAGCCGAACGTGCAGGGAAATCTTTATTAAAAGATGAACTATAAACCGTATTTACGTTTGAAAAATCATTCATATTTGTAAGAAAAATAGTTGTTTTTACAATATCATCAAACGAATATCCTGCAGCAGACAAAATTGCAGACATATTTTTAAGAATTTGCTTTGCTTGCTCCTCAGCAGTTTCTCCCACAATTTCACCCGTTAATGGATCAAGAGGAATCTGACCTGACAGAAATAACATTCCATTCTTTTCAACAGCTTGACTATAAGGTCCAATTGCTTTAGGTGCATTTTCTGTTACAACTATTTTCTTCATTAACAGCTATCTATTTTTATTTGTATAAAACACAAAAAAGAAAAAAAGAATCATACAAAAATAGTCCTGATTCTTTCCTTCTTTTTTATCACCAAATTACTCCGATACAACTTCAAGCGAAATAGTTGCAGACACTTCTTTGTGCAATTTTACAACCGCTTTATATGTACCAATTTCTTTAATAGAATCTTTAATTAAAATAATTTTCCTATCGATATCAAAACCTTTTTTAGACAACTCTTCGGCTACTTGAATTGAATTTACAGAACCAAAAATAGTACCTGTTGCACTTGTTTTTGCACCAATAGTCAAAACTATGCCTTCGATTTTAGCTGCCAACTCTTCTGCCTCAGCTTTAATTTTTGCCAATTTATGAGCTCTTTGTTTTAAATTTTCAGCTAAAACCTTTTTTGCAGATTCCGATGCAATAACAGCCTTGCCTTGAGGAATCAAATAATTGCGACCAAAGCCATCTTTTACCGTTACGATATCGTCTTTATATCCTAAATTATGAATATCTTCTTTTAATATAACTTGCATAATTATTCCTCCCTTGTTTTATTTCATCATATCTGTTACATATGGAAGCAATGCCAAATGGCGTGCTCTTTTAACTGCCTGAGCAACTTTACGTTGATATTTCAACGAAGTTCCCGTCAAACGACGAGGAAGGATTTTCCCTTGTTCATTCAAGAATTTTTTTAAAAACTCAGGATCTTTATAATCAATGTATTTAATTCCGCTTTTTTTGAAACGACAATATTTTTTCTTTTTCGTATCAACCGAAACTGGTGTTAAATAACGAATATCTTGATTTTCTGCTGCCATAAATTAATTCTCCTTTTCTTTTGATTTTAAACTTTTTCTTTTCTCAGCATACTCCAATGCATATTTATCCAAACGGAATGTCAAGAAACGAATTACACACTCATCGCGGCGATATTGTACTTCCAACTTCTCAATTACAGAAGGCTCAGCCTTAAATTGGAACAATATATAAAAACCCGTCGATTTTTTCTGAATAGGATAAGCCAATTTACGCAAACCCATATTCTCTTCATTCTCAATCTCTGCTCCCTCAGAAATCAAAAAGTTTTTGAATTTTTGTACCGCTTCCTTCATCTGTGCATCAGACAAAACGGGAGTTAAAATGAAAACGGTTTCGTAATGATTTAACATACTACTTAATGAATTAATTATTAATAAATAAAATTTTAAAACGAGTGCAAAGATATAACATTTTACAAAAAAACACAAATCTTTCTTCAAAAGAATTTGAACCTCAACGATATTCATCTAAAATGTTTCGATCTAAGATTCCCAATAAAAATCATCTTTAGCGATTCTTTGTTGATTTTTTGTTCGCTTATTTTTCGACGATTTTTCCCAAGCCGCCTTTTGTGCCAAATAACGTTCGTATTGTTTTTCTAAATAATTGTCAGCCATAATATTTTTTGCAAAGTTAAAAAACTTATTCTTAAACAACGGAATAGTTATCTTTGCCATCAAAAAAAAGAAACACAAATGAGTCGTATAAAAATCAATAACGGAGTTACAAGACATCCTCTTTATAGATTCAGTGAGCCAATAAATCTATGCATTGACCACAAGGAACAAATTGCCATTATCGGAGACAATGCTGCGGGGAAAAGTATCCTTGTAGATACGATAACAACACGTTATCCTTTATTACTTAATGAAGTTGAATTTGAATTTTCTAACCCAACATCAAATGCCGTTTACGATAATATAAAACAAATCACCTTTCGCGATTCGTATGGCGATAGCGATTTTTTATATTATCAACAACGATTTAATTCACAGGATGCTGAAATTACACCAATAGTAAATGATTTACTACCACAAGACAATGACAATATTTTTAAAAAAGAACTTTTTGAAATATTCGAAACTAAATCTTTCCTCCACAAAAATATCGTTGCTTTATCGAGCGGAGAGCTTCGCAAATTTCAACTTGTAAGAACTCTATTATGTAATCCTCGCGTTTTAATTATCGACAATCCTTTTATCGGATTAGACAAAGCAACACGCGAACTTCTTAGAGTACTTCTAAAAAAACTTATCGACAAATTTCAAATTCAAATCATTTTAGTTTTATCAAAAAAAGAAGACATTCCTTCTTTTATCACCCATGTAATTGAAGTTGAGAATCGTATTTGCAAAGCAAAAACATCTCTAAAATCATTTCTTAATAAAACAGAAGACACAATCACAAAAACTCTTACCGAAGAAAAGAAGAATAGGATACTAACCCTTCCGTACAAAGCACAAAATGTTGATACAAAACAAATAGTAAAACTAAACAACGTAAGTATTAAATATGACAATCACACTATTTTAAACAATTTGAATTGGGAAATATCGTGCGGCGAGAAATGGGCATTAAGTGGTGATAATGGTTCAGGAAAATCCACACTCTTAAGTTTAATTTGTGCAGATAATCCACAAAGCTATGCTTGCGACATTGCACTATTTGGCAAAAAACGAGGTTCTGGAGAAAGCATCTGGGATATAAAAAAAAGAATCGGCTATGTAAGTCCAGAAATGCATAGGTCTTTTTTAAAAAACATCCCTGCCATCGAGATTATTGCAAGTGGGCTGAAAGACACTATTGGACTTTATCAAAAAGCAAAAAAAGAGGATATTGAAATCTGCGATTTTTGGCTTGATATTTTTAACATTAAGCATTTAAAAAATAAAAGTTTCATTCAGCTGTCGAGCGGAGAGCAACGTTTAATATTGCTTGCACGAGCATTTATAAAAGACCCTGAACTAATAATCCTCGATGAGCCACTTCATGGACTCGATGCACACAACCAACGTTTAGCAAAAGAGATTATTGAAACGTTTTGTTGTCGCAAAAACAAAACAATGATTATGGTAACTCACTACAAATCAGAACTTCCAAAGTGCATTACAAACCACTTGTACTTAAAAAAATATCTTCGATAAGCAAGGATTTTTTTCTTACCTTTGTAGCATTTAGCATTAAAATAACCTTTAATTTTTTTAAATCATGAGAAAAACATTTTTATTCATTATATTTATTTTTATAAGTTTTTCGGTTTCTGCGATAGTAAAATTTCCTTCGCAACAACAGCCTAAGAAAGCAAAAATTTCTTCTACTACAAATAGTTGGTCTTTATCAAACAATCTTTTTTCTGCAACTTATACGTTAGGCAACGGAAATCTATTTTTTGCTGGCTCCGATGTTTTCGGGTTGAATAAAAGTAATGAATTATTTCGCATAACTCTTGCAGACGGAACAGTTGTATCATCATCAGAAATGCAATGCGATGGAGTTGTCGCAGAAACAATTAAAGGAGATAAAAATGCTGTAAAACTTGCAAAAAAATTCAACGGGAAAGAAATCAAAGCAACATTTATTTATAAAGAATTAAATTTTGTTTGGCGAGCAATATTACGCAACGATTCGCATTATTTGCGTACCGAACTCGAAATTTCAACAACCGCCGATACCGAATTTAAAGAAATTGTGGCAATGAATTATTCACTAAAAGAGAACAACCAAACACCTGAGATTATAGGTAATACACGCGGTTCTCTTTTGATAAACAATACGTTTTTTGCAGGATTAGAGACTCCAATGGGAATCAACGAAGTAATAAAAACTCCGAGCGAAACGACAATTCAAGGGAAATGGAATAGGAGTGCTACACTAAAAAGCGGCGAGATATGGAAAATTTCTTCTGTAATAGGTTTGATAGCAAAAAATCAGCAACGTCGTTCATTTCTAGCTTATCACGAAAGAGAACGTGCAGTACCTTGGCGTTCGTTCATACATTACAATTCTTGGTACGAACTCAACATTGACCGCAACAATGTGATTGATCAACGTATGAGCAAGGATGATTGTTTGGCTGTAATAGAAGCTTGGAAAAAGAATCTTTTCGATCCATACAATGTTTATATCGATGCATTTGTCTGGGATGATGGTTGGGATGACTTCAACTCACTATGGGATTTCTATTATCCAAAATTTCCTAATGGATTCAAAGAAATGGATGAACTCTGTCAATCGTACAACGCAGGAACAGGCACATGGTTAGGTCCTGTTGGTGGATATGGTTCATCGAAACAACAACGCTTGAATTTTTGGAATTCAACACACGATCCCGACATTACAAACTTCAAACTTTCACACTCCGAATACTTTGATGCTTTTGTTGGACGCTGTTCGCAAATGATTAACGACTATGATATGCGTTATTTCAAATTCGACGGAATTAGTGACATCGGCAATGCAGTTGGTCCTGGCAACGAAGAAGATGCAGAGAATTTCATTCGTTTGACTTCGGCATTGAGAGAAGCACGTGAAGATATTTTCTTAAATTGTACAGTAGGAACGTGGGCATCACCTTTCTGGCTCCAATTTGCAGATGCTATTTGGCGTCAGGACGCCGATTGGAGTACAATTGGCGATCAAGGAAACACCCGTCAACGCTGGATCACATATCGCGATTATATGGTTTACAAAAACTTTACTGCAGCTTCGCCACTTTGTCCTATCAATAGTCTGATGACGCACGGACTCATGATTTCGGGTTTTGGTAACGCAGGGGGGAATCCTCCTCGTGCAATGGAAGACGATCCTTCGGCTTGTACAGTTGCAGAAATAACCAAAGAAATGCGTTGTGCATTCGCTTGTGGTTCGAGTTTGGTAGAATTGTACATCGACCATGAGCTAATGACAAACAAAGAAAACGGAAAACTTTGGGGAGAGTTAGCCAAGTGCATTAAATGGCATAGAAACAACGCTGATGTACTTGACGATACACACTGGGTTGGAGGAAATCCTTGGGATGGTAGTAAAGCCAATATTTACGGTTGGGCTTCGTGGAACGGAGAAGAAGCAGTACTGACACTACGGAATCCATCTGCTACAGAACAATCATTTACCACAACATTACGTCAAGCGTTAGATATTCCTGATTACATAACAGGAAGCGTTATTCTCTCCGATGCTTTTGAAGGACAAACTCAATACATCGGAATTTCTAATTCAAAAATAGACATCGACGAAAACATTACATTTAATATGCCAGCTTTCGACGTTGTGGTGCTGAATGGAATTTGCAAGTCAAAAAAGCAACATTCTTACTGCAAAAACAACAAGAAATAATAACCAATTTAAAATAATTTATGTTTTCATCATTTTATCGCTATTCTATCATAATAAGCTTAACTCTTCTTGCTTCGGCTTGTCAGAATACAAAAACCAAACAAGAGGAACAAGGTCAAGAGTCTATCGTTGAAGTCGTTTACGAATACGGTATTCCTGTCGATTCGTTTGATATAGTAGAGGGAAGTGTTGGAAAAGGAGAAACACTTTCGGCTATTTTTGGGCGACTTGGTTGCAACGGGCAGGTGATTCATCAGTTAAACGATTTTTCATCGGAGATTTTTGATGTAAAACGCATTAAACTAGGCGATAAATATACTGCATATTACACCAAAGATTCTATCCCAGAATTGACCTATATTGTTTATCATCAATCGGTGGTCGATCATACGGTTTTTCATGTTTGTGATAGTTTGTGTGCCAATAGTTATAAAAAGCCTGTTCGCCATGAACAAAAAGTATCAAGTGCTACAATTACAACTTCGCTTTGGGATGCGATAATTACAAACAATTTACATCGACAACTAGCTCTTGAACTTTCCGATATTTATGCGTGGAGCATTGACTTTTTTGGACTTCAAAAAAATGATTCTTTCACTGTTTTTTATGATGAACTTTACGTGGATAGTTTGTCTATTGGAATTGGAAAAATACATGCTGCAAAGTTTACTCACAAAGGCAAACCTTTTTTGGCGTTTTATTTCAAAAACGATAGCGTGAATGGCTTTTGGGACGAGGAAGGCAATAGTTTGCGAAAAGCTTTTTTGAAAGCTCCACTAAAGTTTTCTCGTATATCGTCTGGGTTTACTTATGCACGAAAACATCCTATTTACAAAACAGTACGTCCGCATACGGGTGTTGATTATGCGGCACCAACAGGAACTCCTGTGATGAGCATTGGCGATGGAGTTGTAATACAAAAAGGCTACAAAGGAGGAGGTGGACATACGGTAAAAATTCGCCACAATAGTGTTTACACAACAGCCTATTTGCACCTTTCGCGTTACGCAAAAAACCTAAAGGTAGGTTCGCATGTATCGCAAGGTGAAGTGATTGGTTATGTAGGTAGCACTGGAGCATCTACTGGACCTCATCTCGATTTCCGTGTATGGAAAAATGGCTCGCCTATCAACCCGCTGACGATGGAGTCGCCATCAGTAGAGCCAGTTCCGCAGAGTGCAATGAGTGAATTCTTTGTTTTGAGGGATTCGCTACAGAGAATAATTGAATAGCAATTTTTTTCTAGAACAAAAAATCTCACATTCGTTTTTCTGCAAATCCGTAGGGACGCACCCGAATGTGTCCTTGTATAAAAAAAGTAGGGACGCAGTACGCCACGTCCCTACGATGTTTTCTTGCGGACGCACACGGTGCGTCCCTACATTCCTCTACAAGGGTAAGATTCTTAAGGACACACCCCACGCACGGACCGCCCATAGTCGCGGCCGCCGCTGTGCAAACTCAAATCGTCATCGTCGGAATTGAAGACGAGGTAGTAGGCGCTGGACGAACTGTACGCACTGAGCGAACTCGACCAATAGTAGCCGTACGACCCTACGTAGGTCAAACCAATATCGTAGCGTAAGACAGCAGAAGGAAGGAAGATTGAGTTGCCGTTGATTTTACTGGTTACTATTCTTCCTGCTACACCTGTGCCATTATAGTTACTAGTCCATGTCCAAGTACATTCAGTTCGTAGTTCATCTTGTTCGGCTCTTGTAGGCATTCGCCAAGAGCCACCCATATTTACAGCAGCGGCATCTTTACTTAGAGGCAAAGTGGAAGGATTACTTGTGTAAGTATAGGTTGAGCTATTATAAGTACTTTTTGTAGTAGTTTCGCCCCAAGCGTAGTAGTTGCCGTACTCTTCGGGTTTAGTTGCTCCCACATTACAAGTCGCCCATTTCACACTTAAGCCAAGGTCTACCCATTCGTAGCCGTTTTCTATGCTGGTAGTAGGTGCTACAAATGAAATACTATCTACCTCGTTTACCAAATATTCAGTGGAAGAACCATCTGTTTTGTACACGTAAAAATTACTCTGTGCAAAGGTTGTCATTACACAAGAAATGATACTAAAAATTAAAAATACTTTTTTCATGTTTTTTATTTTTTAATGAATTTCAAAATTTGGTTATTTACTTTCAAGAAATACGTATTTGCCGAAAGCAAAGAGACGTCCAAACTTTTGCCTTTGCTTTGCAACACACACTGCCCACTGAGGTTATACACCGTAAGTTCCACATTTTCTTCTACGCCAGCTACACGCAACTCTTTTTGCACTGGGTTTGGAAAAACATACACTTTGGTTTCACTGTTTGCCACCGATTCCAATTCCGTAGGCAAAAGATTGCGTGTACCAAACAACACACTCCGCACCCCCGTAACATCGGGATGATAGCCCTTGCGGTCAATCGTCATCGACGACGATTCTGCATCCTGTACAAAGGTAATCTTCTGTACTGTTGCCATTTCGTAAACAAATTCGCTACCATCGGCACTGATAGCTATCACGGCAGAAACATCTTCTGCCCGACACACACTCACAAAGCAAGTGAGCACCAAAAAGAATATTGATAGTTTCTTCATGTTTATCTTTTATTTAATTGATTTTCAACGGAGCAAAGGTAGTTATACCCCTTGCGTTTAAAGAGGAAAGACCGCCACATAAACGTTATACTTTTGTAACAAAAAGGTTACACTTGCGTAGTAGTGTAATAAGTGAAAAAGTTGTGTTGGAGAATTTTAGAAATACGCAAAAGCAAGTCGGTGTCTATCGACTTTTTGGCAAAAATGCGGTAGCATTGCTCACGCTTACAGCCCAACTCCCGTGCCAAAAACGATACGCTCTGTCCGTGCTGCTTCAAGTAGCTACGGATAAGTTTGCCTATGTGGATATCTGTTGTCGCTTGCATAAAAAAGGCGTTAAACCGTTTCGTTGTTTATTCAAATCTGAAGGCTCTGGAAAAACCGTTGGTAATAAATAAACACGAAATAGTTCACGCCTATGCGTGAACTCCTCGCCACATTATTCTCTTACCAAATAAATTTTCCAGATTTTTCAGAATTGAGAATAAGAGCAAAAGCTCAAAAAAAATATTTCAATCTGCCTGCAAAGATAAAACAAAAAAGGCAGTATTTAGAAATACCGCCTTACGTTTGTTTCTTCGCTAATACTAAATAACGCCTTGCGAAAGCATAGCTCGTGCTACTTTGAGGAAACCAGCCACGTTGGCTCCTTTTACATAATTGATATAACCGTCGGACGTAGTGCCATATTTCACACATTGCGTATGTATGTCAGTCATTATCTGTTGCAGGCGTTTATCTACTTCGTCTGCACTCCACGAAATATGCATAGCGTTTTGCGTCATCTCGAGTCCCGAGGTAGCTACGCCACCGGCATTCACCGCCTTGCCCGGAGCAAAAAGCAGTTTGTTTCGGGTAAAAATGTCGATAGCCTCGGCCGTACAACCCATATTCGACACCTCACCTACGCAGAGCACATGGTTATCTACCAATTGCTGTGCATCGGTGGCGTTGAGTTCGTTTTGCGTAGCACACGGCAAAGCAATATCCACTTTCATCTCCCATGGTTTACGCCCACGCACAAACGTAGCTCCAAAACGCTCGGCGTAAGGCTCTACCACATCGTTGCACGAAGCACGAAGTTCGAGCAGATAATCTATTTTTTCGCCCGAAATGCCCTCTGCATCGTACACATAACCGTCAGGACCCGACACGGTAACTACCTTGGCTCCCAACTCCGTAGCTTTTTTCACAGCTCCCCAAGCCACATTGCCAAACCCCGACACGGCAATGGTTTTACCAGCGAGTGTGTGTCCAGCATTTTCGAGCATCTGCTTTACAAAATACAATGCACCAAAGCCCGTTGCTTCGGGACGCATCAGCGAGCCTCCATACTCAATGCCTTTGCCCGTGAGCACACCCGTATGTTCACAAGCCAACTTTTTATACATTCCGTACAAATAGCCTACCTCGCGTGCTCCTACACCAATATCCCCCGCAGGCACATCGGTGTTGTGACCTATTATTTTCCACAACTCCAACATATATGCTTGGCAAAAACGCATCACCTCGGCATTCGATTTCCCTTTCGGATTGAAATCCGAGCCGCCTTTCCCGCCACCCATTGGCAAGGTGGTAAGTGCATTTTTAAACGTTTGCTCAAAACCTAAAAACTTCAGGATAGAAAGATTGACCGAAGGATGAAAACGCAAACCTCCTTTGTAAGGTCCAATAGCATTATTAAACTGAACTCGGTAGCCTAAATTTGTTTGCACTTCGCCATAATCGTCCACCCATGCCACACGGAAAGTGAGTATTCTATCTGGCTCAACCATTCGCTCAATGATTTTTGCTTTTTCGAATTCAGGATGTTGTGCATAAACCTCTTCGATAGAGAGTAACACTTCGTGCACAGCTTGTAAATATTCCTGTTCTCCCAGATGCTTTGCCTGCAATGTAGCCATTAATTTTTCCACGTTCATAGCATTTAGTATTAAGGTTAAAAAAATTAAACAAAACAACTTCTGCTTTGTTCAACAATAATAATGCTATTTTTTGAAAAAATCAATTTATTGAGGGAAATTCTAATAGTGTTTATCTTGTGAAGTCGAGTGTAACTTTTTCGGTATCAACTACAAGCTCACAATCAAAATTAAGTAAAATAGGGTAGTTTTCCGAGACGTGTCCAGCGGGAAAATCGAACACTACTGGGAAGTTATATTCTGCAACCACATCGGCTATCAACTCATAAAGCGTACGACACATTCCCGTGTCTTCTTCATAGTCGGTAAATTGCCCAACAATCAAAGCCGATATAGATTCGAAAACACCACCTAATTTTAAATTTTGCAACATACGATCCACAGAATGAGGCTTTTCTGCAATATCTTCAATAAAAAGTATTTTATTACAGAAATCCAAATCGTATGGCGTTCCTCTCAAAGCCGAAAACACAGCTAAATTACCACCAACAATTTTTCCAGCAACACGCCCATATCTGTTCAACGAATGCGGTTTTATCTTATATATTGGCATTTCTCCAAAAAGTATTTGACGATAAGTTTGCATCAACGAATCGGATAATTCGTTTCGTACTAAACCACGCAACATAGGAGCATGCAAAGATGCTACACCACAATGCGAAGCAACATTGTGCAACACCGTAATATCGCTAAAACCAATTATCCATTTTGGATTTTCCAGAAAATTCGTCAAATCAAGTCGCCCAACTATTTGCATCAAACCATAACCTCCACGTGCACAAAATATTGCTTTTATATCTTGTGCATCAAATGCTTCTTGCAAATCATCAAGGCGATGCTCAGGTTTTCCCGCAAAACAGCCATACTCGTCGGTAGCGTGTGGCATCAAAATGGGTTGCAATCCCCACGAGCGAAGCAAATCTACAGCTTGCGAAAAAAGTTCTTTTTTAGCAATTTTTCCTGCGGGTGCTATTAAAGCAACCTTATCGTTTTTTTTTAGAAAAGGAGGTGTCATCAGTTTTTGTGTTTTATCCATTTCCACAACTCACGCCACGTTATTTTCTTTCCATACATAAGTATTCCTGTACGATAAATTTTTGCAGCTAACCAAGTTGTAAACAAAAATGTTAGTATTAAGATCACAATTGAAAGTATTTTTTCCCAAAGAGCAACACCAAAAGGTAAACGTACCATCATCACTATAGGCGAAGTAAAAGGCACCAACGAACACCAAAACGCCAATGGCCCATCTGGATTTCCAATACTATAAATGCCTGCATACATTGCAAAAAGTATGGGTATCATTATCGGGAAAACAAATTGCTGTGTATCCGTTTCGTTATCTACTGCAGCTCCAATAGCAGCAAAAAACGAAGCATAAAGCAAATATCCTCCTATAAAATAAACCACAAATAAAGTTATTATCTCTACAAAATTGACACTCAAAAGTCCTTGCATAATCTGAACAGAAGAACTTTGGTCTGTTATCGAAATATCACCTTGTAAAGGAATATCAACTAAACCGCTACTTGCAAAAAACAAAGCACCGATAAGCAAAATCCATAGCACAAACTGTGTCAAACCAACCAATGCAATGCTGATAATTTTTCCCATCATCAATTCAAATGGCTTCACACTACAAATCAGAATTTCTACAATACGATTAGTTTTTTCCTGCAAAACACTATTCATAACCATAGTGCCATAAGTAAAAACGAAAAAGTATATCAACATCATAAAAACCATTCCAACAATGTTTGCAATTTCGGTAGAAGAGACATTTGCCGATCCGTTTTCGTCTAATTTAACCGTAGTAACCATAATTTTCGTTTGAGATTCCTTTATGATTGTTTTAAGATTCGGAATACTGTACAACGCCAATTTCTCATCTTCGACAAAACTTTCAAAACTATCTTCGACATATTTCTGCAATTCTAAAGAGACCTGTTTCTCTGACAAAATTGTTATCGATGGCTCTACCGACAAATCTTTATCAATCAGAATCACAGCATCGTAGACAATGGTAGAACAATTGCCAATCACATTTTCCGAAGGTTCAACAAAAACAAATTTAAATTCAGCTGTATCCAACAACGCATTTTTGTATTTCCCTATCTGATCTACCACGGCAATTTGTTCATTTTCGCCATTGTCAAATTCCGAAAGCCACAACGGGATAAACAAGGTTGCAGCAAACAACAGCGGGACTAAAAACGTTAACAGAATAAACGATTTTTTTGCTACACGTCGCAAATATTCACTCCTGATTATCAATCCGATTTTATTCATTTTTGCGAACTCTTTATTGCATTAATAAAAATCTCATTCATGCTCGGTACTTCCTCCGAAAATGCAATTATTTTATGATTTTTCATAATTTGACTTAATACTTCATTCGAAGAATCAGCACGAAAACGCAAAGTAGTTATTCCGTTTTGCTCTTGATACGACAAACATTCACACGGGAGTTCCATATCTGCAAGAATGCCTTCGAAAGTTATCGTGTAAGTTTGCTTTTTGAAAGCCGAACGTAAACAAGCAACATTACCTTGCAACACTACTTTCGACTGATTGATAAGCGAAATCTCGTCGCACAATTCCTCTACCGATTCCATATTGTGAGTCGAAAAAATAATTGTTGCACCTTTGTCACGCAAAGCCAATATTTCCCGCTTCAAAATATCAGCATTTATAGGATCGAAACCACTAAAAGGTTCATCGAAAATCAATAACTCAGGTTCGTGAAGCACCGTTGTAATAAATTGGACTTTTTGAGCCATTCCTTTCGAAAGTTCCTCCACTTTTTTATTCCACCAAGGTTGTATCTCAAATTTTTCAAACCAATATTTCAACCGAGTTAAAGCATCGGTTTTTGAAACACCTTTGAGTTGAGCAAGATAAAGAGCCTGTTCGCCTACTTTCATTTTTTTATAAAGCCCACGCTCTTCAGGCAAATAGCCAATTCGCGAAACATCTTTCCGAGAAAGCGGAATCCCTTTAAGCAATACATACCCATTATCAGGAGCAGTTATTTGATTGATGATACGAATCAATGTCGTTTTGCCTGCTCCATTCGGACCAAGTAATCCATAAATAGATTTTTCGGGAATTGCAAGCGAAACATTGTCCAATGCTCGATGCCCATCGTATAACTTCGAGACTCCACAAACACTCAAAAAATCCATACTATCTTGCTTGATTTTTAAAATCGAAAATATTATGAATATGCAATATGCCAATAATTGGTGCATTCGGAAAATTGCTTTCTGGAACAACCAACGAAGTGATTTTATTCTCATCCATCAATGCCAAAGCATCTGTTATCGTCGCCTCTGGTAAAATTTGAACGAATCCTTTTGTCATTATATCCGAAGCAGTTACAATTCGTAGATTATCGTATTTCTGTACAGCACGACGGATATCTCCATCGGTAATAATTCCTATTGCAACTTCGCCACTATAAACAAGTGTTATGCCTTGACGCGATTTACTCACTTCGTAAATCACATCTTTAAACAAGGTTTTTTCTTGTACTCGCGGTACGTTTTTGTTCATACAATCGTTTACTTTTGTCAACAATCGTCGCCCCAAAGCACCTCCCGGATGATAAAAAGCAAAATTTTCCATCTTAAATGCACGAAACTCCATCAAGCAAGTTGCCAAAGCATCTCCCATCACCAAAGTGGCTGTAGTAGAACATGTTGGAATATAAGCATCTTTACTTACCTCATTTTTAACTCCGCAATTTATAACTATATCCGATTTTTTTGCTAATTCCGAATTTAAATCTCCCGTCATTGCAACAATCGGACAACCTATTTTTTTTATCAAATCGGTAATACTCAATATTTCCTGCGAATAACCACTATTTGAAATAGCAATAACGACATCATTAGGACAAACAATTCCCAAATCGCCATGCATTGCTTCAGCTGCACTCATAAAAACAGATGGAGTTCCTGTTGAAGCCAACGTTGAGGATATTTTATGTCCAATTATTCCAGATTTTCCAATTCCTGTTACAACAACTTTCCCTTTCGAACCTAAAATCAATTTAACCGAATCAGCAACTTCCTGACCAATCTGCTTGCATACGTTTTTTAACTCTGCAATCTCTACATCAAAAATTTCTTTACTACGTGCAATAAAATCCATACAATAAAATTTCGAAAAACAAAGATACACATATCGTTATAAATCCAAAAAATCTTATTCCAATTCGACAGCCTCACCAATAATAGCCGAAATTAACTTAGCCGATGTTCTTTGTACTGCACATTGTTCATTCTCAAGCGGTTCCTCCCAAGAATGATTGGATAATGCATATTTCGAATGATGAACTGTAATAAAACTTTTGGTTGCCAAATCGTTCACCACATCAGATAGGTGTTGTGGCATTAAATGCATATCGTACCACATTTCGTTGTATTGACCATTTTCTAAAATTGCCAAATCTATATTTGGGAAACGTTCTCCAATTTGCTTGAAATGAGTGCCATAACCACCATCTCCACTTAAAAAAACATTTTTCGAACAGGTCTCTATCAAAAAAGACGCCCACAACGTTTTATTCGATATAAATCCACGTCCTGAACGATGACGTGCAGTGAGACAATGTACTGTTATTTCACCAAATTTAAACGATTCATTCCAATCCAATTCCACAATTTTGTCCGAATCGTATCCCCAATATTCAAAATATTCACCTACTCCCAACGGACAAATAACTTTCCCAACACGATCCTTTAATTGTTTTACAGTCTGATAATCAAGATGATCCCAGTGATCATGAGAGATAATCAAAAAATCGACATCAGGGATATCTTCTGGAGTAAACACATTTGTTCCCCTAAATTCACGATTAAAAAAACGAATCGGAGCAGCCTTAAAAAATACAGGATCGACTAAAAAACGCTTCCCCGACAACTGCAATAAATACGAAGAATGACCAAACCATACAAACAAATTTTTGGTTGAATCAAGACTGCTTAGATTTTCTTTTTTTATACTAAACGAATGAGAAGGTCGCACATCAAACGTTTTTGAAAATAATACCTTCCAAACCTTTCTCCAACGAAGACAAAAAGGCTGTAAATTTTCGAACCGCCCATTTCTATAATTTATCGATTGCTCAATTCGCTCCAACCGTTTCCCTTTTGGCGAACGTCCAAAAGAGGGTGTTAAAAAAAATACAAATATTGTGAGAATCAATGCTAAAAGAATCAACATCGGTAAACAATATCTTTTAAAGTTAAAAATCATAAAAACAAAATATCTCCTTTGTAGAAAAGGAACACAAAGATAATCATTCCAAAAGGAATATTTTTCAGAAACAAAATTAACACAGTTTAAATAAAACGTATTTTTGCAAATAAAATTATAAGGCAATGAAATACAATTTTGACGAAATAATAGACCGCCGAAATAGCAATTCTATAAAATGGGACGCTACAAAAACTTTTTTTGGAGAAGAAGACGTTTTGCCAATGTGGGTTGCCGATATGGATTTCCGAACACCGCCATTTATTATCGATTCGATAGAAAATCAGCTCAGAAAAGCCATTCTTGGCTATACATTTGCAGGAGAAGAATGGTATTCGTCAATTATTCAGTGGCTTAAACACAGGCACAATTGGGAGGTTTCAAAATCGTCTTTAACTTTCGTTCCTGGCATTGTGCGAGGTCAAGCACATATCTTACAATGTTTTACCGACGTTAACGATAAAGTGATGGTGATGTCGCCTGTATATCATCCATTTTTTCAGGTTACAACGCAATTACAACGACAAGTTGTGTTCTCTTCGCTTTGCATTGAAAACAATCAAATAAATATTGATTTTCAACGATTTGAAAAAGATGTTAAAGGTTGTAAAATGCTAATTTTATGTAATCCTCATAACCCGGGAGGACGTGTTTGGAACAAAGAAGAACTTCAAAAAATTGCTCAAATATGTTACAAAAACAATGTATTGGTAATTTCTGACGAAATTCATGCCGATTTAACTTTACAAGGTTACAAACATCACCCATTTGCAAATGTATCAGAGGAAGCTTCTAAAATTGCAATTACACTAATGGCTCCAAGTAAAACGTTTAATATGCCTGGTGTTTCAAGTTCGTTTGCAGTTGTAGAAGATAACGTTCTCAACAAGCGTTTTCAAACATTTATGCAAGCTGGAGAGTTCAATCACGGTAACATGTTTGCTTATGCAAGTGCCACAGCGGCTTATACTCAAGGCGAAGATTGGCTTAATCAACTTCTCCAATATTTACAAGAAAATATTGATTATACCGAACGTTTTCTAAAAACAGAACTTCATTATATAAGTATGATCCGCCCACAAGCATCATTTTTAATTTTTCTTAACTGTAAAGAATTAAATTTAGAACAATCGGAATTAGAAAAACTTTTCTTAAACGAAGCTCATTTAGCTCTAAATAGCGGAACAATGTTTGGCGTTGAAGGAACAGGTTTTATGCGACTAAATATAGGCTGCCCACGTGCAATACTCCAAAAAGCTCTTGAACAACTAAAATTTGCTATAAATAAACGTTAAACCTCTATATTTAAACCTGAGAATTGCTCAAGCACCCGACCGCTATACGTTTTTGAAATAGGAATATTGGGGACGCCCTCAAAATCAAAATCTATACACAAACCATCTTCGGTTTTACGAATAATTTTCACTTTATTCAAATTGACAATAAACGAGCGATGACAACGCAACAACTTTCGTTCGTAAAATGCTTTTTCTACATTTTTCAACGAATTGCGAAGCAAAAAGTTTACTAATTTACCTTTGTTAAGATAATGAATATCAACATAATTGTCAGAAGCTTCGATGTAAAAAAGACAATCAGAGGATACTACTAAACGCACGTCTCCTTTCTCATCGCAAAAACTCATCTGGCTAGTCGGTTGATTTTTTTGAGAAGCCACTTGTGCTTCGCCTAACATCCTTATTATTTTCTTTTTCTCTTCTAAATCAAAATACAACCACAAAATAGAATACGGGAACAACAATATAAGACTAGTATAAGAAATAGCTTGCTTGTACAACTCACCAAATTCGACATCGACATGCAATGCAAAAATCGGGAAAAGGGTGAAGAAAAACGACATAGCCAATATCTCAGCTAAAATCCAAAGTACAAAACTCAACAACGTTATATCACGTTTTTTTGCATAATAGTACATCACAATGCGACTTATCGCTATCACACACATTGCTGTAAGTATGATCAAACTTGAGAATAAGAAATAGGTAAAATCGCTGATGCCAGAAACCCAATTTCGGGAGTTAAATGGCTGAAAGATATTTATAAATAGCAAAGCAAATGTCGCCGTACCCAAAACTAAGGTTACTACATTTTTTTTTTCGTTTATGTAACGTGGGATTTTTATTTCTGCCGGCATCTTTTTTCTGATTAACGAACGTGCAAAGATAAATCTTTTTCTTTTGCAAAAGAAAAAGGTTGCTACAAGCCTATACTTATAGCAACCTTCTCGACAAACAAAAAATCTTAAAATTCTTAATTGTAAAGATACCTTTTTATACTACGTTTCGGAGTTTTTTCAAACTCTTTTTCTACAAGTTCGAACTTCGACAAGCGACAGAATACGGGCAAAATTTTATTTACACGCACTCGCACATCTTCCATCACTTCCGCAGGGGTTTGGGTTGGAAGTTCTTGCTTCATTTTTTCAATATCAGCATAAACCAGTGCTACAAGTTTTCCTTCGCGCTCGACAACGACCGACTCCACTACATAAGGCATATTATTTATTTTTCCTTCAATCTCTTCCGGATAAATATTTTGTCCAGAAGGACCAAGAATCATACTCTTAGAACGTCCGCGAATCGACAAATTCCCTTCTGCATCAAGAACACCGAGGTCGCCCGTACGCATCCAACCATCGGCAGTGAAAGCAGCTTTTGTTGCTTCTTCGTTTTTATAATAACCAAGCATAACATTGTCGCCACGCACCAAAATTTCACCTACTTTTCGTTGAGGGTCTTCGGAATCAATACGAATTTCTACCCTATCCACAGCCTTACCGCACGAACGCAATTTAAATTTCGTCCAATACTCATAACTAATCAATGGACCACATTCAGTCATACCATATCCAACTGTAAATGGGAATTTTATTGTTCGCAAACATTTTTCTACAGTACTATTCAATGCCGCACCACCAATTATCAAATAACGTAAATTTCCGCCAAAAGCATTCATCAACTGTGCATATACTTTTTTGTGAATCATACGATTGATACCTGGTATATACCACAACACTCGTACAAGAGGTTTATGAATGGCAGGGAATATTTTTGCTTTAAATATTTTTTCAATCACCAAAGGGACAGTCAACATCATATAAGGTTTCACATCCGACAACGCTTTCATAAGCACCGCTGGCGAAGGAGTTTTGTTCAAAACCGTAACACGCGTTCCACCTGCCACCTGATACAGAATTTCAATAGCCAAACCAAACATATGTGCCATAGGCAACATCGAAAGCAATGTGTCTGCTGAACTATTGGGAATTTTTTCTTGTGAAAAATGAATATTAGAATCAATGCTACGCCAACTAAGCATTACACCCTTAGGAGAACCAGTGCTACCCGAAGTATAGTTGATCAACACAGGCGATTCGCTATCAAAACGTTCATACTTCACGTCGTCTTGCGTATATCCTTTTGGATATTTTGCAACAAAAGCTTTTTCCCACGCATTGTATCTTTTTTCAAAGTCAGGCGTATTAGATCGTAACAACCCCAAACCTTCTATCGAAATAATACCATTTAATTTTGGCATCGATTCGGGCTTAAGATTTTCCCACACGATAGGACCTACAAGCAACAATTTTGCATCACTATGATCTACCAACGTCTGAATACCTTCCGAATCAAAATCGGACAAAATAGCTACAGCCACACAACCATAACTCGTTACCGCCAAAAAATTGATTGCCCACATCGAGCTATTTCGCCCGCAAAGGGCTATTTTGTCGCCCTCTTTTAATCCCACTTGCTCGAACAACACGTGCAAGCGTGCAATCTTTTCTGCCATCTCGCCATAAGTAAATGACATCGTACCATCAAAATCGTTCAACGCAGGAGCCGACCAATTTTTCTTTAAAGATTCTTCAAAATAATCTAAAAATCGTTTATCCATATTTATGTTATTTATATTTCAACGGCGACAAAAGTAAAAACAAATAAAAGGGTGCCCGAAAAAAAGTTTTTTGAGGGACGTACAAAAGGGACAAAAAGCCTTTTTCGTGTGTAAAATTCAAAATATAGGGGTAAAAATATTTTTTTAGCAAGAAACGAAATCTCTATTTTAATCAAAAAAGAAAAACATCTCTCGAAAAAAAGGATGCATTTTGGTATGTTCTTACGGGGTTATTAGTTCCTAAACATAAAATAAACTGCACCAAGAAGGCAGAGCATTGCCCAGAGATAGTCCCACTTAAATGGTTGGTGCATAAAAAATATTGAAAACGGGACGAAAACGGCAAGCGTGATAACTTCTTGAATGATTTTTAGTTGTGGCAATGTATAAACCGTAAAACCAATACGATTTGCTGGTACCATTATTAGGTATTCGAGTAAAGCGATACCCCAACTTACAAGGGCAGCTATCCACCACGATTTGTTTGCCATATTGCGTAGATGTCCGTACCATGCAAAAGTCATAAATACATTGGAACAAATCAACATGAAAATGGTGATAGTGTAAGGATTGAAAAAAGTTTTAAGCATAGTTTTTTTAGATAAATAAATTGTCGGGATAAAAAACGTTAGTTAAGAAAAGTCCTTTGGCTGGGGCGGATGCTGCCGCTGCACCTCTATTTTTTTGTTCGATTATTTTCCGAAACTCTTCCGTAGAGATAGCTCCTCGTCCCACGCAGAGCAGAGTCCCCACAATAGCACGTACCATATTCCTTAAAAAACGATTGGCTTCGATAGTGAAAATCCACTTTTCGCCTTGTTGTTGCCACTCAGCATGTGTTACCATGCAGAGATTGGTTTTTGTGTCGGTATGCAACTTGCTAAAACTCGTAAAGTCGGAATATTCAAATAAAGTTTTTGCTGCTACGTTCATCGCTTCAAAATCTGTATCGTAGGGAATACGATGAGCAAACTGTTCTAAAAAGGGATTTTTCTGTGTGTAAACATGGTATTCGTATTGTCGTTTCAAAGCATCGAAACGTGCATGAGCATTTGGTATTGTTTCCCGAATGTCGAATACAGAAATGTCGTTTGGAAGAAACCCGTTGAGTTTTTTTATGAATGTTTCGTTACAATTTGTTTCACTATCGAAATGTGCAATCATTCGTTTTGCATGAACGCCTGCGTCGGTGCGTCCTGCCCCAACGATAGGCGTTTCGGTGTGCAAAATTGTGCTAATAGCCTTAGAGAGTTCCTCTTGAACAGAAATACCATTTGGTTGCACTTGCCAACCATGATAATTCGTGCCATTGTAAGCGAGATAGATAAAATAACGTTGCATCTTAAATCAAAAAAAGAACCGAATCTTGTTCGGCTCTTTTGCTTAGTTGCGGGAGTAGGACTCGAACCTACGACCCCCGGGTTATGAGCCCGATGAGCTACCACTGCTCCATCCCGCGATGTTTTTCAAGTGCAAAGATAATGTGTTTTTTGTCTGTTTCCAAATTTTTATGAGTTATTTTTTCTTTTCGTTAAAGCTGCTTGGTATTTTCGTGCGTTTCTTGCATGCTCCGAATAGGTAGAAGCAAAATTGTGTTCCCCATTGAAAGTCTCTTTTGCACACATATATAAATAGGTGCTTTTTTTGTAATTGAGTACAGCATCGATGCTTTCTGTTGATGGTGTTCTAATTGGCCCGGGAGGTAAACCTATGTTTTTATAAGTATTGTAAGGAGAGTCTATTTGGGTATGTTCGTAGAGAATACGGCGAAGAGAAAAATCGCCAACGGCATATTTCGCTGTAGGACATGCTTGCAACGGCATTTTTATTCGTAAGCGATTTAAATAAAGACCTGCAATAATAGGCTTGTCTTTTGCAAGATTAGTTTCTTCTTCGACAATAGAAGCCAATGTTATGACTTCGATAGGCGATAGGTTTATCGAATCAGCTTTTGCCAATCGTTTTTCGTTCCAAAATTTTTTGAATTCAAAATTCATTCTTTTAAGTAAATCTTGTGGTTTTATGTCCCAATAGACTTCGTAAGTATTTGGTAGAAAAAATGCAATAACTTCCTCTTTTCTTACATTGTATTCCAATAATAAATTGTTGTCATTGAGCGTACTTATAAAATCGGCAGAGTCTGCCATAAGTTGTTTCCCGAGTTTTTTACAGAGTTGTTCTTGGGTGCGAATGTTGTTGAGTTTTAGCTTAACTGGTGATTGAATTTTTCGAGATAAATTATTGAGTAATTCTTTGTTACTCATTTTGTTTTTTACTTCGTAACGTCCTGTTTTTATATTTTGGGGATATTTCTTGATTTTTGCCCAACGCCTAAAAGAATTACTATTTTTGATAAGGTTCTTTTTTTTTAGTTGTGTAATTATCTCATCAAAATTCGTATTGTGATCAATGTAGATGTATTCTGATTTTTGTTCTGTTTTGAAATTTGGTAAATAATAGGTGTAAAGTTGATAACCGAAAAATAGAGCAACTGCAAGTAAAATTCCAGAGATGGAAAAAATGATTTTATATTTGTTATTTGTTTGCTTTGGGCGATGTTTGTGATAATTATTTTTCATGGTTTATGTATTTTTGTTGATACAAAATTAAAAGTAATTTTTTCATAAAAACGTGTTTTTTGTTTGAGAATGTCATAATCTTGTTTAATTTTGCAACGATTTTTTGAAAAAGTCACGAACGGAAGTGTGGGTGAGTGGCTGAAACCACCAGTTTGCTAAACTGACGTGCGGGTAACCGTACCGGGGGTTCGAATCCCCCCGCTTCCGCAAGACTAGGGAAAAGATGCGTTTCTTTTCCTTTTTTTGTGTTTCATTGAATTAAAAAAGTTATTTTTGCAACGTTTTTTAAATTTTGAATATGGAAAGAATTACTATTGTTGCAGTTGTTTTTACTTTATTGTTGTCTGTGGGTTGTGCATCGAAAAAAGGAGCTTATTATCCAGTACCAGAACCTCGTGTGATTGAAAAAATTGTTGTAAAAACAGACACCGTGTATATTGTTAAACATGATACAGTGGTGATGCGAGATACTATTCGTATAGAAGTAGAAAAAGAAAAACCTGCTGTTGTTGAAGAACCAAAAATTAGAGTTTCGGAAGAAAAAATTAGCCTTGTAGAAGGAGAAACCAATACGAAGTTAATGACAATGAAATATCATGTTGTGGTTGGTAGTTTTCAAAATAAAGATAATGCAAAAAAACGTCAACAAGAATTTACTCCTGCATATACTCCTACATTAGTAATAAACGAAAAAGGAATGTATCGCGTGATATTGTTGTCGTTTGATGATTATGATTCTGCAAAATCTGCTATAAAGGATTTGTCAGATACATTGCCTAAAGATACTTGGGTGTTACGCCAAAAGCAGTAATTTTTTTGCATTATTGAACCCTATACGTTTAAAAATATTAGGTTCGGGTTCGGCTTTACCTAATAAGAATCGATTTCATTCATCGCAGTTGCTTGAAGTTGCAGGAAAGCAGTACTTGATTGATTGCGGAGAAGGTACTCAAATTCGTTTGTGGCAGTATGTGGGTAAAACTTCACGCTTACATCAAGTGTTTATCTCACATTTACATGGTGATCATTGCTTGGGTCTTGTTGGTTTAATATCCTCCTTTGCAATGTTAGGTAGAGCAAATAACCTTGAGATTTATTCGCCTCCAGGATTAAAACAACTATTATACCCTCAAATTGATTTTTTCTGCAAGGATAGAGATTTTGAGGTAGTTTTTAATGAATTTTCTCCATATCGTCATGATATCATATATGAGGATAAAAATTTGACAGTAGCAACGTTACCACTGAAGCATCGTGTTCCAACTTGTGGTTTTTTGTTTCGTGAAAAAGAAAAAGAACCACATCTAAATCGTGTAATGTTAGATGCGTTTTCGGTGCCAATATCGGCAATGAAAGAAATTAAAGCGGGTTCTGATTTTATTGATGCTCGTGGTGTGCTTGTACCAAATTCAAAACTAACATTGCCAGCAGATAAATCGCGAATGTATGCATATTGCTCTGATACAATCTGTATAAAGAAAATAATTCCATTGATAGAAAATGCAGATTGTTTGTATCATGAAGCAACTTTTTTGGAGAAAGATGCACAACGAGCAAAAGAAACGTTTCATTCAACAGCATTTCAGGCAGCAAATATTGCAGCTAAAGCAAATGTCAATAAATTGATTTTAGGACATTTTTCAAGTCGCTATAAATCAACGACAGAATTATTAGATGAGGCAAAGTCTGTTTTTGCAGAGTCGTATTTAGCTTCAGATGGTGCGGAGTTTACTTTTTAGATTTATCGTCCCATAAAAAATCTAACCAATCGTTTAATTTCTTTTCTTGAGGGTTCCCTTGTGGGGTCCAAAACGTTTCCTCAGAAAATTCTTTTGGTAAGAAATCTTGTTTGATAAAATGATTTTTATAGTCGTGTGCGTATTTGTAACCTTCGCCATAACCAAGTTCATGCATAAGTTTTGTAGGAGCATTTCGAAGATGTAATGGGACAGGAATGTTGCCTGTTTTTTTGACTGCGTTAATAGCATTGTCAATTGCTAAATACGCAGAATTGCTTTTTTGTGAAGCCGCTAAATAGATAGTCGTTTCGGCAAGAATGATTCGCCCTTCAGGCCAGCCGATTTTTTGCAAGGAATCGAAACATGCATTTGCTATTAAAAGTGCATTTGGGTTGGCCAAACCAATATCTTCGGCTGCAGATATGACTAAACGTCGGGCTATAAATTTTGGATCTTCGCCTCCTTCTATCATTCGTGCTAACCAATAAATTGCCGCATTTGGATCGCTCCCTCGTATTGATTTTATAAATGCTGAAATTATATCGTAGTGCATTTCTCCATTTTTATCGTAATCAGAAATGCTTTGCTGTAAACGTTTGGTAACAAGTTCGTTTGTGATGATTATATTTTGATTTGCATCTGAACAGATGATGTCTAATATGTTAAGTAATTTTCTCGCATCACCACCGGCATAACGCAACAATGCTTCGTTTTCTTTTATGGTAATATTCTTCTTTTTTAATATTGTATCTGTAGTAAAAGCTCTTGTTGCAAGTTTTAATAAATCATTTTTTTCAAGATGTTTAAGAACATATATTTGACATCTTGATAGTAAAGGTGTGATGATTTCGAAAGAAGGATTCTCAGTAGTAGCTCCTATCAAAACGAAAGTCCCTTTTTCTATTGCATTTAAAAGTGAGTCTTGTTGCGATTTGTTGAAACGATGAATCTCATCAATAAAAAGAATTGGTGATAAAGAATTGAAAAATTGCGTTTTTTCGGCTTTCTCTATCACTTCGCGAACGTCTTTTACGCCTGCCGTTACGGCACTAAGTGTAAAAAAAGGTCGATCTTGACTATTTGCTATAATCTTGGCTAAAGTGGTTTTACCAACTCCTGGAGGTCCCCAAAGAATAAAAGAATGTAGATGATTATTTTCAATTACTTTTCTTAAAATTGCATTTTCTCCGACAAGATGTTCCTGTCCAACATATTCACTAATATTTCGTGGACGTAGTCTTTCTGCTAAAGGTTGCATATTTTTTTCTTACAAAAGTAGTGATTTTGCTTTTTTTGTCAAAAAAACATAAATATTGATATGGTTTTAAAATTTATTTTTTACTTTTGCTACGTTTTATAAATAAAATCATAAAAAATGAAAAAGGCGTATTTATTTTCTGTTGTAGTATTTTCGGTATTTGTGTTTTTTTCTTGTAAAGAGAAAAATGCAATAAACGCACCTATTGAGGATATTTATTTTGGTTGGGTTCCTGAGGAGGAAGCTATCCGTACGAAGTATGGGATAGGAACAGATGGCGTTTTTGTTGGAGTAAATAATACAAAAGTAACATCGGTAATTCAAGAACCTATTTCGGCAGAATGGTCTGTTGTAAGATATTCAACAAGTGATTCTGCGGTAGTAACTATTTCCGCTGATGGAGTACTTACGGGTGTTGGCAAAGGTAGTGCGGAAGTGTATGCTCAAATTGGTTCTGACGAACAAGGAGATTTGAAGAAAGCTTCATTAAAAGTTTATGTAGATACGATACAAGTAACGAGTATTGCTATTGAACTTTCAGCTAATTCGTTTGAAGATTATAGTGTAGTAGGACCTTTGAAAAATATAAATGGAGAAGATTCCACTATTACCAATAATGGTAAAGTAGAGATTGTTAAAGGTAATATAGAAAATACGGATACGTTATTTTTGAATGACGTTGCTATAATGCGAGCAACATTTGAACCTCTTGATGTTTCATTTACAGAAATGGAATGGACAACAGATCGTCCTGATATTTTTGATATAAAGGGTGATACAATTACGGCAATTGCTCAAGGAGCAGGAAAGATTTTTGGTCGTATGAAACAAAATCATCCTGAAGCATTAACAATAGAATATGATTGGAAAGTAGCAGAAGCGGCTTTGGAACGTGTAGTTTGGACCGCAGGTTCGCATAAAATGTATGGAAACACTAGTGAAGATGTTTATCAACTAATTGTTTATGTACCTTCGTATGCAAGTAATAAAGATGTTACATTCTCGTCATCGAATCCAGAATTGTTTGGTGTTGCTAATGGTAAGGTTTATTGTTATTCAAATAAAACAGGAGAACAAGCAGTTCTTACAGTTTCCGCACCTCAAGCTACTAAAGGTCAGGAAGATGTATGTACCTTTAAAATTAAATAACTGAAAGAGGAAATAAATAATAATACTAAAAAATGCGATTTTTAAAATCGCATTTTTTTATGCCCTAATGTATGACTATGGAAATAATTTTATAGTTTTATAGCATATTTTTTGCAACTTTCTCTATTATTACAAAAAATATAATAGAAGTAGGGATGATTAAAATGTCATTCTATAAGATATTACGTAGCAGATACGTTAATAGTTTTATAAAAATATAGTTATGAGAAGAATTTCAGAATCGGAACTCATTGTTAATAAAGATGGTAGTATTTTCCACTTGCATTTAAAACCAGAGCATTTGGCAGATAAAGTAGTATTGGTTGGTGACCCCGCTCGTGTTTCGTTGGTGGCTTCAAATTTTGATACAATAGAATGCGAAATCCAAAACAGAGAGTTCCATACTATTACAGGAACTTATAAAGGGAAACGTATTACATGCGTGTCGCATGGAATAGGTACTGATAATATAGATATTGTACTTACAGAGTTGGATGCCCTTGTGAATATTGATTTGAAAAATAGAGTCGAAAAATCGAAATTAAAATCACTGGATTTGGTGCGAATTGGTACTTCAGGTGGTTTGCAGGAAAATTGCCCAATAGGTAGTTATGTGGTGTCAAATCGTTCTATTGGTTTCGATGGATTGTTGAATTATTATTCTGTTCCAGAAAATTTGTTTGATCTTGATTTTGAAACGGCATTTTGTAAGTATACGCAATGGAATAAGCGTTTGCCTGCTCCTTATGTTGTTAATGCTAATGAAGAAATAGTACAACGTGTAGGTTTTGATATGATTCAAGGTGTTACAATTTCGGCTCCAGGTTTTTATGGACCTCAAGGGCGTTATGTGCGTTTAAAGCCAAATGATATGGAATTGAATGAAAAAATCCGATCGTTTCGCTATGGAAAAGAGATGATAACAAATTTTGAGATGGAGAGTTCTGCGTTGGCTGGTTTAGGTAAGGCACTTGGGCATAAGGCTATGACTGTTTGTGCAATAATTGCAGGGCGTATTCATAAAAATATGAATACGGAATATAAAGGTTCGATAGAGGAGTTGATACGGATTGTTTTAGATAGAATCTAAATTATATACGTATAGATATATTTTTCTGTTTTAGGAATTTTTTTAATTGAGGAATTCCTATTTCTTTGTAATGAAAAATACTTGCAGCTAAAGCAGCATCAGCATTCCCTTTTGTAAAAACATCGTAGAAATGTTCCATTGTTCCAGCTCCACCGCTTGCAATTACTGGTACATGTACATTTTCTGATATTTTTTTTGTGATATCAATAGCAAAGCCTTGCTTGGTGCCGTCGTGGTTCATCGATGTTAGTAGAATTTCGCCAGCACCTTTTTTTGTAGCTTCTTTTGCCCAATCAAAAGCTTTAATATCTGTTTTAATTCGTCCTCCATTGAGATAAACATACCAATCATCGTTGTCGAATTTTGTATCAATAGCAAGAACTATACATTGTGAACCAAAACGATTGGCAAGATCTGTTATGAGATTTGGATTGCGAACAGCTGCCGAATTGATGGAAATTTTGTCTGCACCACATTGGAGCAATATAGAAACATCTTCAATTGAGGAAATACCTCCTCCAACAGTAAAAGGAATGTTGATATTTTGAGCAATACGCTTAACCAATGATGATAAGGTTTTTCTTTTCTCATGTGTAGCAGTGATGTCAAGAAAAACAAGTTCGTCAGCACCCATTTCGGCATATAACTTGCCTAATGTGACAGGATCTCCTACGTCTTTTATCTCTTTAAAATTGATGCCTTTGACAGTTTTTCCGTCTTTTACATCTAAACATGGAATAATTCGTTTGGTTAGCATCTTTATAATTTGATAAAATTTTCAATAATTTTTGCTCCAATAATGCCTGATTTTTCGGGATGAAATTGTGTTGCATAGAAATTGCCTTTTTGCAATGCAGAACTGTATTTAACACCATAATCAGTTGTAGCAATAGTATTCTCCGTAATTTCGGCGTAATAGCTATGTACAAAATAAACGTATTCTTCGTCTTTAATACCTTTAAATAATTCTGATGATAACTCGTTTATAGAATTCCAACCTATTTGAGGGATTTTTTTTTCAGAAGAGAATTTTTTTATGTCTTGGTCGAAAATACCTAAACACGAAGTATTGTTTTCTTCTGAAAAACGACATAAAAGTTGCATTCCTAAACAAATGCCTAAAAGAGGTTGTTTGAGGTTTCTTATAACTATATCTAAATGATGTTCTTTTAAGTATTGCATTGCCGAAGAAGCTTCGCCTACACCCGGGAAAATTACTTTGTCAGCAGTGGAAATGTATTCAGCGTTATCTGTTATAATGGGTTCGATTCCAATTCTATTCAAGGCATTTAGAATGGAACATACGTTCCCTGCATTGTATTTTATAATAGCAACATTCATTCTTTTTGTAAATAATGGCAAAGGTAATTATTTTGTAAAAAAATAGCTTACTATGTGTGTTCGAGATGAATGATAGAAAACTATTTTTAGGTAAAATTTCTTATTTTTGCCCATATTAATGTATAAAGTAAAAAACTTATGAGTATCGAAAACTTAAAACCATCATCTTTGTGGCGTAATTTTTATAAATTAACACAAATACCGCATCCTTCGGGACATCTGGTTCCAATATCCGAATTCTTGAAATCTTTTGCAAAACAACATCAACTTGAGGTACTGACAGATAAAATAGGTAATATTTTGATTAAAAAACCTGCTACGAATGGGTTTGAAAATAGGCAAGTCGTTGTACTTCAGGCACACATGGATATGGTACCACAAAAAAATAGTGAAATAAAACATGACTTTCAAAAAGATGCTTTAATGCCTGTTATTGACGGAGATTGGGTTCGTGCTTCGGGTACAACATTAGGAGCTGATAATGGTATAGGGCTTGCAGCGGCTTTGGCTGTTTTAGAATCAAATGATTTGCAACATGGACCTATAGAGGCGTTTTTTACTGTTGATGAGGAGACAGGAATGGTGGGAGCAAATGGCTTGTCAGACGATTTTTTGAGTGGCGATATTCTCTTAAATATGGATTCGGAAGACGAAGGAGAATTATATGTTGGTTGTGCTGGTGGCGTAGATGCAAATATGATTTTTAGATACAAAGAAGTGTCTGTCCCCGAAGGAGATGTGGCTGTAGAAGTAACTCTTTCAGGATTGCGAGGTGGACATTCTGGCTTGGAAATAAACGAAGGTCGTGCGAATGCTAATAAGTTAATCTTTCGTTTTTTAAAAGAAGCTATTATGCAATACGAAGCTCGTTTGGCGAGTGTTGAAGGCGGAAATATGCGAAATGCAATACCGAGAGATGCTCGTGCAGTGCTTACGATACCTGCTGATACATACGATGATTTGGAAATATTAGTCCAAGAATATGAAGACTTGTTCAATGAAGAATATCGTGCAATAGAGGATAAAATTATATTTACGATTACTGAAGTAGAATTGCCGTCAGGTTTGATTCCTGAAGAGATTCAAGACGACTTGGTTAATGCTGTTACAGCATGTCCAAATGGAGTTTTTCGTTTTATTCCTGAAATTCCTGATACGGTAGAAACTTCAAACAATCTCTCTATTGTGAAATCAACTGGCGAATCGGTTGAAGTTGCTTGTTTGTTGCGGAGTTCTGTCGATAGTAAAAAAGATGAATTGGCTTCGATGATCGAAAGTGTTTTTGCGTTAGCAGGTGCAAAAGTCGAATTCTCTGGAAGTTATTCTGGATGGAATCCAAATATGAAGTCTGCAATTTTGCAAACTATGCAAGACGTTTATTTTAAGGAGTTTGGAAGACAACCTGCTGTAAAGGTTGTTCATGCAGGATTGGAATGTGGCATTATCGGACCGAAAGTTCCACATATGGATATGATTTCTTTTGGACCGACAATTCGTCATCCTCATACTCCTGATGAAAAAGTAAACATTGCAAGCGTAGAGAAATTTTGGAAATTCTTGGTTGCAACTCTAATGAACGTACCTATAAAAAAATAAAAGATGTCTGAAAAAAAGAAAACTATGGGGTTGCCAGAAAATGCAACTCGAGAATTGAAAGACGGAGAGAAATACAATCCGATTTTGCCAGCGAATGAAAATGTGCCAGAGATTAGTTTTTACTCGGTTTCTTGTGGTATTATAATGGCGGTGCTGTTTTCGGCAGCAGCTGCGTATCTTGGTTTGAAAGTTGGACAAGTGTTTGAGGCTGCTATTCCTATTGCAATTATTGCGGTGGGAATATCGAGTACTACACGCAGAAAAAATGCACTTGGCGAAAATGTAATTATTCAGTCGATTGGAGCAAGTTCGGGTGTGATTGTTGCAGGAGCAATTTTTACATTGCCAGCACTTTATATTCTACAAGCAAAATATCCTGAAATTACAGTTAACTTTATGCAGGTGTTTTTGAGTTCGCTGTTAGGGGGAGTTTTGGGAATTTTGTTTTTGATACCATTCCGCAAGTATTTTGTAAGCGATATGCATGGTAAATATCCCTTCCCTGAAGCTACTGCAACAACACAAGTACTTGTTTCGGGCGAGAAAGGTGGAAGTCAAGCCAAACCACTTATTTGGGCAGCTGTTATTGGTGGGTTGTACGATTTTTTAATAGCAACGTTTGGGGCTTGGAGTGAGACTCTTTCTTCTCGTATAATTCCGTGGGGAGAAGCTATTGCTCAAAAGGCAAAGCTGACATTTTCTATCAATACAGGAGCCGCTGTGCTTGGTCTGGGTTATATCGTAGGATTAAAGTATAGTGTTATTATTTGTGCAGGATCGTTTTTCGTTTGGTGGTTTATCGTTCCGTTGCTTGGTATGACTACACAAGATTCTGTGATGCTTAGTCAGATGGACCCTGAATGGATTTTTTCGAACTATGCTCGTTATATAGGCATTGGAGCTATAGCTATGGCTGGTGTTATCGGTATAGTTAAATCATGGAGTGTGATAAAAGGTGCTGTTGGTTTGGCAAGTAAGGAGTTGGGGAACAAAGGAAAAGCAGTGATGCAGGCAGTTCCGCGTACAGAGCGTGATTTGTCAATGAAGTTCATCTTTATTGCTGTTGTAGTGGCACTTATAATCACGTTTTTGTTTTTCTATTTTGGCGTGATTCAGAATGTATTTCAGTCGTTGATTGCATTTCTTGTTGTTGCTGTTATTGCATTTCTGTTTACTACGGTAGCGGCTAATGCTATTGCTATTGTTGGCTCGAATCCTGTGTCGGGAATGACACTTATGACACTTATTATTGCTTCAGTAATATTGGTAGCTGTAGGCTTGAAAGGTACTAGTGGAATGGTGGCGGCAATGGTTATTGGTGGTGTTGTTTGTACGGCTCTTTCGATGGCAGGTGGTTTTGTTACCGACCTCAAAATCGGTTATTGGATAGGAAATACGCCAGCCAAACAAGAAACGTGGAAATTTCTTGGAACATTGGTTTCGGCGGCAACCGTTGGTGGAGTTATTATTATTTTGAATAAAACGTATGGATTTACGGGCGATAATGCTCTTGTAGCTCCGCAAGCAAATGCTATGGCTGCTGTTATAGAACCGCTAATGATGGGGCAAGGTGCTCCATGGTTGCTTTATGGAGTAGGTGCGGTGTTGGCGTTGTTGCTCAATTTGCTTGGGGTGCCTGTATTGGCATTTGCGTTGGGTATGTTCATCCCGTTGTCGTTGAACACACCGCTTGTAGTAGGAGGTTTGATTAGTTGGTTTGTCTCTTCACGTACGAAAGATGCAGAACTTAACCATGCTCGCCAAGAGAAAGGTACGCTTATAGCTTCGGGATTGATAGCTGGTGGAGCGTTGATGGGTGTGGTGAGTGCAGCGCTTAAGTTTGCCGATGTAGACCTATATATGCCACAGTGGGCGGAAAGCCGTGGAGCAGCTATTTGTGGAGTAGTAGCCTATTTGTTATTGATAGCTTACTTTGTTTGTGCAAGTATGCGTGCCAAGAAATAAAATAGTCTTTACAAAAACGAAAAAGACGTTTAATCAATTAATTGGTTAAACGCCTTTTTTATATTTAAAATAATAGATACAATTTCATTTAACACAATACATAACAGACTATTTCGCTAATTCGTTGGATATTCATTTAAAAATTAATGCTTTTACAACATATGTAGTAAAAGTCGTTGAAATCCAACATTTATATCAAAAAATAAATGAATTTTTTGAGTGTTTGAAGGTGTTACAAATCTCCATTTGTTTCACTTTTTATATTCAAACCTCAAACTAAGGCGTTCCAACACACCCTTCCCATAAAGGGAATATAAAAATCATATCTAAAATTTTAAAGAACTCTGTATGTGGCAAAGGTAGCCTATTTTTTCTTTCTATCAACAATTTTGTTGCTTAACGCAATATTTCGTGCAGCATTCCAATCGGCATTGATGCCCTCGTACGAACCATCAGACTTTTGCTTGCCCTTGCCCTTTGTGCAGTCTGGATTCTTACAAATAAATGTCGATTGATTGATGCGTTGCCCCTTTTCGTAATGTCCACAAAAACTACATGTTTGGCTAGTATGATATGGGTTGATATATCTAACCTCTATATCCGCTGCTTTGGCTTTATATTCAATCATTGACTGCAACTCAAAGAACGACCAATAACGCAAAATGAATTTGTATTCAACATCAACCTCATCATTTTTATCATGGCCAAATCCAGTCAATCGTTCCATTTGAATAACACCTGCATCATTTTTTAGAGCATATTCGATAATAGACTTACTGAATATGTGGTTTTGTAAATGAACCCAATTTCGCTCTTTGCCCTCTAAGCGTTCCAACGCCTGTAACTTTTGGGTACGTCCGTGACCACCATTGGTAGTATGGCATAGATTACGTTGTAGTTCTCGTTTCTGTGCAGCCATTCGCATACGGACTTTTAAGAATTGATCTCGCGAACCAATACTTAATCCAACATATTCGTTGTCATTAAGAGCCGCATATAATGGAGTTGCAATACCTAAATCAACGCCAACAACCCTCTCCTTATTAAGCACTCTACTCTCCTTTGGTATTTTGACAACAAGCAATAGGAATCGTTTGCCATTCTTTGACTCTTGGATAGAGGAGTTGCCGACATCATATTGGCCACTCAAAACTCGTTCTACGATTTCACGATTATTGCTTTTATCACGTCCGAAACTTAAATCCCACTCCAAACCTTTGGGAAGAAGTACATATATGGAGCCATCATCGCGTTTTCTCAACCTTAACTGTTGATGTTTTTTGATCGCAAATGGCACGGGTATTCCCTTCTTGAAGTTTGGAATAGTTCGTCTACCCATCTCAACATCCAATGAGTATTGTTTATAAACGCCCGCAATATTCTGATTTAGACATGTAAGAATATCGGATGGGATTACATCTAAAAATTCATGAGTAACAACTTGATAGGTTGAATTTTGCTCTGATCCCTTTCCGCCATAACCTTGCAAGAAGTCTAAACGCTGTTTCTTGAAATCAGAGTATAATAATTTGCGCTCGGCTTTCAATTCCTTGATGTCGTCCTCAGATAACTTGTTTTTCTTAGAATATCGCAATAAATTCTCAATCTGCTTAAATCTTGGTGAATGTATCTTTAGACGATACTCATAGGCATCGTTAAAAAAGCAATGTGAAATGATACGATTCGCCGCCTTATATAGGTTATCATTGATAGTATCCCAAATTTGATACTCATCTTTTAACCGCTGCACAGCTTCCTCGCTACCTCCGTGCTTGTGAAGATGTACCTCTATTTTGCGAGTTATACAAATATATTCCGTAGCCATAAAAAATACTTTAGTGTAAAATTAATTAAATTTATTTTGTAAATCAACAGTTTGCTATGCTTAAAATTATTTGTGTAAAAGGCTACTATAATAACTTTTTTCAGTTATTCCTTACGAAAACTTTTCCTAACTTTGCAAGTTAGAAGTTGTATAACAAGAGAATATGAAAGGAAAATTAAGCGGACTTATTGAGAGTATCAGAAGTTGGAAGTATTTACCACGTTGGAGTGTGTTGGTGATAGATTTGTTTATTACATTATTTTCTTTCTTTTTGGTTTATTATTTATGTTTAAAACCATATGCTGTAAATCTGACAAAGTTGTTTTCTTTAAACTTTCAGTCGATAGGTATTTCCCCTGATTTGCTGATAGTGCTGTTGGTACAAATAATAAGTTTTATCTGTTTTCGTACTTATTCAGGTATCTTGCGTTATTCGGCTTATATAGACGCGTTGAAATTGCTGTTGTCGGTAGCATTTACAATGGCAGCATTGTTTTTAATTCATGGAATTTCGGTTATTTACAACGACTTTAATCCTGCGTTTCCACCATTATTTCTTACATTGGAGATTTTATTGTTTTCATTGCTGAATTTTGTTTTATTGTTTTCGGTTCGTTTGGTAGTAAAATTGCTTTTCGAACGTTTGGAATTGGAATCTGGACCGTATGAGAATGTAATGATTTACGGAGCAAAACAAGCGGGTGTCGCTATTGCAAAATCGTTAAAAATGACTCCAAGTAAGTATCATTTGGTTGGATTTATTGATGACGATCAAACGAATAACCATGTACAATTGATGGGTGTGAAAGTTTATTCGTTTGAAAAATTGGACTCGATACTGCAATACAAAAAAGTGAAAGCTATAATTGTATCTCCACTAAAAATGCAAGAACGAGATGTTGAAAAACGTTTAGAGCTTTTGTTGGAGCGAGGTGTTCAAGTGCTAACAACATCTATTTTGTCAGAATACAATCAAGACGAGAGTGTTGACGTAAAAGCAATAAAAAATATTCAGATAGAAGATTTATTGGCTCGAAAAGAGATAAAAATAGATAAGCAAGAAATCTCTGCAGAATTAAAAGGTAAAACTATTTTGATAACAGGTTCTGCAGGGTCAATCGGTAGCGAGATAGTTCGACAAGTAGCGACTTTTAATCCTAAATTAATAATCGTATTAGATCAGTCGGAGACGGCCTTGTTCGAAATCAAAAATGAAATACGTCAAAATTTTGAAAATGTGCATTTTGTACCTTTTTTGGGAGATGTGCGTAATTTAGAACGAATGGAATATGTCATAAAAACCTATCGCCCTGATATTATTTATCATGCTGCTGCCTATAAGCATGTGCCGATGTTAGAAGACAACCCTGTGGAGGCAGTTCAAACCAATGTACTTGGTACTAAAAATATGGCTGATTTAGCAGTAAAATACAACGTGTCGAAGTTTGTTATGATTTCGACTGACAAGGCGGTGAATCCTGCAAATATTATGGGTGCATCAAAACGCATCGCAGAGATTTATGTGCAATCGTATTTTAAAAAACTACAGAAGGAAGGAAGTGCTTTAACCAATTTTATAACAACTCGTTTCGGTAATGTACTTGGATCGAATGGGTCGGTAATTCCTATTTTCAAACGTCAGATAGAAGAAGGTGGACCAGTAAAAGTAACTCACCCTGATATTATTCGTTATTTTATGACAATACCTGAGGCTTGTAATTTAGTTTTGGAAGCAAGTACAATAGGAAAAGGAGGTGAAATTTTTATCTTTGATATGGGAACGCCTGTAAAAATAGATGATTTGGCAAAAAAATGATTCGTTTGGCAGGGTATACACCTAATGTTGATATTAAAGTGGAATATACAGGCTTGCGTCCAGGTGAAAAGTTGTACGAAGAATTGTTGAATGTAAAGGAAGTTACTAAAGAAACTTCTCATGAAAAAATAATGATAGCCAACGTTCAAGAGTATGATTATGACGTTGTCTCGAAAGAAATAGATGTGTTAATTGCCTTAAGTAGAGAATTTGATGAGTTCCCTATTGTCGAAAAAATGAAAAAAATTGTACCTGAATTTAGAAGTAATAATTCGGTTTATAAATGTTTAGATAAGTAGAAAAAGCGTTGTAGAATGAAAGAAATAAATTGCGAAAATCAGGAATCAAAAAAGAGTTTGAATTTTATTGAGCAGATAGTTGAAAATGACTTGAGAAAGGGATTGAACAATGGGCGAATCCAGACTCGTTTCCCGCCCGAACCAAACGGCTATTTGCACATTGGTCATGCCAAAGCCATTTGTATGGATTTTGGTATTGCAGAAAAATATAATGGTGTTTGTAATTTGCGTTTTGATGATACAAATCCAGTAAAAGAAGACGTAGAATATGTTGATTCTATACAAGAAGACATAAAATGGTTAGGCTTTCGTTGGAATAAATTGTTTTATGCATCGGACTATTTTCAACAACTACACGATTTAGCCATTCGTTTTATAAAAGAGGGAAAAGCTTATGTAGATGAACAATCAGCCGAAGTCATTGCTCAGCAAAAAGGTACGCCAACGCAAGCAGGTGTTGAAAGTCCATATCGAAATCGTCCGATAGAAGAGAATCTGCAACTTTTTGAACAAATGAGCAAAGGACTGATTCCTGATGGGAAAATGGTATTGCGTGCAAAAATAGATATGGGGCATAGCAATATGCATTTCAGAGACCCAATTATGTATCGAATTATTACGACTCATCCGCATCATCGCACTGGAACTCAGTGGAAGGTTTATCCGATGTACGACTTTGCTCATGGTCAGAGTGATTATTTCGAAGGAGTAACGCATTCTATTTGTACTTTGGAGTTTGAAGTGCATCGTCCGCTTTACGATTGGTATTTAGATCAGTTTGTGACGCCAGAATATCGTCCAAAACAAAGAGAGTTCAATCGCTTGAATTTAAACTATACGGTTATGAGCAAGCGAAAAATGTTGCAGTTGGTGCAGGAGGGATTGGTTGCAGGTTGGGACGATCCACGAATGCCAACTATTTGTGGTCTTCGTCGTCGTGGATATACGCCAGAATCTATTCGTAGTTTTATTGACAAAATAGGTTATACAAAAGTGGAGGGAACGATAGATGTTTCTTTGCTAGAGCATTCTATTCGTGAGGATTTGAAACCTAAAGCAGCTCGTGTTTGCGCTATTCTTGATCCTATAAAATTGATTATCACAAACTATGAAAAAACTGAAAAAGAGATTTTGATTTCGGAAAATAATCCTGAAAATGAAGAATTAGGTTCGCGAGAAATGATTTTCGGTAGAGAATTGTATATCGAACGGGCTGATTTTATGGAGAATGCACCAAAAGATTTTTTTCGCTTGTCGCCAATGGGCAGAGAAGTGCGTTTGAAAGGTGCTTACATTATACAAGCTACAGGTTGTAAAAAAGATGAAAACGGGCAAGTTGTAGAGGTTTATTGTACCTACGATGCAAATACAAAAAGTGGAACAGAAGGAGGAAATCGTAAAGTAAAAAGTACGATAAATTGGGTAGAAGTAGATAGTGCCATTGATGCAGAAGTAAGACTCTACGACCGTTTGTTCTCTGTTGAAGATCCTGCTGCTTCTGATGAGGATTTTCGTAAACTATTGAATCCTGATTCGTTGAAAATTGTTAATAATTGTAAGGTTGAGGCTTGGTTGAAAGATGCAAAGGTATTAGACCATTTTCAATTTTTAAAAGTAGGTTATTTTACAGTGGATTCGGACGCTACTAAAGAACATTTGGTGTTCAATAGAACTGTCTCACTGAAAGATACTTGGGCGAAAAAAGTTTAAAAAATCATTATATATGTATAAAAGAGTTTTACTGAAACTTAGCGGTGAATCGCTAATGGGTGAGAAAAAATATGGAATCGATGAAACACGTTTGTCTGATTATGCGACGCAAATTGCAGAAATGGCAAATGCTGGTGTTCAAATAGGGATTGTAATTGGTGGTGGTAATATTTTTCGTGGATTGACAGGTGCAAACAAGGGTTTCGATAGGATAAAAGGCGATCAAATGGGGATGTTAGCTACTGTTATCAATAGTTTGGCTTTGAGTTCGGCATTGAGTAGTATAGGTGTTGAAAATCGTGTATTGACAGCTGTTCGTATGGAGCCGATAGGAGAATTCTTTAGCAGAGATAAAGCTGTGGAATTATTAGAAAAAGGTTATGTAGTGATATTTTCAGGAGGAACAGGCAATCCGTTTTTTACTACGGATACAGGAGCATCGTTGCGTGCTATCGAAATAAATGCTGATGTGATGCTTAAAGGTACGCGTGTAGATGGTATTTATACTGCAGATCCAGAAAAAGATGCCTCTGCAACGAAGTTTGAAAAGATTACTTTCGATGAAATCTATAATAAAGGATTGAAAGTGATGGATTTGACAGCTACTACTATGTGTAAAGAGAACAATCTACCAATAATTGTATTCGATATGGATACGGTTGGAAATTTACGTAAGGTTCTTAGCGGAGAGACTATAGGAACGTTAGTGCATAATTAATGAAATATGTTATTTTTGTAAAAAATTAAAAAGATAAAGATATGGATGAAACAATAAAATTGTATTTGGATATGGCTCAAGAGAGCATGACTAATTCTATTCATTTTTTAGATGAGGCTTTAGCTCATATTCGTGCGGGAAAAGCCAATGTTAGAATTTTAGATGGTGTTCGAGTGGATTATTATGGAACAATGTCGCCACTTTCGAGTGTTGCAACGGTAACAACTCCTGATGCAAAAACAATTTTGATACAACCATGGGAAAAAGCCATGTTGAGTGTTATTGAGAAAGCAATTTTAGATTCATCTGTTGGCATAACTCCTGCCAATAATGGCGAATCAATTCGATTGTGTATGCCTCCTGTAACCGAAGAGCGTCGTCGTGCATTGGTAAAAAATGCAAATCAAGCTGGTGAAGAAGCAAAAATAGGTGTACGTACTGCTCGTCGCGAGGCAATTGATTCGTTGAAAAAGGAATTGAAAAACGGAATGCCTGAAGATTTAGAAAAAGATGGCGAGGCAGAAGTTCAAAAACTTCATGACAAATTTATTTCCAAAATAGAAGCTATGTTGGCCGAGAAAGAAAAGGAAATAATGACCGTATAGAAATTAACGGATTAATTAAGAGATTCCTTCCTTTTATCGTTGTATGAAGGGAAGGATTTTGTTTTTATTTTGAAAAAGTATATTATATTTTTATTGTGTTTTTTGCCTTTGGCAATGTATGCCGAAGGAGAAAAAATAGTCAATGTTTCGGATACGTTGTCGAAGCAGAAGCATACTTTTTATGTGGTTCCTACGGTTGAGTATTCGCCTGAAAACAATTGGGCTTTTGGAGTTGCTGGTGCAAATTACTTTGCATTTACCGATATACGAAAAGTGAGTAGTTTGTCTTATGCTTTTAACTATTCGTTGTTAAATCATTTTTCTATAAATGTTTACCCAAAATTTTATTTTGGTCGTTGGTATTTGTATGCAAACACTTCGTATAAACACAAAACAGATATTTTTTACGGAATAGGTAATCACGTCTCTGATACGAAAGCTGTTAGCTATTTGTCTGATGTTTTTTCGTTAAATGTTCAACCGCAATATTTTTTTCATAAGCATTGGAGTGTAGGGGTTGCATTGGCAATGCATTATGAAAAGCTACAAACAAATGCAATAGTAGATTCTTTAGCAAAAGCGGGGGTAAATGGATGTTTACCTTATTTTGCTTGGAGTGTTGGAGCAGTGGTAAGTTATGATTCTCGCGATAATCTTTTTTACCCTCAAGAAGGAATGTTTTTCAAATCATTGTTGAGTTACTCTGAACCTTATTTGGGTAGTAAGGTTCGGATGGGACGATTGACAAGTGAATTTCGGCATTTTGTTCCGATTCGCAATGAGTTTGTGTTTGCATGGCAAGCATCGGTTGATATGGTTTGGGGCAAAACAATACCATTTCAACTTTTACCGACATTTGGAGGATGTGATCTGATGAGAGGATTCCGACATGGACGTTGGCGTGACGATGTAGCATTAGCATTACAAGCAGAATTCCGAATGCCTATTTATTGGCGATTGAAAGCAGCCGTTTTTGGTAGCGTAGGTGATGTATATAATTGGAACGATTGGCGTTTTGTAATGCCGAAATTTGCCTATGGCATAGGTCTACGTTTGCGTTTCAATAAAGCAAAAGTAAACTTGCGTTTCGATATAGCACGCACCAATTATGGTAATTGGCGAAACTTTAAAGATAATTGGAACTTTTATTTCACTGCATCAGAGGCATTCTAAATAAAAATTACAACTCTTTAGAAATCAAATCTGAAACCTTGCTTTTTTAGTGTTTCTATGAAAGCAAGCGTAATGGCTTCGTTGTCTTTTTTTGTGTAGCGAATGTCGGTGAAAATTTGTGCAAGTGAAGTCTTGTTGTTATCGATAACGAATTTTTTGTTTTCGGGCAAAGACTCTTTGTATGCATAATATTTATCAATATCAGTAGCAGAATAGTCGGTATAAGATTCGTTATGAAGTATTGCTTCTATTGGCAAACGATCTGATTTTGGAGGAATAACATCGGGATAACCAATTGTAATTGTGGTTATTGGCATAACTAATTTTGGAAGATTTAAAACTTCAATAATTTTTTCGGCATTGTAGGTTGTTGTGCCTAAATAGCAAATGCCTAATCCTTTGCTCTCTGCAGCAATACAGAAGTTTTGTGCGGCAAGAAGTGTATCGATAGCTGCCGTTAGAAATGAGTGAAAATTATTGTAACCGTGTTGTGCATCTCGCTGTTCGCACCATTTACAAAAACGATTGAAATCGGCACAGAATGTAAGTACTAAAGGTGCGTTTGTTATCATAGATTGATTGAAATGACAAGGAGCAAGTTGCTCTTTTATAGCATCGCTTTCGGTTGCTATAATGCTGTATAATTGCATATTGCCTGTAGTTGATGCACAGGTTGCAGCTTGAATAAGTTCTTCAAGTAAAGATTTATCGATTTTCTTATTTGTGTATTTTCTTATCGAACGATGATTGGTTAAAATGTTTTCCATTGCTAAAAAGATTTTCTATAATGCAAAAATAAAAAAAACAAGTCAACTTCACAGCCGACTTGTTTCAAAAAAACTTTTAACCAAAACAATATTCATATTAAAATAAAGTCACTTGAAAATATACAAATTGCGTGCCAAGATGTGGCTTTTTATTGATGTTTTTCTCGCTTTTTTGATTCTAATATTTACTTGTGTTGATGTTTTTTACGATAATCTGTTTTATTTTTGCATTATTAAATTTAAAATTTATGAGAAATAAAGAAACTATTTGTGTACAAGGCGGTTGGCAACCAACCAAAGGCGAACCGCGTGTTTTACCTATCTATCAAAGCACAACGTTTAAATATGATACAAGCGAGCAGATGGCCGATTTGTTTGATTTGAAAGCATCGGGATATTTTTACACTCGTTTGCAAAATCCTACAAACGATGCTGTTGCAGCAAAAATTACAGAGTTGGAAGGGGGCGTTGCAGGTATGCTCACATCGTCGGGACAAGCGGCTTCTTTTTACGCAATTTTCAATATCTGCGAAGCTGGCGATCACTTTGTGAGTGCTTCGTCTATCTATGGCGGAACTTACAATTTGTTTGCTGTAACGTTAAAAAAACTTGGCATAGAGGTAACGTTTGTTGATGCTGATGCTTCGGAAGAAGAAATCTCGAAAGCTTTCCGACCAAACACAAAAGCTTTGTTTGGAGAAACTATTGCAAACCCTGTGTTGAGTGTGCTCGATATTGAAAAGTTTGCTCGTATAGCACATGCTCACGGCGTTCCTTTGATAGTGGACAATACGTTTCCAACGCCGATAAATTGTCGTCCGATAGATTTTGGCGCCGATATTGTTACGCATTCTACTACAAAGTATATGGACGGACATGCTACGAGCGTAGGCGGTTGCATTGTAGATAGTGGCAATTTCGATTGGGAAGCTCATACCGATCGTTTCAAAGGTTTGACACAGCCCGACCCTTCGTATCACGGTTTGGCTTATACAAAGGCGTTTGGCAAGGGAGCTTACATTACTAAAGCCACTGCTCAACTGATGCGCGATTTTGGTGCTATACAGTCGCCACAAAATGCCTTTTTGTTGAATCTTGGTTTAGAAACTTTACATTTAAGAATCCCTCGTCATTGCGAAAATGCATTGCGAGTGGCCGAATACCTCGAGCAAGACTCGCGAGTGGCGTGGGTGAATTATAGCGGTTTGAAGTCGAGTCGTTATTACGATTTGGCACAAAAACAATTTACCAACGGACAGTCGTGCGGCGTTGTAACTTTTGGTTTGAAAGGCGGACGCGACGTAGCTATTCGCTTTATGGATAGCTTGAAGTTGGCGGCTATAGTGACGCACGTGGCCGATGCACGCACTTGTGTGCTACACCCTGCAAGCCATACGCATCGCCAATTGTCTGACCAGCAACTCATAGAGGCAGGAGTACAGCCAGACTTGATACGTTTTTCGGTAGGGTTGGAAAATGCCGATGATATTATTCGCGACATAGAGCAAGCTTTAGGTAAATAAATTATACAACCATAAAAATAGATAACAATGCAAAAGATAAAATTTCTTTTTACAGCAATATTTTTCGCTGCATTGGGTTTGGGGTTTGTATCGTGTGAAAACGACAATGAACTTGTTTCTAAATATAACGGATATAACTATGTAGATTTAGGCTTAAGTGTGAAATGGGCAACTTGTAATGTGGGTGCCGATTCTCCTGAGGAGTACGGCGACTATTTTGCATGGGGCGAAACCAAGCCTAAATTGTCCTATAGTGAAGAGAATTATACCTACAAAAAAAATCCAGAAACATTATCCTTTATTAGAGATGTGGCATCGGTAAAAATGGGTAGAAATTGGCGTATGCCGACAATAGAAGAGCACCAAGAACTCATCGACGAATGTACTTGGACATGGACTACTTTGAATGGTGTTAATGGTTATAACATAGAGGGTCCTAACGGCAACTCGATCTTCCTCCCTGCTGCTGGCTATCGCAATGGTAGCGATTTGGACTGCGCAGGGTTATACGGTGACTATTGGTCGAGTTCGCTCCATACGGGTAACTCCTATGCCTCCCAGCCCTACTACCTTTGCTTCAGTTCGGGCTACGTGAGCTGGTACGTCTCCGGTCGCTACTATGGGAAATCTGTGCGTGGGGTGTTTACCAAGTAAGATAGAAAAATAATGTAGGGACGCACTGCGTGCGTCCGCAAGAAACAGCGTAGGGACGTGGTGCACCGCGTCCCTACAATTTTTTTAATAAACGTAATAACGGACGCATTCGATGCGTCCCTACGGGTTTGTAAAAAAATGGACACATTCGATGTGTCCCTACTATTTATTCGGTATGGGTGTTGATACCATTCTTTTTGAACGTATCGTGGGCTTGCTGGTATCGGCTTTGGGTGGGTTGCAGCGTGAGGTGCGTCAGTTGTGCATCGAATTGGCGTTCCGTAATGTCGAGTTGTAGCTCTTTTATCAGCCGCATAGCAAGGTTGGTTTGCTCATAAGCAAAAGAGATGCGGAGCTTTTTTGTAATGGTTTTGCATACTGTTTCGGCATTAGAAATGGCATCGGCAGCGGCAGCTTTGTAGGCTACGGTGAGTCCGCCTGTGCCAAGCAGAATTCCACCAAAATAGCGAACAACTATTACTAAAACATTGGTTAATTCGGCAGCGTTTATTTGCCCAAGAATGGGTTTGCCTGCCGTAGACGATGGCTCGCCGTCGTCGTTTGCACGAAAGTCTGTACGCTCTGCTCCAAGCATATAGGCGTAGCACACGTGTCGTGCGTCGTAAAACTCTTTTCGCTTTTGCTCCAAAATTTGCTTTACCTCGTCAAGGCTATCTACAGGGTAAGCAAAGGCAAGAAACTTGCTCCCTTTTTCTTTGTAAATTCCCTCGGACATCGATTGTATGGTACGAAACGTATCTTTCATTTTTCTATCGTGTTAGCATAAATCGAATACTAAATCCAAAATTGGAGTCGGAAATAGGGTATGAGGTCGAAATCAAAGGATTGTTCATCTGATAATCGTAGAAAAGACGCAAGTTTAAGCGTGAACTGAACACGTAGTCGGCACTTATTTTCAGCGAAACGGTTTTGTTGCCACTTGTGGGTTGCACTTCGTCGGTCTCTATTTTCCGAATCAATGCTTTTGTGTCTTTGAAAGCAATGTCGAGGCGTGTGGTAAGGTTGTTTTTCACTTTTGATGTTTTGTTTTTGAGTTTAAGAACAACGTCAAAATCTTTGACTACGTAGCCAATGCCAAACACAAATTCGTCGTTCGATGTTTCAATGAGTTGAACGCTCGACATATTGAGTGTCAGATTGCGTTGTTTGCGGTATTCAAACTTAGCAGTAAGGCTGTTTTTCATAGCCATATCCAAGCCTATAAATGGTGAGAAATTTTCGTTGATAGAAACGCTTGCAATGTCGTAACCAGACGATGGAATTGGATTTCCACTCAACACATCGCTTACGAATCCGTATCCGTCTTCGTTGGTAACGTAGCTGGCAAACGAAGTGTACGACCCGATGTTGTATGTACATTGGTAAGTGTGTTTTAAGGTAACACTTTTGAAATGTTTTTTTATCCATGGGATACGTGATAGTCCATCGTACGAGATACTCCAGTTTGGCAATAAACTTTTCAATGACGGGAATGGCGTTTTTTCAGTATTCTTTAACGAACGATTGGAGTAAGCAGCAAAAAATGCAGGAATCAAAACATCGGGAGAATTGAGGTTGTAACTACCTACCGATGCGTCGAATGTTTTTCCTCGAAGCAATGGTTTGTCTTCCATAAATCCTGTGGTAGGATAGTGTGTTCCTTGATAGCGTGCTTGTAATTCTTGTGCAATAGCTCCTCTATGCTCTTTCATTTGAGTGTATGCTCGCGAATGATAGTTGTTTTTTTCGTTGCCAATCGACCAAAACGATGTCCCAATGGCAACGTGCGTCATACGAAATCCGCCAGTAAAGGTTTTTGGCATTCCTGCAAAAGCATATTGAACGGTTTTCTGATCGGTGGTAACATATTTTGCCGAAAGAGCAATTTTTAGTCCGGGGAAAGGTTCTATGTTAGCTTTAATATCCAGATCGGTAGCTTTTGCAACACTTGCAGGATTGATTATGGAATCGTTGCTCGAAAGCCAACCTCGCTCCCAAGCTCTATCGATAAATCCCTCGCCCGGAATCCCGAACGAAAAATCTAACCCGGGCGAAAGCATTTTTTGAGTCGAAGTCTGTCCAAAGAATTTTACATCGTTCATAAATCCCGGAAGAAGAATGCTGTTTGACTCTTTGTACGAAATAGAAACTCGGCGTATCATCATCAGAAAACGTAATGATAATTGCCCGAGTTTCTGTGCAGGAGTGAGAGCATTTGGGTCTTTTGTTTTGATTTTTATTGATAATTTTTCGATGTTGCGTGTAGCTGTAAATTCAATTTCGTTTTTGTTTGTCTTTTTGAATTTCAAACGAATCTCTTTACCGTTTTCGTCGGTAGCTGTTAAATCGAATGCTGTAGAATTGAGGTTGTGGCGTATGGTTTTCTTTTCGCCTTTTTTTACACTGATGGTTGTTGAATAGTTTTTTGAGCGGAATTTTCGTTGTGTTTGTGTTGTTTGCGAAGAAGAATAACGTTTGTTTATCTCTTTCAAATAATTCGATTTGTTGTAAAGTGTCTCAAAGTTGAATTGTCCGTCGACTTGCCAATTGTTAATGCTCGAGATAGTATTTCCTACGGTTAAATCGTTTTCAGTTGTAATGCCTCTATCCCAATTATATGTGGTCGAATATTGTCCGTTGGCATTGATCCATTCCAAATAAGGTATTTTGTTGATAGGCAATGTGTAGGAAGCGGTAAACATTTGTTGGTAGGTGAGTGGACGACCTAATGTTTTGAGACTGTTTAAAACAGTGTCTTTCCAATTCTTGTATTCGTCGGGGAATATTTCTTTGTTAACGGGAGCATATTTTGTTTCGTCAACTCTGCAATTTGTAGCTGTAGCAAGTGTGAATTTTAGATTTTTTGTTAAATCGTATTTGAAATCGAATTTGCGATCGATAGTGAAATCTTTGCTGAACGAAAGCAGTGTGTTGTCGGCAAAAGATTCTGTTTTTTCCATTGTTCCTGTCAAATCTCGCATCAGGATTTCGGAGTAATTTCGGGCAAGATTTGCCGAGAAACTAATTCTGCTTGGCATATAATTGATATTAAAATCTTTGATGATACGGAAGATAGGTTTGTTTAGTTTTTTCGATTTTTTGAACGGTTCCCACGGTTTTGGTGTTGTCGAAAAATCGTAATTAAACGAAGCCTGATGATCTTTCATAATGTCATGTTCGGTTTCAGGATTTTTATTCGATGTTTCATTATAAGCGTATGACAATGAAAAATTCGCAGGGTCGTAGATACGTGGTTTTTTACCCGAATAATCTACTTTTACGTTTGTTAGATTTACGCTTTTTGTGATTTGACGTGTAATAACTTTCGATTCTAATTCTTCCTTTTCGGCTTCTGTTTCGAGAGCATCTAAAGCATCTTTTAACAAAACATCTTCGTCTAATGGATTGTATTTTGGCTTTTCGTAATCTTGTGAATATGAGAAATAAATAGGCAATTTTACGTTTGCTTTTTCGGGGAATAACTTCCCTAATTCGAAAGCCGTTGATAGCTGCAACTGATATTTGTTTTCCATATTTCGGTCTTGCACGTTGTCTTCAATGCCTCCAAAACCTGCAGTTTCCACACGTCCTGCGATATTAAAATTGCCAAAGTCGGAGAAGTTAATTGCCAAATCAGAGACAGCTCCCCAACCGCCTTCTTCGTTAAACTCACTCAACCGCAATTCGTTAACCCAAACCTCGATAGATTTTTCGCTACGAGCATTATTTCGTACACCTATCATTATTACTTGAACATCGCCAAGATTAGGATTTCCGAGTATTGTTACTTTATTCTGTAAGTTGTCAGGGTCGTATTCCGAATATTTGGTATGCTGATTTATAGCATTATTCCCTTTGCTTTTTTCCCGATTACGATTGTTTTTTACTTTTGTGAGTAGCGAAAGAGGAAAATCTATCATATTGCTTTGAGGCCAAACAATTTCGGCTTCATCTTCCGAATAAAGCCCTTCTTTAGTCAACGAAAGAGGAACTTCGTATTCATAATAATTGTTGGTGTTGTCAGTTCCTATACGGATAAATACACTCATTTCATTGTCTTTTGTTTTTATCCCTTCTGGAGTATCTATGAAATTTTCGGCATGAGCGAACATCTGAATTCTACCATATTGACGGAGATCAAAAGAAAGATTTTTATATACGGCACGAGCATCGTCTGGTGATAGATTTGTAATTTTTAGTTGCATAGCCTGCTCGTTTTCTTGTCGTATTTGTGGTTGGCTAGGGTCTGTTTCGCGTGTAACACCTGGAGGAAGAATGTAGTTTACAGGCTTTTTGTTTGAGTTTTCCTCAATACTAACAGCAGAAACATCAATTGTGCCATTTGTTATCGGAGGGTTTTCTACATCGTATAAATCTTTAGAATAAATACGCCAATCGCCACGTACAAGTCGTATTGTTCCGAAACGAAGATGTGTAGTTTCTGAAAAATTGTTTAGAAACATTCTAATGAAACGTATCGAACGAAAATCGCGTATAGAGCCGTAGCGTGTTTCGTAATTTCTAATAGGAATTTTGAATTGATACCACGTAACGTTACTTTTTGTGCCATTTTTTAATTCTACGCTTGCTTCGATTTTATCATTGATATAATTTTTCCCAACTTCCAAATCGGCTCTTCGGGTAGAAATCCTGTATTCGAAGTATTTTTCATATTCGTTGAGGGTGTTATCGCTATTTAAATCTTCTACGTCGGGCAAAGTAGATGCCGATGTAGAATAATTTTCACCATTTTTATTTGAAGGAATAGAGTTCCCTTCTACGCCATTATAATACTTGTAGCGTTCAATAATACCTAACTCTTGACTATCATAATCAGAACCTCTGTAGTGATGGAAATTATCGCCAGCAGGGTCGTTTAGTGCCGAAAAAGGATCGTTGGCTAAACGCTGTATAGCAGTTTGCGATAGTCGTTTTTTATACTCTTCTACATAATTTTTGTAAGTCGAGAAATTAAATTCTTCTTCTGTTTTTAGCCCATTAAGTCCTACGTCTTGATTCATTCGGGCATCATCATCGTTAGAGAATGCTACAACTGTTGATTGGACCTTTGGCACGCGTCCCCAAACAGTTTTTTCTGTAACAGTAGTGTCACCAATAGCAGAGAGTCCATTTTCGAAATACTTTTTACCATCTTTTAAAATATCTTCGGATATATCACCAAGATTGATAAATATATCTCCACCTTGCATCGTGTTGGTCGTGTCGTTTACATAAGGATCCATCATCCAAAATTCAAGGTATTCGATGTTTGAGGTTTCAAAATTTGTAACATCAAGTTTTCGCATTATGCCACCCCAACGTTTTGTTGGTGAGAGTAAATAACCGTTTTCGTCAATGTCTTCATGATCAAGGTTGTACGGACCACGTTCGTTAGGATAAAACGATAAATTCAAAACCGATAGGTAGGATGTCTCTCCAACCATAGCTTCACGGTTTGGAAAAATCTCTTGCTCAAGTACTTCTCGTGTCAAATGGTTTGACTGCAAATCTTTGTTTTGACGAATGTGTGTAGGTGTGGTTGAATTGTTTCTGTTGAAAACACTATTGTCAATGGAATACCAACTTAATAATGCTCTGTTTTTGCCATAATTAGTATTGTTACTGAGTTTTGATTCAGGGAAAATGGAAGGTGTACTTGCCAATTTCCAATAATAGGGATAAGAAATGTCGATACTTGTTTCAGAAGTCTCAAAGTCGTCGAGGTAGGCAAATCCTTTGTTGTTTTCTATCTTCCGGTGTCCCGGTATCAATTGAGCAACTTCGGCATTGAATGAAATGTTTGATTCTTGCGAGAGGTTTAACAATGGCAATTTGTTGAGAAAAGAAGTGAGCCATGGGGCTTCGGTTTTATATGCTGCATTTACGCCCCAAATTGTGTTCGAAAGAGGTTCGGAGCCGATAGCCATTTTCGTTACTAATGGCATTTCTGAAAGATGCATCACAGTACCACCAATCGAAAAATCTTTGCTGAATGCATATTCAAGATGAGTACCAACTAATGTCTTACGTTGAAGGTTGAACATTGACTGATTTTCAAGTGAAACGTTGATATCAGTTCCTGAAGCTAATAATGACTCGTCAAGAATTGTTACTGTACCCATAATGTAATCGACGATGTAATCTACATTTTCGGTGAGAGTTCTACCCCCTGCAGTTACTTTTACAGAGCCTCGTGTTACATTCATAGCATTCAGTTGTATTTCTGAATTTGATGAAGCTTTGTATTTACCAGCAATTACAAATTTGTTCTTTTCGGATAATTCTTGAGCAACAACTAAAGTAGAGTCATACAATTCTTGAAAAATGTATTTTTTAGCAATTGCATCATTACCAATAACTTTCCGTAACCCTTCACCAAAAGGCTCTAACAGAGGGAAATATATTCGTCCTGTTGATGAGTTAATAGTAAATCCTTCGACATAATCAAATGTCCCATCGGGATGTGGTTCGTTGCGTGAATCTAATCTGTCGAAACCTAAAGCTCTTACTAATATTTTATTTTTAATATTTCCTTCGCTAATGTAGTTTAGATAAATACCATTGGAGTCGTTGCGATGTTGTATATCAAGTCTGAATTTTTCGGGTTGAATACGTGTTGCACCAAGGTAATAAACGTTTTTCATCATTAAATCCCAAGTAGGAATGTTAGGATTTTGGGCGGAACTTTTTAGTAGTTTCAGAATCAATGCTTGTGGAGGTTCAATCCCGTCTGTAGAGAATTCACCTACTTGATATGTTTTCCCTCCATATGTGTATTCAAAAGCTACAGCGAGTACTTCATCTGCATTTAATGTATTTTGTAGAGAAATATATCCCAATTGAGCATTGAACGTGTATTCAGAAGCATCAAGTTTGCGTGCACTTTCTATTTTCTCATAATCTTCACCGCCAATCATACCATTGACGCCGTCAAGAGTAGTGTTGGTAGTTTGTATATTACGAACATCAGTATTGTTAGCAAATTCAGAATAAATGCTATTAGCTCTATTGTCAGGTAGCGATGAATTTATAGTCCATGAGTTGTTATGGATTCGTGTACTTTCTGCTAAATCCATAAATGCTACAATGTTTCGGGCTTGTTCGTAATTTCCTCGTTTATTAGTAATCCAAACTTCAACACGATTGATAGTAACTCCAGAAGAGATGAGGGGGAGTTGCTTCATCGATTTTTCGTAATTGTCACGGAAATAATGAGCTAAAAAGAAATGTCTATTTTCGTCGTATTCATCAGCATTTACTTCAAAATTTTTTAATTGAGTTCCGCCTTTACTACTTACGTTTTGTGATTCTGATTGTTGTTGTGAAACTACAGCAGTAACGTTTAATTTACCAAATTGAAGTTCTGTTTTTATACCGAAAAGAGCAGAACTTCCTTTTATTAAAGAGCCTTGTACAGGCATACTTACATTACCCGCTTCAAGTTTTTTTATTATTTCGTCTTCTTTACCTGAGTAAGCAAGTTTTAGCATTTGTTTGTCGAAGTCGAATGTTGATTCTGTATTATAATTGAGATTAAAGTTGATTTTTTCGCCGACCTTACCATTTACACTTAATTGGATATTTTCATCGAAATCGAACGTTGTTGTCTTACGTAATTTCTCGGATAGGGCAGGGTTGTCTATTTTGTTGTGTAACAATCCAAATGTGATTTCGGCAGAACCTTGTGTTTTAAGTTGAACTCCTCCAGGGCCAAAGATTTTATCGGCAGGACCAATGTCGAATTTTATGTCTGTAAGTTTAAATTTAGAGTCGTAGGATTCTAATTTTTCAGAATTTTTTGTTTTCCAAAATTGTTGCATTTCTTGTTGCAAAGAATAATCTTTATATTCTTCTTCGGTTAGTGAAAAAGGTGTAGATATTTCTATGTCGCCTATTTTTGTACGAACAATGTAGTTGCCAGAAATGGGGTCGTAGTCAATTTCTGTTTTTACGTTTTCTGGATCTTTTAAGTCAATAGGATTCTGCTCTGTAAGGTCTTGATAATTATTGTTTTGTAAGTCGCTAATCTTGAACTCTGGACTTGGAACATTAACAAAAATATCTTCATCATTTTTTTGTTTTTTTTGCGTAGTTTGCCCTATCACATAATTTAAACTAATTATGCTTAAACAACTAACGATGATAACTATTTTTCGCAGGTTATGCATTTGTTAGAATGGCTCCTATAGCATTTTTAGTGCAAACTTAATAGCTTGTTCTACACTAGAAGAAGGATTCTCTTTGAAAATTTTTTCAAGAATTTTTTGCGATGCCGCTTGCTGGAAACCAAGTGTTGTTAAGGCAGATAGTGCTTCACTTTGCACATTGTTTTGTGTTGAAACTATTGTATTCTCAAATCCTTCTATTTTTTGGATTTTATCTTTTAAATCCACAACTATGCGTTGTGCAGTTTTCAATCCAATACCTTTTATGTTTTTTAGCGTAGTAAAGTTCTCGTTAGCAATAGCATCTTGTAATTCTGCTGCTGATAGCGATGAAAGAAGCATTCTTGCTGTATTAGCACCAACTCCAGAAACGGAAATTAATAGTAAGAACAATTCGCGTTCGTTTTTAGCAAGAAAACCATATAAGATGTGTGCATCTTCTCTTATTGCTTCGTAAATGTAAAGTTTGCAATGTTTCGTTTTTAGAAGTTCAGAGTAGGTAGAGAGTGTGATGTTTACAGCGAAACCTATGCCGTTTGTTTCCACTATAGCAATTGTAGGTGTCAATTCTGTAATCTCTCCAGTAATATAATCTATCATAAGTGTTTAAAATTCAAAAGACAAAGATACGTTTTTCTTTATTTAAAGAAACGAAAAATCGGTACTTTTATTGTCCTCTCCTATTCTTTTAGAAACGTTTTTTTGAATAAAAATTACGGTTCTCGGAGCAAAAAAAGTGAATTTCTGCGTTTTGAACTGAACCATAACGCATTAAACAGAAAACCTCAGAAATAGTAACAATGGCAATTTAGCAAAGAAACGCAAGGTAATGAAATAGAACGGTTGCCTAATCATTACCCGATAATGCAGTAAAGTTTTTCTTTGTGTCGTCACGTTTCATCGTTCTGCGTTAGTTTGCATATCAATGTATAACTCGCTGATAACTAATTTTGTAACCAAAAAAGATTAGATTATGCGAAGTACATTTAAGGTGCTGTTCTACGTGAACGCAAGCAAGGAGAAAAACGGTATTGTTCCTATTATGGGACGAGTGACAATCAACGGTTCTGTGGCTCAATTCAGTTGTAAACAGAGCATCCATAAAGACCTATGGGATGTGAAAGGCAACCGAGCAAAGGGCAAAAGCAAAGAATCGAGAGACATCAATTTGGCTTTGGATAATATCAAGGCTCAAATCATCAAGCACTATCAACGCATTTCGGATAGAGAAGCGTTCGTTACTGCCGAAATGGTACGCAACGCTTATCAAGGCATCGGAACGGAGTATGAAACCTTACTTCGAGCATTTGACAAGGAGAACGAAGCCTTTGCCAAACGAGTTGGCAAAGATCGTTCTCTGAGTACATATCAAAAGTATCTCACCGAAAGAAAATATCTTGGGGAATTTATCAAGGTACACTACAAGCGTACTGATATTGCGATGAATGAACTAACAGAGGATTTTATTCGTGATTATTGCTTGTATCTACGAAATGAGGTTGGATTGGCTCAGTCATCAGTGTGGATATACTCAATACCATTAAAGCACATTGTAACCACGGCTCACTATAATGGCAAGATAGCAAGAAATCCATTTGCTCAATATAAAGTTGACCCCGACCACAAAGAACGAGGTTTCCTAACCGAAGATGAGTTGCAAGCCTTTACAACAATTGAATTGAACAATCCCGATTTAGAGTTGGCAAGAGATTTATTTGTGTTCGGTTGTTGGACAGGTATATCATTCATCGATATTAAGAACTTGACAACAGAGAATATCAAAATGTTGGGTGGCTCTCCTTGGATTGTATCGAAGCGACAAAAAACAGGTGTGCCGTTCCAAATTAAGTTGATGGATATTCCTATGCAGATTATCAAACGATACGAACCATACAGAATAAACAACCACCTATTCAATATCGGTAGCCACGATACGATAAACAAACGAATAAAAGAGGTGGCTAAATTATGCGGAATTGAGAAGCGAACTTCGTTCCATCTGAGTAGGCACACATTCGCAGTGTTAGCCTTGAACTATGGAATGCCCATAGAGAGTGTGAGTAAGATTCTCGGACATACCAACATTACCACAACACAGATTTACGCTAAAGTAACCAGCACCAAACTCGAACACGATATATCTATGTTCGAGAATAAAGTAAGCAGAAGATTTGCCATTTAATATGTATAGGTATGGAACGAACTATTATAACAATCAGCGAAAATGGGAAAGTAAACATTCCAGTCGGCAATGTTTGGATGTCTGAAATGGAATTGGTGGAGTTGTTCGGGGTATTAGCCCCGACACCCCGAGCTGCCATAAAAACGATATACAAGAGTGAAATGCTTTGCCCTGCAGCTACCCAACGATGTGATTTGGCTATGCCTAAAAGTTGGGCTACATTCTACAACCTTGAAGTAGTTATTTCCCTCGCGTTTAGGCTGAACACCTATGAAGCGAGCAGAATAAGAGCAAAGGTATTGGAAGGTTTGTATATGAGAAATAAGAGTGAAATTAATATGTTTATAACATTAAAAAATGAGAGAAATGACAAATATTACCAAGCAGAACAAAAAAATACGCAATGAACTTGCGATAATCATCAGAAATTGATTATATTTGCAACCGTATTGCAGAATATATGAAACAGCAAGATTATAGTATATCAGATTGGATTGATGAAAAGGTAATGAGAGGTTATTACACTTTCACTATTGAGGAT
>JAZSBO010000026.1:0-150070 GCA_045602425.1 Paludibacteraceae bacterium | reverse complement strand
AGCGACTTTTTTCGTTTCAAAAAGCAAGGAATTTTTAAGAGTTAATTTATATTATGTTTAATTTAAAATTTTATGACTATGAAAAAATTAGATTTTAGAACATTGGTGATGCTACTTTGTGTAGCGAGTATGACTGTTTTCGCTTCTTGCGACAACAAAGGTAACGAACCCGACGACCCACAAGGCGGTTCAACGGAAAACAACGGCGGAGAGGAAACTCCAACACCCGAATCACCTGTAACGTTTACGCTGACTTTGCTTTCTTCTAACGAAGCAATGGGAACGGTAACCGAGGGTGGCACTTACGAAAAAGACGCAGAGGTAATCATTGAAGCTACTGCGAAGAAAGAGGCTTGTGTGTTTGTGAAATGGAGCGATGGCAATACCGAAAATCCTCGTACGCTTACGATGACAGAAAACATAACGCTTACAGCAGAGTTTGATTATGCTTATGTAGATTTAGGTTTAAGTGTAAAATGGGCAAAATGTAATGTTGGAGCAGATAGTGTTCATCATTCTGGAGGTTATTATGCTTGGGGAGAAGTTGAAGAAAAAGACGATTATGCTTGGAGTACTTATTTTGACACTACAGATGGTGGTAGTACTTTCTTGAAATATAACAATGAAAGTGGAAAAACTACACTTGACAAAGAAGATGATGCAGCTGCGGTAAATATGGGTGAGTTTTGGCGTATGCCAACCATAGAAGAACAAAAAGAACTCATTGACGAATGTACTTGGACATGGACAACCTTAAATGGTGTTAATGGTTACAATGTAGAGGGTTCTAACGGTAATTCAATATTCCTTCCTGCTGCTGGCTATTGCAACGATAGTGGTTTGAGCAACGTAGGGTCGCATGGCTACTGTTGGTCGAGTTCGCTCTATACGAGCAGTTCTAAATACGCCGACAACCTCTACTTCGGCTCGGACGATGTGGATTGGAGCGGCTACTACCGCTACTGTGGGCAGCCCGTGCGTGGGGTTTGTGAGTAAATCTCACATATTACGCGAATTGTAGAGAAATAAAAACGAACGCACAGCAAGTGCGTTCGTTTTTTATTGTATTTTTGTAAAAGAAACAGAATGTTATCGAAAGTATGCTTTTTCAGGAAGTAATAGGACAAGAAAACATTAAAACTCAACTACTGAAAGCTGTTCAGCAAAATCGTATTGCTCACGCACAGCTTTTCAGCGGTAAGCAGGGCGTCGGCAAGTTGCCTTTGGCATTGGCCTACGCACAATATCTGTGCTGTGAGAATCGCTCCAGCACCGATTCGTGTGGTGCGTGTCCTTCGTGTCGGAAAATGGCGAAATTGGCTCACCCTGATTTGCATTTTGTTTTTCCGATAGTAAAAGTTGATAAAAAAACTATTTGCGATCATTTCATCGGTGATTTTCGTGAGGCGGTTTTAGCAGATTCGTATATATCGCTTACCGATTGGTTAAGCAAAATAGCCGACGAAAAGCAAGGAATGATTTACACTGAAGAGAGTAATGAGATTATCAGAAAACTCAATTTTAAAACCTACGAAGCACCTTATAAGGTAATGATAATATGGATGCCTGAAAAAATGCATAATACATGTGCCAACAAGTTGTTGAAAATACTCGAAGAACCTTCACACGATACGGTTATCATTATGGTGTCCGACAATCCTGATATGTTGCTAACAACAATACGTTCTCGTGTTCAAAACGTAAATATTCCTCCTGTCGAAACAAATGCTATCACAGAAACGTTAAAAAAGAATTTCTCGATTTCAGAGGCAGAAGCTTCGCATATTGCTCATCTGTCGTTGGGGAGTTTTTCCGCTGCAAAAAGTTTACTAGTACAATCAGAGAAAGATCAATGGAATTTGACACAATTCATACAATTGATGCGATTTGCATGGCAAGCCAATTACGAAGCTCTCCGCACGCTAACCGAAACGATAGAGAAAAAAGGGCGTGAGTCTGTGAAAAGTTTTTTGGCGTACACACAATATATGATTCGTGAAAATTTCATATTCAATCTGCAAATCCCTGCGTTGAATTATATGACGGACGAGGAACACGAGTTTTCTAAAAAATTTTCTACTTTTATCAATGAACGTAATATTGAAGAAATAACAAAAGAATTACAGAAAGCCGAACACGAAATTGAGCAAAACGTAAATCGTAAGATTGTTCTTTTCGATATGGCTTTGAAATTTACAACACTTTTAAAGAAATAGTTTATGGATTTTATTCTTGATAGAAACAAAGCACAAATCAATGCCATTGGTTGTAAAAATACTTCGAATAAAAAGTTAGCAGTATTTGATTGGTTGTGCGATTTGCCCGAAACACAAAAAGATACGGATTTTGTGGAAGTTCAGTTTAAAAACACTCGTAAAGGATATTATTTGAACAATACAAAGATTTTGCTTGAAAAGGGAGATATGGTTGCCGTAGAGGCTTCTCCGGGGCACGATGTTGGTGAGGTAACGTTGGTTGGGCGTTTGGTTTTGGCTCAGATGAAAAAAAATGGTATCTCGCCAGAAACGATAGAAGTTCGTCGTGTGTATCGAAAAGCAAAACAAAGTGATATGGAGCGTTATTATGAGGCCAAAGCAAAAGAGCATCAAACGATGATTAAAGCACGCCAAATAGCAGAGTCGATGAATTTGGATATGAAAATAGGCGATGTGGAGTATCTTGGCGACGGCAATAAAGCAATTTTTTATTACATAGCTGATGAACGTGTTGATTTCCGACAATTGATAAAAGTTTTTGTTGATACATTTCATATTCGAGTAGAAATGCGACAAATTGGAGCACGTCAGGAGGCTGGTCGTATTGGAGCGATAGGACCTTGCGGTCGTGAACTTTGTTGTGCAAGTTGGATGAGCACGTTTGCTTCTGTCTCTACAAGTTCTGCTAGACATCAAGATGTTTCTACCAATCCACAACGTTTGGCAGGGCAGTGTACAAAACTGAAATGTTGTATGAATTTTGAGATAGATACTTATATGGATTTATTGAAAGATTTTCCATCAAAAGACATCACTCTCGAAACAAAAGATGCCGTTTACTATCATTTTAAAACAGATTTGTTCAAGGGCTTGATGACTTATTCTTCATCGAAACAAATGGCAGCAAATTTGGTTACGTTGTCTGTAGAAAAAGTGAAAGAGGTAATTGAGATGAATAAAAATGGGATAAAGCCAGATTCATTAGAAACGGATAGAAAAGAACAAAATGCTGCTCCTCAAAATGATTATCAAAATGTTGTTGGTCAAGATAGCTTAACACGTTTTGATAAAAGTAAAAAGAAGAAAAAACGCCACAAACATCGGAATAATCATTAAAACAGATCAGACGAATGAGAACAAATTTGATATATACTTTTTTTGCGTTTTTGTTGTTTGTATCGTGCAACGAACGAACCATTTATTTAGAGCAAAAAAACTTGCCGAAAAACGGTTGGGATAAAAATTCTTCCGTTGATTTTACGGTAGAAATTGAGGATACAATTTTGGCATACGATATGTTGATAACACTTCGAAATAACGAAAAATATCCGAATCAGAATCTATGGCTTTTTGTTGAGGAGGTAGCTCCTGATAGTACAATAAAACAAGATACGGTGCAGTGTTTCCTTGTTGACAATCAAGGCTATTGGATAGGAGCGGGTGTTGGTTCGCTTCACTATACTTCTGTTTTTTATTGTCAAAAAAAATTGTTTCAGCAAAAAGGTATTTACCAATATCGAATAAAACATGGAATGCGTTATGATCTTTTAGAAGGATTAAACGATATCGGTATTAAAATTCAAAAAACAGAGGAGGATTAAGTTTTGGGCAAAAATAAGCTTTTCAAATTTAAGGAAATGGAATCGTTTCCGCATGTTTTTCAGTGTTCGTTCAGTGAGTTGCAAAACTCAGATGGATTCCCTTTGAAAGGAAGATGGCATGCGGATTTTTTTAAAAATGAAAATCCAATTGTACTTGAACTTGGTTGTGGCAAAGGTGAATATACGGTAGGATTAGCAAAACTTTATCCCGAAAAAAATTTTATCGGTGTCGATATAAAAGGATCTCGTATTTGGACGGGAGCAAAAGAGTCGTATCAGAAGGATATGAAAAATGTTGCTTTTTTGCGAACAGGCATCAACTTGTTGCAGCATTTTTTTGATAAAGATGAAGTTGCAGAGATATGGATAACATTCCCTGACCCACAAATGAAAAAAACGAGAAAACGACTTACTTCATCGAGTTTCTTATCGCTTTACGAATATATCATGCAACCTCAAGGTGTTGTTCATCTGAAAACGGATAGCAATTTTCTTTATACCTATACGAAAGCTATCATAGAGGAGAATCGTTATGCAATATTGGCTGCCACCGAAAATCTTTACAATGATATGCCTGACGATGAAATTTTGTCGATTAAAACATTTTACGAACAACAATGGTTGGCTCGTGGATTGAATATAAAATATTTGAAATTTCAGTTACATTATATCGAAAATATTATAGAACCAAACATCGATATAGAGCCTGATAGTTATAGAAGTTTTGGTAGAAATCAACGTTCGCAACTAAACACACTATGAATAACGATTGGAAAAGCCGATTAAATGTAGTTTACTCTACAAATCCAGATTTTAAATACGAAACAACAGAAGAAGTTCAAATAGAAACATTGTCCGAAAGTCAGCAACGCTTAAAAGTACAGCTCGACAAACGCAATAGAAACGGGAAAGCAGTTACTCTTATCACAGGGTTTGTTGGTTCTGATGACGATTTAAAAGAACTTGGAAAATTTTTAAAATCGAAATGTGGAGTTGGCGGATCTGCAAAAAATGGAGAAATTTTAGTTCAAGGTGATTTCCGCGAGAAAATAACAACGTTGCTTATCGAGAAAGGTTATAGGCAAACGAAAAGGATTAATTAATGGCAAATCTTGAAATATACAAGGCTTCTGCTGGTTCGGGAAAAACTTATACATTGACTCGAAAATATTTGGGTTATTTGTTTAATCCAACTACTACTACTACACATCGTAATATTTTAGCTGTAACTTTCACAAATAAAGCTACAGAAGAAATGAAGGTACGTATATTAAAAGAGTTATATTTTATATCGATAGAATCAGAAAAATCTGAACATATTGACTTCTTTTGCAAAAAACTGAATATAACTCCTGAGGTTTTATCTAAAAAAGCACAAGAAATTTTAAAAAATCTTTTAAATGAATATTCTGCCTTTCAGATTTCAACAATCGATAAGTTTTTTTTAAAAATCATTCAGTCTTTTACCCACGAAATGTCGCTCAATGGTAATTATAACCTTGAATTGGATACTGATACTCTTCTTGAAAAAGCTATTGAGAATATGCTTAACAATCTGGAGATCCCAGAAAATAAGCAATTGTTATTTTGGTTGAAAAAATATGCAGAGGAATTGATAAACAATGAAAAATCGTGGAATCCAGTATCTTCTATAAGTGAACTTGGAAGGGAATTGTTCAAAGAATCGTTTAAGAATGAACTCTCTAATTCTGATTGGTATAATACTATAAATGATAAAACGAGACTTAAAGCTATTCAAACAAAAATAAAGAAGATAAAAAATATTTTTGAAGGGGAAATTGATGATTTAGTTTGTAATATTAGGCAGACGTTAAAGAATAATGGACTTGAAGTGGCAGATTTTCCTTACGCTAATGCGAGTTTTATGGCTAATGCTATCAATATTAAAAATAAAAAATATGAAATAGGGAAACGTTTAAAAGATGCAATAGATGCTACTGATCCAGATTCAAAAGAATGGTGTTCTAAATCAGCAAAAGATCCAGTACGTCAAAATATTGCGTCTGCTTTTGCTGATTTAAAAAAATATTTGGAGCATATAGAAGCTTATATTAAAACAAATATATCTAAATATAAAACTGCATGTGAAATAAATAAAAATATCTATACGATAGGTATTTTGAGTGATGTTGAAAGAGAGGTGAATAATATAGTAAAAGAAAAACACCTACTATTGCTTTCGAACGCAAACGATTTTTTGTCAAAAATAATAGCAAAATCGGATACTCCTTTTATTTATGAAAAAATTGGGACTCGTATAAAACATTTTATGATTGATGAGTTTCAAGATACATCTGGATTACAATGGAGTAATTTTAGACCGTTACTTCTTGAAAGTCTCGGTAGCGGTAATGAAAATATGCTTGTTGGTGATGTGAAGCAGAGTATTTATCGTTGGCGGAATTCTGATTGGGATTTATTGAATACGCAATTGGAAGAAAATGATGAGAATAAAACTATTAAAGAATATATTTGTAATAATGAATTAGATACAAATTTCCGGAGTTCAAAAAACGTAATTCTTTTTAATAATACATTTTTTACACTTGCTACTCAAAAAATAAAGGAAGAATTTCAAAAGATAGAAGGTTCTGATAATCCGATTTTTGTAAAGAAAATAGAAAAAGCATATAGTAATCTTTCGCAGAGAATTGGTAAGAAAAACATTTCTGAAGGTTATGTAAATGTGCAGTTTATTGAAAAAAATGATGATACTTCTTGGAAAGATATTGCTTTACAAAAAATGACGGGTAAGGTGAGATCTTTGCTTGAAAAAGGTAAAACTTTATCAGATATTGCAGTTTTAGTGCGTACAAATGATGAAGCGTCTTGCGTTGCAGAGCATTTATTACAAAATGGTTATAATGTGCTGTCCAACGAAGCGTTAAAATTAAAAAATGCTAAAAGTGTGCAATTTATTATTGCATTACTTACTTATTTTGTCCATCCTGACGATTTTCCGAATAGATTGTTTTTGTTATATCGATATTTTTTGTTAATCGAAAAATCGGAACAGCCATTGCAAAATGCTGTGAGCAATATTAATGAAGATATTAAAACTATACTTTTTCAAGATAAATCAAAAGACTTTGAAGTATTGGAAAAAAGTTCTTTGTTTGAACAAACAGAGGCTTTGATATATTATTTTTCTCTTGTAGAAAAATGTAAGACTGAAGTTGCTTTTTTACAAGCATTTCAAGATGTTGTATTTGAGTACGAGAATAAAAATGCTAGCGATTTATCGAATTTTTTGAAGTATTGGGATGAAAATAAAAAGTTGAATCTCAATGTTCCAAAATCATCGAATGCTATACAAATTCTAACGATACATGCATCAAAAGGTTTAGAATTTAAAAATGTTATAATCCCATTTTTTGATTGGAATCTCGAACCAAAAACGAATAATCGAGTTTGGTGTGGAACAAAGCATGTTCAAGATTATCCTTTCAACGAACTCCCTATTGTACCAATGTCGTATAATACGGCTATGAGTGAGAGTTTTTTTAAAAATGATTATCTTAAAGAAAAGATGCTTGGTTATATAGATACGCTCAATGTGGCTTATGTGGCGTTTACGCGAGCTTGTGAGGGACTTTGTGTTTTTGCACCGAAACCAAAAGAAAAGAGAGAACAAGCCAATAACAAATTACCAGATATTCTCTTTGATGTACTTCAAACTTCAGATAAACCAGATGTTAGTTTTCAAAAAGACCTTTTTATTTCGATGCAAAAAGATATGATTAAGTGTGATGATGAGCTTTTTGTTATTGGAGAAGTTTCTGCCTTGAATAAAAAGGAATCGAAACAATGCGATAAAAATCAAATAGCCTTGACTTATGTATCCAAGGAGCCTAAAAAGACTCTTGTAGTAAGCAAAGAAAAAAAATGGATTGTAGAAAAGAATAGTCGTTCTATAGGAATTAATTATGGATTGATGATGCACAATTTGATGTCGAAAATAAATACGTTAGAAGATATAGATGTTTCGGTTAAAATGTTTGAGAATGAAGGACAAATCACAAAAGAAGAAGCATGCAATATAAAAGAAAAAATCATCGGTTTTATCGAAAAAAACAATATATCGTATTGGTTTTCTAATAATTATAAAATATTGAATGAGGTTGAGATACGACGAGATGGTAAGACTTTTCGTTCTGATAGGGTACTTATAAAAGATAATCACGCTATTGTTATTGATTATAAATTTGGAGAGAAAACTCCAGAAGAAAACAAAGAGCAAGTTCGGAAATATAAAGAAGCAATTCAAGCAATGGGCTATACAACGGAAGGCTATCTTTGTTATATAGAACAAGGTTTTATTGAACAAGTATAGCTAAAATTTATATCCTAATCTAATGTCTAAATTTTTGTCTTGTGCTACATTAGAGAAATCAAATGCAACATCAATGGAAAAACCTTGAGGAAATTCTCCTCCTAAGATGAAAACGTGTCGAATTTCTTTCCCTCGGAAAATATACGCAATCTTCCCATAATTAAATAATTGGCTGAAGATTCCTATATCTAAATTAAATTCACTATCGTAACTGAAGAGCATGTATGGAGCAATAGTTGCTGAATAGAGTTGAAAGTTGTATGATAGATTCGTGAAAAAAGTTCTTCGACTACGTAAAAGGATATTACCATTGACACGCTCACCTAATGCTAACAAATTCTTTGCTGATAATCCTAAATTTAATCCTTTCCAACGATAGAAAATTCCAAAGTCAATGTCAGGCATTACAAATAATTGTTTACCTCTGTAGTGCGAGACCAAAAGTTTGTCCCAGTAAATAGCATCAAAGTTTAGTATGATGTTCGCTCCTATGCTTAAAAAATGTTCTTTAAATTGCCATTTATATCCATAGCCACCATATAACGAATGGCGGTTGAAAAATGAATAACCATCGTAAATGTAACCTACCATGTAATGTCCTGCATTTTGTTGCGTCCTCCCTTGAAATGAGAGATTAAAATCATAAGGTTTTTCGGAATAAACAGTTGATGTAAGAAACTTGTACTTTGTATAAAACGTTGTATAATAATTGTATGTAGTGTCAGAAGAAAAGGTTGTCGCAGGATTGTAATAATTCAGATTTTCGTAATAAATGTTTTGTTTCATAATGTTTTGACAAAATAGGTTTATTACAAATACATTACAGATAATTATGAAAATTATTCGTTTCATCGAAGTTTATTAAAGTCAGAAATCGTTTGTTTTATATATTCGTCGACATGAGAATCGTGTGTGGCGTTTTCGTATGAATAGAAAAAAACGTTTTCTGATTCTTTATTTAAATTATCAAATGCGTCTTTTGAATTAAAATAAGGGACAATGTCGTCTGCCGTTCCATGATGTAGATAAACAAATCCTTTAGGAGTCCAACCACTATGAAAGGAGTTCTCCAGAATTGCTGCACGAAAAAGTTCATCATCACCATTTAAAATATTTGCGATGAAATAGTCGCGAAACAAATCTATAGGTTTACTTGTAAAAACATCGAAGGCGGACATTTGGTCATAAACAGGGAAACTGAAAATTTGATCAAGAGGACGATTAAGTCCAGAAAATTTATTTAAAACATAACCTGCCCAACTATATAAACCTGCTGCACGATAATGTTTATTAGAATTTGAAAAGACATCTTCGATGAAGTGAATAAAATTATAGGGGCCTGCTAGATTTGAACTTGCTATAATTTTAAATTCGTGAGCATAATCTTTTTCAATGTATTTATGAGCTGAAAGTGATGCTCCTGCACCTTGCGACCATCCAGCTAAAAACAAATCATTATTGTAAGTTATTTTTTGTTTTTGGAAGAATTTTTTAGAAGCCAACAAAGCATCAATGTTTGCCTTGAATAGTTCTGGATAATAGACAAAAGGATGTTCTTTTTCTGCTGTCATTCCAAATCCGATGTAGTCTGGTAATAAAACGCAATAACCCGATGTCGCAAAGGTTATTCCACACCAACGTACTTCTTTCCAGTCTTTTTTGCCTCCATCGTATTTGGATGGGATTTTTCGTTCTGAACCTAAAATTTTTATAGGGACGTTTGTGCCGTGGAAGTAACTAACAAAATGAATTTTAGAAGCGTTTTTAGGCATTAATAATAATGCTTGTGAAAGAATAGGCTCATTGTTGTAAATTGTACTATAAGTGATTCTATAACCCTCGACATCGTATATTGCCAAAGTGTTTGGAAAAGAATCGCCTATTATTGCAGGAATCTCTTTTGCGGGGATTTCTATTGTTTTTTCGGCACTAAATAATTCTCCACGCTGAAGAGTTGGAATTTCTTCATTCTCTTTGCAAGAGACAAATAGAAATAATAAAAATATGAAATATTGATATTTCATAGTCGTAAATAGCAGAAATAGTATTTCGATGTGGCGTTTTTCAGAAGTCTTACGTTTAAAATATCCGATGCTTCGGTTATGTCGTGCAAACTGCCGTCGCGATAAAGTATCAGTATTTTTTCATCTTCGTGATTATATGTGTTAGCAGATACACATTCTTCAAATAGAAAGTATTTTGCTTCTGAATCAGAAATGTCGAACTGTTGTTTATATTGCTCAATTAATAAGTATTTTTTTTCTTCTGAAGTTGCTTCTTGTGTTATTTCGGTATGAAATAGTTGTCGATTCGCAAAACGTTTACATAGTTCAGCGAGAACTTTGTCGTTAGATGTTGCCCAAACTTTTATTGTTGATAAAATATCGGAATCATCAAGCGAGATAAAATGTTCTAAAGCTTCATCGTCAGACATAAATGTTTTTTTATCAATAATGTTTTCTAAAAAATAACGTAAAGCAGGTGTCGCAAAAAGTTTTGAGCCATTCATTGATAGTTCTTTAGCTCGTTGTAGGATTTTTATTAGCATACATTCTGCAGCGACTGATGTTTTATGATAATAAACTTGCCAATACATAAATCGTCGAGCAAATAAAAAGTTTTCAATGGAATAAATACCTTTTTCTTCGACGACTAAATCGTCATTTTTTACATTGAGCATTTTTATTATACGAGCCGATCCTATAATTCCTTCTGTAACACCTGTAAAAAAACTATCACGCCGCAGATAGTCAAGCCTATCAACATCTAATTGTCCTGACACCAATTGGTGTAAGAATTTTTTGTGATATTCGTTTTTAAAAATTTGAATAGTTAAATCGAGTTTACCATTTAATTCAGTATTTATTTTTTGCATTAACAATAGTGAAATTTCTTCGTGTGAAACTCCTGAAACTAAGGTGTTTTCTAATGCGTGTGAAAAAGGTCCATGTCCAACATCATGTAAAAGTATTGCCGATAAAGCCGCATCAAATTCTTCATCGCTAATATTGTTCCCATGTTGTTGCAACTGTTTCAGTGCTTCTCCCATTAAATACATAGCTCCTAAAGAATGCAACATACGTGTATGTTGAGCTCCCGGGTAAACAAACGAAGACAACCCTAATTGCTTGATTCGATTCAATCGCTGAAAATAACGATGTTGTATAATGTGATAGATAAAATCGTTTGGAATATTGATAAATCCAAAAACTGGGTCATTGATGATTTTTCGTTTGTTTTGCATATTGTTTGTTATTTACCTGAGCCTAATCGTGAAGATTCTTCTACTTCGCCCACTTTTCGATATTTGCTTTGTGTAGCTTTCCCAAAATTGTAAGAAATAGACAATCCAAACGATGGAGCCGAGTATATTTGTTTAATGTTGTATTTTATATTTCCTTGTTGATAATTTAAATCACTGTTATTTGTATTAAGTATATTTTCAAATTTAAGATTTAATCGCAATTTTTGTTCCAAAAAAGATTTTCTAATGCCAAAAGATAACATTCCTTGACTTGTATATTTAAAATATCCCATACTTCCACCCGTATGACCCCAACCGTATGCTTCTATTTTCCAGTCTTTAGGAAGAATCAATGTAAGATTCCCGTAAAATGATGAGAAAAACAACTGATTTCTAAAATCTTTCTTTTGATTGATCTCATCATTGTAACCTAAATCAGCATACAAACTCATTGTGAGTCTGTTTTTCACTAAAGGGAATTCTGAACAAGCCAATCCAAGATATAAGGCATTCTGTTTCCCCCAATTTGCCCATTTGTACACTTTTTCTTTCCCGTCAAAAGTTAGTATTTGAGAGGATAAGTTGGTTGTATGGTGATAATTTAGATTGATATTGAAATAACGAATCAAACTTGTTTTGAAAGCTATGTGATGTGTTTTTTGAGGTAAAAGTTCTGGATTCCCTTCTACAGCCGTATTTTCGTCAATATATGATCTGAAAGGTTTAAGTTGCCAATACGAAGGACGTCCAATGCGCATTGTGTAGGAAAGTGCGAAATTGTATTTTTCAGAATGTTGGTAGGATGCAAAAATGGTTGGAAATATATCAAAATAGTTTCGATATGTTTTTCTGTTTTGAGTTATCCAATCACCAATATTGTATGTGTATTCACCTCGCAACCCTCCTTTTAAACTCCATTTGGTATTGATTTGTGCTCCTAACGAAGCGTATAGAGCATAAATTTGCTCTGTATAACAAAAATCGGAAGAACGATTTATGTCTTTTGACCATACATCTGACTCAAAATTTTCTCGTAAAAAAGTGTTTTTTGTTTGTGAAATGGAAGCTTTTAGTCCCGATTCGAAAAGCAGCTTTTTTATAAACGTGTGTTGAAAATCAGCTTTAACTGAATAAACGTTTATAGCTTGTTGCATATCTTGCAAAAAAATTAATGGTTGTCGTGAAACCGAAATCCCATCTCCTTTGAAATATCTATTGTCGTTGTAGCTACTGTCTTTCGAAATCCAATATAAGTAATCAAGATTAACGGTCAATTCGGAACTTTTTTCTTCATCGAATACCGATGTGTAGTTCAAATTAGCAGAGATATTGTTAGTATTTATTATAGAATTGATAAGTGTGTTTGATGTTTCTTGCAAAGTGTCATTCACAAAAGTTTGATTGTATGTGAAGTTTGGTTTTTGATTCGATTGCCTGTTGCTAAAAAAAGAATTGACGATGAAACCAATTGTATTTTTTTTGTTTATGAAAAAATCTGTTCCTAATCTTAACGAATGTCCTGAATTGTTACTTTGAGATAAAGCGTTTGATGTTTGTTTCCAATTTTTTTGTGTAATGTCATAAAAATCGGATTTGTAATCAGTAAAATCAGAGCCAAAATTCGGTGCATAAGAAAAAAACGTATTGCTGATTTTTGACCGATAATTAAGATTAACCGATGCGTTTGTATAATGATAATATTTTTTGTTGAAAACTTTACCATCGTGCCCTGCACGTATCGAACCATTAAAACCGCTTAAACGATTTTTTTTGATTTTTAAATCGATAATTCCTCCGCTTCCCTCTGCATCATATTTTGCTGATGGATTAGAAATTAATTCAATTTTATCGAGTGAAGTTGCTTCTATTCCGCTTAGGTATGCCTCTAAATCTTTTCCCGATAAATGTGATGGTCGTCCATCAACCCATATCGAGACAGATTTGCCGTTGAGCTGAATATTGCCTTCATTGTCAATAGTAACTCCGGGCGAATTTCGTAACATATCAAAAGCATTGCTACTTTCGGCAGTAACAGAATTGGCAACATTGATCACTGTTTTATCAATCTTTTGCTCGATTACAGGTAAAGTCATAGTTACAACCGCATCATCAAGAATTACTGACTCTGTTTTTAATTTTATTTTACCAAGATTTGTATCGCTTAAAATATCTTTTACTATTTCAAATGTTTCGTAGCCAACAAATGAAATATTAATTCGATAAGTGTTTTTCTGAAGGTTGGCAATAATAAACTCTCCATTGGTATTTGTAGTGGTTCCTGATTTATAAATAGAATCATTTTCGTATAAAACAACAGAAGCGAAAGCAAGTTTTTCTCCAGTTTCTTCAGAAATAACACTTCCTTTTAGCGAAAAGGTTTGAGCAAAAACATTGCTAATGAATAGCGAAAAGGTAAAAATTAAAAAAATATGTTTCATGTTTTTAAAGGATTAGATTTTTTGTTGCGAAAGTAGTTGAAAACCATCGATTTACCCCCCCCTATTGTTAAAAAATCTTAAAAAATTAATAATCCTTGTAAATGCTTTAAATCTGTTTTAAAACTTCTATTAGTAATTGCCAAAAACGTTGTGTCGCTATAATACTTAATCGTTCGTCAGGAGAGTGAACTCCTCGCATTGTTGGCCCGAAAGAAATCATATCAAGATGCGGATATTTTTCTGCAAATAAACCACATTCCAATCCTGCATGAATGGCACGAATGTGAGCCTTTTCTCCAAAAAGTCGCTCATAGGTTTCAGCAGTAAGTCGCACAATTTTCGAATTTGTATTTGGATTCCAACCTGGATATCCATCACTATGTTTCACTGTGGCACCTTTGCTTGTAAAAATATTTTCTATGTCTTTTGCAAGTTCATTTTTTGCTGATTCTATCGAACTGCGTTGGCTTGTAGAAATAACGATTTTTTTATCAGCCATTTTTATTGAAGCTAAATTTGTAGAAGTTTCAACCAATCCGGGCATTGTTTCGCTCATTGCAATAACTCCATGAGGACAATCTACTAATGCTGATAATAAAGCTTGTGAAGTTGCGTAGTCAATAAAAGTTTTTTGAGCAGATTCTGATTGTAATACCATTGAAAGATTTGGTTCTGTATGGCAAAATTTTTCTTCTATTTCTGCAAGATGATGATTAAATTCTACTCGTAAAGTTTCTTTGTATGAAAAAGGAACAGCCGCAACAACCGATGCTTCGCGAGCAATGGCATTTCTTAAGTTCCCTCCGTCGATGTGGCAAATACGCAATGTGGTTTGTTTGGCAATTCGAACCAAATATTCAACTAAAAGCTTGTTAGCATTGGCACGACCTTTGTCAATATCATCGCCCGAATGCCCTCCAAGCAATCCCGAAACTGTGACTGTAAAGAAAAACATTCGTCCGTCGGCAACATCTTCTGTATAATTAAAAGTTGCTATTGTATCACACCCACCAGCACAACCAATAAAAAGTTCGCCGTCATCTTCCGAGTCAAGATTGATAAGAATATCGCCTTTAAGTAAATTTGAATCAAGAGCAAATGCTCCTGTAAGTCCAGTTTCCTCGTCAACGGTAAATAAAGCTTCAATATTTCCATGCTCAATATTATCTGCATCGAGTACTGCAAGAATTGCTGCTATACCAATTCCGTTATCGGCACCAAGTGTTGTACCGCGAGCTCGTATCCAATCGCCATCAATGTAAGTTTTTATAGCATCATTTAAAAAATCATGTTCTACGTTAGCATTTTTTTCACACACCATATCCATGTGTGCTTGTAAAACAACTGTTGGAGCAAGTTCTTTTCCTATTGTAGCTGGTTTTCGTATCAAAACATTACCTATTTTATCGGTAATAGTCTCTAATCCTCGACTTTTTCCAAAATCTTGAATGTAAGCAATTATTCGTTCTTCTTTTTTTGAAGGGCGAGGGATACGAGATATTTCATCAAAAAAACGGAATACGTTGTGAGGTTCTAATTGTGTAATCATAATCATTATTTTTTAGTTGATTTTTTCAGGAGACATTAAACAATAATACCACCAAGTATAACGAAATGGTCGTAATGCAATTTGCCGTGAGCGATTATCGAGTTGAGTATTATTAAAGATTTTGACAAATTCTTGCCAACGTTTTTGAGTTTGTTCATTTATGCGAAAGCATTTACCTTCCATAGTAGAAATCTCCATATTTTGTGCCATAAGCAAGGCCTCTTGATAAAGAGTTGGCAACTCCTCATTTGTATCAATATATCTTGTGCAAAATCCACAAAAAAGATTATACTCGCGTTGTTGTAGTAGCGTACACAAAAGCATATCACGTGCAAATTGGTTGCGAGGATTACAGATAAAGGCTGACATCAAATTGTTTAATTGTGGAGAATTAACATATAGTAGTGAATCTGTAGGTATTAAAAAATTCTTATTTTGAAGTTTTGAGCGTTGTTTTTTTACAAAGCTATTATTAACAATAGTTTTACTCATTAAATGGAGGTATTTCTCAGCAAGAAGCGAATCTCCTTTTTCTGTTTGTAGTTCGGCAAGCAAATAAGCCGAAAGCATTTCATCGCCATTTGTATGATTGGCTGATAAAGAGAATGCTTGATGAATTGCTTCGTTTTGAAATCCTAAAGCACGATAAAAATAGATTGCTAAAGTTGTTGTTTGTACTGGAGAATTAGGTAATGCGTAAGGGAGAAAAAATGTTTTAGAATTTATAGGATATTTAAATAAAAACTCAGTTAAATTGCCCTGCTGAGCGTGTGCATAAACAACAAATGGAAATAATTCTGTTGTTTTTTGTCTTTCATTTTCAGCAAGATTTATTATTTCGTTGTAATCGTTAGAAATTACAGCTTTATTGTAACAAAAAAGTTTTTCGTATTGTTGTTGTTCTTCGAAACTATAGTTTCTTGTTTCAAAAAGAAAACATAAAAAGCAGATTAAAACGCTTATTGGTAAACATAAAATTATTTTTATGTTTTTAAAGTTTGTTTTGGATAGGAACAGAAGAGTAATAATAAATATTGGGAAAATAATAAGTTGCAGAGCAAATGGTTCTTTAAAATGTGGGAGAGAATCTTTCTCTTGAAAAAAAAAGACTATAAACGAAATGTCAAGAATTGCGAATGCAGTACTTAAATAATATTTCAGACTTTTCTTACTTAATAGAATTTCTGTTATTAAACAAACTGTATAAAAATAAACCTTTTCTATACTATCAAACATCCATAAAGATAAGAGTGACAATATAATAGAAATAGAAATGTGTAAACGACTGTTTTTAAAACTCCATATAAAAGTTAATAGAAATAATAAAAAGCATACTATAAAAAGTGTTTTCCTAAATGGGAAAGCACGATGAATTTGAAGAGCGAAAAGTGTTATACAAGGAATTATTGAGATAAAGTTGGCATTGCTTGAAAATGTGAGTTCTCGTAATAATCGACGAGTCAATAGGTAAATGCAAATAACAGATGATGTTAAAATAAATGCCCCTATCCAATTCCATTTAAAAAATAACATTAAAAAACTCGCTATATATTGAAGGAGATCTCTTTCTTTTAGAAAATAATTAAAAAACGAGATGTCTGTTGTGAAAAAATTCGCCCAATACCAAGCATTTATATGCCCAGAGAATAATGTTCCCCAGACGAGAAAAAATGCTGTTGAAATCAGCGTTAAAAACGTATATTCTGAAATCTTTTGTTGCATTTATTTGCGTAATTTTGAAGAAATAGGTTGACTTTTAACAGCTTTCTCTATTTTATAAGAAGGAATTTTTGTTGCTCCTTTTGTAAATTCAGGGATATTATACGAATACATTCTTTCGAAATCAAAATTGGCACTTTTTTGTGGCAAAAGAAATGGTTTGTGAAAATGTCCGTTTTCGTCGAAGTATGCTAAATATAAACGCGTGTATAATCCATCAGTTCTACGAGAACTGAACACAATCCAACGCCCGTTGCTTGACCACGAATGATAACTCTCAACCGATGAACTATTAAGAATTTTTGTATCGACATTTTTGCGAGATTCTAAATCTAACATTTTCAAATCTGCCTCGTGATGCCAGATAGGGAATGTTCCGTAATCTGCTTCAGTATAGAGTAAGTAGCGATTATTTGGCGAAATACGAGCGAAAAGTTGTGTTTTGTTTGTTGAGTCAGGGTTTATTATACATTCGATAGAATCGCCAAAATTTGCAGTTTCTTGATCGAAGGCAACACGATAAATGCCATATTTAATTTTATCATTATTCTGTGGTAATTTTCCTGCTTGTATTGCTGATGAAAAATAAAGCCATCTTCCGTCAGGTGACCATGACGGAAATGTTTCAAGTTGTGATGAATTTACAAAACGTTTATCTACAATTACTTCCTTTTTCTGTACATCATAAATCATTAAGTCTGATTTTGTATCATAAACGGATATTCTATTAGGGTCGTAAACATGAAAAGCTTGACTTGTACTACAAAGAGCGTAAGCAATATAACGTGCCGATGGATGCCATTTAGGATAGGTTCCGTTTTGTGTAATTTCTGTTTTAAGGTCTATATGTTTGATTTCATCGTTTATTGCAATTGTTGTTCCTGGATTTATAAATCGTGCGTGAAACATTAAGGTGTCAGCATTATATTCGCAGAAAGAATGGCAATTTATACAGCCACGACCATTGTTTGATTCTTGTTGACGATTTTCAAAAATTGCCTTTTCGTCGTAATTTGTAATGTTTCGTTGGTAAATGCCCATTCTATCCCAAAGTTCATATCCTGGTTTTATCAGACGATAAGTGATATATCCATCGATAAGTTCATTAGCAATAGAAATATTAAAAGGTAAATACTCGTTCCAAAAATCTTCGTCTTTTTGCTTTGTACAAACAACAACTGTTATGATTGAATTTTTAGCTTTTTTTGCGAGTTTTTCCCACTTCCTGATAGGAATAGATATGCCTTTTTCGCTGTTCCCTGTACATGTAAATTGTATTTCACCGTTAAAGATAAATTCAGCATAAATTTTATCAACATTTTTTACAGTGAAAGTTGGTGGTACTATATTTTGTGGCATTGTTACTTCTATATAATCAGGGAATATACAAGGCTGTTGATTTATGAATTTTCTATTTTCAACTTTATTACAAGCCAATAATATGATGCAAAATATGCAAATAATAAATCTTCTCATAGTTGTTTTTTTTGACCAATTATAAACAAAAAAATGGACATAAAGCCCATTCTTAAAAAATTAATTTTATAAAAAAGTTAGAGTAATGCATCTATTTTTGCTTTCAAATCGGCTTTGGAACTTGCACCTACTTTTTTATCTACAATTTCTCTATTTTTTATGAATAAAATTGTGGGAATATTACGAATACCGTATTTTTCAACAACATCATCATTTTCATCAACATTAACTTTGCCAATATAAACTTTATCGGCATATTCCTCTGCTAATTCATCAATAATAGGGCTAATCATACGACAAGGTCCACACCATTCTGCCCAAAAATCAATAACAACTATTTGTTCGTTATTCAAAACCTCTTGTAAGTTTGCATCTGTAATTTCTTTTGCCATTTTTTCTAAATTTTATGTTGTTACAAAAATAGTTAAAAACTATATATAAAAAAGATTTTATTGATATAAAAGCAAATTAAAATTGCCATTGTTGCAACAGACGATGATAAATGTCAATGGCATTGAAAATTTCATTTTTTTCGATGTATTCATTTGCTGTATGCGAACGAGCAGAATCGCCTACTCCTATTTTTACTCCATCGAAAGGCATTAAAGCCAGATCTGATAGTGTTGAAGACCCAAACATTTCGATTCCTTGTTGTTGTAAAAATTGACAAACCGAATGTTCTGTATTTAAATTTGAAGCGTTTAGTCGAAACGAGCGTGCAACAGCAGTTGATTGAATATGTTGTTGTATAATAGAAAACAACTCTTTGTTAGAATAACAACCATTACTTCGTACATCAACTACAAAATGACATTCGTCAGGAATAACATTATGTTGGGTTCCTGCATTAATTTGTGTAACACTCATTTTTACATCGCCTAAAAAAGGATGTTTTTTTTCAAAGCGATAAGACATGAACCATTCTAAATCGCTCATTGCCAAAGAGATTGCGTTAATACCTTCGTTGCGTGCTGCATGACCAGATTTTCCTTTCGTTACACAATCGATAACCATTAAACCTTTTTCGGCAATAGCAGCTTTCATTTTTGTTGGTTCGCCTACGACTGCAAAATCAATTTTAGGTAGATCTTGTAATAAAAGTTCCATGCCGTTTTTACCTGAGATTTCTTCTTCAGCAGATAATGCAAGAATAAGATTGTAAGGTAGAAGTGTGTCTTTTAACATCAAAAAAACAGAAAGTAATGAAACTACGGAAGCATGAGCATCATTAGCTCCTAATCCAATGATTCGATTCCCATCTTCTATTGCTACAAATGGATTTGTATTCCACGATTCAGATGGTTTTACGGTATCAATATGCGAATTAATCAATAATGTTGGTCGATTTGCATCAAACGATTGTGCAACACACCAAATGTTGTTTCCTACTCGATTTACACAGCAACCATGTTGTTTTAAGTATGATTCAAGGAAGTTGGCTTTTGCTTTTTCTTCTTTACTAAAAGATGGTATAGAAATCAATTGTTTGAGTAACTCTATCGCTTGGGATTTTATCTCTTCCATTTATTTGATAATAATTGTTCCTTCATTTTTTCCGATAGCATCGGCTTTTGTAATAACTACCTGTTTCACTCCTGAACGAATTGCGTCAAAGGCATTTTCTAATTTTGGAATCATTCCATCTTGAATGATTCCTTGATTTTTCAGATCAATAAAAGAATTGAATGAGATTCTTTCAATGATGCTGTTTTCATCGTTGATATCAGCAAGAACACCTTTCTTCTCAAAGCAAAAAACAAGCGTTACATCGTAAAATTTAGCCAATTCTTTTGCCAATTCTCCTGCGACGGTATCAGCATTTGTATTTAAAATTTGCCCATTAATATCAACAGTTAAGGGTGCAAAAACGGGTAATATCCCTAAATTTATTAAATTGGAGATCTTTTTCCCATCAACTTTCTCTACATCACCAACAAAGCCATAGTCAATATCTTTTACTATTCGTTTGTGCGAACGTATGCACCCCATATCGGTACCAGTAAGCCCTAGTGCATTTATTCCACGTGCTTGTAGTTGTGCTACAATGTTTTTGTTTACCAAACCACCATAAACCATAGTTACTACATCAAGCATATTTTTGTTTGTGATACGCTTGCCGTTTATCATTTGAGTTTCGATACCTAATTTTGTAGCAAGTTTGGTAGCAGAGCGTCCTCCCCCGTGTACAAGCATTTTTAACCCTTGAATCTCGGAGAAATTATTTATAAGTTGTGAGAGACTTTCGGGCTCTTCTACTATTTTCCCACCAACTTTTATTATTGTTAGTTTCTCCATATTATTTAATATTTGGTTCTTCCAAACCGAGATTTTTCTTCTTATCCCATGCTTTCAAAACAATACCCAAAATAAGAGCAGCCACGCCTAAGCAAGCCAACATAACCAAAGGCCAGGTATAATCCAATTTTGTAGCATCAGTAACGCCTTCATTTGTCTTATCCAAAACTTTACCAATAAGCAATGGGAACAACCACAAACCAATATTTTGAATCCAGAAAATCAATGCGTAAGCGGAACCAATAATTTTTTCATCAACCAATTTTGGAACGCTTGGCCACAAAGATGCAGGAACCAAAGAGAATGAAGCACCCAAAACTAAAATAGTTACATAAGCCACAATAGTTCCACCAATTGCACTATCTTTAAACATTGGCAATACAAATGCGAAAGTTAAGTGACAAACAATCAATAACAAAGAACCAATCATCAACATTGAAGCGGCTTTTCCTTTTTTATCTACATAATTACCCAAAATAGGAGTAATTGCCACTGCCAACAATGGGAAAACAGCGAAAATAGATTCTGCAGTTCCTTTCATATAACCCATATAACAATAAACTACAAGAGCAACTACAGCAATACCCATAAATAGAGATTTTAGAGAAGCCTTTTTCATAAAATTGCTTGAGAATGAGAAACCAGCAACTACAAGCATAATCAAATATTGAATAATAGTAACAGCTTCACCAGCCCAGAAAGAACCTGCTTCTGGAAGTTGAAGTGTTAAGTTACATTGCAACATATTTACAGCATATTTTTGGAATGGGAAAATTGCAGAGTAATAAAGAACGCAAAGAAGAGCAACCAACCAGAAACCAACACTGGTTAAAATTTTACCCAAATCACTAATTTTGAAAGGATCGTCTTTCTCTTCTGCTTCGCCAGTTTGTGCGTCTAACTTTCTATCCATAAAGAAGTAAACAATAAACATAATCAAAGCAATACAGAGTAAAACAACGCCGAATGCTACAGAGCGAGAAACATCAACAGTACCGCCTAATTTTGCGAAGAATGGGGAGAAAATCATACAAGTTGCTACGCCTAAACGAGCCAAAGCCATTTCAGAACCCATTGCTAAAGCCATTTCACGACCTTTGAACCATTTTACAATACCACGAGAAACAGTGATTCCTGCCATCTCAACTCCACAACCAAAAATCATAAAACCAACAGCTGCCAATTTTGCAGAAGCAGGCATTTCTCTATAAAATGGTGCTACTCCTATTTCCTCAAAAACAGGAATATAATTAAGATTATTAGTAAACCAAGTTTCAAGAGTACTTCCTGCAAATAAAGGATCTACCGCATACCACTTAATTAATCCACCAATTAACATAACAGCGCCAGATAAAAGAGCGGTAAAACGAACACCCATTTTATCCAAAATAATTCCGGCAAAAATCAAGAAGAAAACAAAAACATTCAAAAATGTTTCTGATCCCTGCATAGTTCCGAAAGCGGTAGAACTCCAATTACGAGTAGTTACCATTAAGTCCTTAATTGGAGAAAGAATGTCCATAAAAATATATGAACAAAACATAGCTAATGCTAACAATAACAACGCTATCCAACGAATTGCTGCGTTGTCTCTCAAAGTTGTAAGTTTTTCTGTCATAGTTTTGTCTTTAAATATTGCTTTAAATCTTTTGTTTCTGATAATATGTCAAGAGCTTTTTTAAGAGGAGTATTAAATTGATTCATTATTTTATAATAAGATGTTGTTGTCCATAAATCACGAGCAATAACAGCTTTTATTTGTAATGAAATGAAAGGTTTTGATATGTTAAACTCTTTTTCATTAAAATGAATTCCATTTTCCTCTCCGTTTTGGATAAGTTCATTTAGTAAAGCATCTTCTACTATAAAATTTTTGTTAAACGATTCGAATGTTGGATATTTTTCACGAATACGATTTGAATTTTTGTTTACATAATTTACTATTGTTTTATTCATCACGCCTTTCGCAAGTAAATTGCGGTAATAGTCAGAATAAAAAGTAGTATCCAAAGGAATAAAAATATCAGGCATAATGCCTCCTCCTCCATAAACTATACGATGAAGAGAGCAGGTTTCGTATCGTAATGAGTCAGGAAATTTTATGCTATCCGAAGATTGCATTTCACCGTGTTGTAATCGTTGTATGAGTTCTTTCTGATAAGATTCTGTCCCACCGTTATAAGGCTTTTGTATACAACGTCCTGAAGGTGTATAATAACGTGCAACAGTAAGCCGTATGTGAGAACCGTCAGGTAAAATTATAGGGCGTTGAACAAGTCCTTTTCCAAAAGTGCGACGACCAATGATTAAGCCTCTATCCCAATCTTGAATTGCACCTGCTACGATTTCACTTGCCGATGCCGATGATTCATCGACAAGAATTACGAGGTTTACATTCTCAAATTGACCATTATTTGTTGCATAATCGTTACGTTGTGGCTCTTGAAAACCTTTGGTATATACAATCATTTTTCTTGAATCCAAAAACTCGTCGGCTAAATAAAAAGCAGTGCTTAAGAGTCCTCCACCATTACCTTGTAAATCCAGAACTAAATTTTTACATTTCCATAAATTCAAAGAATCGCATGCTTTGTATATTTCATCCATAGTGTTTTGAGCAAAACTATTTAGTTTTATGTATGCCGTTTTCGGATTAATAAAGTATGCAGCATCTAAACTATAAATAGGTATTTTGTCTCGAATTATTAAAAAGTCAATAGGAGAAAAAACGCCTTGTCTTTTTATTTTTATAGAAACTTCTGAACCTCTTGGTCCTCTTATCATTTTAGAAATATCGGTTGTTGACATTTTTACGCCAGCGATTGTTTGGTCAGCTACTGCTATGATTTTATCGCCTGCAATAACTCCCACCTTTTCTGCAGGGCAACCTGCAATAGTTTGCATTACGGTTAGTGTGTCGTCTATCATCTGAAAAGAGATTCCTATGCCATCGAAATTTCCAATAATTGCTTCGTTAGCACGCTCTACTTCTTCTTTTGGAATGTAAACTGAATGAGGGTCGAGTTCTTTTAATATTCCACGTATGGCATATTCTGTAATATCTTTTTCGGATATAGAATCTACATAGCTTTTCAGTATAGAATAGTATGCTTTACTCAACTTCCAATAATCGGTAGAAATATTATTGTTGGCATTCATCGCCAACGAAAAAGCTATGGTAAAACAAACAATAAGAAGTCTAATTTTTTGCATAAACGCTATGTGAAAATAATATTGATTGCAAAAATACGAAAAAGAAAATGATTTGTTAGCCGAGGTATTCTATTAAAATAAAAGTAATTATCTTTGTCTTTGTTAGATAATAAAATTTATATGGAAAATACACGTCAACAAAAAATAGCTCGTTTATTACAAAAAGAGTTAGGAGAGATATTTCTACTTTATGCACGAAGCGTTCAAGGAACATTGATATCGGTAACTAACGTCCGCGTTTCGCCAGACTTATCTATTGCTCGAATTTATTTAAGTATATTTCCAAGTGAGAAATCTGAAATTCTTTTAAACAATATTCAAGACTCGGTGAAATCGATAAGATTTGAACTTGGTAATCGTGTAAAAAATCAATTAAGAATAATTCCTGAACTTTCTTTTTTTATTGATGATACACTTGATTATCTTGAGAATATTGACAATTTATTGAAAAAATAATGTCAAAGAGAAAACGAAATTATCATTTCGCATTTTTCATTGCATTCCGTTATCTTTTTTCTAAAAAGAAACAGAATGCGATAAATGTAATATCTTTTATCGCAGCAAGTGGCGTTTGTTTAGGCACGTTGGCTTTGGTTTGTGTGCTGTCTGTGTTTAATGGATTTGAGTCGTTGGTGAAAAATATGTTCGCTTATTTTGACCCTGATTTGAAGATAGAAGTTGTAGAGGGTAAAACTTTTTGTATCAATACTGCTGAATTTGAACAGATAAAAGCAATGGACGACGTGCTTTACTTTAGTGAGGTGTTGGAAGATAATGCTCTAATTGCTTATCAAAATAGGCAATCGCCTGTAGTAATAAAAGGCATTGATAAAAACTATTTGAAAGCTATTCCAGTCGATAGCATTTTGTATGATGGTCAGTTTTTGGTACACGATTATTTTCATAATTATGCCGTCATTGGTGCGGGTTTGGCATGGCAATTAAGTGTTGGATTGCAGTTTTCTGATGCGTTAAAAATATTTGTTCCAAAACGCGAGGGGAAAATAAATATTGCTGTACCTGATAGAGCTTTTAATCAACAGAATGCGTTGATAACAGGAGTGTATTTAACACAAGAAAAAGATCTTGATCATAAATATCTGTTTGTAGATATTAGTATGGCACGTTCGTTGTTTGAACGTGATTCTACAGATGTTTCTGCTGTAGAATTGAAAATAAAACCTAACAAACTAAACGCTACGCAGAAAGAGATAAAAAAACTATTGGGTGAATCGTTTACTGTAAAAAACAAGTATGAACAACAATCGGATTCTTTTCGTATTATGCAAATCGAAAAGTGGATAACTTTTTTAATCCTTTTGTTGATACTTCTTGTTGCTACTTTTAATATTATAGGATCGCTTTCCATGCTTATTGTCGATAAAAAGGAGGATATTTCTACTTTGCAAAAACTTGGGGCATCACACCAGTTGATACGTATGATTTTTTTATTTGAAGGATGGTTGATTTCAATTACGGGTGCATTTGTTGGATTGATTTTAGGAATTCTTTTATGTCTTTCTCAACAATATTTCGGTTGGCTGAAATTAGGTGGAAATTTTATTATTGAGTCGTATCCTGTAATCGTTCATTTCGGAGATATTGTTCTTATATTTTTAACAGTAGTGGCATTAGGTTTTTTAGCTGCATATTATCCTGTTCGATATTTACGAAAAAAGTTTTAAAACAATGAAGAGAATTTCTTTTGCTTTAGTATTTTTAGCTTTGTTTTTGGTCTCGTGCGACCAAGAAAAAGTAACATCTTTAGTTCTTAACGAAAGAGTAAAAACAATGACTATGGGCGATACTGCTCAACTTGAAGTTTTAGTATATCCGCTTGCGGCTACACGTAGTGCAAAAATAACATGGGAGAGTAGTAATGAGAGTGTAGTGTCGGTTTCTGATAATGGGACTATTAGAGCATTAACTCCGGGTGAAGCTACGGTAGGAGCAGTTTGTGGAAAAGTATTTGCAGAATGCAAAATAACGGTATTGGCTGTAAAAGCAGATTTTTCGTTTCATTCAGCAGTATTGTATTTTTTAGGTGATATTTATGAAAAGGGAACAAATAATATAGTTCTCCGATTATTAGACGAAGGACTTGTTCATAATGGTGCTGGTGGTATAGGAGGAGAAGGTTTCTTTCTTAATGTTTCGTTGAATCAACAGGAGAATGACACCTTGCTTGTTGCAGGGACATTTAGTAGTGATACTATAGGTAAGGCTTTTACATTTTTCCCGGGTAGTAATGTAGAACAATATGCTCCAGGTACCTATTTAGGACAAATGATAGATCAAAATGTTGGTGCAATTTTTATTAAAAGCGGTAATTTTACAGTTAATAAAAATGCAGATGAATACGATATAAATGTTTCTTTTTTAGGAGAAAAGGGTGAAGTTATTTCAGGAAAATATGTAGGACCGATTGCTGCTTTTGATGCTTCGGAATCAGATGTCGAAGAGAAAACAATGACGTTTTCTTCTGCAACAGCACAAGATGTTGCTACAGAAGGCAATATAAAACAGTTAAAAGTTCTTTTAAAGAACGAAACGGATTCTTTGCAGTTGTTTTTAAATGTTGCTAATTCTGCTTCTAATTTTATTCCTGTGGGGACTTATACTATTTCTTCAACGAACAACGAATTTTCTTTGATTAGAGGTGAGTTTGTCGATGGTACTTATAATGGTTGCTGCTTGCTTGGGACAGAAGATTCTTTGATAACGTCTGGCGATGTAGAGGTTAGTAGAGATAATTCTACTTATAACTTAATTTACAATCTTCGATATGAAAATACCCGAATAACAGGTAGTTATTCAGGTATAATTCATTTTGCTTCGGAATAAAATTATTTTTGTATTTTAAATGTTTCAGAGGTTTTTTCTCCTGCAATTCGTACAATATAGAATCCGTTTGGTATTGCTGAAAAATCAATAGATTCTTGTTGTAGATTTACAATTGTGTCCAATGTTTGTAGGTTTACTAATTGTCCGTTTGCATTCCAAACAGTAATGGTAACGTTTTTATCTGATTTTGGGAAGAATATTTTTAGTTCGTCAACAACAGGGTTTGGATAACAAATTAGTGTTGCATCAGATTTTTCTATTTCTTCGACAGCTGAAAACGAAAATGTTTCTATTAAACCTTTTAAAGCATTTACCTTGCCGTATCCAGCAGAGTTGTTTGGTGTAGTGTCTCCTGTATAAGAATCTTCGTCACATGTTTTTGCTAATACTTCTTTTACGCATTCTGGTGTCATAAAACGTGCATTTTCCATCCAAAGTGATATTACACCTGCCATAAATGGTGAAGACATGGATGTGCCTTGCGATTTTCCGTAGCGATATTTAACTCCATTATAAGTTTCTGTTTGTAAGAAGTTATTTCCTGTAAGATTCGCCATATCAGAAGCTGACGATACTGCATAACCATTTACTGATGATATTATAACACAGCCGGGAGCTATAACATCGGGTTTTGTACGACCATCAGCTGTAGGTCCTAAACTTGAGAAATATGATATCCCTCCGATTGGACTTGCTGAAGCCGTATTGTAAGAGCCAACGGTAATAATACGTTCTGCTGTTCCTCCTATTTCGCCAACGGAGCTCGAGTTGTCTCCATTAGTGAAACCTTCGAATGAGCTTCTGTAAAAATTCCCATATTGGGCCCAAGTGTTTATTGTACCATTTTTACCATAAATTTTAAAACCTAAATAATATCCTGAATTTAGGGAAACATTTGTGCTCTGCAAATAAATATTAATTTTATTATTTGTTGGATTCCATTCAGGCACACAAAGAAAAGTTCCACTACCTCCGTTATTAAGTGATATTGTTTTTTGACCAGATATTGTATCTATTTGGGTTGATTCAAATACTTCGTTTCCATAACTATCAAATATACATAATTGTAGGTGATAATCTTGTGCTGTATCTCCCCATACATCAGCTACAACATAATTATTACTATAAACTTGAACTGGTTTTATAAGTGCTTTTATGATAGTATCTGTGTCTGTCAATGTTTTTCCACAATGAATATAATCACCTCCTTCATTCCCTGCACTACCAACAACAATCCGTTTTTCGCCTACAAGAGCATTTAAAACTTGGTCGAAAGTTGAAGTGCCATCGTGCGGACCAATGTGAGATCCCCAACTAACATTTACTACACAAGGTTTGCCTCCAGCATTATCAAAACAATATTTTATACCATCAATAATAGCATTGTTTTGATTTGTATTCACACTTACCATAAATAAATCAGCATCTGGAGCAACTCCACCATAATTTTTGAATGAAGTAGAACCTGCTGCCATACCTGCTACGTGTGTTCCGTGAGTGTCAGTTGTGTTATCTTTTTTTGCTGCAAGAATACTTGGTTCTGTTTTGTATTCGCGTCCATAGGTAAATCCTGAAGGGCGATTATTTGTAGTCCCATTTTTTGATTGATCCCAAACACGTTTTACTCGCAGGCTACTTCTATCCTTATTATAAAAATTGATATGGTCGTATTGTAAACCCACATCAACAATACCAATAACAGTGTTTTTCCCTGTATAACCTTGAGGCAATCCGCCTTCTCCATTATGAACTTCATCTACAAATGCTTTCTTGCGAGCAGTATTCATTGAATTAAAAACAGGAGTTCCCATTTCAAATCGTTTAACATAATCGAAATTAAGTATTTCATCTAATTTGGAGAGGGGAATGCTTGCTGTGAAAATACTATCCAAGCGAGTATTGATCTCTACACCTAAAGATTCTAATTCTTCGGTGTCGTATCCCGATTTTAGCATTAAAAATCCAGACACACACTCTTCGTTAGTATCGTTTGTAGTGATAGAATATTGATTTTTTAATGCAACTTTTTGCACTTCAGTTTGCACTTCTTTTTGTTGATTTAAGAAGACCTTCGTGTAAGGTGATAATTTGTTTTGTGCAATAAGAAAAGTTGGTATACACAATAAAAATAGTAATAGTTTTCTCATAGTTTGTTTATTTTTAGGTTTGCATTTTTAGTAGTTTCTATTCGTTTAATCCCTTTTGTTTTTACCATTTTATCGATATTTTTAATAGGGATACGAAAAGTAAAAGTACCTTTCCTATAATTGACTAAAGAACCTTTGATGTTTTCAAAATCTTGGATAGAAAAATCTTCGGCAGTAAATAAAAATCCTGAAACAATAACTTCTCCATCTTGTTTCGTTAAGTTGTGATTTTGTATAAGTTTGTCAGAAGGAGTATAATTTTTCAACGAACGTTTGTTTTTTGTTTCCTCAGCGAAATCTGCCCATAGTACTTTAAATTCAGCATTGTAGGTTATATTTTCAGGAAGGCTTATTATCCCTCGTTTTGCCACACATGCTGTTAATAATAATGTTGTTATTAAGAAAAGATACTTTTTCATCTTTTTCGTTTTTTATTCGCAAAGATATATTTTTATGTAAAAGATACCAAACTTCATAGTCTATGACCTCTTTATTTATAGCAAGTTCTCATTTTCAAACATCTGCTTGTAGAAAGACGCTTTTTCTGCTAAGACCAAAGGATATGCTCGTGATGATGAAGGCATACGATAAAGTCTGATTTTTCGCTCTTGGAATTGGCATTCTGTGTGATTTCCAATTTTTGGTACTTCTGTTGAATGTAGTAATGGTAAAATTATTTCTAATGCTTTTTGACCTGTAACAACAATGCTTTCACAGTGTGGAATTTTATCTAAAACATCGATTAAGTCAATCGTTTTTGTGATTTCTAAAAATTTATCTGAAGCATTTTCTTTTAGGCGAATGACCTCTGTTGCTGTATCGCCAAGGGCAATTCCTTTTTCTACGAGAAAATTTTTAATTTCTTGTTCACGGAAACATTTTGCCGATGAATCAACGAAATAATCTCGATCATTGAAAAATAAATATCCAAAAATCCGCCACATATCATTTTGAAAATTCGGATAAAAGAAATTCATCGACCAACGTTTTTTTGGAGGATGGAAACTTCCTAACATCAGGATTTTTGAATGCTTGGGTAGGAAAAACGGTAAGGAATGTTTTTCTTTTTTTAGCATTTAGAATTCGCTTGTAAAATGGAATCGTATTTTTTCAAAATCTTGCTGTGCCATTTGTAAAATATACGATGAATCCGCCATGAAAACGTCTCGACCTTCGCGATCTTTTGCCATATATTGGAATTTTCGTTTTTTGAACAATTCTAAAGCAGTAGCATCATCGCTTTCTATCCAACAGGCTTTGTAGAGCGAAATTGGTTCAAATCGGCATTGAGCACCATATTCGTGTAAAAGACGATACTGTATTACTTCGAACTGAAGTTGCCCAACCGTACCGATAATTTTTCGATTGTTGTATTCACTGACAAAGAGTTGTGCAACGCCTTCGTCCATCAGCTGTGAAATCCCTTTTTCGAGTTGTTTGGTTTTCATTGGGTCAGCGTTTTCGACATAACGAAACATCTCGGGCGAAAAACTTGGTAATCCTTTAAAATGAATGTTTTCGCCTTCGGTCAGTGTATCACCAATTTTGAATGTTCCGTTGTCGGGCAAACCTACTATGTCGCCAGCAAAAGCTTCATCTACGGTTTCTTTTTTCTGTGCCATAAATGCGGTTGGGCTACTAAAACGCATCATTTTGTTGTGTCGGATATGTTTGTAGTTACCATTTCGTTCGAAACGTCCTGAACAAATTTTTACAAAAGCAATGCACGAACGATGGTTTGGATCCATATTAGCATGAATTTTGAATACAAAACCCGAAAAGGGTTCTTCGTATGGACTCACAGTTCGTTCGACAGCCTCTATAGGACGTGGAGATGGTGCAATTCTGATAAAACAATCGAGTAGTTCTTTTACACCAAAATTATTTAATGCACTACCAAAAAACACAGGAGCAACTTCGCCTTTTAGGTATTCGTTGGCGTTGAATTCAGCATAAACACCATTTACCAATTCCAAATCATCGCGAAGTTTATTTGCATCATTTTCTCCTACAAAATCATCTAAATCTTTACTATTGACATCGTTCAACGCTATGCACTCTGAGATGTATTGCTTGTTGGGTGTATAAAGATTTAAGTTTTGTTCGAAAATATTATAAACACCTTTGAATTTTGCACCTTGATTTATAGGAAAGCTCAATGGTCGTACACGAATTTGAAGTTCGGATTCTATTTCGTCAAGAAGATCAAATGGGTCTTTTCCCTCGCGGTCCATTTTGTTAATGAAAACAATAACAGGTGTTTTTCGCATACGGCAAACATTCATCAATTTTCGTGTTTGTGTTTCTACACCTTTTGCCGAATCGACTACAATAATTACGCTATCAACGGCAGTGAGTGTGCGATAAGTATCTTCAGCAAAATCTTGGTGCCCGGGTGTATCCAAAATATTTATCTTAAAATCTTGATACTCAAAACCCATTACCGAAGTGGCAACCGATATTCCACGTTGCTTTTCTATCTCCATCCAATCGGATGTAGCTGTTTTTTTTATTTTGTTTGATTTTACGGCACCAGCCACGTGAATAGCACCACCAAAAAGCAAAAGTTTTTCGGTTAGTGTGGTTTTTCCTGCGTCGGGGTGAGAGATAATGGCAAACGTCCGTCGGCGTTGTATTTCTTGTTCTAAAGTCATAAATATTTCTTTTTTTGAGGTGCAAAGATACAAAAAAGAAAGACCTAAAGGTTATGGGTTGATATTCTGCATTAATGAAAAAGATTTATTTTTGCAGTAAAATCAAAATCTTTTTTTATGAAAACATTGTATTTAATAGTTCAAATAGTTATTATTTTATTTGCTTTTATAGCTTGTGATAATCAGATAGATAAAATAGACGATTCAACAGATAATTCAGATCAGAGTTTTACGATAACTTTCGAAAATTTTGAGTTGGGTAATGCTTCTGTATGGGATGGGTCGGATATGAGTGGAGGTTTTTTGCTTGATAGTGTTTGGTTTACGAATGACTATGTAAACGAATATGGTGGATATAGCAATGGAGGGTTTTGCATATCGAATCAAACGGATACGATAACAGCTGGATTCAGCAATCAGTATAGTGTTTTCAATACGGGAGGATCTAATGGTTCAGAAAAATTTGCAGTTGTGTATTATTCTTCGTATGCTCCTGAAAATTCGCGATTTACATTCGAAAAACGTCCAAGTCGTGTAAAGAGTTTAAAAGTGAACAACTCTACTTATGTTTATTTAACCATTAAAAATGGTGATGATTTCACCACAGCATTGGGTGCAAATGATTGGTTTAAGGTTGTTTTTGAAGGTTATTTTGAAGCTAAATCTACAGGGAAAGTTGAATTCTATTTAGCAGATTTTCGAAATGGATTAAACTATATTTGCAAGGATTGGACAAGTGTGAATCTTACGGCATTAGGAATTGTAGATGAAGTAAGAATTTTTGTTGAAGGGAGTGATGTTGGAGAATATGGTTTGAATACACCGTCGTACGTTTGTATTGATGATATTGAAATTGAGTATTAAAAGAAAAAGGAGGGAAATTCCCTCCTTTTTTAGTAATGAACATAGGTTATATTTATTCTTCAGTTTTTGGTGGAAAAATCAGTGAAGCTACGATGCTTACAATAAGTACTCCAAGAATTACCAAAAGAGAAGTATTTGTTTCAATATGAACTCCACATAAATCAGGTAAAAGCATTTTTACTCCAATGAAAGTGAGCAACACCGCCAATCCAATTTTTAGATAGTGGAATTTGTCCATCACGCTTTCAAGCATAAAGAATAGAGAACGCAAACCTAAAATTGCAAAAATGTTGGAGAAAAATACAATATAAGGATCTTGCGTGATTGAGAAAATGGCAGGAATTGAGTCGAATGCAAAAATAACATCAGAGAATTCGACTATAAGAAGCACAACGAAAAGCGGTGTAGCCAACCATTTTCCAGTTTCTTTTGATTTTAGGAAAAAATCGTGATTATGAAATTGCGAAGTTGCCAATTTGTATTTTGTCAGAAACTTTACCACAGGATGGTGCTTAACATCGACATCTTCTTTTTTATTGCGTTGTAAAAACATTTTCACACCAGTAAAAATCAGGATTAAACCGAAAAGAATCAAAATCCAATGGAATTTTTGAATCAATGCGGCAGCAGCAAATATGAAAATGAAACGCAATACAATTGCTCCAAGAATTCCGTAAAAAAGAACACGATGGTAATATATTTTTTCGACATTAAATGCCATAAAAATCATTATCATCACGAAAATATTATCAATGGAAAGCGATTTTTCTACCAAATATCCAGTAAGATACTCAATCGACATCGCATTGCGATAAAGTTTTATTCCTTCTTCGAACGACAATCCTTCGAGAGCCAAATTATGTCCGTGTTGAGCATTTATGGCAACAAGTTGCTCCATAGTTTCAATTCCGTGAATCCATTCGGCTTTGAAAAAGATGAATAAGCAAAAGAGCAGTGCCGTTCCAATCCAAACACATGTCCATACTGTAGCTTCTTTGAATGAAATAACGTGGTCTTTTTTGTGAAAAACTCCCAAGTCAAGTGTCAGAAGTAATGCTACTAATAGCAAAAAACCTCCCATGAATAAAATCTCTGTCATAATTTAATTAGGTTAGAATTAGCATTTTGTTTTGTCGCTACGTTTTAAAACGCATTCTTTCTAAATCGGCGGCAAAGATACTAAATTGACAGAGAAGTTTTGAGAATTAGTATTATTTAACAATGAGATGGGAAGCTACTTTTTTAGAAACTAAATTGAGACATTACGCTCACACGTTGTGCCCATCGGTGTTCACCGTTAAAGTTCTTACGCCTACCAAAATTGTATTCGGCACCTATTTGGATGCGTGGAGTGATATTCCAAAATAGATTCACGGCACCGTACATTCCGTTTTTATAACTATCGGGATTTACTGAATGTTGTGGAAGATAGTGAAGCATACCGAACGTGAAACTGCTAAATAATTGTGGTAAGAAGTTGTATTGAATACCACCATACCAACCTGCTAAACTTGGAGCATACATCTCGCCTGCAATATTCGGATGATTTACGAGGTCGTATTTGCCCATAATGAGGTCGCCTGTGAAACTGCTGATTCCACTGCCATAGTTTGCCATAGCATAAAGTGTGAGCGGTTTCCAAGGTCGCACTATGGAGCTAAATCGAATGCCCCATCCGAAAGTATTTTTATTGCGATTTTCAATGTTGTTGCGATAGGGAAGCGTTCGAAAAATACCTGATAGGCGGATGTGCTGATTGTCTGTCCATTCGTATTGTGCAAAGCACGCTAAATTTGGAATCCAATCTCTCAGGCTTTGCGTAGTGCTGTCGTTGCCATCGACAAACGATTGAGGCATTTCTACCGAAGCGGCTACCACATAATGTTTTTTGAATGTGTGCATCCAACGCACGAGTACTGTTGTTGTATTGATATACGCATTTGGACCTTGCCCATCTACGAGCATTGGCTCTGCTGTTGGGTCGCTAAAGGTTGATGGGGCATATCCTACGGTCCAATCATTCAAAGTAACATAAGCTTTTTTGAGTAAAAAATCGCGTTGGTCGTAACCATTGAAATTTGCTTCTATATATAGTTGATAGTCGCCAACTTTGGTGTTTCTGCCAAGCATTCGGAAATAGAGTGCTGTTCCCGAAGGTGTAAATCCCAACCAACGCGATTGAGCAGGATTGTACGGTATAGAAATATTGTACGGACTGAATGCATTGTTTGGCATTGAACCATTCCAATCGAACCAACAACGCATACGTACTACACCGCCAATGCCTAAAGCAAATTCCGCATCGCGACTCATAAAAAGAAAATAAGGCGTTCGAGGGTCTTGTGCGTGTCGAAATTGATCGTAGTAGAAAATATCGAGCATTGAGCGTTCGTCAATGGCTTGTATAGAATCGTTTTTACCTATATAGGTAATGCGATGACTTCTTTTTAGTGAGTCGATATGTTGTTCTACGCGACTTGGTGTAGGTTGAGCATACATACTGCAGCATACAGCTAAACAAAAACCTATAAATATCGTTCTCTTCATAAATAGAAAATTTATTCTTAAGAATAAACATCTTAATGCTTAAAAAGGTTTTCTCTGATTGTAGCAAAGCAAAATGTTTTATTGAAAAAGATTTAATTCTGTTTTGTAACTTTGTCGCATTCTTCGTGAAGAGCGAAGATGTTTTTTTGTAATGAGCATTTGCTCTTGTTCTTGTACCAATAAAATCCGCCAAATTTTAGTACCCAAGAATAAGTAAGCGAATATTCACGCTCTTTGGCGTGGATTATTCCGACTTGTTTAAGGTGCAAGGTTCTTGGCGGAGCCTATTGGTGTTAGATGAGGAAGAATGATTTAACGCCTTTTTTTATGCCCGAAACGGAAGATTTTCATATCGGAGAAATAATAAAACGAAGTCTGCAACGCCAACAACGTAGTGCTGCGTGGCTCGCTCGTCAGCTTTGCACCGATGTGTCGAACGGACCAAAAATTCTTAAACAACAGCACCTGCACGCCGAACTTCTTTTGAAAATTTCACAAGTTTTGAATGAAGATTTTTTTGCTTATTACTCCGATTTTTATCAGAAAAAAGAGTGATAGGTGTGGAAATTTTTTCCATAAAATATGGAATTTTCGTCTTGTAGTTTTTGTCCTCCTACTTAATCTTATGGTGTACTTTTGGCACAATTTAATTTTTATATTTTTTAACATTTAAAGGTCCGAATAAGGAGCGGACGTAAAACAAATTTTTTATGAAAAAATTATTTTTAGTAGCAGTAGCTTTTCTTGGAGTTTCGTTGTTTAGTCCAAGTGTAATTGCTCAAGAGAAAACAAATCCACGTGAAGGTCGTGTTGTTCGTGATGCAGGAAATAGACCAAGTATGCATTCGCAAATGACGAGTAAATCTTCTAGAAACACAGGAGCAACTAGTAGAAATGATGGCAGAACTAAGAATGATGTAAAATCAACATCTTCTTCACAAAATAAAAGTGGAAGAACTGCTCCTCAAGGTAAAGGTGTTAGTACAAGTCAAAGTAAAAATGTAGGTTCTAGAAGATAATAGAGATGAAAAAGATTTGTTTATTTTTTATTGTTATAGTATCAGCCATTTTTGCATTTAATTTATATGCAGAAACTTATGATTGTAAAAATTGTAATGGTACAGGAATTTGGGAAATGACTAGAATTTGTAGAAGATGCGGTGGATCTGGGGAACTTCGTGGTGAAGTAAAGGTTTGCGAAAAATGTCTTGGGGAAAAATATGAAATAGATAGGTTTGGGGATAGAGTTCCGTGTAAAAGATGTGAAGGACGTGGCGGATATATGACTGAGGGAGGAGGAACTTGTGATAAGTGTAATGGTACTGGAGAAGAGGAAATGCCTTGTCCAAATTGTAAAGGAAGAGGAACGGTTGAAAAATGAAATATGCAGGATTCTCATTATTGTTTTTATTGTTAGGTACTTTGATTTATTGTACTTGTAGGCAAGACGTAATTTTTCTTTTGCCATTGCAAGGGTCGGAGTTATTAGAAGCGATAAAAATAGATATACATTACAATGGGAATCCGCTTATTTATTTTTTCCTTTTTTGTTTGTCAGATGCTTTATGGTATTTGGCATTATTAATGATTCAATTAAAATTATGCGATGGAAGTCTTTTCATGAAATTTTTATTTGGATTATCCATCGCACTTCCTTTTATATGGGAATTATGGCAAAGACTTAATCTTATGTTAGGAACCTTTGATTGGTTTGATATTTTTACTTATTTATTAACTTTAATAATATTTATGTTATGTGTAAAAAGAAAAAGATTGCATCAATTTTTGTAATAGTATTATTTGTTGTTATTGCTCTTGCATGTTCTTCTGCTGATAAAGTATCAGAAGACTCTGCACGTCATTTAGGTTACGGGATTGGGCGAGTAATTGGTGATATGAGTAATTAAAATAATATGGGAAATACTATATCTATAATGACGATTGTTTTTATCGTCATTATATTTATATCTTGTAATCCCCCTTCTCCATCTAATACTATTCCTGAAATGAAGTTTGTAGAGGGAGGTGTAGGTATATTTGGTAGTGAAGATGAAGATGCTGATTCAGATGAAATGCCGATAAGAGAAAAGAAAGTAAAGTCGTTTTACATTTCTACCTTTGAAGTAACACAAGCACAATGGGCATATATTATGAATACTCACCCCTCTTATTTTATTGGAGATGAACGACCAGTCGAATGTGTGTCATGGTTTGAAGTGCAGGAGTATATCAAAAAACTCAATAAATTAACAGGAGAGAAATTCCGACTTCCTACTGAATTGGAGTGGGAATATGCAGCTCGAGGGGGAAAACATCAGAAAAAATATAAATATAGTGGTAGTAAAAATTGTTCTCGGGTTGCGTGGTGGAAAGCCAACTCCAGAGTAAGGACATCAATAGTAGGTGAGAAAATGCCAAATAGATTGGGATTATATGATATGACGGGTAATGTTCATGAATGGTGTGCGAATGAGTATGATAGTTTACTTTATAGTAGAGAAAATATGAATATTACAATTAATGATAATCCAAGTTGCGAGGTAGTATTCAAAGGTGGAGATTGGCAGAGTAAGAAAAAATATTTACGCATTAGTAATCGTAATCATGTTATTCCCAATGTTCGAAATTATGGTATAGGATTCCGTTTAGCAAAAGATGTAGAATAGAAATAATTATAGTTTATAAAAAAGAGAAGGTCTAGACCTTCTCTTTTTTTATGCTAATGCTAAAATCAATATCTGTGCTGAAATGATGCGTAAAAACATCGTAAGCGGATAGACGGTAGAGTACGCCACTGCGGGTTGGTCGTTTGTAGCTATAGAGCTTGAATAAGCCAATGCAGGAGGATTTGTCGTACTACCTGCTATCATACCTATCAGCGTAAAGTAATTGAGTTTAAAACACAATCGCCCGATTAGTCCAATAACAAATACGGGAATAAACGTTATTAAAAATCCGCATCCTATCCAAAGCAGTCCGTCTCCCGAAACAACAGTTTCCATAAACTTTCCGCCCGAAGAGATACCTACACTTGCAAGGAATAAGCAAATACCTATTTCGCGTAACATAAGGTTGGCACTTTGCGTGGTGTAAGTAATGAGTTTTATTTTATACCCGAATCGTCCGAGCAGAATAGCAATAATGAGCGGTCCGCCTGCCAAACCAAGTTTTGCGGGCATAGGCATTCCGGGGAAGTAAAAAGGAATGCAACCTACCAAAATACCCACAAGAATCCCGAAAAATATGGTAATGATGTGTGGCTCGTTTAGGCGTTTAAGCGTATTTCCAAGAAGTGGCTCTACTTTTTTTATGGCGTCAAGTTCACCAACCACCATAACGCGGTCGCCAACTTGTAACACAAGGTCTGGTCGCCCGAGTAGGTCAATACCCGAACGATTGACACGTGTTATGTTTATACCAAAAAGTGTACGAAGTTGCAAATCGCCAATGGTTTTCCCATTGATGTTGTTTTGAGTAATAACAATGCGTCTCGAAACGAGTTGTGTGTTTTGTGTCTCCCACTCCATTTCGGTTTTCTCCCCAAAAAATGCTACAATAGCATCCATGTCTTGTTCGGTGCAAATGGCTAAAATCGTATCATCTTTTGTAAAAATAGTATCGCTCGCAGGAATAATGGTTTGTCCGTTGTGCATCAAGCGTGAGATAACAAATTTGCGACCGATGATTTCTTTACATTCAAAAAGCGTTTTCCCGCAAATAGATTGATTGGTGATTTTTACAGATAATCGTTGAGGTTTGTTTTTGCCTTTTTCGCTCAAAGAAGCATCTTCGTTTTCTTTTTCAAGTTTTATTTTGAAAATGGCTCTTATGAGTAAAATTGCTAAAATCGTTCCGACAACTCCTAAAGGATAAGCTACGGCATAACCCAATGCAATTTCTGGCACGTCGGTTTGTTGGCGAGCTTCGCAAAGCTGCCGTAGAGCTTCTTGTGCGGCACCGAGCCCGGGCGTGTTGGTTACAGCTCCCGAAAGAATGCCGACAACCATAGGCATCTCTATTCTTCCATTAGCAATGTAATAAATAGTTATTGCAGTAACAATGCCTAAAAGCACAATGCCAAAAGCTAACAAGTTGAGTAACGAACCATCTTTTTTAAACGACGAGAAAAATCCGGGACCTACTTGTAGCCCGATTGAGAAAATAAAAAGAATTAATCCGAATTCTTTTATGAAATGCAGGATTTCGGTTTCTACCGTAAATCCAAAATGCCCAACAGCAATGCCAACAAATAACACGAAAGTTACACCTAACGATACACTCCCAATTTTTAATTTCCCCAACAGAACTCCTAATGAAATAACAAACGAGTATAAAAGCAACGTATGTGCAATAGATTCTTTAGTCAAAAGGTCGATAAACCATTCCATAAACAAAAAATTTTTTCGGTTGCAAAGGTACAACATTAAGTATTAATCTCCGTAAAAAATCTTTTTAAAAAAGAAAAGAAGTTATACCAATTGGCATAACCTCTCTTTTGGAGCGGTAGGCGAGGCTCGAACTCGTGACCCTCAGCTTGGGAAGCTGATGCTCTACCAACTGAGCTACTACCGCAAAAAATTGCATTGCAAAATTATGTTTTTTTTGATTTTTTGTTTGTTTATTTGTTTTTTTTTTTTGCTTTGCAAAAATATAATTACTATAATGACATGAAAATGAGCAAGAAAATTTGTTTTTTGTCTGCTTTTCTTTTGATGATTTCTCAATCTATTTTAGGGCAGACTTCTTCGTTTTGTGACATGTCTTCGTCAGAAAACGAGCCACAACCAGTTTTTCCCGTTCCAACTGAACGCCAAATGGCTTGGCATGAAATGGAATTCTATGCGTTTATGCATTTCGGAATAAATACGTTTACAAATCTTGAATGGGGTAATGGTAATGAAAGCATAAACTCTTTTAATCCTACATCGGCTATAAACGTAGAACAATGGGTAACCGAGATTAAAAATGCAGGGATGAAAGGTATTATTCTTACATGTAAACACCATGATGGTTTTTGTACATGGTTTACAAATACAACAGAACATAGTACTAAAAACAATACAACAACGCATGGTCATGTAGATATTCCAGCATTGTTGTCGGCAGAATGTCGTCGACAAGGATTGAAATTTGGTGCATATATCTCTCCTTGGGATAGAAATCATGCAGAATATGGTCGTGCTGGTTATGTAGAGGTATTCCGTGAGCAAATTCGTGAGATTTGTACAAATTATGGAGAAATTTTTGAAATGTGGTTTGATGGAGCAAATGGCGGAAGTGGTTATTATGGAGGTGCTAATGAATCACGAAGTATTGATGCTGAAACATATTACGACTTCCCAAATACATTTAAAATGATTCGTGAACTTCAACCCAATTGTGCTATTTGGGGTTGGGATCAAGATTGTCATTGGGTAGGTAATGAAGAAGGTTGGGCAGGAGAAACCTCTTGGTGTACGTATGACAATGGAGCTAACGATGATGGAAGTGGAAATGAAGAGGGTGAAGAAGACGGTTGGCGTTGGTTGCCTACCGAATGTGATGCAAAGAATGGTAACGGATGGTTTTGGAATACTACAGCAGACAATACTGGTCAAATAAAAACGGCACAACAATTATTTAATATTTATATGACGTCGGTTGGAAGAAATTCTAATCTTATTCTCAATTTTCCTCCCAACAAAGCTGGTGTTTTGTCAAATGCTACAGTAACAAATCTTAGAGGATTTAAAACATTGTTGGACGAAGCTTTTGGAACGGATTTAGCTTTAAATGCTACAGCATCAGCATCGGCGGAGAGAAGTAGTTCGGTGGTAGGAAAATTTGCTGCAAGAAATGTTAATGACAATAGCGATGATACATATTGGGCTTTGGAAGATGGCGAAACTAGTGGCTCTATAGAACTTGATTTAGGAAGTTCAAGAACTGTAAAGTATATCCGTTTAGGTGAGTATATTCGTAAGGGTCAACGAGTAAAAGGATTTGAAATACATACATGGAATGGGTCTGCCTGGGTGAAACAAGCTACTACTACTGCAACAACCACAATAGGTCATAAGCGTATTGTTCAACTCACTTCTCCTACCCAAACAAGCAAGGTTAAGGTTGTAATTACTGATAGTAAAGTTTGTCCTTTGATTAATCGTATTTCTATTTATTGATTTTAAAAAGTAGCAAGATGAAAAATTTGAAATATTTATATGTTATATTGCTTTTGTTTGTTCCTTATTTGTTAAAGGCAGAAACTATATTATCTTCGTTCGAAGGTGGTTTAACGAGTGGAACAAAATTTGTCGATGAATGGGAAAATTCTCCTTTCAATCAAAGCAAATGTGTAAATACAACAGTTGAAGTCATTGACAATCCGTATGTCAATGAAATGAATGAAACCGAAAAGGTGTTGCATTATGTTCGTCCTTATTATGCAGGAGATAGAAATGGTGTTGAAATAAAACTTGAAAATACATTTCAGGCAACAACCACAAAACAATATTTGCATGTTTTGGTATATAAGCCAACGTTGAGTCCATTGGTAATGGCAGCTATTGATAAAAATAATAATGTGCTGCAAATCATAGAATTGTCTCGTTCTGAAGTTCGTGCAAATGCTTGGAGCGATGCTATTTTTTCTATTAAAGGTAATGGTTACGAAATCGACAGAATACGTATTTATCCTGACTGTCAGACTGCGGTTGGACGATTGTCGGGCGACATTGATATTTATATTGATGAGATAGTTCTTAACGATTCGGATGAACCCCGTACAGCTTCTAGTTATTGTTCCGTAAAAGGGACATTGAGTAGTAGTCGTTATATTTCTTATATTCAATCGCAAAATGCATTGTTTAATATGCAATTAAAAATGACCGATTTAGCCGAAAAGATTACTAACAAAATATCTACTTCGTGTATTGTTGCTGAAAGAGGAGAAGTGTTTAATTTAAAATTTAGTCAAAAATCAAAATCGTCAAATAACTCTCCTTGGGTAGCAGACGTTTATGCTGATTTTAATAATGATAAAGAATTTGTTTCTTCGAATGAATATTTAGGGCGTATTGTGGGTAATGTAAGTGCTGATTCTGTACTTTACAATATGCAAATTGCTATACCAAGTGAGGCTTTGTTGGGCGCGAGTTGTGTACGTGTTAAACTTACTGATGCGAGTGATGCTTCTATTGCAGGGAACAACTATTCTAGTTGTGAAAATATACGAGATGGTGTTGTTTTTGATATCCCTATGAGTATTCATAAAAAAGCTGACCGACCTACAATAAAAATAGAAGGGTTATCTTCCCAAAGTGGTTGGGGAACAATTGGGTTTAAGGGATACGAAGGAACACAATTGAAAGTGTTTAATGGAACAAAAATAACGATGTTGGCAAATCCGTCTCCTGGGCATACTTTTGTTGGTTGGTATATAAAAGAGTCTAATATACCGATGAGCACGAATGCTACGTTTGCCCTTTCTGTAAAAACTGATGTTATATTAGTTGCAAAATTTGCAGAAACACCTTATTGTAAACCTCTTGCTACAACTTCAAATTATTTTTTAGGAAGAGCATCTATTACGCCTTTAGGACAATCGCAACTTTATTATATAGGAGATGAAACAACCCTTGTTGATGATGTTGTTGAGAATGGATATGTTGCCAAATCTGTTTTAGGAGGAGTAAATGTTAAGAGAGGTAGTACATTCACAATGAATTTTGAAAAAGCAACTTCGTCGATGTCGTTTGCTTCTTCTCGAATGTTTATTTGGGTAGATTGGGATAGAAATCATGTTTTTTCTGATGACGAATTTATTACAAATGAACAAGGAGTAAATAACAAAAGTTTTACAATAAATGTTCCTACTAGTGCAGAAAAAGGAACTACAAATGTTCGTTTGCGAATTGTAGGAGGAGAGTCTGTAGTTGATCCTTGTAGTAATGTGGCTGATGGTACAACTTATGATTTTCAAGTGAATGTAGCACCAAATGATAGTGAGCGATTTTCATTATCGGCAGTTCCAAGCATCGAAGGTGCTGCAACATTTACACTATCGCCACAACCTGATAATGATGGCAAATATGCTGCAGGGACGAATGTGTCTATAACAGCAATTCCTGCAACAGGTTATGCTTTTGTGCAATGGGTAAAAGATGGTATTCCTTATGGAGCAACAATGACATCGAACAATCCGTTGCCTGTAACCTCTTTGATTGAAGATTTAGAACTTACAATGGCAATGGAAGCTAAATTCCCTTCATATTGCGAAGGAACAGCTCCAAATAATGGAGATGGCGACCATTATGGTATAAATGCTGGGTCTGTTTCGGTAAATGGTGAGCAAGCTTTTACATTTTCAAAAGGTGCTACTTCTATTACTGATTTATCCTCCACTTGTATTGCAGAGGTTTGTGCAGGAGATACCTTGAAATTTTATGTTTCGGGTGGAGAGCATACCAAGTGGTCTCAAGCGATTGCTTATATAGATTGGAATATGGATGGAACATGGGATACTTCAAGCGAAGCTTATTCTTTGTTTAACAACCCATTGGTACAAATAGTAAATAAGGAAATTAAAATTATTGTTCCAAATGATGTGCGAGTGGGAACTTGTGGTATAAGATTGTGTTCGGGAGAAGCTCCTGCTCACAATTCGTTAGGAGGAGGCCCTTGTCAAGCAAGAAAAAGAGGTACGTTATTTACTTTTAGATTGAATGTTTCTCCATTGCCAATATCCTCTTTTACTCAAGTAAAAGTTTCTTGCGATGAGAATAAGGGGACTGTTTTGATTCACGGAACAACGGAGAAGATTTATGAAGCAGATGAAAACGAAAGAGTTACTATTGAGGCAATTCCAGCAAGTGGCTATGAATTTGCCGCATGGAAAACTCGTACAGGTGAAATTGTTTCTACTTCGGCAGTTTATACATTTACAGTAAATAAGTCGTATGATTTAGTAGCTCACTTTACAAGTGAAAATCCTACTTATTGTACGGGAGTTGCAGCTTACGAAACCTTTTCCTTTTATTTAAATTCAATAACGATAACATCGCCTAGAAATACTGTTTCAGTAACATCATCTGCGTCTTTGAATAACTATCAGTCTTCGAAGATAGTTGAAGTGCAAAACGGGGATGTGTTAACATTTAATTATTCATCTAACTCTTCTGCTACACAATGGGGTAATGTTGTTATCTATATTGACTGGAATCGCGATGGAGAATTTTCAACATCGAGTGAGAAATATGATATTTATGGAGGAGCAGATGGTAGTGGGCAAAGTGGATATCGTTATTCTAATGAAACTTATCAGATTCAAGTACCAATGTCTGCTTATGCAGGTTTTTCTGCTATAAGAATTATTTCAGAAGAAGCAATGCAGCATAATTCTGTAAATAATTTTGATCCGTGTGGAGCACGTCATAAAGGTTCGGTGCATACTTTTGGATTGCGAATAATAGATCCTACTGTAGAAAATGAAATGATTACAACAGACAATGTTATACGTATTTATCCAAATCCCGTTCGTTCTAGTTTGTTTGTAGAATCGAATGTTAATGATAAAATTGAATTATTAACATTAAATGGAATTGTTGTGAAGACAATTACTGTTTCAGATCAGCAAACTATAATAAACGTAAATGACCTACAAAAAGGTGTTTATTTGTTGCGAGTACAGAATGATAATGAGGTAGATTATTTTACAATATGTAAATACTAGAAAAAGTAAAAATGGCTCTAGAGCCATTTTTTTGTTATGGGTGAGAATAAAATAATTATCTTCGCATCTTAAAAATTTGAAAAAGGAAAAATATGTCAACAGTTAATTTTTATAGACCTGAAGAGCAAGTCCCTTTGGAAATGCACAAAGTGCGTGTGGTGCAGAAGTTGTTTTTACTTCCAGTAGAAGAACGTTTGCAAAAAATGAAAGAAGCAGGAAATAATACGTTTTTGCTTCAAAATAAAGATGTATTTATGGATATGATTACCGACTCAGGAGTGAATGCTATGAGTGATAATCAAGTTGCAGCAATGTCAATTGCTGATGATTCTTATGCAGGATCAGAAACATGTAATCGTTTGATTTCGGCAATTGAAGAAGTTTTTGGTACAAAATATTTTTTGCCTGCTCACCAAGGTCGTGCGTGTGAAAATATTTTGGCTGAAACATTTGTAAAACCAGGCCAATTTACTTTGATGAATTTCCACTTTACTACAACTAAAGCACATATTACTCGTGTTGGAGGAAGTGTGATTGAGTTGGTAGGAAAAAAGGGTTTGGAGCCTCAAAATGATGAGCTATTTAAAGGTAATTTTGATATTTCTCGTTTGAAGCAAACGATTAAAGATTTGGGAGCAAAAAATGTTGCTTTTGTGCGTATTGAGGCAGGTACAAACTTGATTGGAGGTCAACCTGTTAGTTTGCAAAATATGCTTGAAGTCGCAAAAATTTGTAAAGAAAATGGTATTTTGACTATTTTGGATGCATCACTTTTGCAAGACAACCTTTACTTCATGAAAACGCGTGAAGAAATGTGTAAGGATATGAGCATTAAGGATATTATGCATAAGTTAGGTGCTACAATGGATATTATTTATTTCTCTGCTCGTAAATTAGGTTTTGCTCGTGGTGGCGCTATTATTTCAAACAACGAAAGTTATATTTTGAAAATGAAAGAATACATTCCTCTATACGAAGGTTTCTTGACTTACGGAGGTATGGAAGTTCGTTCGATGGAAGCTATGGCAGTAGGGTTGCGAGAAACATTAGATATGGAAATTATTTCGCAAGGTCCAAAATTTATTCAATATTTAGTTGATGAGTTGGATAAATATGGAGTGCCTATGATAAAACCTGCAGGTGGACTTGGAGCTCATGTTAATGCAGGAGAAATTCTTCCTCATGTTCCTCATAGTCAGTATCCTGCTGCCGCATTGGCAACAGCATTTTATATTGCAAGTGGTGTTCGTGGAATGGAGCGTGGAACGCTTTCTGAGCAACGTAATCCTGATGGAACGGAAAACTATGCTGAATTGGAATTGGTGCGTTTGGCAGTTCCTCGTCGTGTGTTTACTTTGTCGCAAATAAAATATTGTGCAGATCGTGTAAAATGGGTTTATGATAACAGAAATCTTATTGGCGGTTTGCGTTGGGAAGACGAACCTTCTGTGCTTCGTTTCTTCTTTGGACGTTTGCAACCAATTGGTGATTGGCAAGAAAAATTAGTCGAAAAATTCCGTAAGGATTTTGGCGACGATAGTTTGTAGTTTTAGTTTAAAGCCCTTGTTAAGGGCTTTTTTTATGAATTATAATTAAATTCTATTTTACTAATTTTGTGTTGAATTTATAGTATATGAAGAAGAAAAAATATTTTAAACAAAAACAGACTCGCTTGTATGTACAACAATCAGTAGATTTAATGAATTTCCTTTTGCAAAAAATGGGTGGTATGAGTCGTACTTCTGTAAAATCGTTGTTGTCGCATCGGCAAATACAAGTGAATGGAAGAATAGAAACTCAATATAATTATTTGCTTAAAGAAGGTGATTGTGTAGTTATTTCAACTTCTGTTGCAAATACAGAATTAGTTCATCCAAAACTAAAAATTATTTTTGAAGATGATGATTTGTTAGTTGTAGAAAAGAAAACAGGAATTCTAACTGCATCTATAAAAAATGATTCGCGTGAAAGTACTGTGCTTTCTATCTTGAAAACTTATGTACGAAAAGCAAATCCTCGAAACGGAATTTTTGTTGTCCATCGGTTGGATAGAGAAACTTCCGGCTTGTTAGTTTTTGCTAAAAGTCGTGAGATGCAAGAGTTTATGCGAGATAACTGGGTGCATATTGCAACAGAGCGTGCTTATACGGCATTAGTGGAAGGAAAGATAGAAAAAGAGAGAGATACTATAATCTCTTGGTTGGCAGAAAATCCTACAACAATGCGAGTGTATTCTTCATTTACGAATAACGGAGGGAAAAAGTCAATAACTCACTATAAAAAAATAAAATCGAACGATGATTTCTCTTTGATAGAACTACGCCTAGAAACAGGTCGTACAAATCAAATACGTGTACAAATGTCAACTATTGGACATCCTGTAGTAGGCGATAGAAAATATGGATCAGGAGTTTCTCCGATTATGAATCGTTTGGCATTACATGCACATCTGTTAGCATTCGAACATCCTGTTACTCAACAAAAAATGGTTTTTGAATTGCCAATACCAAGAGAGTTTGTTAAAGTTTTTCGTTAAATAGTTGTTTTGTTATTTCGTGGTAGAAGCGACATCGAAAGCATTTCTTTGTGTCGCAATAGCAGGTTTTGAGTTGTAAAAGAGCTTGAGTATCAGATGCCGATAGGGTGATGAATTTTAGATTGTTGAATTTTTCAACAATCTTATTTTTTTCTGCAGGTAAATTATAGAGTAATTTAACAGCCTGATTACATAGATTTTCTTGTCCTTGCATTTGTCCATAAGCAAATAAGAAAGGGACAATGGTATTGATAATAATAGTATCGAGGGTGGCGTGAGTTAGATGTTTACTTATACGTTTGCTTTGCTGTGAAAAATTGTAATGGGTATTCCAAAAGTCAGAAACATCTACATACAATAAATCTCGTAGATACTCAATGGAAGGTGTTTTGATTATTTTTGAGAAAAGATTATCAGATTTTTGTAGCAAAGCAGCGAATTGTGCGATACGAATATGAGGAAAATTCATAGGTCGTAAACGAAACATTTTCCAAAGGTGTGCCGAAATAGGAACAAGTTGAAATTTTTGTTGAAGAAATTTGTATTCTCGTTCAAGATTGTTGATATAAGTTTCAGAGCTGTTTTGTGGCAATAAATCTGCTTGACCGAATAGCATAGCTTCTACTTGCAACAAATTGTCTTTGTGTTTTCGTATGATGTTTAGTGGCAACGATTTGGCGAGAAACATAAATGCATCTGCATTTTTCCCGAACCCAAAATTTCGTGCTAAAAAAACGTAAAAAGTATTTTCCCAATCATTCCCATTTTGTACAAGAAGTTCTTTTATGTCGTTAGTTTTTCGAATAAATCGTTCGAATAAAAGCGATTCCAACCATGTTTGTTTTGTAAAAGGGGATAATTTTGGAATTGACTTTTCGCAAGGAATAAACAGAATTTGTTGCGAGAAAGTCTTTTCCTGTAAACCTTCGGGTATTTTTATTTCTAATTGAGGAATCTCACGATTGTTAGTATCGAATATTTTACAATCGCATTCTGCTACAACATGTAATATAACATTGTTATAAACGCTGTTTTTATGATGCTGATGCCGATTCCAATCACTTGATTTGATGTGAATTTCAACATCGCCTGCCCAAATCAGATTCCTGATTTTTATTTTTGCATTTGAAAAGTCGGCTCCAGCATTTGTGTTAGGTAAACCTAAATCAATAATCTCAATAGGCTCTCCATCAGTAGTTGTTAGGTTGTGGAGTGAGAAGCGTTTGTAACGCCAAATATAATGAAGTAAATCTTCGTTCATCGAAATTAAAGTTGTGTTTGTATCAAATCAAATTTTATAATAAATTCATGATTTGCTTTTTTAAAAAGAGAAATTAAGATTTCTTCTGTTTCTTTAAAATTCAATAAAAAATCAGAAGAAAGATGTGTATTGTTGTCCTTTACTTCACTTAGTGCTGTTTTATAAAAATTGATTATTGCTAAAGCAGAATCAAACAAAACCTTTTCTTCTCGGAAATATCCAAGTTTTCGTATTTTCTTTTCCGAAGATAGCAGTTGTTCCATGACATTATCGCAGTTTGGATTTCTGCTACTTTTTGTGTTTAAGAATGTATGTACAGAGATTTGACATTTTTTTATTTCAACATTTATGGTGTCGCAATAGTCTGCTGGAGTGCAGGATGCGAGAAGTATAAATATCGTTAATAAAGGAATGGCAAGTGTTTTTTTCATAATTTTTATTTTTTTTGGGCAAAAATAATGATTAAAGCAAAAATTACTCTGTACAATTTGTGCAAATGTCAATGCTGTTTCTGTTTTTTTTGATTTGATTGCGAAAATCGATAGCTTTTTGATTATGAAAAATATCTTTTAAAGTTGAGTGTTTTACGTTACCAAAGGTGAATATGCTTTGTTTGTCGAAGCAACATGGCAACACTTCTCCTTCAGAGTTAATTACTGCTCCAGCCCAACTTCTAAAACAACGATTTTTGATTTTCTTTTTTAATTGCCATCGCCCATTTTTTTGTACATAGCGACTATATTTTTTTAATGAAGGAATTATGTCGCTTTTTTGCTTGTAGTTGTAAATCTGTGCTGACTTTATGCTGATGCAATTAGCTCCCCATTCTTTTGCAAGTGTTTTTATTTCTTTTATTTCGTTTTCATTGTGTTTGAATACTACAAATTGTATTTCTATTTTTGGGAACGAAGAGTATTGTCTCTCTTTCTCTTTTTTTAAATATTTAATAGCTTGTATGGCTTTTTCCAACGATCCTCCAACTCTGTATTGCTCGTAAGATTGTTGAGTAATTCCGTCAATCGAAATAACAATATGTCGTAATTGACTTTTTACTATCTGTATACTTATATTTTCGTCTAACGTTTGGGCATTTGTAGATAAATAAGTATAAAGATTTTTATTGTTGGAATATTCTATCATTTCTATGATATTGGGATGGAGAAGTGGCTCTCCTTGAAAATATAAAAGTACATGCAAAGTATAGTGTTGTATTTCGTCAATTACTTTTTTGAATAATTCAATATTCATAAAGGGTTGCCGTGTAATTTGCTTTTGTCCAGCAACACATTCAGGACAGTGTAGATTACATACTGCAACTGTTTCTAAAGAAATAAATGACGGAAATGTTTTTGAGTGTACTTTTTTTGAGTTAAAAATAAACGAAATATAGTTCAAAATCAGATTTTTAACTTTTAAATATGATAGAAAATATCGTTTTTTCATTATTTTATAATAAAGTTATCTACTTGATTAACAATGTTATGTGAGTTTTTTTGAAATAAAAAAGGTTATTTTTTGCAAAAATAACGAATTATTAATGTAACTATTTTTATATTTGCCAAATATTTCGTGAATTGTGAATAAAGTAAATTAATTATTATTAACAAAAAAATCAAAAAAATGAGAAAACATTTATTTTCAGTCGTTACGGCTTGTTTGGTTTTATCGTTGATTGTTAGTTGCGGTAAACCAAAAGAATTGTTGAAAGAGTATGTAACTGTTGTTCCTACTCCAGTAGAAAGTCATTCTGGTAAAGTTAGAATGGAAGTGAAAGTTAATTATCCAGAAAAGTATTTCAAGAAAAAATTGGAATTAACAATTACTCCTATTTTGGCAACAGAAACTGATACAATTGCAGATAAAGATGTACTTTATCAAGGAGAAAAAGTTAAGGATAACAATGAAGTAGTAAAATATAAAGTTGGTGGACCTTATAGTTTTGTTACGGCATTTGATTATGATGAAAAATTTTTGAAATCAAATTTCTGTGTGCGAGTAAAAGCTAAAGTTAAAAACAAAGAGTATGATTTGGGTGTTGTAGAAATTGTTCCTGGTATTTTGGCTACCCCAGAACTTGTTAATTTCCAAGCATTAGATCCTGTTCTTGCTGAAGACAATTTCCAACGAGTTATTACAGAGAAGAAAAAAGCTGATATTTATTTTGCTATTCAACAATCGAATATTCGTTCTTCTGAATTGTCTAAAGATGAAATCGCAGCTTTGATTCAAAAAGTTCAAGATGCAAAAGATGCTCAGAATGAAGAATTGAAAGGTATTGAAATTTCTTCGTATGCTTCACCTGATGGATCTTTGTCGTTGAATGAAAAATTGGCTGAACGTCGTGAAAAAGAAACAAATAAATACATTGCTAAACAATTGAAAAAATTGAAAGCAGAAATCGCTGTTAATGCAAAATTTACTGCAGAAGACTGGGATGGATTCCAAACTTTGATGCAAGATTCTGAAATCGATGATAAGGAAGTTATCTTGCGAGTTTTGTCAATGTATGAAGATCCAGAAGAACGTGAACGTGAAATCAAGAATATTTCTGAAGTTTATAAAGCTATCGCTGATGAAATTCTTCCAAAACTTCGTCGTTCTCAAATGACTTTGTCTGTTGATGTAATTGGAAAATCTGATGAAGAAATTAAAGATTTGGCTAAAAATAATGATGCTGCTTTGAATTTAGAAGAATTACTTTATTCAGCTAAATTGTTTACAAATCTTGATGAAAAAATTGAAATCTATAACAAAGTAATTGCACGTAATGCAAACGATTGGAGAGCTTATAACAATTTAGGTATTACTCTTTATCAACAAGGTAAATTTGCAGATGCAGATCGTATGATTAAAAAAGCTGTAGAATTTAAAGCAGATGCTCCTGAAGCTAACTTTAATGCTGGTTTGATTGCATTGGCAAACAAAAACTTAACAGCTGCTGAAGAATATTTTGGAAAATCGGCTAATGTTGGTGAAAATTTAGAATTGGCTCAAGGAGCTCTTTTGATTAAGAAAGCTGAATATGAGAAAGCAGTTTCTGTTTTGAATGGTTCGAATGTGAATAATGAAGGTTTGGCAAAAATCTTAACTGGTGATTTCAACGCTGCTCGTGTTGCTTTAAATCAAGTTGCGAAAAAAGATGCAATGACTTATTATTTACTTGCTATTGTTGGTGCTCGTGTTAATGACAATGCTGCTGTTTACGAAAACCTTCAAAAATCAGTTGAAATGTGTGCTGCAAAAGCTGAATATGCTAAAAAAGACATTGAATTTGCTAATTATGCAAATGATGCTAAATTTGCAGAAATCGTAAAATAAGTTTTATTATAAATTTAATGTAAAAGAGGGTTGATCTTTAGGTCAACCCTCTTTTTAGTTAAAAAAACTTTATTCTAAATAGATGTTTTTCTTTTCACTATATTTGCATAAATTATTGAATTTATGAATGAAACAAGCATTGAACAATTTGTTGATACGATTGTTAAAGGAATGCAGGAGGGCAAAGCAAAACGGATAGTGTCTGTTGATATGCAAAAATTAGAGGCTCCGTGTGTGTTTTTTGTGATTTGTGAGGGAACATCTTCAACTCATGTGGCAACTATTACTACTGAAATAAAAAAAATTGTTAGTGAAATGTTAAATATAAAACCTTTTGTTGTTGATGGACTGGAAGCTGCAAATTGGGTAGCGATGGATTATGGGCAAGTCGTAGTTCATGTTTTTCAACTGGAAGCACGTGAGTTTTATGATATTGAGCATCTTTGGTCTGATGCTAAATTGAAAGAATTTGCAGATATTGATTGAAATATGGAAAAAGAAACTAAAAAGAAAGATATATTTTCTTCTGATAAGAATAACAAAAAGGGATTTAAACCTAAATTTAACTTCTATTGGATTTATTTGTCAATAGCAGTTTTGTTTGTTTTGTCTATTTTTTTTGACAAAAATGGGTTAACTCGTGAGGTGCCTTATTCAAAATTTGAAACATTAGTAGCAGATAATTGTATTTCGAAAATTACTGTTTTTTCGAATCGAAATATGCTTGAAGCCGAGATAAAATCGCTTTGTGTAGAGCAAGTTTTTGGTGAGAAGGTAGATACATTGACGAAACAAGCTATGATAGAAGTAGCAATACCTTCTGTTGAGGATTTTGAAAAAATGATAGCTAAATATCGTAGTAGTGGGGTTTATACGGGAGAATACAGCTATGAGCAAGCACGAAGTTACGAAGAAATTCTTTGGTCGGTAGTTCCATTCTTATTGATGATATTTTTCTTTATTTTTCTTATGCGACGTATGTCTGCAGGACCAGCTGGCGGAGGAGGAATTTTTAATGTTGGAAAATCTCAAGCAAAATTATTTGATAAGGGCTCTGCAGAGAAGGTTACTTTTAAAGATGTGGCAGGGCTTGAAGGGGCAAAACAAGAGGTTGAGGAGATTGTATCATTTTTGAAAGATCCAGAAAAATATCGTCGTTTGGGAGGAAAAATTCCAAAAGGAGCGTTACTTGTTGGTCCTCCGGGTACGGGTAAAACACTTTTGGCAAAAGCTGTAGCTGGTGAGGCTGACGTGCCGTTTTTCTCTATGTCTGGTTCTGATTTTGTTGAGATGTTTGTGGGGGTTGGAGCTTCGCGTGTTCGCGATTTGTTTAGACAAGCAAAAGAGAAAGCTCCATGTATTATTTTTATTGATGAAATTGATGCAATTGGTAGAGCAAGAGGTAAAAATCTTTCACATTCAAATGACGAACGGGAAAATACTTTGAATCAGCTTTTAACTGAGATGGATGGCTTTGGAACGAATAGTGGTGTTATTATTCTTGCAGCTACCAATAGAGCTGATGTATTAGACAAAGCATTGTTGCGTGCAGGACGTTTTGACCGACAGATACATGTAGATTTACCAGATCTAAATGAGCGAAAAGCTATATTTCAAGTTCATCTTCTGCCTTTGAAAATTGATAAAACGCTTGATGTAGACTTTTTAGCACGACAAACACCCGGATTTTCAGGTGCTGAAATTGCTAATGTGTGTAACGAAGCAGCTTTGATAGCAGCTCGAAATAATAAGGATGTAATTGAAAAAGAAGATTTTTTGGCAGCTGTTGATCGTATTATTGGTGGATTGGAGAAAAAAACAAAAATTATCACACAAGAAGAAAAAAAATCTATTGCTTATCACGAAGCAGGGCATGCTACAATAAGTTGGTTGTTAGAACATGCTAATCCATTAGTAAAGGTTACTATTGTACCACGAGGAGAAGCACTTGGTGCCGCTTGGTATTTGCCAGAAGAACGACAACTTACAACTAAAGAACATCTCCTTGATGAAATGTGTGCTACCTTGGGTGGACGTGCTGCCGAAGAGGTATTTTTTGGTACGATGTCGACTGGAGCAATGAACGATTTAGAGCGTGTTACTAAGCGTGCTTATGCTATGGTTACTTATTTCGGTATGAGCGATAAAGTGAAGAATATGAGTTTTTATGACTCTACTGGTAATGATTACAATTTTACGAAACCTTATAGTGAAAAGACAGCAGAACTTATTGACGAAGAAGTAAAACAAATAATTTCAGCTCAATATCGTCGAGCAAAGGAATTGCTTGAAACACATCGTGAAGGACACAATCGTCTTGCTGAAATGTTAGTAGAGCGTGAAGTAATTTTTGCAGAAGATGTAGAGGCTGTTTTTGGCAAACGACCATGGAAATCGCGTACAGAAGAATTACTTAAAAATGCAGAAGAATCTGAGAAATCTCAGGAATAATATCTATAGAATATATTGAAAAAAAACCTTCTGAAAAGAAGGTTTTTTTTAAGTGAAAAACTATTAAAAAGTTTTCTCTTTAATACGAGCTTTTTTACCTGTAAGTTTTCTTAAGTAATAAAGTTTTGCACGGCGAACTTTACCAATTTTGTTTACGGTAATACTATCAATGTAAGGAGAGTCCATAGGGAAAATTCTTTCTACACCTACGTTGTCTGACATCTTACGTACTGTGAAACGTTTTTTTGCACCGTGTCCTACAATTTTAATAACTACACCACGATACATCTGAATACGCTCTTTGTTACCTTCGATAATACGATAAGCAACTGTAATCGTGTCTCCGCTTTTAAATGCGGGAATTTGTTTGCCCGAAGCAAATGCTTCTTCTGCAATTTTAATTAAATCCATTTTATATAATTTTTAAAAATTCTTTTACGCAATATTCACAAACCTTTTGCCAGAGATTACGTAAAACGAGGTGCAAAGATAAAGCTTTTTTCTGAAAAACAAATTGTGATGTAAAAATTGAAAGTTATAGTTTGTATTTTTGCAGAAATAAAAAAGATCGAAAATGATATTAAGAGAAGAGTTAGTAGAAGTTGGCAAAGTAGGGAAACCGCATGGAATTAAAGGAGAACTTTCGTGTTGGTTTTCTACGGATGCTTTTGACATTGAGGAAATTGGTTTTGTTGTGTTATGTATTGATGGTATTTTTGTGCCGTTTTTTATTAACTCGTGTCGTCCGAAGGGTAGAGAGTCATTATTGTTGCTTTTTGATGGTATAAACAATGAACAAGAAGCGGCTGCGTTGTCGGGTTTAGAGATTTTTGTGCCAAAGAAAAATATCAATGAAGAACAAATTTCAATGAGTTTAGATTATTTTGTGGGTTTTAAGTTGTATGATGTAGAAAAAGGTTTAGTAGGAATTATATCCTCGATAGATACTGCTACTGCAAATGTATTGTTTGTTGTAGAAAATTATTTGATTCCTGTTTCTGAAGATTTTATAATCAAAATAGATATAGAAAACAGTGCTTTGTATATGTCTTTACCAGACGGATTGCTTGAATTATGAAAAATGAAAAAATGATTATTTATCAGGTTTTACCACGATTGTTTGGCAACGACAATACGAATCGCTTAAAAAACGGAACGTTGCAAGAGAATGGTAGTGGTAAGTTTTCTGATTTCACACCACGATGTTTGCAAGCTATAAAAAAGTTAGGAGTAACACATGTTTGGTTTACGGGTGTTTTAGAACATGCTACAGCTACGGCGTATCCCGATATTCCTGCATCGGCTACTGCAATAACAAAAGGCATTGCTGGATCGCCTTATGCTGTACGAGACTATTATGACGTTGATGCCGATTTGGCAGAGAATACAGCTCTACGTATGGAAGAGTTTGAGGCACTTGTTAATAGAACACATCAGGCAGATTTAAACGTAATCATTGATTTTGTGCCAAATCATGTAGCACGAGTTTATCACTCGGATGTGAAACCGATAGGAGTAAAAGATTTTGGGGAAACTGATCGATGTGATTGGCATTTTTCTCCTCAAAACAATTTCTATTATTTCCCAAACACTCCATTCAACCCACATTTTCAGTTGTCAGATTATGAAGAATTTCCGGCTAAAGCCACAGGAAATGATTGTTTCTCGGCGTCACCATCGTCAAATGATTGGTACGAAACAGTAAAATTAAATTATGGAGTTGATTATTTAGGTTCGTCAGCACAATATTTTGATCCGTTGCCTAATACGTGGTTGAAGATGCGTGATATTTTGATTTATTGGGCAGAGAAAGGTGTCGATGGTTTTCGTTGTGATATGGCCGAAATGGTTCCCGTAGCGTTTTGGCATTGGGTAATAGCCGAACTTAAAAAGCGTTTCCCAAAATTGATTTTTATTGCGGAAGTCTATAATCCTTCCCTTTATCGTTCATATATTAAATATGGAGGTTTTGATTATCTTTATGATAAAGTAGATTTGTACGATACGTTGCGAGGCGTTATGTGTGGCTATACTTCGGCAAGTGAAATAACAAAAGCATGGCAGGCAGTCGGTGATATTCAAAATAATATGTTGTCGTTTTTAGAGAATCATGATGAACAACGTATTGCTTCCGAATTTTTTGCAAACAATTCACTGAAAGGAATCCCTGCAATGATGGTAGCAACGCTACTTACAACTTCGCCTACGATGTGTTATTTTGCTCAAGAGCTTGGCGAAAGAGGTATGGACGAAGAGGGCTTTAGTGGTCGCGATGGGCGTACTACTATCTTTGATTATTGGAGTATCGATAAAGTAATTCGTTGGAGAAATTCAGGGAAATACGATACACAATTGTTAACAAAAGAAGAGAGTGAATTGCAAAAAAAATATCAAAAAATCTTTGCCATAGCCAGAGAAAAATCGGTTGCAAAAGGTGTGATGTACGATTTACAATATCTAAATTTATCAAATCCAGATTACGATGCTACAAGGCAATTTGCATGGTTGCGTAGATTCGAAAATGAGACGTTACTTGTTGTAGTGAACTTCGACGATACGAACAAAAACATTAAATTAAATGTTATACAAGAGGTATTCGATTTCTTGGGAATGAAACCTAAAAAGAGACAATTGATGAAAGATTTGCTTTCAAATAAAAGTTGTTATATGGATTTTCGCCCCGACACTCCTTTGGAGCTTGAATTGAATGCTAACAGTGGTATAGTGTTTAAATTTAAAAACTAAAAGTTATGAAACGTCTTTGTAGTGTTTTTTTAGTGGTGTTTTTTGTAACAATAAGCGTTGCCGAGGGTCGTAAAGTTGGTTTAACGTTAAGCGGTGGTGGAGCTTTAGGTTTTGCTCATGTTGGAGCCTTGCAGGCATTTGCTGACAATGGTATCGAATTTGATTGTGTTGCAGGAACAAGCATGGGTGCTATTGTTGGCAGTTTGTATGCTGCTGGTGTTGCTCCACAAGAAATGTTGCAATTAACCGAACGACACGATTTAAACAAAACGTTGAAATTAATATCTGTACAACGTTCGTCTAAAACGGGTATAAGTTCGCATAAAGCGTTGCGAGAAGCCTTAGAGGAATGTCTTCCAAAGAGTTTTGATAGTTTGCAAAAGCCGTTTTTTGTTTCGGTAACAAATTTGACAACAACTCAAAATGAGATTGTGAACTCGGGTGAACATCTGATTGATTATGTAGTGGCTTCGGCGTCTGTGCCGGGAATTTTTGAAGTGGTAGATATTGCAGGAAATCAGTATGTTGATGGTGGTGTTTTGAATAATATGCCTGCACAGGCTTTGGTTGGGTTGTGCGATGTGATTGTAGGCGTTGATGTGGTTGCGGACTACGAGAAAAACAAACTTCAACGAACAAGAGAAGTTACTACACGAGCATTGCGAATGATGATACAAAGCAATTCGCTGCAAGGGCAACGGTTGTGCGATTATTTGATTAAGCCACAAGTATTAAAAAATTTTAGTGAAACAGATTTTGACAAGTATCAAGAGATTTATCAATGTGGATACAATGCAGTGATAGACTTTATTGCCGAGAATCCAAAAATATTACGTTTGAAAAAACAATGAAACACACATTAGAAGAAAAAAAAGAGGCTTTTGGGAGGCTTTTAGAAATAATGGAAGAACTCCGCCAAAAATGTCCGTGGGATAGCAAACAAACGTTTGAATCGCTGCGGACACTTACTATTGAGGAGGTTTTCGAATTGGCGGAAGCCATTTCTACCAACAACGTGGCAGAACTGAAAAAAGAGCTTGGCGATGTGCTGATGCACGTTGTTTTTTACGCTCTTATAGCTTCCGAAAAAAGTGAGTTCGACGTAAAAGACATCTGCGATGCTGTTTGCGATAAATTGATTTATCGACATCCACATATTTTTTCGGATTTAAAGGTAGATAGCTCGGCCGAGGTGGAGCAAAATTGGGAACAATTAAAGCTGAAAGAAAAAGGCGGAAACCGAGGTGTTTTGCAAGGCGTACCAAGTGCTTTGCCTGCTTTGGTGAAGGCTTACCGCATACAAGACAAAGCACGCAATGCTGGTTTCGATTGGGACGAACGATCGCAAGTGTGGCAAAAGGTGCGTGAAGAGATTTCGGAGTTTGAGCGTGAAGTGGAGGCTTTGGATGCAGACAAGCAGGAGGCTGAGTTTGGCGATGTGTTTTTCAGCCTTGTAAATGCTGCTCGACTCTACGATATAAATCCCGAAAACGCCTTGGAGCGAACAAATAAGAAATTTATAGCTCGCTTTAATTATATGGAGCAACGCATCCGTGAAGATGGCAAGCAGCTACGCGATTTGTCGCTCACAGAGATGGACGAGTATTGGAACGAAGCTAAGCAGCGAGGCTTGTAGTATGTAAGTTTGTTTATATATTTGTACTGAATTTGTAAAACAAAAAAACATTTTTGCCTATGAAGAAATAACACGCTAAAAAAGTGTGTACATCTTGAAAATATTGGAAATAGCGTTATAAGCTAAACTTGATTCTTTGAAACCTGAACAATTTCAAAAAAGACTCTTCAAGCAAAAGCAGAAATGACGCTCACGTGAAAGCGTGGGCTTTTGTGCGTAATTTGAAGAGTTAGGGTAAGTTCAGGACCTCAAAGAATCAAATGAAGCAATAAATAAAGCACTACGCTATTTTTATGTACATACTCGAACTCAAAATTTAGGTGCAAATAAATATGGATTTAATAATTTAAAATTTAAGAAATAATGAAAAATAAACATTTTTTATTTGCAGTATTTTTTTTGGCTGCTTTTACATTTGGATTCGTAGGATGTGAGAATCCTGATGACGATCTTTTGAACAATAGTGATGACGACACAAGTATTACTGACAACGATTTTGCAACCGATGGCAACACCAAACCTACCACTCCCGAGGCACCGACGCTGGTGGCTACAGGCGGAGCGAGTGATGTGGAGTATAGCAATGTAACCCTGTGGGGACGAATAAATACCGACACTTTGTGGGCGTTCCCGAACATAAAGTGGGGTATAGAGTGCTCTACAAGCAAAGAAGAAATGCAATCGCACAAAGGGGAAAAGGCTCTCTGCACTACCGACCTTGTGGGCGAGAACTCCGATGAGTACATTGTGGCTTTTACAGGTATAGATGGAGGTAAGATGCTTTATTACAATGCGTACCTTGTAATAAACGATATGAAGTACATCTACGGCGATGTAGATTCTGTGCATTTGGATGTAAAGCTTACTGCAAGTAGTAATAATACCTCTTATGGTACTGTAACAGGCTCTGGCACTTACGACTACGAAGCAGAAGCAACTATTACTGCTACTCCAAAGCTGCATTATATGTTTGTTAAGTGGAGCGATGGCAATACCGATAATCCTCGCACTATTACTGTAAAAAAAGATGTAACATATACTGCTGTTTTTGTAGGTGCTAAAGGTAGCGAAAATGGACACGAATGGGTAGATTTAGGACTTTCTGTAAAGTGGGCAACTTGCAACGTAGGAGCCTTTACTTCTGAATTTTATGGTAACTACTACGCTTGGGGCGAAACCTCTCCAAAAAGTAGTTATAAATATTCAGATTACACTTACTCAAATGAAAGTGGTTCTGAATTACCTCTTGATAGAGATGCTGTAGCTGTAAATTGGGGAGGTAATTGGCGTATGCCGACATTAGATGAAATAAAAGAGCTAAAAGATAAATGTACATGGACTTGGACAGGACGTGGCTATACTGTAATAGGCCCTAATAATAACTCTATTTTCCTTCCTGCTGCTGGTTGTCGCGGTAATAGCGGTTTAAGCAATGCGGGGTCGGGCGGCTACTATTGGTCGAGTTCTTGCGGTATTCGTGTGGATCTTGCCTTCTATCTTTATTTTGATTCGGTCAATGTTGATTGGGAAAACTACAGTCGCTACGAAGGTCGATCAGTGCGTGGGGTGTGCCCTTAAGAATTTTACCCTTGTAGAGGAATGTAGGGACGCACTGCGTGCGTCTGCAAGAAAACATCGTAGGGACGTGGCGTGCCGCGTCCCTACAGTTTTTGTATAAAAACAATCATAAAAACGGACGCATTCGATGCGTCCCTACGGTTATCGGATAATAAAAAACGCCGCATCTTGTAAGGTGCGGCGTTCGTTTTGTATAGATTTTATCTATTAATTGTTTTCAGGGCGAAGTTGGCGTACGGTAACCGCAGTTTGCCACATTTCGCTTTCGCGTAGAGCTTTTAGCTCTTGCTCAAGTTTTTCGCGATAGTCAGGTTTAGAGTTGCTATCGATAGATATTTGTGCTTCGTTACCACATTTTACGTTGGCATAAAGCTTCTCTACCACAGGTTTGATAGCGTCGTGGAAAGGTCCCATCCAGTCCAAAGCACCACGTTGAGCAGTGGTAGAGCAGTTGGCATACATCCAGTCCATACCGTTCTTTGCAAAGAGTGGCATAAGCGATTGTGTAAGTTCTTCTACCGTTTCGTTGAAAGCTTCAGAAGGGGTGTGTCCGTTTTCACGCAACACTTCGTATTGTGCCAAAAGAAGTCCTTGAATAGCACCCATAAGCGATCCACGTTCGCCGGTAAGGTCCGAAGTTGCTTCGCGTACGAAAGTAGTTTCGAACATATAGCCCGAACCGATACCGATACCAAGAGCGATGGTACGATCCATAGCGTTGCCTGTAGCGTCTTGATAGATAGCATACGAAGAGTTCAAACCACGACCTTCGAGGAACATCGTACGAAGCGATGTACCCGATCCTTTAGGTGCTACCATGATAACATCGACATCTTTTGGTGGAACAACACCAGTGCGATCGTTCCAAGTAATAGCAAATCCGTGAGAGAAATACAAAGCTTTGCCAGCAGTCAAGTAGTTTTTAAGCGTAGGCCAAACCGACATCACAGCAGCGTCGCTCAAAAGGCACATAATGATAGTAGCTTTGTCGCAAGCTTCTTCGATGCCGAAAAGAGTTTCGCCCGGCACCCATCCGTCCGAGATAGCTTTTTCGTAGGTTTTACCTTGACGTTGCCCAACAATGACGTTGAATCCGTTGTCGCGTAGGTTAAGCGATTGTCCCGGACCTTGAACTCCGTATCCGATAACTGCAATAGTTTCGTTTTTCAATACTTCACGTGCTTTTTCCAAAGGAAATTCTTCGCGGGTAATAACGTTTTCGATTACACCGCCAAAATTTAATTTTGCCATAAATATGTGTTTTTAGAAATGATTTTTTAATCAGATTGCAAAAATAACTATTTTTTTGACATAAATACCGCACTTGCCTTGTTTGTATAAAATTATTACTTTTGCTAAAAATTTCTTAAAAAATGGAATTTACAGCCAAACAAATAGCAGATTTCTTGAAAGGTGAAATCGAGGGAGATGCAGATGTAAAGTTGTCCGATTTGTCGAAAATAGAAGAAGGAAGACCAGGGACGTTAACCTTCTTGTCAAATCCAAAATATTTGCCTTATATTTATGAAACTAATGCTGATGCTGTTCTTGTGAATCGCAATTTGGTGTTGGAGCGTCCTGTAAAAGCAACCTTGATACGTGTGGACGATTCGTATCAAGCGTTGGCTTCGTTGTTGATGCTCGTAGAGCAATTTAAGCCAAAGCGTGAAGGCGTTTCTTCTATGGTTTCTATTGCCACTTCGGCAAAGTGCAAAGCCAAGTATGTAGGTGATTTTGTGGTTGTAGGCGAAAATTCTGTAGTTGGCGAGGGTGCTTCGCTTTATCCGCAAGTTTTTATTGGCAACAATGTGAAAATAGGCAAAAACGTTACACTTTATGCAGGTGTTAAGATTTATGACGATTGCGTAGTTGGCGATAATTGCATATTGCATGCGGGAGTAGTGATTGGGTCAGATGGTTTTGGCTTTGCTCCTCAACCAGACGGCTCGTACAAAAAAATTCCGCAGATAGGCAATGTTGTTATCGAAAACGATGTAGAGATCGGAGCCAATACGGTGATAGACCGAGCTACGATGGGGAACACCATTATTCGCCAAGGAGTGAAGTTGGATAATTTGGTTCAGATTGCTCACAATGTGGAGGTTGGTGCCAATACGGTGATGGCATCGCAAGGCGGCATTGCAGGGTCGGCAAAAGTTGGTCGAAATTGCGTTTTTGGTGGTCAGGTAGGTATTGCTGGACATATTACCGTAGCAGATAGAACTACTGTTGGAGCACAATCGGGTGTCCCAAATTCGGTGAAAGAATGCGGAACGGTTCTTATGGGCTATCCTGCTGTAGCGGCAGGAAATTTCCGTCGTTCGAGTGTGGTTTATAAAAATTTACCAGAATTACAACGTACAGTGGCTTTGCTGGAGCGTCGCATAGCCGAACTTGAAAAAAACAAAGAATAAAATGTCAAAACAAAAAACCTTAAAAAGTTCTTTTACCGTTAAAGGTAAAGGATTGCATACGGGACTTGAAATAGAATTAACACTAAAGCCTGCTCCTGATAATTATGGGAGAGTAATCAAACGTGTTGATTTAGACGGACAACCAGAGATACCTGCTTTGGCAGATTATGTATCGGGGACAACACGTGGCACGGTGATCAAAAAAGGAGATATTCAAATAAGCACCGTTGAGCATGCTTTAGCTGCGTTGTATGCTTTTGGTATCGACAATTGCTTGATGGAGGTGAATGCTCCTGAATTCCCTATTTTAGATGGTAGTGCAAAACTTTATGTTGAGAAGATAAAAGAGGTAGGTATAGAAACGCAACAAGCGGAAAAAGATTTTTTTGTTGTTACGAAGAAAATCACTTACCAAATGCCTGATAGTAAATCTACGATAACAATTTTGCCTGATGATAACTTCAGTGTGCAGGTGTTGATTGGTTACGATTCACCGATCTTGAGTAATCAGTTTGCAGTACTCGATTCGATGGACGATTTTGAGAACGAGATAGCTCCGTGTCGTACATTTGTTTTTGTACGTGAAATAGAACCTTTGCTAAAAATGAACCTTATAAAAGGTGGAGATTTGAACAATGCGTTGGTTATTTACGATAGGGAAATCTCTGAATCAGAGTTGCAACGTTTGGCAGATATGATGCATCAACCTTGCCCTAAAGTGAATAAGTTTGGTTATTTGAATACGGAGTTGTTGTTCGACAACGAACCTGCTCGTCATAAAATGCTTGATGTTATAGGCGATTTGTCGTTGATAGGGAAACCAATAAAAGGACGAATCATTGCAAGTTATCCAGGTCATACAACTAATACGGCATTAGCAAAACAAATTCGTCATGATATAAAACGTTTAGAAGTATCGCCTCCTAAATATTCTATTTATCAAGATTCTGTGCTTGATATAAATGATATAAAAAAATTATTGCCACATCGTTATCCATTTCTTTTGGTTGATAAAGTAATGGAAATAACAGAGGGTACGATTATTACGGTGAAAAATGTGTCGTTTAACGAGATGCAATTCCTTGGACATTTTCCAGAAGAACCCGTTATGCCGGGAGTTTTAATACTCGAAGCAATGGCTCAAAGTGCTGGCGTTTTGGTGTTAAAAGGGGTAGAAGACCCTGCTTCATATTCTACTTATTTTCTAAAGATAGATAATGTGCGTTTTCGCCACAAAATAAAGCCTGGCGATACGATGGTGATTCGTGTGAATTTAACAACAGAAATACGACGTGGTGTAGTAAACGCAAAAGGTTATGTCTTTGTAAAAGGCGAATTGGCTTGTGAAGCCGAATTTACAGCTCAAATTGTTAAAACTAAATAAAATGAATAATAGTGCTTTTATTCATCCCGATGCAAAAATTGGGAAAAATGTAACGATAGCTCCATTTGCTTATATTGATGAAGATGTGGTGATTGGCGATAATACATATGTAGGACCGCATGCTACTATTTTGAAAAAAACACGAATAGGTGAGAATTGCCGTATTTTCCCTGGAGCTGTTATAGGTGCCGAGCCACAAGATTTGAAATTTAAAGGCGAAGATACTTATGTGATTATTGGGAATAATACTACTTTGCGTGAATGCGTAACGATACACAGGGGTACGGCTTCGAGAGGGAAAACTGTAGTTGGTGATAATTGTTTGATAATGGCATATTGTCATGTTGCACACGACTGTGTGTTAGGAAATAATATTATAATGTCCAATACTACGCAGTTGGCAGGAGAGGTAGAAGTAGCTGACTTTGTTGTGATTGGTGGCGGTACGTTAGTACATCAATTTACAAAAATAGGTTGTCATGCAATGATTCAAGGTGGCACGAAGTTAAACAAAGACGTTCCTCCTTACGTGATTGCTGCTCATGAGCCAGTAGCATATTTTGGTATAAATTCTGTAGGTTTGCGTCGTCGTGGTTTTTCGAATGATACAATAGCTTCTATTCAAGAGGTTTATCGTCAAATATTTCTGTCGGACTTGAATGTAAAAGCTGCATTAGAGATAGTTCGTTCGGAGTTGCCACAGTCTGAAGAGCGAGATACGATTCTTGAGTTTATCAAATCGTCGGAACGAGGAATCATAAAAGGACATTGATGTTTTTTATGTTCGAACTTTAGTTTTTAAGGGAATTTTATTCCCTTTTTTTGTGTATATTATCAAAAGAAAAAAGGTTCCCTTTTGCTTGTTTTTTGAAAAATTGCTATTTTTGTAGAAATAAGTAAATGATTAAATTATAAAATTTTAGAGATATGAAATTTACAGTTTCGAGTACGGCTTTGTCGAGTTCTTTGCAATCAATTAGTCGTGTAATCAGTTCAAAAAACACGTTACCAATATTGGATAATTTTTTGTTTAAAATTGCTGACGAAGAATTGTCGGTAACGGCTTCCGATTTAGAAACAACACTAACAACTTCGGTAGAAATATCGGAAGTGGAAGGCAATGGATCAGTTGCTGTATCAGCTAAATTGTTATTGGATATTTTGAAAGAATTTTCGGAACAACCTTTGATTTTTGATATCAACGATGCCGATATGTCGATTACGATGAAGTCTTATTCAGGAACATACAACTTAGTTGGTCAGGTTGGAGAAGAATATCCTTCATTGCCCGAATTGTCGGATGATAAGAATACGTTGAGTGTTCCTGTTGATGTGTTGAGCAGCGGTATCAATAAAACGTTGTTTGCAGCAGCTACAGATGATTTGCGGCCTACAATGACAGGTATATTTTTTGATATTCGTCAAGATAATTTGACTTTTGTTGCAACTGATGCACACAAATTAGTTCGCTTTAAAAGTACAGCAGTACAACCTGATTTAGTAGCAAATTTTATTCTGCCACAAAAACCTTCGGGAGTGCTTAAAACTATCTTGCCAAAAGAGAATGGTGATGTTCTTGTAGAGTTTGATGGTAAGAATGTAGCTTTTACGCTATCTCATTACAAAATGTTTTGCCGTCAGATAGAAGGGCGTTTCCCTAATTACGAAAATGTAATTCCAAAACAAGAAGACAACATCAATAAAGTTGTTGTTGATAGAATTTCGTTGGTAAATGCACTTCGCCGTGTGTCATTGTTTACCAATCAAGCGAATAATTTGATAAAGTTGGCGTTGGATAATAATTCGTTAAATATTTCGGCTCAAGATATAGACTTCTCTATTTCGGCAGAAGAAACACTCGAATGTCAATATGCTGGTCAGATGTTGACAATTGGTTTTAAATCTCAATTTTTAATTGAAATTTTAAATAATATAAGTTCTATGGAAGTGTTGATAGAGTTGTCAGATCCATCGCGTGCGGGATTGATTCTCCCTTATGAACAAAACGAAGATGAAAATCTTTTAATGTTGTTAATGCCAATGTTATTAAATGATTAAATAATAAAATCCTTCCTTTTTAGAGGAGGGATTTCTTTTAAAAATAATATGCAATTAAAACTAAAAAATCCACTTGTTTTTTTCGATTTAGAAACTACTGGTATCAATATTATTTCGGATAGAATTGTAGAGATTTCATATTTGAAGGTAATGCCTAACGGCGAAGAAATTTCCAAAACTTATAAGATAAATCCAGAGATACCTATACCAGAAAAAGCATCTTTGGTTCATGGTATTTATGATGCCGATGTAGCAGATTGTCCTACATTTAAAGAAATCGCAAAAACATTAGCTCAAGTTTTTGAGGGTTGCGATTTGGCTGGTTACAATAGCAATCGTTTTGATATTCCTCTTTTGGCAGAAGAGTTTGCACGTGCTGATGTAGATATCGATTTATCAAAACGTAAGTTTGTTGATGTGATGGTTATTTACCAAAAGATGGAGCAACGTACACTTTCGGCTGCATATAAATTTTATTGTGATAAAGATTTGGAAAATGCTCATTCGGCTGATGCTGATACACGTGCTACTTATGAAGTTTTGAAAGCACAATTGGATTTTTATCCGCAGTTGGAAAACGATGTAGAAGCTCTTTCTAAAATGGTTCATAATAGAAACGTAGATCTTGCTGGACGTATTATCTATAATGAAAATGGCGAAGAGGTTTTTAACTTTGGAAAACATAAGGGTCAGCGTGTTGCCGATGTTTTTCGTAAAGACCTAGGTTATTACGATTGGATGATGAAAGGAGAGTTCTCGTTAAACACAAAAAAGATTCTTACTGAAATACGCCTTCGTGAATTTAAAAAGTAAAAGAGAAGTTCAAACTCCTCTTTTTTATAAAATTATACCGTCTTTCATATAAATGGTTCGCTCACATAGAGAAGCCAGCGATTCGTCGTGTGTAACAACTACAAACGTTTGTCCGAACTCATTGCGTAAATCAAAAAACAATCGATGTAAATCTTCTTTGTTTTGAGAGTCAAGACTGCCTGTTGGTTCATCTGCAAGAATGACTTCTGGTTTGTTGATAAGAGCTCTTGCAACAGCAATTCGTTGTTTCTCACCACCCGATAGTTCAGAAGGTTTGTGCTTAGCTCTGTTAGTTAAGTTTAGGAATGAAAGAATTTTGTTAGCTTCTTTTTCTGATTCTTTGAATGATTTTCCTGCAATTAATGCAGGTATTTGAATGTTCTCTAATGCTGTAAATTCAGGTAATAATTGGTGAAATTGAAAAATAAAACCAATATGTTTATTTCGGAAGGTTGACATGCTTTGTTCGTTGAGAGTTAAGACATCTATTCCATTTATTTTTATTTCTCCGCTATCGGGTTTGTCGAGTGTTCCAATTATCTGCAATAAAGTAGTTTTCCCTGCACCGCTTGCTCCCATTATTGACACTATTTCGTGAGGTTTTATCTCGAGATTGATGCCTTTAAGAACATTTAAAGTGCCAAAGCTTTTGGTTATATTATTGATTTTAATCATTGTTACTATTTTTTAAGCAAAGATAGTTCTTCTTAACAAAAAGGCAATATTTCTAAAAAGATTATCTTTGTCAGAAAAAACAATGGCAAAACGAAAATATTATGTTGTTTGGGAAGGACGCGGTACGGGTATTTTTGACTCGTGGGCAGAATGTTCGATGATGGTTCAAGGTTACAATGGAGCTAAGTACAAATCGTTTGCTACTCGTGAAGAGGCTTGTGATGCTTTTCGTAGAGAATATTGGGATGTTGTGAAAGGCACGTCAAAGGATTCGCAGAAAAAAAATCCTATAAATATTAGGCAAGGTCTTGCCGTTGATGCTGCGTGTAGCGGAAATCCGGGTAAGATGGAGTATCGTGGAGTTTCATCTGCTACAGGTAAAGAGATTTTTCGTCAAGGAGTGTTTGAGGACTCTACTAATAATATAGGGGAGTTCCTTGCTATAGTTCATGGGTTGTCATTTCTTAAGGCAAATAGTATGGATTGTCCTCTGTATACCGACAGTGTTACGGCTATTAGTTGGGTACGAAGCAAGAAGTGCAAAACAAAACTATTACCTACACAAAAAAATACTAAAACGTTTGAGTTAATTGCTCGTGCAGAACGTTGGTTGCAACTAAACGATTTTTCTACGCCGATTATAAAATGGGATACCGAACAATGGGGAGAAATACCTGCTGATTTCGGACGGAAATAGAGTTTAAATCTTTTCTTCCTCTTTGTTCAGAATCAATAAGAAAAGTGACGTAAAACAAAAAAGAACAACTCCTTCTAATGGTCGGATAATAGTATCGGATAGAGAATTTATAAGAAATATCAATACAATGTAAAAAGCAATTTTTTTGTTCCCCTGCTTTGAGTATTTTATAAGACTTAAAAATGTTGCTAAAAGTAGTAGTAGCCCTACAACTCCAGACTCAATAAGAACCTCAATATATTGGTTATGAGAATGAAAATTTTTTTCAATAAAAACTTTAGGATAATTATTCTCTTTGAATTTTTCCTTTAGAAAAGATACACTATTGCCAACGCCTTTCCCTGTTAAAATATATTCATCGATGTGTGTTATTGCAGAATGCCAAATTGCAAAACGAGGCTCGTCGCCTTTTTCAACGATTTCAGGATTCCTAAGTTTATCTACGTCTATATTCTCCATTCGTGGGTGATACGAACAGAATAAGAAGAATGCACAGCAAATAATAATAATAATACTTGCTAAAAACACCCATTTTCTTTTTTTTGCGAAATAACTGCACAGAGAAACAAAGATTATCAATAAATAGGTAATAATAGAAGCTCTTGAACCCGAAAGAAGAACTACTGAAATAGTAGAAATAAAAAATGAAATTGTAAAAATCCAAGTATAAAATATTCCTATTTTTTCTTTAAAATTTTTGAAAAAACGGATTAATACAATAGAAGCTAACATCGCTGCTGTTGCAAAGAAAAAACGATGTTTTAATTTACAGAAAAAAAAATCAAATGTTCTTACAAACGTATCTGTATTTAGTGAAGCATAAGGTTTGTTTTGAAGGATAGTTTGATAATTGTCCATAAAGAGAGAAATGGTCAGATACCATAATGTTGTTAGAAAAACACCAACAACAAACCATTGTGATATTTGTTTTATATTGTAGTTTTTGTTTACTCCAAATAATGCAATTAATGGGAGAACGATGAATGATACTTGTCGTTCTAAGGTTTTTGTTGCTAAAAGAGGGTTTGTTGCCCAAAAATAAGATAATCCTTGCCACAAAAAATATAATCCTAAAACAAGAATTGGAATTATTTCTTTTTTAAGATGAATATTTTTTTTGAATAAAAATCGAAATTCTAATGCCCAAGATACCAACCAAAGTGTCCAAATTGTACGCATTATTGAGTATGGCATTGCTAATGAAAATGCTACCAACAAAAACAATAAATAATTTGTTTTGCCGATAAAATTGTAGTACAGATTCCAACTCCTTTCCAAAAAATCTTTCATTATTTTTTTAAATATTTCCCAATAAAAGGCAATCCGCTGATAGGTAAATCGCGTTTGAATATGATTGCTAAAAATACTATCAATAAAGCTGTTTTGTAAATGTAATTGAGCCATTCTGCTTCGAAATGCAATATTAAACTTCCGGCGTACATCACTATTGCTACAAGCGAATAGAGTACTATTGAACGTAAGTCATAAGGGATTTTTAAGTATTTCTGTCCGATAACGTAAGATATTATCATAATTATGAAATAGCAAACTAGCGAAGCCATTGCCGAAGCCATATAGCTAATTTTTGGTACAAATAATATATTGATTATTAGTGTAATAATAAGGCCGATAATAGAAAAATAAGCACCATATTTTGTTTTGTCTGTTAGTTTGTACCAAATAGAGAGGTTGAAATATATGCCTTGAAAAATATATGAGCAAAGCACAATGGGAACCACTTTCAGCCCTTCCCAATAGTCACTACGAATGATTAGTTTGAAAATGTCGAGGTAGAACGTAATCCCTAAAAAGATAAGCCAAGAGAAAATAACAAAAAACTTCATCGCATCGGCGTAAGCTCCTACACTTTCTTTGTCTTTGTGTTTTGCAAAAACGAATGGCTCATAGGCATATCGGAATGCTTGAGTGAACATCATCATTACCATTGCTATTTTGAAACAAGCTCCGTAAATGCCTAATTCGGAGGTTGCCAACGCTTTGTCGTCAAATAAGAACGGAAATATAATTTTATCAACTGTTTGATTCATTATTCCTGCAATTCCTAAAACGAGCAAAGGCAAAGAGTAATGCAACATTTGTTTTAGCAACGTTCCGTCAAATTTGTATTTCTCGGCAAAAATAGTTGGTAGCAAGAAAAGTGTTTGAATGGTTGTGGAAAGTATATTCGCCACAAATACGTAGCCAACGCCATAATCAGGATTGTAGAACCACGAAATCAGTTCAGGTCTCCAACTCATTATTTTTGGGCAAAGAGCCAAGAAAAATATATTGAAAAATATATTCAGAATGACGTATGTCATTTTTAGCATTGCAAATCGGAATGCTTGTCCTTTGAGGCGAAGGTATGTGAACGGAATGCTTGCAAATGTATCCATTGCTATGACAATTGCTAACATTGATATGAATTCAGAATGATCGGGGTAGCCAAGCAATGATGCTATTGGTTGATCAAAAGCAACACATACTACTGCAAAAACGGTCGATGTCGTCCCTATTGAGGTTAGTGCAGTTGTGTAGGTAGAGTTTACGGACAACTCTTTTTTGTTGGCAAAACGCAAAAAACCTGTTTCCATTCCGTAGGTAAGAATTACTACCAACAATGCCGTCCACGAATAGAGATTGGTTACAATTCCATAGTCGGAAGATTGTGCCAACACAAACGTATAAAGCGGCACCAAAAGCCAGTTGAGAAACTTCCCAACAATACTGCTCAAACCATAAATGGCGGTGTCTTTTGCCAACGATGTTAACTCTTTTGCCACAGCGATAAAAAGTTTTTGCGAATATACGGCTTTTTTCAATTCTGATACTTTCCTTTGATAGCTTGTCTATAGATAAAAAAGTCAAAATCTAAAAATTTCATTACATTTGCATTTCTAAACGTTGTTTTTTGATGATACAAAAACTGAAAGATATACTTGTGCGTGCTTTGACGGGGGTTGTTTTTGTCGCTTGTGTGATTGGCTCTGTATTGTTGGGTGCATATGCGTTTTTTGCATTGTTTGCTCTTGTGTCGGCAGGTTGTGTTTTCGAGTATTGCCGTTTGGTGAATAAAGATAAAAAACGTGTCGGTGTATGCTTGTCGGTTTTTGGTGCGTTGTTGCTCAATGTTGCGGTTTTTGCATCGGTTGTTCAGTGGGCGGTAGCTCCGCTTTTGGTAGTTGCCTATTTGCTTTTTGTGTTGGTAGTGTTTGCTCGTGAACTTTTTTTGCAAGTTAGTGAGGTTGGGCAAGTACGTTATTTCCTTGCATCGCAAGTGGCTGTTGCTTTCCCGTTTGTATTGTTGTCGGTTTCGGCACACGTTTTTGCAGGCAGTTTCTCCAAAGAGTTGTTGCTTCTTTTGTTTGCCGTAATTTGGATAAATGATACGTTTGCTTATCTGACGGGCATTTTCTTGGGGCGTCATCGTATGGCAGAGCGTATTTCTCCGAAAAAATCGTGGGAAGGGTTTGTGGGCGGACTTTTGTTTTCGATAGGAGCGTGTGTAGTAGCAAGTTTTTTGTTGAAAAACCAATTACCGTTTTTTGCTCTATACCCTTGGCATGTTTGGGCTTTGATGGCGGTAGTGATAGTGGCGTTTGGTACGATGGGCGATTTTTTGGAGTCGTTGCTCAAGCGACGAGTGGCGGTGAAAGACTCTGGAAACCTTTTGCCCGGGCATGGTGGTTTGCTCGATAGATTCGATAGCTTGCTTATGGCTTCGCCTGCGTTGTATGTGTTTATTGAAATTGTAAATTACTTTTGTTGAATAAAAATAATCTGATGGCACGTTTACGTATACATAAAGAGGGTTTCAGCATTCTGTTTGTAATGCTTTGTGTTTTGCTTACCTACAACACATTTGTTTATTTGCAATCACCTAAAAGTGTGTTGTTTTTTGTAGGCTTGTGTATTTCTATTCTGACATTTTGTTTCTTTATCTATTTTTTTCGGAATCCGAAACGTGAGGGCGATATTGTTGATCCGAATTTGATTGTTGCTCCTGCCGATGGGCGAATTGTGGTGGTGGAGCCAACGGAAGAATATGAATGTTTTGGTGGCGAGAGGTATAAGCAAGTTTCTATTTTTATGTCGGTGTTTAGTGTGCATGCCAATTGGTATCCGCTGGCGGGTGTTGTGCGATATGTGAAACACCATAGTGGTCGACATCTTGGAGCGTATTTGCCCAAGTCGAGTCACGAAAACGAGCGTTCGACTGTGGTGATAGAGGCACCGAATGGACAAAAAATTCTTATGCGACAAATTGCAGGAGCGTTGGCTCGTCGCATTGTTACGTATGCACACACCGATTATAAATGTCATCTCAACGAACATCTTGGATTTATAAAGTTTGGTTCGCGTGTGGATTTGTTTTTGCCACTCGATGCTGAGATTTTTGTTGAGGTGGGCGATTCTACTGTTGGTAACGAAACTATTATTGCTCGATTGAAATAGCGTTTTGTGTAAAAAAAATCAGATGCCATTTTCCATTTTTTTGAAGATGGCATTTTTTGTTTTTTCACAATAAGCAAACGAATTTTACAAAAAGTCTAAAAAAATGCTTAAAAACTTACTTTTTTTTGTCTTTTTGTGAAAAATGCTTTACTTTTGCAAAGTTTTAACGATAAAAATAAAAATTATGAATGCAGAAAAAGTTTTAGACGAGATAAAACGTCGTTTCCCTAATGAGCCTGAATATCATCAGGCGGTAGAAGAAGTTTTAGCTACTATAGAAGAAGAGTATAATAAACATCCCGAATTTGAAAAAGCAAACCTTATTGAGCGTCTTTGTATTCCTGATAGAGTTTATCAGTTCCGCGTTTCGTGGGTGGATGACAAAGGCAATGTGCAAACCAATATGGGTTACCGCGTGCAGCATAACAATGCTATCGGACCATACAAAGGCGGCATTCGCTTTCATAGCTCGGTAAATCTTGGTATTCTTAAATTTTTGGCTTTTGAGCAAACGTTCAAAAATTCGCTTACTACGTTGCCTATGGGTGGTGGCAAAGGTGGTTCTGATTTTTCGCCTCGTGGTAAGAGCAATGCCGAAGTGATGCGTTTTTGCCAAGCCTTTATGTTGGAGTTGAGCCGACATATTGGTGCCGATGTGGATGTGCCTGCGGGCGACATTGGTGTTGGTGGTCGTGAGGTTGGTTATATGTTTGGTATGTACAAAAAGCTTACGCACGAATTTTCGGGTGTGTTCACAGGCAAAGGGCGTGAATTTGGTGGTTCGCTTATTCGCCCAGAAGCAACGGGCTACGGCAATGTTTATTTCTTGATGGAAATGCTCAAAACCAAAGGTTGGGATTTGAAAGGTAAGAGTGTACTTATTTCGGGTTCGGGTAATGTGGCTCAATACACTGCCGAAAAGGTGCTTCAACTTGGCGGTAAAGTGCTTACAATGTCCGATTCGAATGGTTACGTTTATGACCCTGACGGTATCGATCGTGAGAAACTCGACTATATTATGGAGTTGAAAAACGTTTATCGTGGTCGTATTAGAGAATATGCCGAAAAATATGGCGTGAAATATGTAGAGGGAGCAAAACCTTGGGGCGAAAAAGCCGATATTGCTTTGCCTTCGGCTACGCAAAACGAATTGAATGGCGATCATGCACGTGCGTTGGTGGCAAATGGTGTAATAGCTGTGTCAGAAGGAGCTAATATGCCTTCTACGCCTGAAGCTATCAGGGTATTCCAACAAGCAAAAATACTTTACGCTCCGGGTAAGGCTGCTAATGCTGGTGGTGTGTCGGTGTCAGGATTGGAGATGAGCCAAAACTCCGAACGCTTGAGCTGGACTGCCGAGCAGGTTGACGAAATGCTTGGTAATATTATGAAAAATATCCACGAAAACTGTGTGAAATACGGTACAGAACCCGATGGATATGTAAACTATGTGAAAGGTGCCAACGTAGCCGGATTTATGAAAGTTGCGAAAGCAATGATGGCACAAGGTATTGTGTAGTGCGTTGCTGAAGCAATTTCGGCGAAGCGTAAGCGAAGCCAAATTTATTCAGCAATGAAGACACAAAGTGTTGTGTAGATATTATTTTGGATTGTAGATAACCTTTTTTCATACGTGAAGAGCTGACGTTTTTTTAAATGTCAGTTCTTCTTTTTTAGGAGGGTGTATTATGTTTTTTCTGGATTTTGCAAATCTGTTATATTAAAAAAAAGTTAAAATTTATTTGAAATAAAGAAAAAGTGCTGTATATTTGCCCGTTAACTAATATTGTTTTTTTTGAAATATAATTTTTTTTAGTTATGAGAAAAGCAAAATATTCTTTCTTGACGTTGTTTTTAATAGTAGCTTTTGCAGGATTTATAGGAACTGTAAACGCACAGTTTTATACCGACAACTTACATCGTTGTCATCTTATATATGCCAACACTGGCTCTTCTGGTTCGAATGCACTTTGTTTTGAAGGAGGTACAACAGAGATGAGCCCATGTTTCTCAAGAATCTCATCTACGGTGAGAGGTGTAGAGCAGTTTAATAAAGAATTTACAAAATTTCAATACGGACAAACTCCTGCAGAGGCTTCGCAGAGAGATTGGTATGTTTTAAACATTCCTGGTAATTGGCAGAGTGCAAGTTCTATGCCCGGTAATTTAGCGTTTAGTTATAGAGATTTGACAAATACTTGTGTGATTGATGTTGTTGCTGGTCAAGAGTTTGCAATAGAGACTGTAATAGGAGGGCATACACGCTGGGCGAATGCTGTAATGTATATCGACTGGGATGGTAATGGTGTTTTTGATGATCACGCTCCTGATGAGTATGACTTGTATAAGAATGCCAATTTTATAAAAATAGAACAAAATGGGATTAATGACGGAACTTTTATGCCTTCGTGGAATGAGATTGTTCCTAAAACATTTGTAGAACCTAAAGTTGTGCGTGTTCGTTTGATTGTAGATGAAGGATTGAATGATGGTCGTTCTTTACGAGCTTTAGCTTTGCGTGAAGGTATTGTGGGAGGAACTAATGGGGCATGTAGTAGTTCTTTGTCTGGTGTTTCTCAGTATTTTTATTCAATGTATCAATTTCGCTTTTTCCCTTCTACACAACTTTATAGAGGTACTACGGTTGATATAGCCTTGAATATTATTCCTGATGAATATTCTGCTAATGAAATAGTTTCAGAACAAACTGTAGCTACTGTAGGAGATGTGGTTTGTGCAGATGAAGTTCCTGTTTCGGCAGTTGCAATTAATGATGAAGCAGGTTTTGAAGCATTCTTGAATAATCCTACGGCTGACTATTATTATTTGGCAAGTGATATTACACTTTCGTCTCCTATAGCATCGAATAAAGAGTTCTCGGGCGTTTTTGATGGTCAAGGACATACTATTACTTATTCGGCTGCAACTGTTGCATTACCTACAGGAACATCAAAAGATGAGTGTTTTTTTCCTTATGGTTTAACTAAAGAGGCACTTATTGCAAACTTAAATTCTTGTGATGAGTTTACTGGTGTTATGGATATGACGAATTATCCGTTGTATAATATTTCTGGAGGTTTTTGTGGTAAACTTGCATATTCGGGAACTATTAAAAACGTAAAAATTGTTTATGGTGGTGCTGTAACTTACAATAGCACCAATGAGGTTCTTTTTGGACTTGTAGCAGGTATTGCTAAAGGACGAATTGAAAACGTCTCTGTTGATTTGCAAAACAATGTTTATGTGCAAATGACAAATAGTGCTAAGCCTTCGGCTGTTGGCGGCATGGCAGGTATTTTGTTTAAAGGTGTTGTGAAGAATTGTGCTGTTAACATCGGTGGACAATTCAAAGTGTCGAAAAATGTATCAGACAATGTTTTTGGTCAAACCGCTTTAGGTGGATTTTTTGGTCGTATGCAAGGAGGTATAGTAGGGAATGTCAAATTCTCTGGTAGTGGTGATATGATTATGTTAGCTAATGCGGCTGATACTTATTCGCAATATTATATTGGTGGTATAGTGGGTATGACCAATACGCCAAAAGGCGTTTTCTGTGGAAATCAAGCAGAAAAACAATTATATTGGGGTTATGATAATGGTGCTACAGGGTTGGATGTGAACAATGTAATACTTTCTTATAGTGGAAATATGCAAATGTCTGCTATGGCAACAGGTACTCACAATTATTATTGTCGTGGTTTGCTTTTTGGTGAAGCTACTGATACTATTATTGTACCAAATTTGATAACTCAATATGCAGCAGCTCCTACAATAGAGCAGAATGCTTCTACAGCACAAAGCTTATCTTCTATTCCTTTAGTATCTAAAGTGATGGGTTCAAAAAACTCTAATCAAACACAGGCTCCTTCAGAATATGTAGGTAAACTTTATCTCTACAAAGATGGACGCAATCCTAATAATCAATCGTCTTGTACTAAATTTACAAATATAACTACTGCTGATACTGAATTGAATTGGGCGTATGAGGTACAAAATGTAAGAGACGAAGGCGGAAATGTTTCTTGTGTTGCTTACTCTACTCCTTATGCGGTGGCTACCTATACGGGAACGAATGCCAATGTGCAAGGTATAGAATCGGCTTCGGCTAATGTGTCGGACTTGGGTAGTGCGATGGTAAAAATAGACCCACAACCTGCCGACGTGGCTTCTCCTTCTTGGACATGGAGCGAAACAGCTACTCTTGTTACTCCTGACACTGATGCACCTGTGTGCGGTGGTGGCGGTGGAGAAACAACTTTACCTTTGCTCACTTATTGTACTCCAGGCAATCAAAATGTTGCTCCAAATGGTCAAAGAACATTGGGTAATTTCACAATAAATGGGACAACCATTGCAATAAATGAAACTTCTGCAGATAATTCTGCTTCATATCGTGGTTATAAAAATACAATAGCGAATGCTATAGAGGTAGAAAAGGGAAAAACATTCACAATAGATGGTGCAGATGAGTATTCTTGGATACATGTTACTGCAGCGGTAGATTGGGATCACGATGGCGTTTTTGAAAAAATCGGACGTTCTCCATCAGCTAACGCAGGAGGAACGGCTTCTTTTACTGTTACAGTTCCTAATGATGCAGCGGTAGCTTATACCCCTCTACGTTTAATGCTTGCATGGCTTGATGTTAATGATGCTTGCGATTTTAATGATAAAGAAAATCCAAATGTTGCAGTTGATATAGTATTGAAAGTTATAGAAAGTGCTACATCGACCTATTGTGCTCAACCAACATTTGCAAGTCATACGACAGGAACTACTGCTACGGGATATTTGAAAAACCTTACTGCAAATGGTGTGGCATTGGCTACCAATTGGAATTCTAATCAATCGCAAAATACAGTAGGCAATACCATTACTATAAATCCAGGAGAAAATTTAAATTTGGATTTCACATTCCAATGTGATTGGAATAATGGAGGCGATGACAAAGGCTTGAATTGGACAACTGCCTTTGCTTTTGTCGATTTGAACGGCGATGGCGACTTTACTGATTCAGGAGAACGTATTTATGCTCGTGGTGGTGGTGGTTGTAATCGGGCTACTGATGCTATTCTACCTGATGGGCGAACAGGATCTGACGCTACTTGGACTGGGACAAAAACAGTAACACTCACAGCTACGTCTAAATCGATGTTACGTATTTATACCATAGGTGAATATAATGATGGTTTTGTTGGAAGTACTGATGGAAGTAAAGCCGCTTTTGATACAGGTTGTGCAACTGGAGGTTTCAATGGTGATAGCGGATCTAACAAATTCCATTGCTACGATTTCCCTATTGTGATAAATTCTGCAGTAGGTGGCGATGGTTGTGCTTACGTAGCAAACTTTGGTGATGTATATGTAGGCGATGTGGTTACTTACGACATTTCACTCGGAGCAGGTTCCGCTGTAACTATAGATGCTGACGTGGCAGACGATGAATATGAACTTGACTATGATGATGCTACAGGCAAACTTACCGTTACTTACAACGTGCCAGCTGCACTTGGTGCGGTGTCAGTCGATAGCATTGGTGCTATTACCAAAGATGAAGATGAGTATCGCATAGCAGTGTCGGCTACCGTAAAAGCTGCTCCTACGGTAACGTTCCGTATAGGAGAAAATGGAGGAGGGCTTCTCTCTCTTGATATGGGTAAAACAACTTCTTATTTACCATATGAAATTGATCCGTACAAGGGTCAATTGCTTACGGCTATTCCAAATGGTCCTACTCATATCGAAGGATGGTACGTAAGCACCGATGGCGGAACTACGTTCAATGCTGTAGGTCATACAAATCCTGACTACACTTATACCGGTGCTGATGATGCTATCGTAGAAGTACGTTTCGATTTCGAAAAATTTGAAGGCAACTTTGGAGATTCACGATTTACGGATAACACAAATCCTCCATACTATATAAGTTCTATAACAACTACAGGAGGAGTGTTGAATGTGAATGCTACCGATGTGTTTACCCCAGCTACAACAGCAGGCGGCAGTGCACATATGCGTTATATGGAAGATGAGCGGTTACAAACGTTGCCATTCTCATTGGCACCAATGCAACATACAATAACGGTAACGATGAAAAACATGGGAACATTCCCACCCGATGCACGCTTATTGTGCTTTATCGACTACAACTACAACAACTATTTCGATTTTACATCGACAGCAGATGGATTGGCCTCGGGGCTTACAGCTAATGGCGAGTTGGTGTTTGTAGGAGTTCCTAATGGCAATGCTGAACAAACCTTTACATTCGACATAGATAATGCTAACATTACAAATTACGGAAAAACACGTATGCGTTTCTTGGCAGCAACGTATGTAGATATGTATGGTTTGGGTCCTGTAAACCAATATGGCAACTATCAACCTCGCATCGATACCGATGGCGATGGCATAGCTGATACTAATCTTCCGTTGAATGACAATAACGGATCGCTTTACACTCCAGAAAATCAATGCCGTTATGTGAATTATGTAAATGTGGCTGATGTAAACTTTGAGGTAGTAGCCTATATTCGTTCTAACGACGAATATGTAATCAGAAATGGTGAATCGATACGTTTGGGTGACCTTTACATAGAATCTGTAGAAGATGAAACGGGTATAAACTCGGGTAAGATTACATTTGACAAATCGGCACCTTATGGCTCGTTGTCGGTAGAGGGCAATATCATAGTTCGTAAACGTATCTATCAAGATCGTTGGCACGATGTTGCATTCCCTATAGCAATGCAAGGAACATCGGGCGACAAAGGTGTTTGTGCTGTGGCAGCTAACTCTTCGTTGCAGAAATTGCCAGACAATAAGTGGTTGCTAAAACAATTTAATCCTACTAATAGAAATCAAGATGGTGGATATGGCAATGGGTTGTATGATGCAGACAAAACAGAGTTTGCTGCAAATACATTCTACGAATTTGCTGCCGACAACGTAGGCGGTGCAACGCTTGGCAATCTTGATGGAACAAACTATTATTGGATTCAATTTCACTCTGTAGATCAAGGATTCTTTATTAATCCTTCGAGTGCGAAAGTGGTAACTATACCATACACACGCGATCAAGAATCGTCGGAATATAATAATAGAAACGTGTTTACGCTTCACAATCCTTATTTGTCGCCAATCAATGTGCGTGAGATTACTACATCTCCTGGTGTAGGTTGGGAAAATATTACGTGGTGGAATGCTGCTCGTAATGGTTTTGTAGGTGTAAGTGCTGCTAATAGTCAAGATATGCCACCATATTTTGGTTATTGGGTACAATTTACCGAGGGTACTGAAGATCCAAATGATGTAAGTGTTATCAATGTAGTGTTAGGTGATGTTAATCGTCAAGATTATGCATATCCAGATGATGGTATTGTAAACTTTGCTGTTAAGTCGGCTGCAAAAACTTCTTCGTTCGATACGCCAGATGCTTATACGTTGGGTATAGATCGCACTACGACAGCAGCTAACAAAAGTGCTATAAGTAGTACAATAATAACTCTCACAGATGCAGGCTCTATAGATGAGTTCCGTGCGGGTTATGATATGCCAGTATCGTATGCAGCAACGAAATCTACTGTTCCTGAGATATGGTCGAAAGCAGGTTCATCGCGTATGATGTTCAACGATGTTATGCGTGGCGACGAAGTTGTTGTGCCTGTTGGCATTCGCATCAAAGAGGCAGGTGAGTATGTTGTTCGTTTGACTCATACCAATCATTCAGCATCGTTAGTGCAACTTTACGATAAAGTTACAGGCTCGAAAGTAGATTTACAACGCAATGAAGAGTTGCTCTCTTACTCTTTCCTTGCTGAAGTTGGCGATGATGAACGATTCGAACTCATCATTATTGCTCCAAATGCAATGACCGATTTGGATGTAATAGAGTCTGATGAAGAATTGGCTAAATCAGCAATCTATAATGTAGGTTCTACATTGCGTTTGGTTAACTTGCCTTTGGGTTACAGCGTTGCTATTTGCGATGTTGTTGGTCGCGAATTGCTTCAAACAGCCATTGTCGATACCGATATGCAATTACAACTCCCAAGCAATCAAGGCGTTTATTTAGTGAATGTTCGTAACGAAAAAGGTAATTCTGTTCAAGTTGTAAAACTTACACGTTAGTTAAAGAAGAATTTGTTATATGAGAAATAAAGTGAATATGAAAAACATGAAATTGAAAATGTTGATTGCGGCGTGTGTGCTTTCGTTTTTCTCGGGAGCAACGGCTGTTAATTATAATTTCGATAAATCGGCTCGTGTGTCATCGGCGACCTCGGTAAGCGATTTTAATAATGTTGAGCAAAACTCGTTTGGTGAGGTAAATTATCAGCAGAACGTAGTGTCTGGTTTTAATATGATCTCATCGCAAACACCAACGAGTGGTAAGGGTTCTTTAATTTCTGTTCAGAAATCATCATCGCAAGCTACAGCTCAGAGTGGTGGCGTAGGGCATGTTGCTGCTAACGTTACTTTCTCGCGAGACAATGCAGAACGCTTGTATGATGGTTTTGACTCGGGTGTTGAAGTTGTTAATATTTCTCCTATTTCAGTGAAAGGTGTCGATCTAAGCGGAGCAGCAAAGTTACCTGGTGATGGAGGACATGAGCCTTGGCCGCCAGTAGGCGATGGGCTTCTCTCGCTCTTGTTTTTTGCAGGCATTTATGCTTTTGCTCGATTTAGACGGATCAAAAACTAAAATAAAAAAGAGAAAAACCTAAGTTTTTCTCTTTTTTATTTTAGTGCTCGTTGTTCTACAATTAGAGTTTGAAAATTTGTTTCATGAGTTGCCATTTCTCAGCAGATGTTGCTGATGCATCGGCTTGTTGAAACTGACTTACGTAGGCTTCCCATTCGGCTTGTCGGGGTAGTGTAGCAAGGCGTGCGTTGTCTTTCTCCCAATCGAAGTCATCAACAGTTTCTACAATCATAAAGAGTGTGTTTTCGTGAATAAATATCTGCATATCAAGTATTCCAACAGCTTTTATGCCTTCTTTTATTTCGCTCCATACATTTTGATGTGCTTCTATGTATTGGGCAATTAGTTGCTTATCATTTTTTAATTTTAGCGTCTGACAATAGCGTTTCATATTTTATTGTTTTAGTTTCTGTGTATGTTATTTGGGAATAGTTTAAGATGGTCAGTATATCCATTTTACATTATCAACCCAAAGAGCATTGCCGGGCATTCCATAAAATGCAGGATAGCATCCTGCTGTAATCATTAGGATAACGTGTGTAGGAGTATCGCTTTCGTTTCCCCAACCTATTTCTTGAATTTCTACCATTTTCCCTTTTTTGTTTAAGGCACGGAATTGACCTCCATCGGGAAATAGTCCCATATATGATTTGAAAAAAGGTTCGTTTGTGATATCTCCATAATGAATGTCGATGCGGTAATTATTTTCCCATTCTAGAATAGACTTTTCAAAACGTTGGCGAACAGTACCAATACGTTTAGCAAAAATATTTCCTTTTTCGTCTTCCCAACGTTTTTGTAAATAAACATAAACTTCGGGCTCGTCGTGCCCTTCAAACCATTTTTTCTTTGAAAAACCAGTCGCACGCAATACCTTTCTTTCAGGATTTACTTTTGCTTTTAAGTCTAGCATTATGGCTTTTGGCTTTTGCGAAAATGGGATACCCATACTTATTATACTATAAGGGTCGTTTACATTTTTTGCAGGCTCTATCACTTTACCTAAAAATAATGTTCCAGCAATACAAACTTCTATATCAATACAACCCAAAACTTGTACAGTTTCAATTCTTGTGTCAAGGCGAGCACAAGTTCCGTTACCTCTTTTTTCTGGTTGTGTAGTATTAGCTGCTTTGTCGATACCAGCAGGCGAAGCATAGGCGTTAGATATTCCCCAACAAGTGTTACTGAAATCGTAAACGGCAGTTTTTTTTATAGTGTCAGTAGGTGCAAGTGCATAGAGAGTTTTTGTTTTTCCTCCTAACAATCTCGATTCTTTGATATAACGAACCAACCATTGTTCCATGTCACCAAATTTTATAGGTTCAATTCTTTCTTGTGCAACAACAAGTGTTGGTAAAAATAAGAGTAATAAAAATTGTAATTTTTTCATCGTAAAATTAATTTTTCTCCCAGCCGTTAAAAATGTCTGCTCCATAGATGTTGTTTTCTTCTTCATCGTGAAGTGGTGTCCATAGTTGTGCAAAGAATGGATTACGTTTTGCTTCTGCATCCCAATGCCAAGGGCGTTGCATTTTGCCCTTGTATGGATAAGGAAAACAATCGGGACACCAATGTCCGCCAAGTAGAATCAGTCGTGGACTTGCTTTGAACGTATGTCCTTCAGCACATTGCCATTCGAGTTGAGTGTCCCAGTCTCCTTTTGTCATAGTTTGGCTTAAGCATTTTCCTCCACGAAATTCAGCCACACGTTGCATATCTTCAATAGTGAATTCTTCTAGTGGTTTTTGTTCGTCATAACCATGATTTAATAAAACAATTTCTTCTGAATTATGACTTAAATCTATATGTTTCCAGTTGGGAATAGCATTGTATTTTTCTAAACTTCCGTAATAAGCGTTTATGCGTTGAGTTTTATTGTTTTTTATCCACCATTGAGTACCATGTTCCTTGCTATAAGCCATTGCTCGCATTGCCAATTTCACAATGTGTGGAACTAGTTTGGCTGCTTTTGTTATGCGGGCTATTTTCATCCCAAAAGGAATTTCGGAACTTTTGCTCATTTGGTTGAAATACGTTTTGATAGGAATGTTGGAGCGAAAGTGCAAATAGTCTTCCAATACGTCACTATCAGCATACCACATTCCATGAAAATTGCGTGTAGTGAACCATTTTGCATTAAAGATTTTTTCAGGACGTGGGCAACCAATAGCATTGAGCAAAAGCACTTCAAATTCATAATTAGAAATGCGGTATTCGGCGCCACTGCCAATGTTGTAGTAGCGATTCCAAAACTCTTCAGGTACTTCATCGCGACAAACACGTTCGAGTAGACGTCCACTATCTTCAACCGTTGCCCATTCGAGTACGCCACGAATTGGAACGTGGAACATAATAGGGTCATAATTTTTCAAAATAGCAGGGTAGAGTATGCCCGATTGACGTAGTGAAACCCACGTTTTAATGCCCGAATCAGTGATAATGCGTTCCGCTATGGCTTTTGTAATTCCATAATGATCGTAAGCTGACACGCAAATAGGGTCGCCAGTTCTTCCCCAATGGAGTGGTTCACGACGATCGCCCATTTGAGCCACCGAACCAATATAAACAACTTTGGGTTGTTTTTCTCCTTGTGCTAAAACTGCATTTTTAATGTTTTCGGCAGCTCCAAGGTTGGTTTTTCTTGTCAAAGTGGGTTGATAGTCAGCAGAAGGTGAAACCATTCCTCCAACGTGAAGCACAATGTCGCTTCCTTCAACACCTTTAAGCACATCTTCATAACGGCTTAAATCGCCCCAAATAATTTCTATTTTGTCTTGTAATGGAGCTAATTTATTTTTGTTTTTTTTACTTGGGCGAGCAAGAATTCTCACCGAATAATTTTCTGGATATTTAATTAGTTCTTGCAATCCAGCCCAACCCATAGTGCCTGTTGCACCTGTTAAGAAAATTGTCTTTTTCATAAGAAAATATTATTCACGCAAACAAAGGTACAAATTTGTTGTTTAACTCTTTTGTTGCTTTGGATTTTGTTTATTATTCTTTGTTCTTCGATTGTTTTTATGATTCGATTTTTTCTTATCATAAAATTTCTTTTTAGGTTTAGGTTTTGCTTTTTCGTCTGGTATTGGCGAAGCTAATTGTGCAATATTTTCGGGTAATGTAAGACGTTCAATAGGTTTCCCTAAAAAACTTTCTATACGATCAAACATATGGCGGTCTTTGAGTGTAACAAATGTGATTCCTAAACCTTCGGCTCCTGCTCTTGCCGTACGTCCGATGCGATGAACATAATCTTCGCATTGCTTTGGTACGTCGTAGTTGATAACCATTGCAACATCGTCGATATCAATTCCTCGTGAAACAATATTGGTTGCTACCAAGGCTTGAAGTTTATTGTTTTTAAAATCGAGCATTACTTGTGTTCGCTCTTTTTGCTCTAAACCAGAATGCATTTGTGCTACTTTCAACCCCATATTTCTCAAAGCACAATAGATGTTAAACACTTTCTCTTTTGATGAAGAAAAGATGATGCTTTTGCGTGTTTGGGTTTTGAAAAGTTCTTTTACAAGTTCCTTTTTTTGTAGTTCGTGTAGTAGATAAACCCCTTGATGTATGCCATCGGCAGGTTTTGATACAGCAAGTTTTATTTCTACAGGATTAACTAAAATTTGTTTTGCTAAACGCTCAACCTCTTTTGGAAAAGTTGCTGAAAACATCAAAGTTTGATGTTTTTTTGGTAGATGTTTTATTATTTCGATAATGTCATCATAAAAACCAATATCAAGCATACGGTCGGCTTCGTCTAATATTAGGTACTCGACTCCAGAGAGGTCAACACCACCAATACGAATGTGTGATAACAAGCGTCCGGGTGTTGCAATAGCAATATCACCACCAGAGTTCAGAGCTTTTTGCTGTTGGGTAAAAGCAATGCCATCATTTCCTCCATAAACTGCAATCCAAGAAGTGCTTTCGTAATAAGCGAATCCTTCTAAAAGTTGGTCAACTTGTTGTGCTAATTCTCGTGTTGGCATTAAAATAAGAGCATTTACTTTTGAATTGTCTTTTTTACCTCGCGAAAGAAGTTCTAATAAAGGCAAAATGTAAGCCGCAGTTTTTCCCGTTCCAGTTTGAGCTGATGCCAAAATATCGTTCCCTTCGAGAATGATAGGAATAGCTTTCTCTTGAATAGGCGTACATCGCTCGAAATTCATGGCATCGAGCCCGTCAAGAATATTGTCGTTTAAATCTAATTCATCAAAAAACATTATTGTTCAAAATTTAAATAAGGAGTAATTTTTTTTATATCGTTCTCAGAAAATTCTTCTAAATGAAAAATATCATTTATAGATGAAAGATATTTCTTTGCTTTTCGTAATTCGTAAATAGCTTTAGCTTGATAGAAATTGATGTAAGGATGTCGTTTGAGTTTGCTCAACAGATGCTTTGTTGACATCTATTTTTCGAAGGTTTGTTGTGTCAATTTTTAAATAAGGAATTATATTTCTAATATCTTCATCCGTAATGTTGTAAACTTCTTTTAGTTGCTCTAAAGAATAATATCCTCCAAGTGTTTTCCTGTATCCAACAATACGTTTAGCAAGTCCTTTTTTCATTATTGTTGCAAGTTGTGTTGTGTCGGCAGAGTTTAGTTCAATGATAATATCTGGAATTGCAATTTCTGTTTCTTCTGTAGGAGTTTCTTCTATTGTAATAAAAGGCTGTAGTGTAGAAAACATTTTGGTATCTATTCCATAAATTTTTCCAAAATCTTCGGAAGTTTTAAAACGTCCTCCTTTCTCTCTGTATTTTAATATATTTGATGTAATCCAAGGTTTTAAGCCTAAAGCAATGAATCCTGTAGAATCGAGCGTATTTGGATCAAATGCAAATAGGATTATAGTTTTTTGCATTTCTTCTTTTTGGAATTTTTCAGAGGGGAATGCTTTTTTGTTATTTTCAATTGCCTTTTTTGCAGCATTTATTTCTTCTTCAAAAGCACGGATTTCTTTGGCAAATGTTTCATCATAGAATGATTTTGGTTGTGGAGCCCAGAGGGAGAGCGTGTAGTCTGCAATAATTATAACAACTATTAAAATTAATAGTGTTATGATTGCGACACGTTGTCCTTTTGAGAAAAAGAAGAAATTTTTTGGCATAGTATTTAATTGCGTGTAATACGAATAATATCGCCAGAGGCTCGTACTTTATATTTTCTTAAACCAAACATTGAGACTCCGTTAATTGGATGTCCTAATCCAAAACTTACATCGTAAGAAGTGAAGCATTTGCGACAAGTAACAATGCCTGCTGCGTTAAGCGAGTCAACTCTAATGTTATTGTTAGCCTCATGGGGGCAGGCAAGGTCAAATGCCGATATTTCGTCGTTAAAATCATGAAAAAGCAATATCCCCCCAAACCCAATATATTGATAAATGTAAGGAGGTTTTGTGTAAATTTTATAATTGCCAATACTGATCAACTCAGGAGCATCGCGTAAGAGATGTAATTCCATTGATACAGGAGTATCTGGGATTGGTGTTTTTCGGTTGAAATTCTCGCACGAACAAGCAAAAAATATTAAAATTACGAAAATAAACTTTTTCATTATAAATATTGAATTGCTTTTTCGAGATGAATACCATGTGAACCTTTTATTAGTAAGGTATAATCTGTTAGTTTATTCTCTTTTACCCACGTTATAAAATCATCAACTGATAGGAATGTCTGATGATTTTGATTAATTGCAGAAAATTCTTTTCCTACTAAAAAGGCTTTGAGTTGAAGTTTATCTATAAGTTCTACTATTCGTAAATGCTCTTGTTTGCTTTCATATCCTAACTCTAACATATCACCAAGTAAGACAGCTTTCTGTGAAACATTTTTTATCTCATTAAAATTTATCAAGGCAGCCTCCATACTTGTCGGATTGGCATTGTAGGTGTCAACAATAAGTTGGTTCTTTTCTGTTTTTGTTAGTTGCGATCGATTGTTTTGTGGGATGTATTCACTTATTGCTTGACTGATATTTTCAGGGTAGACTCCAAAGTAGTTGCCGATGCAAATCGCCGCTAAAATATTTTCGAGGTTGTAGTTGCCTATCAAGTGAGTTTTTGTTTCGTACGAAATACTATCAAACGTCCACTTTACACTAACAAATGGATTGCAGTCGATTATTTTTCCCGTAATGTTAGCTGAAGAATTGTTTATAGCGTATGTTTGTTGTGGTAATTTTAAAGCAATGTTGTTTAGATGCGGATTGTCTTTGTTGATAAATATTTCGCCATGATTTTCTCGTAAAAAATCGTAGAGTTCAGCTTTTGTTTTGACAATATTCTCAAAAGAACCAAATCCTTCAATATGTGCTTTCCCTACGTTTGTTATTATTCCGTGAGTAGGGCATACCAAATCAACAGAATCTTTGATTTCTCCGGAATGGTTGGCACCCATCTCTATAATAGCAATTTCGTGATCTTTAGTTAGTTTAAGCAATGTTAAGGGGACTCCTATGTGATTGTTTAAATTGCCTTGCGTGTAGAGGGTGTTGTATTTTTTACTTAAAACGGCCGCAGTTAGTTCCTTTGTTGTAGTTTTCCCATTTGTTCCCGTAATCCCAATTATTGGAATGTTGAGTTGTTGACGATGATGAGCTGCTAATTCGCGAAGCGACTTTAATGTGTTGTCAACAAGAATAAAACGACTATCTTTTTTGTACGAAGGATTGTCTATCACTGCAATAGAAGCTCCGTTCTCGAGTGCTTTTTCTGCAAAGATATTTCCGTCAAAGTTGTCTCCTTTTAATGCGAAGAAAATTGAATTCTCGGGGCAATTTCTACTGTCGGTTGTAATGTGAGGATACTTTAAAAATAGGCTGTATAAATCTTTTATACTCATTGTGTTTAAATGTTTTCTTTTATGCAAATTTAGTTTGTTTTTTTTGCTTTTACTTGATTAAAGGTTTTTCTTTTTAAAATTTCATAAAAAAAAGCTAACGAACACAACGACAATATTTTCTTATTAACTTTGCACATAAATAAAAAAGATAGTATATGAATGTATTAAAAAAATGGATTGTTTTTTCAATTATTAGTGTGGCGTTTTTTGCTGCTTGTAATGAAGAAGAAACAGAGCCTTCTGTTGTTACAATAATTCGTAATCTTTATTTGACATCTGTCGATACAATTGAATCAGTAGATAATGCTTTGTTTTATGTAAATCCAGATACTTTTTTTGTTTATAATGGGGTTGAATATACGGGGTTCATTCAGAATCGTGATTCGATGTTGTATGGGTCTTCGTTAAAAGCTGTAATTCCGACCATTACAACTGCTGCTGTAGTTTCTACAATTATTTTAGATGATTCTATTACTTATTCTGGCTCTGATACATTGAATTTTGAGGAACCAGTTCGAGTGCTTGTTTATGCTCAAAATGCTGATACTACTCAACGTTATCTAATTAAATCGAATGTCCATCGACTCGACCATGAACTTTATTTGTGGGACGAGCGTACATATCCAACAACGTCTTCGACAATAAAAGCCGAAAAAGCATTGTTTTTCTCCGATCGGATATATCTTTTTAGAAATATCAACGATGAGGTAAAATTGTCTGTCAATTCTGATTTTTCGATTGGTGAATGGGAAGCATATTCTCCAACAGGATTGTCGGTTACTGCTATTGAAAATATGATTTGTAGCGATAAATTTTATACAGCAGACAATAGCAATTTTTATACTTCGAATGATGGTATTACGTGGACTTCGGTTGCAGTGAGTGGACTCAATCTAAAACAGTTGTTGTTTAAAAATGGTGATGCGATTTTTGCATTAGCTCAAGATTCTGTTGTGAAATCTTCGGACGAAGGACAAACATGGACTTTGGCTTATCGTTATGCTGATAATTTCCCCGTACAGGATTTTTCGATTGTTACTGAAAAGTCGCCTTCAGGAAGGATGCGTTACGTGTTAGTTGGAGGAACGTCTAAAAATGGAAATGGAGCAGGAGTTTGGTCAACAGAGAATGGCGTTTATTGGGTCGATTTCTCGAAAGATGGAAACTGCTTGCCTCAACGAAACAATGCTGCTACGATAGCATACGATCATAATCTGTTGATGTTTGGTGGCGAAGAAAATAGTATTATTTCTGATTCGATATTATTGTCGCCTGATTTTGGTTTTACATGGACTGCTGCCGATGAAAAAATTGTTTCGTGGAAATACCTACCTACCATAAAATCTTCGATTTTTGCTACTCAAAAGGTTAAAAATTCTTCAAAAAATAGTTATAGACTTTTTATTGTTGGAGGTAAAGACGAAAATGGTAATTACGTTCAGAAAATTTGGACAGGACGTAAAAACGAAACTTATTTTGAAGAATATTACTAATGGATATTTTAATCGAATTCTCGAAACCTATTGATGCAGAAATTGAACTTCCTGCCTCGAAAAGCATCAGTAACAGAGTGCTTATTATTCGAGCTATTTCTGGTGTAAAATCTCCAATTGAAAATTTGTCGGTTTGTGATGATACAGAAACCTTGCAACGAGCTCTTGCAAGTAATGCTCCTATAGTTGATGTAGGGGCTGCTGGTACGGCAATGCGTTTTTTGACAGCTTTTTTTGCACAAAACCAACTTTTTGGATGTAGACTTACAGGAACAGAACGTATGAAACAACGCCCGATTCGTTTGCTTGTTGATGCGTTGTGTGAATTAGGAGCAAAAATTAGTTATGTAGAACAAGCGGGCTTCCCTCCAATAGATATAGTTGGGAAACGACTTGAAGGTGGAAAAATTTGTTTGAAAGGAAATGTCAGCAGTCAGTATATTTCGGCTTTGATGATGATAGCTCCAGCTATGAAAAATGGTGTACAAATAGAGTTAATACCTCCTATTATTTCAAAACCATACATAGATTTAACTCGTCAGCTTATGCAAGTATTTGGCGTAGAGGTTCGGAGTTGTGAAAATATTTTAGAAATACCTGCTCAACAATACAAGATGCAATCTTATACGATAGAATCCGATTGGTCGGCTGCTTCGTATTGGTATGAGATTTTAGCATTGCAAAAACAGGGTGAGTTTTTCTTGAAAGGATTAACAAAAAATAGTTTACAAGGCGATTCGAAATTGGTTGATATTTTTGCTGATTTAGGTGTTTCTACTTTTTTCGAAGAGCGAGGAGTACGTATTGTTGCTAATGGGAGAGGAGTTGCAGAAATGAACTACAACTTTGTAGATCAACCCGATTTAGCACAAACATTTGTGATTACTTGTTGTTTTTTAGGTATTCCTTTCTGTTTTTCGGGATTAGGAAGTTTGAAAATAAAAGAAACTGACCGAATTTTGGCATTAAAAAACGAACTTCTCAAAATTGGATTTGAATTGAATGAGCCTGAAAGTGGAGTACTCGCATGGAATGGATCTAAAAAGACAATTCAAAATAAAACGGTTTCGATAGCAACATACAACGATCATCGTATGGCGATGGCATTTGCTCCGATTGCAACAAAAATGCCAATTCGGATAGAAAATATGCAGGTCGTTTCGAAATCGTATCCTACATTTTGGAAAGATTTGTGTAAAGCAGGATTTGTATTTTCTGAAAAAATCAATTAAACGTTTAATTAAAAAATCAAAAAAATATGATGAAGGGAAAATTTCTATTCGTAGCAGTGCTTTTTTCAGCATTGAGTTTTGGATTCGCTTCGTGCGATATGATTAACGGAAATGAATCCGACGACCCAACACAAGGAGAACAAACTGAGCAAAACGGCTCAACTGAAAACAATGGCGGAGAACTTGACGACCCTGCCGACCCTTACAACGGACATACGTACGTAGATTTGGGTTTGAGTGTGAAATGGGCAACTTGCAACGTAGGTGCTGATTCTCCTGAAGATTACGGCGACTATTTTGCTTGGGGAGAAGTTGTACCTAAAACTTACTTTGATTGGTCGAATTATAAATGGGTACAAGAGGGAGAAGATGATTTGATTAAATATTTTACTGATGAATGGTATGGAAATGAAGTTCCTGTAGATAACAAAACCGTACTTGAAGCTGTTGACGATGCCGCTTCAGTAAATATGGGTGGACATTGGCGTATGCCAACCATTGCCGAAGTAGAAGAATTGATAAACGGGTGTATTTGGACATGGACAATTTTGAATGGAGTAGAAGGATATGAGGTAAAAAGCAAAACAAACGATAATTCTATATTTTTGCCTGCAGCAGGTGGATGGAATGAGGATGAGCATGGAGGATTGCATGAAGAATGTTTGTATTGGTCTAGATCTTTAGTTGTAGAGGAAAATTATTATGCTTGGAGTCTTAATGCTATTTCGTTAGAAGGGGTTACTAAAAATCCTATCTCACGTTATTTTGGTTTGCCGGTGCGTGGGGTAATTGAATAATAAAAAAGAAAAGCTTCTCTTTTTTGTAAAAAATCTATAATTTTGCTTATTCTTAATTTGTGTTATAATTAAACTAAAAAAAAATGAAAAAAGTATTTTTAACTGTTGCAATTGCTTGTGTGGCATTTGCATTTTCGGCTTGTAAGGACAGCGATGAGGCTCGTTGCTGGAAAGTAACTTATGAAAAAGGTGGTATTGAAATCATTTCTTATGTTTGGATGAGTGAAGATAATGTAAATGCTACTTATGGAAAATTCGAGAATTTTAAATCTGAAAAAGTTTTAGGCTCGAAAGGTGATTGTATAGATTTACAAGACGAAAAAGGTGGAGGATCAATACAATTTTAATTGATTCTTTAAAAAGTGTAAAGGTCGGGGAAAAACCGACCTTTTTGTTTGTATTGTAAAAACAAAGATTTTTTGCATGACTTTTAAAAAGTTTTTTTCTGCATTTGTTCAATGTTTTGTTACCCGAATGATTGTGGGTTTGGTTGTGATAACGGCTGCTTATTTAGGTTGTCAGTTGTTGGTGTTCGAATTGGGTGACCTTTTCTACTTGTCGTCTGATGCAGTAAACTTTTTTGTGAGTATGGTTTCGCCTATTGTTGCGGTGTTGGTTTATATTGTTTTGTATGGAGTTTATGAAAAAAGGTTTGTTCACGAACTCTCAATAAAAACAATGGGTATAAACTTGTTTTTCGGTTTGACATGGGGAATCCTTTTACAATTGGTTGTGTTTTTTGTAATAGCGTTGTTTGGTAAAATTGAAGTTATCGCTATAAATGACTTTTCGTCGTTGTTGCCAGCTTTTTTGCTTGCATTTTCATCTGCTATTTTTGAAGAGATTGTTTGTCGAGGAGTTTTGTTTCGTTTGCTTGAAGAGAAATTGGGTTCGTACGTTGCGATTATTGTGTCGTCGTTAGTTTTTGGGTTGTTGCATATTACTAATCCGAATGCATCTTTTTGGATAGCAATAACACTTTCCTTACAAGCGGGATTTTTGTTGAGTATAGCTTTTGTTTATTCACGAAGTTTGTGGTTCCCGATAGCAATTCATTTTGCTTGGAATTTTGTTCAAGCAGGAATATTTGGTGTGAATTTGTCGGGAAATGAGATAAATGTTTCGCTATTAACAACTTATATTGAAGGAAATACGTGGGTCACAGGCGGAAATTTTGGCATAGAGGCTTCGGTTCAAGCAACACTTGTATGCTTAATAATGTCGGTAATTCTTTTGTTGTTGAGTATTAAGAAAAAACGAATTATAGCTCCTTGGTGGATACAAAAACGTAATGGATTTTTGTTGTCAGAGTCGCAGCAAAGATTTCTTTAATCATCCCAATCGAACTCGTCGAAATTAGGCGTTATTTCGGTATTTTCCTCTATTTCTTCTTCAATAAAATCTTCTTTTTCTGTTTTTGAGATTTCGATAGGTCTGTGCGAAATTTCTTTTTTGATAGAATTGCTGTTTAGACTTTTCCATATTAAATCTTTCAGTTCGGTAAGATGCAATCCTGAAAGTGATGATATACAAATAGTAGGAATTTCGGTTGGCAATTCTTTTTCAAGTTCTTCGATAAGTTCATTGTCGAGCATATCACATTTTGTAATAGCTAAAATACGTTGTTTGTCTATCAATTCAGGATTGTATTGTTGTAATTCGTTTAGAAGAATTTCGTATTCTTTTTTGATGTCGTTACAATCGGCAGGAATCATAAAAAGCAGAATAGAGTTCCGTTCTATATGTCGTAAAAAACGTAATCCTAATCCGCGTCCTTCGTGTGCACCTTCTATAATACCTGGAATATCCGCCATACAAAAAGAGCGATTGTCGCGATAAGAAACAATTCCAAGATTAGGGACTAATGTAGTGAATGGATAGTTTGCAATTTCAGGTTTTGCTGCTGATATAGCTGCTAATAAAGTAGATTTCCCTGCATTTGGAAAACCTACTAAACCAACATCAGCTAAAACTTTTAATTCGAGTATTACGGTTCGTTCTTGAAGCGGCTCACCCGGTTGAGCAAAACGTGGTGTTTGATTTGTTGCTGTTCTAAAATGCCAATTGCCTAATCCACCACGTCCGCCTTTTAGAAGGATTACTTCTTGTCCGTCTTCAGTTACATCACAAATAAATTCGCCTGTTTCGGCATCGTGAACAACTGTGCCACAAGGCACTTCAATGATTTTGTCTTTACCGTCTTTCCCAAAACTGCGACTTGATCCGCCATTGCCACCATTGCCAGCAAAGATATGCCGAGCATATTTTAAATGTATCAAAGTCCAATAATTTTTATTTCCACGTAAGATAATATGTCCACCGCGTCCGCCATCGCCACCATCGGGACCTCCTTTAGGGATATATTTCTCGCGATGAAAGTGTGTTGAACCACTACCACCTTTCCCCGAACGACAGAATATTTTTACGTAATCAATAAAATTAGAACTCATTTGCTATAAAATAAAATTATAAACAGTCAATTATCTTTTTTATATGAGAAAAGATCTCATCAATGCTGCCTGAACCTTCTACTGCATAGTATAAATTTTCCTCTTTGTAATATGCTATAAGAGGAGCTGTTTGTGAATGATAAACTTGTAGTCGTTTTTCGATAGTTTCTAAATTATCATCGGAGCGTCCTGATATTTTCCCTCTGTTTAGAAGCCGTTCTGTCAGTTCATTGTCGGCAACTTCTAATGCAATAACAGCATTGATTTGTGTATGACGTTCAGCTAACATTTCTTTTAGTGCTTTAGCTTGTGGTATTGTTCGAGGGAATCCATCAAATATTACGCCTTTTGTGTGTTTTTTTGAGTCAAAAACCGATGCTAAAATACTAATTATTAAATCGTCTGGAACAAGTTGGCCTTTTTCAATATATTGTGCTGCTATTTTACCTAAATCTGTTTGAGCATTTATTTCAGCACGAAGAACATCGCCCGTTGAAATATGTTCTAAATTATATTCCTTAATTATTTTCTCGCTTTGTGTGCCTTTACCTGAACCTGGAGCACCAAAAATTATAATGTTAAACATAGGTTAGTCTTTTGTTATGGTATAAATTTCGTTTAGATTACGTCCGAACCCATCATAGTCGAGCCCATATCCTACAATAAAATCATTAGGAATATTAATGGCTACATAGTCTGTTTTTATGTCACGTTGTAATGCATCTGGTTTTTGCAAACACGTTGCAATTTTTATGCATTTCGGTTGATATTCCTGTAAGGTTTTTAGTAGTTGTTCCATTGTAATCCCAGTATCAACAATATCTTCTACTACTATAATAGTTCGTCCTTTGATGTTATCGTTTAATCCTAATATTTGTTTCACGTTTCCTGTAGTTGATGTCCCAGAATACGATGAAAGTTTGATGAAAGAAACTTCGCAAGGAATTTCAATTTTTTTCAATAAATCGGACATAAACATAAAACATCCATTAAGAACTCCTAAAAAAATAGGTTGCTCATCGTATAGTTCTTCGTTGATTTGTGTTGCAATACGTTGTATTGCTGATTGGATTTCATCATTTGTAATGGATAACTGAAATTGTTTATCCTTAATCTGAACCGTTTTCATTTTTCTGCTTACAAAATTAAAATGCAAAAATACAATATTTAGAAGAAAGCTTTGTATTTACAGAATTAAAAATTTAATAAGTTTGAAACAACTTTAAGGCATTTTCTTTGTTATCTTTACAAAAAACAAAATAAAAATTATGAATAAAAAGAGAATAGAGGGGTTTAAGAAAGCTGTGATATCTATATTCGCATCTCGACCAAATGTTCTAATGAATTATAAACAAGTTGCTTACGTTTTAGGAATAAATCGTTCGGAGGAGAAAGCAGAGTTGTTGAAGACTTTATCTGATTTGGCTGGAATTGGAATGATTACTGAAATAACACGAGGGAAATATCGATTAGATACACGAACAAGTTTTCTGACAGGTGTGATTGACAAACAAAGTGTTGCAAAAAAAACATTTTTGATTCCAGATGATGGAGGAGTGCCTGTTTTTATTGCCGAAAGAAGTTTGAATACTGCTATGAATCGTGATACGGTTCGTGTGCACTTATATCCTTTAAGAAAAGGGAAACAACCCGAAGGAGAAGTTGTGGAAGTGATAAAGCGTGCACAAGATACATTTGTTGGGACGATAGAAATACATTCTAATTTCGCTTTTGTTAATGTTGATAAGAAAATAATTCCACATGATGTTTTTGTAGCAATAGACGATATTGGTACAGCCAAAAACAACCAAAAAGTGTTAGTAAAAATAACTTCATGGCATACAAAAGATCGAAATCCTATCGGGAAGGTAATAGATGTACTTGGTGAAGTAGGGGAAAACAATGCAGAAATGCATGCTATTCTTGCTGAATTTGGATTGCCCTATCGTTATCCAAAAGAAGTGGAAAATGCAGCTTCTCTTATCTCTGAAGCTATTGATAGCGAAGAGATAGCTAAACGTATAGATATGCGTAATGTTACTACGTTTACAATAGACCCACGTGATGCAAAAGATTTTGATGATGCGTTGTCGATACAAAAACTATCGGATAATGAATTTGAAGTAGGTGTACATATTGCTGATGTTACACATTATGTTCGTGAAGGTGATATTATAGACCAAGAAGCAGAATGTAGAGCTACGTCGGTTTATTTGGTAGATAGAACAATACCAATGTTGCCAGAGCGTTTGTGCAACGAGTTGTGTTCGTTGCGCCCAAATGAAGATAAACTTTGTTTCTCTGTCATTTTTAAAATGAATACCGAGGCAGAAGTGCTTGATTATAAAATAGCTCGGACAGTGATACATTCCGATAGACGTTTTACGTACGAAGAGGCTCAAGAGCGTATCGAGATAGCACAAGGCGATTATAGCGAAGAAATTTTACAGCTTAACGACTTGGCAAAAAAAATGCGTGCTCGTAGGTTTGCTTCTGGAGCAATAGCTTTTGAACGTGTAGAGGTTAGATTTGATATTGATGAAAAAGGGAAACCTTTGAGTGTGTTTTTCAAAGAAGCGAAAGATTCGAACAATCTTATAGAGGAATTTATGCTGTTGGCAAATTGTACAGTTGCAAAGCATATTGGGAAAAGTAAAAAAGGGGAAAAAGCATCAGCAAAAACTTTTGTTTATCGTGTGCACGACCAGCCTAATCCTGATAAATTGAGCAACTTTTCGACCTTTATCAAACGTTTTGGTTATAGACTGAAAACTACAGGAAAAAATACGGATATTTCATCAGCTATAAATACATTACTTGACCAAGTGCAGGGCAAGAAAGAGCAAAATCTGATAGAAACTTTGGCAATTCGTTCGATGGCAAAAGCCGTTTACACGACTGATAATATAGGGCATTATGGCTTGGCGTTTGATTATTATACGCATTTTACATCGCCCATACGGCGTTATCCTGATATGATGGTGCATCGCTTATTAGAACGCTATCTTGCAGGTGGCAAGAGTGTAAACAAAGAACTTTATGAGGAACGTTGTGAGCATAGTTCGGAAATGGAGCAGCTTGCTTCGAATGCTGAACGAGCTTCGATTAAATATAAACAAGTGGAATTTATGAGTGATAAACTTGGAATGGTGTTCGATGGTATTATTACGGGAGTTACCGAGTGGGGCATTTACGTAGAACTTAATGAAAATAAATGCGAGGGAATGATTTCTGTTCGCGATTTAGACAACGATTTTTATTTGTTCGATGATAAAAACTATTGCATTGTAGGTCGTCGTACGAATCGTAGATTTCAACTTGGCGACGAAATTACTGTTCGTGTGGTAAAAGCTAACTTAGCGAAAAAGCAGTTGGACTTTGTTTTAGCGTAATATGTTTCTGTACGTTGTTAGTAGTGATATTTTTTTTAATTTTGAAACGGTTTAAAAATTGAAATTAATGGATAATAAAGGTGTTGTAATAATTCCTACTTATAACGAGAAAGAAAATATTGAAAATGTTATTCGAGCGGTATTTGCTTTGCCCTTAGCTTTTCATATTTTGGTTGTTGATGATGGATCGCCAGACGGAACTGCTACTATTGTCAAGCAATTGCAACAAGAATATCCTTCTTCGTTACATCTAATTGAGCGTTCAGGGAAATTAGGTTTAGGCACTGCTTATATTGCAGGATTTTGTTACGCCATAGAGCATAAATACGATTACGTTTTTGAGATGGATGCCGATTTTTCGCACAATCCCAACGACTTATTACGACTTTATGCTGCTTGTAATAATGAAGGTGCCGATGTTGCTATAGGGTCACGTTACACCAACAATGTGGTAAACGTTGTCAATTGGCCTATGGGACGTGTGTTGATGTCGTATTTCGCGTCGAAGTATGTTCGTTTTGTTTTGGGATTTCATATTGCTGATACAACGGCAGGATTTAAATGTTATCGCCGCAAAGTGTTGGAAACAATCGAATTGGATAAAATTCATTTCAAAGGTTATGCTTTCCAAATAGAAATGAAATATACTGCTTACAAGTGTGGATTTAAACTGCAAGAAGTACCTATTATTTTTACAAATAGAGTTTATGGAACTTCAAAAATGAATAGTAGTATTTTTGGTGAGGCATTTTTTGGCGTATTCCGATTGAAATTTGATAGTTGGTTTCGTAAATTTCCACAAAAAACGAAATGAAAAATCGAAAATATATAGCACTTTTTTTAGCGTTGATAGCTTTGATTTTTTTCTTGATTCCTACAAAAAAATCAAAGTTGCCTTATATTACTAACAACGGGAAAATTCACGGAACATATTATCATGTTACCTATCTTCATCCTGAAGGTATTGATTTGAAAGATTCAATAGAGGCTGAAATGCGACGTTTTGAGAAATCGCTTTCTGTTTTTGATACAACTTCTGTTATATCTAAAATTAATCGAAACAAATATGTCTTGACAGATACATTGTTCGAGGCGATGTATAATGAAGCATTTGTAATTTCGGAACTTTCGGGTGGTGCTTTTGATATTACGGTTGCTCCGTTGGTTAATGTATGGGGATTTGGGTTTCGTTCTTCACAGTTCCCGTCTGACGAACAGATAGACAGCATACTGGCATTTGTTGGCTATCGAAAAATAGCGTTGAACGATCATACTATTTATAAAGATGACGCACGAATAATGCTTGATGCAGGAGCTATTGCAAAAGGTTATTCGGTAGATATTATAGCAGATTTATTATCGCGAGCAGGATGTGAAAATTATTTGGTAGAAATAGGCGGAGAGATCGTTTGCCGTGGTAAAAATAGTAAGGGGAATGCTTGGAGTGTAGGTATTAGCAAACCAGATGAAAACCCTCTGCCAACAAACGATATACAACAAATATTACAAATAACCGATATGGCAATGGCAACATCGGGTAATTATCGCCAATTTTATTATCGTGATGGGAAAAAATATTCGCATACGATAGACCCTCGCACGGGTTATCCCGTTGATCATAACTTGTTGAGTGCAACTATTGTAGCTCGCTCGTGTATGCATGCCGATGCATTGGCTACGGCGTGTATGGTGCTAGGTGTAAAAGAGGCGTTGAATCTTTGCGAAAGCGACTCTACCATCGACGGATATTTTATCTATAGTGATGGCGATTCGCTAAAAACAGTTTTTTCTTCAGGTTTTGAAAAGTATATTAAGAAATAAGTAAACAGCTATTATGGAAATAGAGGAACTCAAATTTGAGTTCCTCTATTTTTTGTGTACAAAAAAAGGAAGAACCTTGAAACGGATTCTTCCTTCATTTATCAAATATTCTAAAATTAGAATGCGTCGATAATCGCTTTGAAGTCTTCTGCTTTGAGTGAAGCACCACCGATAAGTCCACCATCGATGTCTGGGTTTGCAAACAAGCCTGCTGCATTTTTAGCGTTACAGCTTCCACCATAAAGAATAGTGCAATTATCAGCCACTTCGTTGCCATATTTTTCAGCCACCAAACCACGAATATAAGCGTGAATTTCTTGTGCTTGTTCTGGAGTAGCTGTCAAGCCTGTACCAATAGCCCAAACTGGTTCGTAAGCCAACACGATTTTTCCGAAATCTTCAGCCGAAAGGTTGAACACAGAACCTTCGAGTTGAGCTTTTACCACTTCGTTTTGTTTGCCAGCTTCGCGTTCTTCTTTCACTTCACCAATGCAGAAAATAGGTTTCAAATCGTTAGCCAAAGCAAGTTGAACTTTTTCTTTAAGAATTTCGTAAGTTTCGCCATAGTAAGCACGACGTTCGCTATGACCAAGAATGCAATATTCTGCACCAGTTGATTTTACCATTTCGGCAGAAACTTCGCCAGTGTAAGCACCGGAAGCTTTGTCGGCACAGTTTTCGGCAGAAACTTTAATCACGCTGTCTTTAAGCAATTCGCTCACTGTAGCCAAGTGAATGAATGGAGTACCAATAATCACTTCGCAATTTGGGTTAGAAACTATTTCTTTCAATTCAGTAGCCAAAGCTACGCCTTCTTGCAGGTTTTTGTTCATTTTCCAGTTACCTGCTACAATGTTTTTTCTCATACTCAATTTATATATTTAGTTATTTTGTAATAAAAATTTTTCTTGCATTTCTTTTGCCGATGGAATATCTCGGCTGTTCCATTTGCCAACTATAATTCCATCTTTTATCAACACCAAACCCGGATTTGCTCTGATGATGGTTTTGAGCGTAATAGGGTCAGTTTTGCACCATTCGTAAGTTGCATTTGTAGCTTGGCAAAAAGTTTCAATATCTTCATCAACCGAAGCTGTTAAAGCGTAAAAATCGATTCCGCTAAATTGAGCCAATTGATGAATTTCGTTTACCTTTTCCGCAAATTTGTATTCGGATTTGTTTACATCATAGGCAATGAGTAGAAAAGTGAATCCTTCTTTCTCGAGCACATTGTAAGTAATGTCGTCGCCCATATTGTTCGTCATCGAAAAATCATGAATAGGAGGTTCGTAGCCTTTTTTCACCAAAGTTGTTTTCTGTTCTATAAATATCCAACCATCGTTTTCGTCGGGAAAGTCAGCAAGTGTAAATTCTTTTTCAACGCCATCTTTTGCGTAAATGAAAGTTGTTTCGTAAACATCGGCTTCGGCATCAGCAGGAATTTCCATACTTTCTATGATATCGGTTCCTATTTTGTAAGGTCGAAAATCGATTAGTGGCAAATGGTTGTAACAATAAATAGAAATCGCTACCGAAGCTATAAACGCAACCGATGTAATTGTCCACTTTTGATAGTTATAATAAATGTCTTTTGAGAATTTTGGCACAATAAACAGCAACAAAACAAAAACAGAAAAAACAATGTTTTTCCAAAACGTTGCCCAGTTGCTCAACACTATGGCATCTCCAAAACAGCCACAGTCAGTAACTGGATTTTCAAGAGCAATGTAAAGCGTCAGCGGAGTCATTACTAACATAAAGAGTAATGCTATCCATTTGGTTAGTTTGATATTGGCTCCAAACAAGAAATTTACACCCATAGTGAATTCTACAGCCGCCAACAGAATACTTGCAGGAAATGCCAAAAAAGCGAAATTGTCGAAGAATAGTCCAAAAGCAGTGAGATAATCTTCTATTTTGTAGGTAGAACCCAAAGGGTCAATTGCCTTTACAAAACCCGAAAAAGCGAAACTTATTCCTAAGATCACTTGGCAAAAAATACGCACAAAGATGCTTGCAAATTTCTTGCTATGCTTGTTTTTTGATTTTTTCTTCATTTTTCTTTATTAATCCGAAAACAGCATAATTCACCATATCGAAGTAGTTCCCTTCAACGCCTTCTGACACGAGAGTTTTCCCATCGTTATCCTCAATCTCTTTGTTGCGACAAATTTTTGTAAGGATAAAATCGGTGTACGAAGTAACTCGCATTCCACGCCATGCCTCGTCGTAGTCATGGTTTTTTGCCATCATCAATTGTTTTGCTTTTACTGCAAATTTGTTGTAAAGGGCAAGAGCTTTTTCGTTACTAATATCGGTAGTATCAGCAAAACCAAGTTCCAACTGAATAAGAGCAACAATGCCATAATTGACAATTGCCATCAGTTCGCTGTAAATGTCGTCACCCACCAAATTCACACCTGTAGTTTCGAGTTGTCGGATGCGTTTAGCTTTGATAAAAAGTTGATCGGTTATGCTCTGCGGACGCAACAAACGCCACGACGCACCATAATCTTTCAGTTTCTTCTCAAAAATCTGACGACATTCACTCAACGCATAATCAAATTGTTCTTCAGTAGTCATAGTTAACTTATTTTTGTATCTGCTTCAGCTTCCACCACATTCACTATATAGTCGCCCATTTTTTCGCACTCAGCAATCAAATCCATGTAAACAACACTTGTTCCGTAAAGATATTTTCCATCATTTACGTCGTTAATGTTTTGTGTTTTTAACTGGTTACGGAAATTGTTAATTTCACTTTCTATGTTCTTTGTTTTTACAACATCAGAGAATTGTGGCGTTGACATTTCCATAATTGAATGCATTTGATCTAATGCTTGATCTATAAGTTTAAACATTAATTTGATATTTTCATTGATGCTATCCGTAAATTGGTTTTCAAGATTATTGCGACGTTGAATCGTTCGTGCTAAATTGAAACAACTATCCGCTACACTCTCAATTTCGGAAATAATACGCATTTTCATCTGAATCTCGTGCTTACTTTCATCACTTAAACGACCATCAGCAACTTTTGAAAGATAGGTTGCTATTTCCACCTCAATGTTGTCTGAAATATCTTCGTATTTCTGTATTCGTGAGAATTTCTTTGTAAATTCAACATCATTTTCACGGGGTTCGTTGTACAAATCTTTCACCAAAGAAAACATTTTTTGCACACGTTCTGTAAATAGTACAATTTCTTTGTGTGCTTGCAGAATAGATAATTCTGCGGTAGAAAGCATTCCTGTAGAGATAAACTTTAAATGAGAGACTTTGTCTTCTTCGCTCGATTTTTGAGGAGTTAATTTGGTAACAATATAAACGTAAGTTTTTGTAAACCAAATCATAATAAGAATATTAATTAGATTGAACACTGTGTGGAAAATTGACAACCCAAATGAAACGTAGTATTGCATATTGGCAAAGTTTGTCATCATTGCTTGGTTGTCGGCATTCAATAAGTCCAAACTTTTATTGTTCAAACTCTCCACAATTGCAGGGTCGGTGTTATTAATAAAGTGCATCAAATCTTCTGGGTTTCCTGCAAGTGAAGTAGAAATCCATATAATTAATTTTACAAACGGATAATAAAGCACAAACACCCAGATAGAGCCTAAAACATTGAAAAGCAAATGCCCAAGTGCAGCACGTTTTGCCCAAATATTACCCGAAATAGAAGCAATTAACGGAGTGATACAAGTGCCAATGTTACTACCAAGAATCATTGCTGCTGCAATTTCAAAAGGAACCCAACCTTTGCTACAAATGATAAGTACAAAAGCTACTGTAGCCGACGACGATTGCACGATCATGGTAAAAACCAAACCGATGAATGCAAACAACAAAACTGAAGCATAGCCAAAAGTAGTGTAACGTTGCAGAGTAGCAAAAATTTCAGGGTTTGCTTTCAAATCAGGCACCGAACCATTTAAATATTCCAACCCAAGAAATAAAAGTGCAAAGCCAATAAGAAATTCGCCCCAACTTTTATATACATTTTTGCTACTAAAAAGCAAAGGAACGCCAAAGCCAATAAGCGGAATTGCTAAAGATGCAATGTTGACTTTGAATCCAAACAATGAGATAATCCAAGCCGTGGCGGTAGTACCTACGTTGGCTCCCATAATTACAGCCATTGATTGACTAAGTGAAAGTAGACCTGCATTTACAAAGCTGACAATCATCACCGTTGTAGCCGACGACGATTGTACCAATGCAGTAATAAGAATACCTGTCAAAGCACCAACAATACGATTGTTGGTCATCAACGCCAAAATGTTTCTTAACTTGTCTCCTGCTGCTTTTTGTAGACCTTCACTCATCAGCTTCATTCCAAAGAGGAAGAGTCCTACCGAACCAATTAAGGTAAATAGATCGAGTAATCCGTAGTTCATGAAATAAAAAATTGATTTAGGTGCAAAAATAATATAAAAGCCGAAAAAATCAACGGAAATTTAGAACATTACTTTATTCCTAAAAAATCACTCAATGGGCGAATTTTTGCCACATTGGTGTATGCACGCTGTTGGAGTTGGATTTCTTGGTCGTAAGATATAGTTTTACTTGAATCAAAACGCAATACCGCATAATATGGTGCGTTTTCTGCGCTAAAGCCCAAGTCTTGCAATGCTTGTGCCGTCCAAATTTGGAATCCTTTTTTGGTTAGTTTGAATATGATTAGTCTTCTTTTTCCTTGTTATCAACACGAAGACGAGCAGTTGATATCTGCTTTCGGAGCTGCTCTTGTAACAATTCTTTGGGCGGTAATTCTGTATAGTATTGCGCTACTTTGATACCAGAATCTTCTAACTGAAGCAGTTCTATCTGTTCATTACTACCTTCTGCACAAAGTAATAAACCCAGGGGAGACTCTTCTCCTTCGTTTCGTTCATGTTTGTCTAAGTAACGTAAATATAGTTCCATTTGCCCCTTGTAAGCAGGTTTGAAGCGTGTTCGCTTAAGGTCTATCGCTATGAGGCGATGTAATTTGCGGTGATAGAATAGCAAGTCTAGTCGAAAATCTTCTCCGTCTATAATCATTCGTTTTTGCCGTTCAACAAAAGTAAATCCACTACCTAACTCCATTAAGAATTGCTGAATGCCATTAAGTAACATGTCTTCTAAATCTCGCTCTTGATAAAATCCCGTCAGACCTGTAAAATCAAGAAAGTAAGGGTTCTTGAAGACTAAATCAGGTGACAATCTATTGTCATCTCGGAGGGTAGCCAATTCGGCACGGATAAAGTCTTCTGGTTTGCGGCTGATAATGGTACGTTCGAATAGCATGCTATCTATTTCTTTTCGCAGTCGCTTTACACTCCAATGTTCGCTTGCTGCCATAGTAACATAAAACTCGCGTGCTAAGTTATCTTTGAGCGGCAAGACTTCCATAAAATGACTCCAATACAATTTGGTCGATAGTGTCGACACTATTTCTACTTTTGGGAATGCTTGTGAGAATTGTATCATTCTACGCAAATTGCGATCAGTAAAGTCTTTTCCGTATAATTCAGTCAATTTGGTCGACAGCGTCGACACAATTTGCTGACCATACGCGGCTCGCTGTCCTTCAAGAACATAAGTGTGAATAGTATCTCCTATATGCCAATACATCATAGTCATAGTATTACTGACTGAAACCGCTACTTGCTGGCGAGCTTTGTCAATGATGCTGCATAGATTGTCTAAAAGAATTTTGTCTATTTTAATAATCTCATTCATGATAGTAAACTCTATTTAATTACAAGCTTCTTTCAAACGAAGAAGTGTGTGGTAAATATGGTCGCTTGGCTCTTCTGATTCATAAAAATGTCGATGTTCATCCACGAAAAGATATTGAACGATAGTACGAATATCTTCTTTAGTCTCATCATTTAATAGTTGTTTACAAATAATTTCTTCAATGTCAAACCCACTTTCTTGAATCCATGGACATCTCTGCAAAAGATTTACTTTAGCTTCTTTTGCAGTTTCTCCATATGCTCTACCTAAAACCTGGCAATTTTCAATTTCCATATCCTCTTTTGGTGGATATGTATATCCTTCTGTTGTATAAAAAATATATTCGTTCATTATTTTATTTTTTTATAATGTCCTCTTTTCGTAAATTCTACAAATCCTTTATCACGTAACAATTGTAATTGCTGCCTAATTTTAGGTTGTACAAAATTATTCTCAGGATGTTTGAGTTGCAAAAAATTAGTAAACGAATACATCTCATCTAAAGTAAATTCATTACCTAATTTATCAACACATTGTAACACATCGATTAACCAACCGCGACTTTCGAGAGAGTCCGTTTTTAATGCTTTTATCTTTTTATAAGAATCTAAAACAATATTATGGTCAATTTCTTTGGAATCTTGCACTATAAAAATTTTTCCATATTGAGGAATAGAAGTTAGATTTATGTTGCAACCTGTCCAACCAGCACGACGTGCATTCTCTGATAGAGGTTTGCGTTTTTCAATGATAGAAGGCACGAAAAAATGATTAGGAATTAACACTAGATTCCGAACTATATTATTGTAATGCGTCAAAAAAAAGAAATTAGGATTATTGCATGCAGTTATTCGGTCTATCATTGTATGAAATTCACCATCCACAATTTTATCTCCAATACCTTTTTTTATACGTTCTTTACTCTTTAATTCGTATTCTGATAGACAATTTTTACAATAAAAATCTGCCACAGGACGATTAGCTTCAAAATGCGTTAGTATAGGCTCACCACAGATAGGACAATACATGTTTCTACCAAGCCAATCTTCGGTGAGTACACGTGCCTTTTGCGTTGGACTATGATACCCAACAATTAGTGATGTATTAAATTCAAAATTCATAATTAGGATGAAGTATAAAATAATGACCAGCGGCTTGTACTTGATCACAAAAATCTTTCAATCGCTTTTGCGCCAAATCATTAAATGCTTCTTTGGTGTAATCATTAAAACTACTTGTAGCATTTAGCGGGCGATAAGGAGGGTCAAAATAGAAGAATGAATTGCCTTGTGCATGATTGAGAGTTTGAGTATAGTCGCCTGTCAAAATCTCAACCTTTTGCAGCAGTTCGCTATCAGCAAAAATTGTATTAGGGTCACAAATCATAGGTGTTTCGTAGCGACCAAAAGGCACATTGAACAAACCTGATTTGTTTACTCGGTACAAACCGTTAAAGCAGGTGCGATTGAGAAAAAAGAATAATGTTGTGTTGCGTATTGGGTCAAGTGCTTTTGTGTTAAACTCCGCACGCATTAGCATGAAAAATTGCTTTCTGCTATCTTCTGAGCGCAACGAGTAGTACTCTTTTTGAATCTCAGCAAGAGAATCAACCAAAAGTTGTGGAGAGTGTTTGACCACTTTATAGCATGTCGTCAAATCTTCGTTAATGTCGCTAATGACTGCCGACTGAATATTGGAGTGTGTCTGCAACATATAGAAGAGCATTGCTCCTCCGCCTACGAAAGGCTCAATGTAAGTGACGTTCTCCCATTGGTCAAAGTCAGCTGGAAGCTTCGCTTCGAGTTGGTCAATGAGTTGCGTCTTTCCGCCCACCCATTTGACAAATGGTTTCGCTTTCATTGGTTAAATAATTTCTATCACAAAGGTATTTTCTTTTGTCGAAAAAAACAAAAGGCAGAGAAAAACTCTGCCCTTAAGAATTTGAGACAAGGAGTTTCTTTTATTTTTCCTTTTTAAAATCGGCGGCAGCTTCTACAGCGTTTATAATGTAATCACCTATTTTCTCACATTCTACGATAATATCCATATAGAGTGTACTTACACCATAAGGATATTTCCCATTGTTCACATCTTCTACATTTTGATTTTTGAATTGGTTGCGAAGATTGTTGATTTCATTTTCGAAATTTTGCGATTTATGAATTTCTGATAAATGCAGATTATCGTTACGCAAACAAACCACCATTTGTGTCATAGCTCTATCAATGAGTTCAAACATTGTTTGAATCTGTTTGCTAATGTTTTGAGTGAATTCAACTTCTTGTTCACGTTTGCGTTGAAGAATGCGAGCAATGTTGTAGCAAGAATCGCCGATGCTTTCGATTTCGGAAATGATACGCAGTTTTATCTGAATTTGTTTCTTGCTTTCGTTGCTGAGTCTGCCGCTTGCTAATGCTGTTAAATAATTAGCAATCTCAATTTCCATACGGTCGCTGATATTCTCGTATTTTTCGATGCGACTATAACGCTTTGTGAACTCAATGGTTTCGTCTTCGCACAACAAATCGCGTACTTGATTCAGCATTCGTTGTGTACGTTCGCTATATACTACAATCTCTTTACTTACTTGCAAAATAGATAATTCGGAAGTTGAGAGTAAGCCCGTAGATATGTATTGTAGATGAAAGATTTCATCTTTCTCATTTTCTGGAACAGATTTTTTCTTGATAACTTTTTCAATAAATTTTACAATATAGTTGCTAAACCAAACAAGGATACAAATATTGCAAATGTTGAATGACGTATGGAACAGCGACAATGCAAATGCTGAAACTTCAGCAGGATTCGATGGCCCTATTTTTTCTACAAGTGAAAGTATCATGTTTGTGAATGGGTAAAAAACAATAAGCATCCACATAACTCCACATAAATTGAAGAGCAAGTGAGAGAAGGCTGCTCTCTTTGCTGCTATATTACCCGACCAAGCTGCTATGTTTGCCGTAATTGTTGTACCGATATTTTCGCCTAAAACTATTGCCGCTGCCATTTGAAAATCTATCCATCCTTGACTACACATGATGAGTGTGATAGCCATTGTTGCACTTGATGATTGTACAATGATAGTAAGTAAAGTCCCAACTAACAGAAATAGCAATACCGATACAAATCCCATACTTGTATAGTTCCCCAAAAACTCAAGTATTTCGGGATGTTGGCTAATATCAGGAACGGATTCTTTTAACAAACCAATACCAAGAAACAAGAGCGAAAATCCCATTATAATTTCACCGATGTAGCGTCTTGAATTGTGCTTTGAGAAAAGTAGAGGAACCGAAAATGCGATAATTGGAATAGCAAAAGTAGAAATGTCAACTTTGAATCCGAAAAGTGAAACAATCCATGCCGTAATTGTTGTACCGACATTGGCACCCATTATTACTCCAAAAGCTTGAGATAGCGAAAGTAGTCCTGCATTGACAAAACTAACAACCATCACGGTTGTTGCCGATGATGATTGTATAATGGCTGTAATTAAAAAACCTGTTAAAATGCCCAAAAAGCGGTTCGAAGTCATTGCTGCTAAAATAGTTCTCAATCGATTCCCCGCTGCTTTTTGTAAGGCTTCGCTCATCATTTTCATCCCGAAAAGGAAAATCCCTAACGACCCAATAAGTGTAAGAATATCAATAAAACTCCATTCCATACTATAAAGATATTTAATGTTAATTATTTTTTGCCAAAGATAGAGAGTGCAATTTTATTAACATTAAAAAAAATATGACAATTCTGTTACATTTTTAGAAACGAAAAGATCCTGTCAGTAAAATGTTATGGTAACAATTGGTTAGGTTTGTATTTGTTGCTCCAGCAAAGGGTGTGAATTTAGTATATTGGTGTTGGTACTGATAAGCTAAATCAATTCCCCAATATGTCCATCGGAATCCAATACCGCCACTTATGTTGTACGACCATGCTGTTGCAACTGACTCTAAATCGGTGCGTAGGGTGTTTTTCGGTAAAGATTTTGCTACACTATTGTCGTTTGTTGGTGTAGAAAAAGCTCCTCCCACTCGTAGTGAAAGAAAATCAAGAACGCGATATTCTCCACCTATTTTCAGTGTGTGATTGATTTTTGCGTGATTTTGTATGAACTGATTTTCGTTGTAGAATTTATCTGCCGAAAAATTGTCGGCGTAAAGCATCGTACGATAATCAACAAGTTCGTAATCAATGTCAATAAGCCCTTTTTTCTTGATGATGAAAGCGGTGCTAAAAAGGAAACGAGAAGGCGTTTGTAGTTGATATTTGTCGTAGCCATCGCCTGTTGACGATGATACATCGACCAAAGCGTTTTTCTCGTTTAAAACATTTCGGCTTTCCATTTCGGTTGTATTGTATTGCGTAATGCTGTAAAATGTAGGTGTATGGTAAGCAAATCCTATCCGAAAAAATGATGTTGGACGAGCAATAACGCCTAATTTTAAATTCCAGCCAACACCAACAAAAACAACTTTATTTCTTAATAATAGTTCTTCTTCGTTTAACGAATAGAAGTTTTCGGAATAATGACTTGTTGTTGATTTTTCAAGCATTTGTATGCCAACGCTTGCTCCTAAATAAACCCAATGAGCAAGATTAGCAGCATACGAAAAGTTGATTTCATCTAAACTCCCAGATTCTGCATATTTATATTTCGATGCCACTTGAGCATTGTTCATCGGTTCCCATTGTTTTAATCCGGACGGTTTAATTAGGTAATTGCCGTAGCCTAATGCCGAAAGCCAACCTATTCGAGAATTTTCGTAAGGATAATTACTTTCAAGAAGTGCATTTTCAGAAATCCCATTTGCTTGCTTAGCAATGTAATTGGTTATCGAAGAAGAAACAGAATTATTAAAGTTGTATTTGTTTTGGAAATTTTTCAACCGATTAAACGAAAACGCAAAGTTTGATGCTATAAGTACTTTGTTGTTTTTGGGGAGAATAGCATGAACGTATGAAGCTTGGCTTAATGCAATGCGATTGTTGTCATTGTTGTTCGACGATGTTTTGTGTTGTGAATAGTTGTTGTAGAGCGAAAGGGTGGCTTCGCAACTTCGATAAATCCCCAATCCTGCGGGGTTTGTAATTAAAGTGGTAGGTTCTCCTCCTAATGCTCCAAAAGCACCACTCATACTCATTGCACGTGCAGTACCTTGAATAGGTAGTTCCGTAAAACCAAGTGCATCAAACATCTCTTGCGATTTGCATGTAAAAACGCAAAAAATGGCAATGTAAATAAGTATGATTCTTTTTTTCATCATCATTAATTTTTTGTGGACTTATGGATTTAAATAAAATTCTGGGTCGTCGAATATATAGATAGTATCATTTGTGCCATCAGTGTTTTTGTAAATAATAGTTCCTTCTTCATAATTTCTTATTTCTGGCTCTAAAATCAATATATTATGAATAGTGTCAGTTTCTTCTTCAGCAACAAAGTTCTCATTAATCAATTCATCGCCTTTTTGATAATAAATATCGTCAGCAATAATAAATCTTTGACTAAACAAAAGCGAAATGTTTACAACGCTTAAAATCAATAAGTATAAAAGTTTTTTTTTCATAATTATTCTACCTTAATAAACTTCGATAAGTTCTTTTATATAATAAAAAATGAACAATCCGCTTACAATTAGTTTTGCTATTGTGCTGATAAACAGTCCGATAAAAGTTCCAGCTCCAGCCCTTATAGCTTCCTCGCTTTGTTTCCCATAAAGCATTTCGCCTATTATTGCTCCTACAAATGGTCCTACAAAAATGCCAATTGGTCCAAAAAACATTCCGATGAATAACCCGACAAAACTTCCCCAAATCCCCCATTTGCTTCCACCGAATTTTTTTGCTCCCCAAGCAGGAAGAACGTTGTCTAACACTTGCAGTACTATTACTATAACAAGCCAAACTATCAAAAAGGTTAAAGAAAACTCAATTTTTGATGAAAAATGTAACAATAAAAGTCCAATATAACTAAAAGGAAGCCCTGGAAGAATAGGGATAATTGCTCCTAACAGCCCGATAACAAGAAAAATTCCCGCTAAAATGATTAAGAAAATATCCATGGTGTTTTATTTGCATCAAAAGTAAAAATATCTTTTTTATGCAATGATATTTTTTTGTTAAAACTTATTATTTCGTTTGGATATTTATTTGTAATAATGTTACTTTGTTTTGAATAATTTTGTTATTTGTGATGTGAAATTAATTAAATAAATAAAGGTATGAGAAATTTTTTAAAAACAATGTTAGCTGTGATATGTGGTTTTGCATTGGTATCAATGATTGGGGTGTTTGTAATGTTAGGTTTATTAGGTGCTTCTATGAGCAAACCTACTGTTTCAATAAAATCTAATTCTGTTTTTAAGCTCGAACTTAATGGAGTTTTGCAGGAGCGTAGTAATGAACTCTCTGATTATGCAGGAATTTTTGGATTGGAAGATGTGGCTTATATAGGATTAGATGATGTTTTAGCTGCAATAGAAGCAGCTTCGACAAATGAAAATATCAAAGGTATTTATTTGAAATGCGGAGTTTTAGGTGCAGCACCTGCTTCTGTTTCGGAAATAAGAGATGCGTTGTTGCGTTTCAAAGCAAATGGAAAATTTATAGTAGCTTATGCTGATAATTATTCGCAATCGGCGTATCAGATTGCATCTGTTGCTGATGAGATTTATATGAATCCAGAAGGCATTCTCCAGATTATGGGTTATTCTTTGCATACAATTTTCTTTAAAGATTTATTAGATAAGGTAGGCGTAGAAATGCAGGTTGTGAAAGTTGGAACATATAAATCTGCCGTAGAACCTTATATCTTGGAAAAGATGAGTGATGCTAATAGAGAACAAACATTACAAATGGCACAATCGCTATGGAATAAATATTTGACTGATGTATCATCTATTCGTGGAGTTGAAGTAGCAAAACTGAATGAATTTGCGGATAAAGGACTTTTTTTGTCTGAAGCTACACAATCAGTGAATTATGGCTTGATAGATGCATTGGTTTATGAGTGTGATATTGATGAAATATTAGCTGCAAAAACGGATACTGACAAAAAAGATTTAGCATTATGTTCTCTTAAAGAAATGAAAATGCTACCAAAAAATACTAATTATCAGAAAAATAAAATAGCTGTTGTTTATGCAATAGGGGAAATTGATGGAAGTAATAATAATAATGATGAAAATATTGATTCTGAAAAGTTATCAAAACAATTGCTTACAATAGCTGACGATGAAAATATAAAAGCTGTTGTATTACGAGTAAATTCACCTGGTGGTAGTGCTTTTGGCTCTGAACAAATATGGAATGCATTGGGTAAGGTGAAAGAGGCAAACAAACCATTGATTGTGTCTATGGGTGGATATGCAGCATCTGGAGGTTATTATATCTCGTGTATTGCCGATACTATTGTAGCACAACCTAATACAATCACAGGATCGATAGGAATTTTTGGATTAATGCCAAATGCAAAAGGTTTAGTTGATAAATTGGGTCTTTCGTTTGATGGTGTAAAAACTAACGAGATGGGTGATTTTGGAGCATTATATCGTCCAATGTCTGGAGATGAATTTGCGATGATGCAAGCTCGCGTAAATCGTGGTTATGAGTTGTTCGTAAAACGTTGTGCAGATGGACGGTCTATGTCTGTTGATGCAATAAAAGCGATTGCAGAAGGAAGAGTATGGACAGGAGAACAAGCTCAAGAAAAAGGATTGGTTGATGTTTTAGGAAATTTGAATGATGCTTTGGCGATAGCAATAGAAAAAGCGGATGTAGAAGAGTATGAAGTTGTTTCTTATCCGGAGAAGAAAGATGTTTTTACACAATTGTTGGAACAATTTTCAGGTAGTCAGATGCAGTTTAGTTTATTTACTGACTATTCGGAATATATCAATAACACTTTTGATAATTTGATAAATGGGAATGCTGTTCAAGCACGAATGCCTTATTTCCTTGTGATAAAATAAATGAAGAAATTTTTTAAAATATTGTTTCTTTTCCCATTTTCCTTGCTTTATGGTTTGGTGGTAAGGATAAGGAATAAAATGTTCGATTTTGGTATTTTGAATGAGAAAAAGTTTGAAATACCAGTCATTTCGATTGGAAATATTACAATTGGAGGAACGGGGAAAACTCCTCATACCGAATATGTCCTTTCGTTACTTAAAGATTTAGGAATTAAAGTTGCAGTGGTAAGTCGCGGTTACAAACGTAAAACTCGTGGATATGTTTTAGCATCACAAAAATCTACTGCTATAGAAATTGGTGATGAACCTTTTCAAATAAAAAAGAAATTTCCTGATGCGTTTGTAGCTGTTGATGTTAAACGCGAAAGAGCGATTCAAAATTTATTGTCGCAAAAAGACTCTCCGCAGGTTTTCGTTCTTGATGACGCTTATCAATATCGCTTTGTTTCGGCAGGATTGTCAATATTGTTAATCGATTATAATCAATTGATTTACGAAGATTTTCTTTTGCCGATGGGGCGTTTGCGTGAGCCTGCAAGCGAGCGTTATCGTGCTGATATTTTAATCGTAACAAAATGTCCGCAAAATATGCGTCCTATAGAGATGCGTATTATTGATAAGAATTTGAATTTTTCTCCCTCACAGCGACTTTTCTTTTCGTGTTTTGACTATGGTAATGTGTACAACTTGTTTGATGAGAAAAAATGTTATTCTGCCGAATTACTTCGAAAACGTGAAACTCAAATTCTGATAGTTACGGGAGTTGCATCGCCAGAACCATTGTATCGCTATATTTTGGAAAATATTGGTAAGTATGAGACGATACGATTTTCTGATCATCATGCTTTCACAAAAGAAAATTGGGCTCGCATAGCAAAAAAATATACCACAATGAAAGGTAAAAAGAAGTTGATATTGGTTACTGAAAAAGATGCGGCACGAATTTATTCTGACACGAATGTTCCCAAAATTTTGAAAAACGATATTTATACGATACCATTGCATGTGAAATTTTTGTGCAATGCTGAAGAAACCTTTAAAGATCAAATTATTAACTATGTTAGGAATGGTAAAAGAAACGGCAGATTTTCTTAAGTCGAAAATCACTACTCAACCAAAAGTTGGGATTATTTTAGGAACGGGACTTGGTAATTTAGCAGAACAGATTACTGATAGTATTTCAATTCCGTATCAAGAGATACCGAATTTTCCTGTGTCAACAGTCGAAGGGCATAGTGGCTGTTTGATTGTTGGAAAATTGGGAGGGAAAGATATTCTTGCAATGAAAGGTCGCTTTCATTACTACGAAGGTTACGATATGAAACAAGTGACATTTCCTATTCGGGTAATGAAGTTGTTAGGAATAGAAACTTTGTTTGTGTCGAATGCTTCGGGAGGAGTAAATCCTGATTATGAAATTGGTGATTTGATGGTTATAAATGACCATTTGAATATGTTCCCTGAAAATCCTTTGCGTGGGAAAAATTTCGAGGAATTTGGACCACGATTCCCTGATATGCACGAACCATACGATAAAAAATTAATAGAAATGGCTTTTGAGATAGCCGCTGAAAATGGCATCAAGTTGCAACAAGGTGTTTACGCTGGCACTCAAGGACCAACTTTTGAAACTCCTGCCGAATATAAGTATTACAGAACAATTGGTTCTGATGCGGTTGGAATGAGTACAGTCCCTGAGGTTATTGTGGCAAATCATATGGGAATGAAATGTTTTGGAGTTTCTATAATTACTGATTTAGGTGTTCCCGGAAAAATTGTTGAAATCTCACACGAAGAGGTTCAATTGATGGGAAATGCGGCTCAACCTAAAATGACTTTAATAATGAAAGAAATGATTAAGCGAATAGGGTAATTTGCCTGTTATACGTTTTTGTGAAATAAGCAGAACAAAGTTCTGCTTATTATTTTTGGTAGAGGTACATTTTTATTGTTTCGATGAGATTCTTGCAATCGTTTATTCCTAAATCGTATATTGCTTGTAGTCGTTCTGTATCTTTTTCTATTCTTCCGAGTTTTATTCTCTTTGATGGTCGGACAACTATAATTTTCCCTTTTTTTTCTAATTCTTCGATAAAAGCGATTTGCTTATTGTACATTATATATCGAGAATTGATGGTATTTATCAAATTAGGATATTTTTTGTAGAAAAGTTTTGCTGGCAAACGGCTTGATTTCTGTTTTTTATAACCTAAAGGTCGTGTTAGAACGACGATTATTTTTTCATATCCATCGTCGATGCATTTTTTTTAAAGGAATACTGTCGGCAAGTCCGCCATCAAGATAATATTGTTCGTCAAGTTTTACCATTTTTGAAACAAAAGGCATTGCCGATGTCGCACGTAAAATTTCCATTTGTTGAAGCACATTGCTTACTTGATGATATTCTACCTGTCCTGTGTGTACGTTAGTAACTGTGGCATAGAGTTTCGTTTTTGATTTACTAAAGGTATCTTGGTCGAATACGTCAAGTTTAAATGGAATCTCGTAGAAAGCAAAATCTTTATTGATGATATTTCCTGTGGTTAATAGCGAACGAAATCCCATATAACGAGGGTTGGATGCATACGTTTTGTTATAACGGATAGTTCGTCCACGTTGTTTCGAAATGTAATTTACGCCAAACAAAATTCCTGCCGAAGTACCATAAACAGCATCTGTTTCAATTTTATTATTTAAAAAAACATCCAAGACTCCTGCGGTGTACAAGCCTCGCATAGCCCCACCTTCTAATACTAATGCTGTTTTCATTTTTATAAAAATATGTTGCAAATGTACAATATTTAAATCTTTCTTTATTGGAGAAAGAACAATGTATTCTTATTTTTTTTTTGCACAAAATAGATATAAGTGTGCAGTTTTTGTACCTTTGTGCCGAATTTTAAATTAAATATAATTAAGGAAATGAAAAAGATTTTTATTAGTACAATGTTTTTACTTGTGCCTTTTTGGATGGTAGCACAAGATGTTGTAGGTAAGTGGAAACTTGAAAGTGGAACGGCTATTGTGGAGGTTTATCGTTCGGGTAATGTATTTAACGGGAAGATTGTATGGTTGCAAAAACCTACAAGACCTGATGGGTCTCCAACTTTAGATAGTAATAATCCAGATGCTAAGCTCCGATCTCGAAAACTTATGGGTTTAAATATGCTTAGTGGTTTAAAATGGAATGGAAAGGAATATACAGGTGGTGTTATTTACGACCCTGCTAACGGAAAAACTTACCATTGTTCGATGAAAGTAGAAGGAAATGTGCTTAAAGTGCGTGGTTCGCTTGACAAAAGAGGTTTTTGGGGAAGAACAATGGATTGGTTTAAAGTAGAATAATTTTTATATAACAAAAAAGCACTTACATTTTTTGTAAGTGCTTGATTTTCAGTGGTGGGCGTTGACGGATTCGAACCGCCGACCCTCTGCTTGTAAGAAACCTAAAATAGTGCAGTTAATCAAAATGTTAATGTATAAAATTAGTATTTTGCACACATTTTGCACACATATAACGAGTTCAAAAATTATCATTTAGTAAGTAGTTAGTACTTCTTCCTCCTTCATTTGCCGTTACCAATACTCCTTTTTCAATCAAGTCAGTTATATCACGTAAAGCAGTCGCTTGAGATGTTTTTGTGATTTTTGCCCATTTTGAAGTAGTTAATTTTCCTTTGAAATCTTCCCATAACATATTGACAATCTTTACCTGTCGTTCATTCATTGCAACTTCTCTATATTGTTGCCAAAATGAAGATTTTTTTATCACTTTCTGAATAGTCTCTTCTGAACGAATAATCGCTTTGCGAAGTATTTGTAAAAACCATTCAAGCCAAGAGGTTATATCCATACTTCCTGTTGTTGTCTTTTCTAATATCTCATAGTATGTTTTACGTTCGCGAAGAATTTCAGCCGACATACTATAATAGCGATGTGGTACACCATCGGCTTTTGCTAATAACATATCTGTTATAGTCCTTGTCAAACGTCCATTCCCGTCATCAAATGGGTGTATCGCTACGAACCAAAGATGAGCAATAGCAGCTTTCAAAATTGGGTCTATATCTTGAGAAGAATTTACCCATTCTAAAAACTCATTCATCATTGTAGGAACAAACTTTGAATCAGGAGCTTCATAGTGAACTCGTTCTCGTCCCATTGCTCCTGATACTATTTGCATAGGTTCTTCCCCTATACGATAAGTAGCAACCGTTATACGGTGCATACCACTACGACCTGTAGGAAAAAGTGCTGCGTGCCAATTAAACAATCTTTCGTGAGTAAGTGGTTGATTGTTATTATGCACTGCATCAATCATAATTTGAACAACTCCTTCCGTATAGTAATCGGGTTCCAAAAGTCCTTCAGTTTCGATACCAAGATGACGAGCAATAGAAGAGCGGACTTTTTCTTCGTTGAGCAACATTCCCTCTATTTCAGAAGAGCGTAGTATATCTTCTACCATTACGTCAAGTGAAGTGTTATTTTTAGTAGAAAAACCCAAACTACTCATCAAACCAAGTACACGACCCTCTAAATTCCTTACTTCAGACAAGGGAGTTATTAACTTATTGTTATCCCAAGTGAATTTTGCCCAAGTGGGCTGTTGCCATATATATTTCATAATACAAAGGTAATACAATGATGTAAATAAACAAATTATTCTATTCAAAAAATGATGCGAATAAATAAAAGCAATTATTTTTATACAACAAAAAAGGAGAGAAAAATTCCCTCCTTTCTTCAATAAACAGATAAAATATAAACTAAACACTCACACTCTCTTTGCCACCGAAACGATTTTTACGAGCTACTGCTATCATATTTTCAACCAAGATAGAAGTATCTACATCGTGTTCAAATTCTTGTGAACCTCTAAAGTTCCCGTCTTTTGTGCTTTGGAATATATATACATAAGACTTGTCTTTATTCATCTTTCTCAAATCTTCTGCTTCTAAACCTAACGAGTTGATTGAATCTATAAAAACGTAATCGTATCCGTTAAAATTGTTTGGCAAAGTATCAATAATTGATAAGTTTTTGTCCGCCAAATTCAATCTACGCATTTTTTCTTGTAAGGTGTACGAAAATCCTTCTTCGTGTGCAACGTACAATACTTTCTTATTTTGACTACTTGCAATGTATTTTGCAAACTGCAAGGCAAGTGTACTTTTTCCACTACCTGCTTTCCCATAAATCATCAGTTTGAATGGTTCCGATGGTTGTCCTATTAGTTTTAGCCACTTACCACTAAAATTCAAAGGAGAAAACACAGAACCTAAAAATTGCTGACTGCTTACAGCTTTACCACTTGTGTATGTGGTTTCAATTCCTGCAAGTCCATAAAGTCCTGCTAATGCTTGTGCGGATATTTCAGGAGTATCTGTTTTGTCATTGATATAATTTTCAAGTGATTTTTTGATGATGTCAAATTCGTGTTGGTAGTGTGTGTCGGCAGATTTTTCAACCTTTGACAACAAAATTTTTGCCTTATCTTTTACTCTCTCTTTACCTTGTATAGCAATATAAGATTTGATAAGTTGAACATTTGGCATTACTTTATAATCTTTGCATATCTCTTTCAACGTATCAATATTTTCTATATCTATTGTTACAGAACCTTTTGCATCAAGAATTGAAATAAGATTCTTTTGTATCTTCATTATAATGTCTGCATAAGAAGAAGTTTTGCGAATTTTCTTTTCGATAATTGCTTTTTGTAGTGCAGCAAGTATTTTTCTTGCAGTTTCCTTTGCATTTGATATTTGCTTGCCGTTTAGTCCGCAATATCGTTTAATGATAGCCACTTCAATAGGCATAGATTCTACATACTCACCTGAAAACTCTTTTTTCTCTTTCTTTGCTTTCGGTTCTTTTGCCTTTGGTTCTTTTTTAGGTTTTGGAGCTTTCTTTTCTTTTGGCTCTTTTTGGTGATCTTCTGCTTTTGACAAATTTGTGTTAATTAACTTAAGAGTATCATCTTTAATTTTAATAATTTCATCATCGGCAATATCTTTTATTTCTTCCCATTCTTCTGCCATTTCTAAAAAGCAAACGTCATATACATATCTGACTATTTCGGGAGACAATTTTGGTTTAATTTCTTCCCATTTCTCGTTAATGTTACTAATTGTTATCATAATTATAAAATTTAATTGTTATTTACTTTTTCTTCTAATTTTAATCTTTTCAACTCTGCATTTTTTGCTTTCATTTTGTAAAAAATTAGTCTTATTCGTTTTTCTTTATCGTTAGATAATTTTTTCTTTGATTTATCTACTTTTTCATCATCTTTTCTTTCGTTTTTCTTGCTACTACTACTTTGTGGAATGTTCTTTTCGTTGCAAGGAATTTTCTTCCATTCGGAAGATTTTTCTTGAGGAGAGGTTGTATCTTCTTCAAAGAATTGTTCTGCTTGTTGTGCGTTCAATTCTACTGAAAGTCCAACAGAATCTATTGCGTTTACTATTTTATCAAGAAGTTCATCATCTAATCCGTTTGGATTTTTCCAATAAGAATATAATTCAACTTGTTTAACATATTTCCAAACTCGACTATCCCAACCTCTGTAAAATCCTCGTCCACCAAAACTTAACCATATAGGGTTGTTTATAATGTCCTTAATGGCTTTTCCATTAGATTTAGCATCAATAGCAAGATATAGAGAACCTCTTGTATCGCAAAAGATGAAAAAGCCATAACTCAATGATAAAATGCTATCTGTATCTTTTAGTTCCGACCATTGTTTTAGAATGTGTTTGCATTTTTTTATTGGGTATTTCTTGAATGCAACAACAATTCCACCACCTTTGCTATTGTTATCATTTTTAGGCAATAAAATTCCTTTTTTTATTGTTCCGTCTTTCATTGTGAAAGAAATGAGTTTTGCACCATCTCCTGCTTTGTCAAACCCTTTGAGAATGTTGCCTGTAATAATATCTCGTAACTCTCTATTTGCAGTTGCTTCTTTGGTTATATTATCCCAAGATTCAACAATATCTTTGTCAAGGTCTTTCCAAGAGTTGTTTCGCCAAAAGTTATCTGTAAAGTCTTTTACTTCAAGCAATTTCTTGTAACCTTCTTCTGCTATGTTGTAGTCCAAAGAACGAGTGCTATCTGCGACTGCAAAAGATATAGTGATATTTGACGGAGCCATAGGATTGTTGGCTTTACGATTGACATCTGCACCTAAACAGACTGCTTTGGTAAGTCCATCAACCAAACAACAACGACCTGCATAAAAAAACTCTATCACATAAGATTTATAAGATTTGGTTTGTGATTCAGCTTTTTTCTTGTTTTTCTTATCTTCGTGTTTTTGAGAAATTTCTTTTTCAATCTCTGCCCAAGTTCTATCTCCATTGTCAACTAATTTTTGGTATTTAGGAGAGTTGTGAATAGATTGTAAATCACGTTGTTTTTGTTCTTCTATCTCTTCTAATCTTTTGTCGCATTCTTCTTGAATAGAATTTCTAAACTCGTCTGCAAGTTTTTTAGAAAGTTCTTTTGCGTCTTTACCTAAAGTTGCTTTGCTCAATAACGACATTACAACTTCTTTTGTGTATGGTTTTCGTAAAACATCGCATTCATACACACCTTTGTAAGCGGCATCTGCAAATACTGAATTTCCATTTGTACGAGCAAGTAGTGCAGTTTCACGCACAAATTCTGCATTCAGTTTCATTGCTTCTACTTCCAAATCATACTCTCCACGATTCTTTAGTTGATTGATTTTCTGTTTGTAATTTCCAAGAACATTGTTGTAAAAATCTTCTTGTTTTTCCGAATCCAAAATAGCAACACGACCTGTTACTCTTTTGGCAACATCAGTATCGTTTATTTTTACATTTTTAGGTCTATCGTGAAAAAGGAAAAATGGGTCGCCTATATCCCAAGTGAAATCTTCATTATCTCGCATATATGCCATTACGATTTCATCTCCATACTTGTTGATAAAGTCGTCCGTATCAATAACGCTTGTAGAGTTCTTTTGATTAGAAGCAGTATTTGCGTCAAGTGAACGTAATTTCTTTTGCAACATCATCATCATACGTTTTTCGGCAGGAATTGCAGAAATCAAGTAGTCGTATGATGGTGGTAGTTCAGGGAATTGTCCTGTCCTATTTATTCGTCCACGTTTTTGAACTTCTGTTGATACGTTTAGTTCGTATTGAGCAATAATCATTACTCGTGGTTTTACTTCTTCTCGTTTCAAATTTGTGCCTTTGTTTGTAGCGTGAGCTGAAGCACCTGTTGAACCACTTGTATTGATAAGCAATACGTCCGATTGATTGTTTTGGAATTTAGCAAAAGCAACATTTGCTTTTTCTTTTTTTCTTGGCACTATTTTTCCTCTTGTTCCTTGTTCATTGGTAAATTCTACTCGTGTAGAACGTCCTGTAACTTCCGAACATACATAACCAGCTCTCTCAATTTTTCGAATAATAATATCAATAGGAGATATTGTTATGCCTGTGGTTGTATTTTTTATGCTTTTTTCCAAATCAAGATAGGCATTTTGTGCCTCAATGCTTAAATCATCGAATTTGAAAGAATGTGCTTCAACTTTGTTTTTCCCCGTTCTTACAGTATAACGCAAAGTCGATTCAAGTCCACGAAGCAATGCAACAGAATAGTCTGTTTTTATTTCTTCGTTACCAATTTGTTTTTGTCCTGTATCTATTTTTAAGTCCGAATACATTGATTCAAAAGTTGACGCAAAAGCAACAACTGCTTTTTTACCCTCTTTCAATCTACGTATGGTGTGGTCTGCCACTGCTTCGGCTTTAATTGCAAACAACACTTGATTGATAAGGTTGAATACTTTTGAGAAATATGATACACGATTAACTCCTAAATCTTTGTTGGAAGAATCTGCACTTTCTCCTTCTTCTGCCAAGTCATCGTTCATACCCTCTATCATTGGAGAAATATACCTTTTTTCAAATGCGATAATATCACGAATCAATGTTGTGATATTGTCCGACATTATTCGGTGTTCCTTTTCTAAATTAGGTACTCCAAATTCTTTTTCTCCGTTTTCGTCAAGATATATGTAATTAACTTTTATTCCATCGTATGTACGTTCCCTACGAAGCATTTGTCCTTCGTGTACCAACTCGCTTGATATAATCTCTTGCAAAGCTTCTCCACCTTTAGAAATAGAATCAATAAGTTCGCTATCAGGTAATTCTGCTTCCGATATACAAGTACGCATTGCGAAAAGTGGCATATTGTCAGGACGTTTTGCAAAAGTTGCCGATAAGAAACATACATTTTGAGCTTCTTTTACGCACTTAGAGAATGTTTGAAAGGTGTTAGAACCTACAACTTTTTGTTTCCCTTCTTTATCAGGGAAACCACCTTTTGCACTACCGCCTGCATTGTGTGCTTCATCAAGAATTAGCGTACAATCTCCGACAATAGATTGCAAGAAATTTATTTTTTCGGCATCACGTTTTGGTGTCGTGAATTGCGAATAAGTCGCAAGAACATAGTCGTATTCGTTAGGTATTCGTTTACTATTGATGATAGAAGCATATTTCTTTTTGTCCGATAATGGTTTGTATATAGTTACTATTTCATCATCATCGTTCATTTCTGTTATATTTGCTTTGGGGTCGCAATTCACAATGAAAGGTTTAAGAGAAGCACAACCTATATCTTTCAAATCTCGGTATATATCTGTAAAAAGATTAGGTTTTTCAGTAATGAAAACTGCCTTTTTCCCTTGTATGTAAGCATAGCGAATCAAACAAGCTGCCATACGTCCTTTGCCGATACCTGTTTGGTCGCCAATGATGATTGCTTGGTTTCTTGCTTCCATATTGTAAATCGCAAGAGCAACAGAGTCCACTTGTTCGGCAAACAATCTATCTTCAACTTCATCTCTACTCCATTGTAGTCTTTCGCATACAAAATCTGTTACATTACCACCAACAGCCTTTGTTAGTTTACGTAATGCTTCGTGTGTGTCATCACCCATAGAATCAGGTACTTGTGTATCAAGTTTTTTGATATGAGAAGCAGGAATGTATGGCATACCTAATCCATCTTCAATAGATACGATTTTTTTTATATCCTTACCTCGTAACGCCATTGTTCTCATTGTTTGCCAATTTTCAGGCAAAGTCAATGATTTGTTCGCACGAATGTACTTTACTACAATTACGTTAAGGTTTGAATCTGTTTCTGCTTCGGTGCAAAACCATACTTTTTGTTCTTCGCCTTTAATACGAAAAAAATGTCTTTGAATTTCAATAAGTTTCATAATTATATATTTTATCTATTTTATTCTAAAGATGGTAATTTAACAGATTGCATTTTTTGTTTGAAGAATAAGGCTTTTGCTCTTTTTTCTTCTTCTTTATCGTTATCATTTTTTTCGAGATAAGGGAAAATTCGGTCAAAGATTTGGTCGAATGTCGTTAGTATCTTATCTCTGTTTTTATCAAACACGTAGTTAGGTTTATTGCTTTCGTTGTATTCGTGTCGTCCGTCCACGAGAATAACAACAATAGGATATTGAGTACCTTGTTTGCGATATATATTCTCTCCGTCAATATAAATCACATCTACTACATTGTATTGAGCATACAAATAGCCGAGAAAGGTTTTGAATTGTCCGAATAAAACTTCTTTGTCCGAGTTGCTTGATGATATTGGTTTCCAATAGGCATTCCACATTTTACCACCAACAATAATTGCACATCTGCCATTATCTAACATTGTGTCAAGAGCATATATTGCCATTTTATAGTCAAGTGTGTTAATGTCCCAACCATTGCGAGATATTTGTTCCTTGCGTTCCAATTTCCCAAAAGGTGGATTCGTGATAACTCCTTTGTAAGTGCCGATTTCTTCTTTTTGGAAATTCTTAATGTTAGAGCTGTCGAAATTCCACACACTTGCAAAGTTTTGAGATTGAAGATTGCTTATTCTTACTTCGTCAATTTCGTTTACACAAGTTTTATCTTCAGGCAATGCTATAGTGAGCATACCATTACCTGCCGATGGTTCAAAGTATCTCTCTTTTCTGCTTGATGAACCTTTAATAAAGGTGCCTAAAAGATATGCTAACGGACAAGGAGTTGAGTATTGTTGCAATACTTTACTTTTTGTGTCAAGTGGTTTTATATTTACTTGACGTTCGTACAAGTCTTTCAATTCTTCGTATTGTTGGCGAATTGAATTTCCGTTTTGTGCAATTCTGCGAGATTCAAGCACAATAGCGAGTTCACAAGATTGCATAATCTCTGTTTCAGTAGATATATAAAAGTCTTTTGCTATTTTCTTTGCTTTTAGCCAATCGAGTTTTTCTCCTTTCTCATAGAGTTTGGCAAGATGAAGAGCAAAACTGAATGTTCCGTTGCTTTCTTTGTCTGCAAAATCTTCATCAATTCCATCTAACGATTCTTTTGGAGAAATGTTTATTTTATCTGCTGGTACATAATTATTGTCCCAAACGCTTGTTTCGGCAAAAGACAAAAGATTTTCTGCAATACGTTTATAACGATTACGATCGCAATTTTCAGTAAAGAAAACATATTCCGTTACGGTCAAAGCATTTGGTTTGAAAGTATATTCGCTACTTTTACTCTTAATAGCAATGCTATATGCTTCTTCTACATCATCTGTTATATTGTTGCAATTTATATTATGATTAGAAATGCGGAAAAGTATTTTAATAGCAAATTCAGGAAAATCTACTAACTGATATTTACTGCTATAGTTAGTTTCAGGATTTCTGCTTTCTTTTTCAACTTGTTGAGGGAAGCATTTTCCTATTGCTACAATAAAATCTTCGGCATTATCTATCTTAAAATCATTTATTAAGCCTAAAAGTTTTGTTTTATAAATAAATTGATTTACCTTTGCCCTCGCTGAAATCCCATTTATCGTGTAAGACACGAGCCGAGGTTTAGTGGTCGTGCTACGGCGTTTGAAGGTCTGCGGTAGAGTTATAAAGGACGATGATTTTAGAATCGTTATTGTTAATGCAGTAACGATTCTTTCTTTTTTAGTATGTAGTTTAGTTTTACTCATTTAAGAATTCACTTCCAACCTCTTAGTCTTATGTAATCTTCTATCTCTTTATTTGTAAGAGTTTTGTTTTTAATCTCTTTTTTTAGTGTTTCTTCACAAAACTTTCTGAATTTTTGAGTTTCTATTTGCTCGTAAGCGAAATCCGACCAAACTCTTTCGTTCAAAAAGTCATTCATAAGCGACCAAAGTTCTTTTGGTTTCAAAAAATCTGTTACATAATATTTAGCACCACCTGCCAAACCTTTCTTTTGTAAGCGTTTTTTTGTTGTAGCAATAACTTTGTTTGTTTCTTTTACTGCTTTTTTTCTCGCTTTAGAAAAGATTTTACTTGTAGTTTTTTTTACTTTCTTTTTAGCTTCAGTCAATGCTTTGCAAACCACTTTTTTATTTTTCGCTTGTTTCTGTTTTAGCACTTCACGTCCTTTTGCTAATGCTTCTAATTGTTTTTTTGTAGCCATAATTCTATTTTTTTTAGTTATTTATTGTAATAGCATATTCAATTAGTTATTCAAAATTTTCGGTCAATTTATAATTGAGTGTTGCACGTTCTTGCCACGCTTGATTGTATTTGCGTTTACCATTTGCGTAACATATTGTTTGTATATTTCCGCTTTTTGTTATTCGTTTTATCAACCATTTTTTGTCGGTAAAACTTTTACAACTCGACAAACAATAGCCAATATACATTGTGCTTTCGTCCACTTCATCAACAATAACAGGAGCGGTTTGCCCCTCGCTAATCATAGCAATCATTTCTGCATTTATTGTACTCATATCTTTAAGTTTTTTAAGAAGTCGCAACCTAACGACTGAAAAGAGTTAAGAGAATCAATCGTTAGGTTAAAACAACTTCGGTTGTTATCTAAATTCGCTCTCTACATCAAAGCAAGGACAAGCTTTATTTGCAAATTCATTGTGTCCGTAAACGGGAATATCTCCGTATGCTTCTTTCAGTTCTGCAACTACTTTTTTCAAAGTTTCTCGTTGCTCTTCGGTTCTTGTGTCTGTTGCTTTTCCGTTGCTATCAAGTCCACCAACGTAACAGATACCAATACTATCACTATTCTGTCCAACACAATGAGCTCCTATTTCGCTTAATGCTCGTCCTTCGTGTAGTGTTCCGTCTTGATATATTACGAAGTGATAACCAATAGAATTAAAACCACGTTGCCTGTGCCATTTATCAATAAGTTCCACAGTACACGCTTGATTCGGTTTTGTTGCCGAACAATGAATGATGATTTTGTTAATTGTCCTACCGACAAGTTTCAGTTTTGCTCTATCTATTAACACGTTTGAATAGTATTTAATTTGTTTTCTATAGTTGTAAAAAAGCACACAAGCACCAACTAAAAGAGCTGCACCTGTTGTCAATAAAATCGCTTTCTTTCTTTCCATACTAACAAAGTCCTGCTTCTCTAAATTTTGGTGTAATTTTCGCTAAATCACTTCCTGATAGCTCTCTTGATAACCAACCATAAAGGTTTAGCGAAGTGGACATTTTTTCTAACAACTTATTAGCAGGAGCTCCGTAAACGTTGTACAAACGATACCCAAACTCTTTGGCAATAAGTTTCAAATCATCTGCACTATAAGAAAGAATTGAGTTTATCATTTCTTGTTCATTACTCGTGCCTGTATCTTTCATATTTCCGTACCAAGTATTTGCTATTACATTAGCTTCTTTTGTTGTTAGTGTAGTGTTGTTAGTATTAACTTTAAGATTCTGTAATGCCGAATTTTGCACACTTTCGCTAAACTTTTCATTTGCAGTTGAAATGCCTTTTTTAACGATTCTGTATGCTACATAACCTGCACCACAAAGAAGAATACCACCAATTACTTTTGTAAGTAAACTACTCGTTTTGTCTATTGTGTTTGCGGTAGAACGCATAACATCAGGATTCGTTGCTGCTGCCACTAATAAAGGATTCATACTAAATAAATTTTAATGCGGTTTTTACTATGTTTGGGTTGCTTCTAACCTTTGAAAGAAGTTTCTCTAAATCTTGATTATTCACTACATTGATTGTGTTTTGTATCAAGTTTGCAATTCGTTGAGTTTCTTCAACGCTTTCGCTTGTGATTCTGATTTTTACTTCGTAAGTTGCCATATTTATGTGTTTTAGTTTGTTATTTAAGTGTTAGTTTCATTCTTCCCCCTCTATTTTAATGTGTGCGTCACCTTTTGAAATCTCTACCGAAGCACCATTTTTCAATGCTCTGATAAAGTCAGGTATCTTTGTCAAAGTGGAAAAGAAACCAAGCTCTCCGATACAGATAAGCACCGAGTTGTCAATCTCGCCTGTTGGCGGAATGATGAAACCCACCACTGCCAACGTGACGCTAACCAAGAAGCAAACGAAGTTAATCCATTCGCCTATTGTCGCTTTTTTAATTCTTTCACTCCATTTCATAACGCACTAACTTTTATAAGGTAATTCTTCGTTTATCTTCTCTACTTCTGCCAACCACTGTGCTTTTGCTTCTTCAGCTTTTGCTGTTTCACCCAAAGCCAAATACTTTTGCCACGACATATAAAGAGAATCACTTCTTTTCTTATACTCCTGTTCTCTTTTTATACGAATAGCTTCGTTCTGCTCTTCGAGAGTTGGCTTTACATACACCAAGTTTTCGGGGTCTATTGTGTTCTCTTTGGCATCATAACTCGCATCAAACACTGCACGTTTGAAGAAGTAGTTTCCCTTGTCTCCGAAACTTACTTTACCACTCTTGTAGCAAACATTTACTTGTTGCTCGCCATATTCTGTAATGTAATAAGTCAAATGCTCTTTGCCTTTAACTATTATTTCTTTATTTATCATAGTTTTATGTATTTTAGAAATTCGTTTCTTGTAGCATCTACGACTTTATATTCTTTGCTGTTAATGTCAAAGCCATTGATACAACGTACTAAATGTTCATAGACAAACAACGATAGTTTTGGCAACCAATCCGTAAAACCTTGCTCCTTGCAAAAATTAAAATGTTCCCAAACGCATCGCACTGTATCGTAACTCTTTATGAGCGGACTATTTTTATCAGCAGAATTGCTTCCCGAATGCTTGTAATACGAATACAATCTATCTGGAATAACAACTACATTTTCAGCCTCCCATAGCCATTTGTATGTCGTGTAACTATCTTCACAAAAACGGAAATCGCAATATTCGTGTTTGTCAATTATCTCTTTCTTATAGATTTTATTTCCGTTGTATTGCATAATCCACAAACCACTCATATATTGCTCATAGAGTTCTTTTTTGTGTGTGCAATAAGTTTCATCGCACAAATATGAGCGAACATATTTGCCTTCTTCGTATTCTTTACAGCCACATACTGCTATATCTGCGTGCGTGCGATACATCGCTTCTAACATCTTCTCAAAGAATGTTGGCTCAAACGTGTCATCGCTATCAAGGAATGCGAAATATTCGCCACTTCCCATTGATATTGCTCGTCTGCGTGTTAATCCACAACCAAGATTTGTTTCGTTACATTCAAGTTTTATGCGATTTTCTTCACGCATAAAGTTTTCTACTACTTGAATCGTGTTGTCCGTACTTGCATCATCAACAATACACAATTCCCAATCCCTGATAGTCTGGTGTTGCAGAGAGAGAATAGCTCTTGCTATCCATTTCTCTGCATTATAGGCAGGCATTATGACTGAAATCTTATTCTTCATCATTCATTAAAATTCCATAAACAATTCTATCTGTTTTACTACCTTGTCCAAATAGTGAAACATCTAATTGATTAGTTGCCGTATAAAAAGTATAAGAAACAACAGAAGATAAAGAATCTGTAGTTTTCACCAATGAAGAAGTATAAGTGTAAAATGCATTAATGCCTTGATGATAAGTTGTAGGGTAGTTATCTTCGTCCCCCATCATAGCGTTCAACTCTTCGATTCTATCCCTGAAATTTTGCCATCCTTTGTCGTTATCATAAAAGACATTTTTCAACAAAACATTCTCGTCTCTCGATGGTATGAATTGGGTTAACTGATTATTTGAACCGTTATAGAATATAGACACTGTAGATGATAAGACACCAATTATATTTTTATCTATATATCTCTGTCTCATCAACGACTTAGTGTTTCCTAACCCATCGTGTAGAGAATTAAATAACAAATCACAAAATACATCTTCAGAAGAACTAACCGCAGGGGCGTTTGCAATCACCTTTGTGCGTAAATAAATAAATGTTTTCTTTTGTGGGTCAACGATAATTCCTATTGGGTATGCTCCTTTACTATAAATATCGACATACTTATAGCTATCTTTATTTTCGATAAAATTCTCCCAAGAAATTACTTTTGTTTGTATATCAGATTCTGTTATGTGTTCAAGAATTACCACATCGCCTGTTTTGTATTTGGTGGTAGCACTTGCTTCTTCCCATTCTCCCCATTGATATACATCGTTGATAGAGTTGCCTTTGCGTTTATATTGTTTATCTGTACCATCAAGGCTAACTATTGTCATTGTTTGAAGTACAGTATTAGGGATTGTACTTCCTGTTAATTGGCTTGCCTGATTAGATATTGCATAATTGTTAATTACTTCTAACTTGAACACATCAAACGTGTTTGTCGAAGTATTTACGATAGCACCTGTATAAAGTCCTATTTCTGTTGCATTATTCAACAACTCATCTTCCATCGAAGATGCTATACCAAGATAAGTAGAAGTTACAAGTTCTTTCCACGATTCCCAAGTAGTAGTGCCATCGCTCAAGAATGTTGTTGCATTACGCACATAGATTTTAGTTTCCGAACCTTGACGATTTCCCAAGAATAACGTTTGAGAAACGTGTTCAGGCAGATTGATGCCTGCTGTAGTATCATACTTACCTTCAACTTTATCAACAATCAATGTAAATGCTATATTGACAAATTCTCCAACATTGCCTATTGGCAAGTTGTCATTTTCATTTGTCCTAAAACCTTTGAAGTGATAAATGCCTGTTTCGGTGTAGTTGTTGATATCACTGTTTTCGTCCCAAAGAAAAACCTCATCGTGTACAACAATCCCATCAGGCAAGAATTTCTTGTCAAGTTTCTTGATGGTTTGTTCACACTCAAAATAGAAATCTATCGTATAAGGTGCTTCTCCATATATGCTCTTGTCAATAAGGAAAGCACGCGAAAAATAATGTGCATTTCCACCATAATAACCTTTTACGCAACTGGCATTTTTTACAACTATACCATTTCCAACAACGTGATGAGCCGCCATCCAATTATCGCTTGGAGCAAACCCGTAAAATACTTCATAAGTTCCATCAGGAGATATTTCTTCGTTGCCACCATAAACATCTGTTTTGTGCCATTGCAAATCAACATCTATTCCGTTAATCGCAATACGATAGCAAATTTTAGTTTTATTGCCTTCGTGCGTGTAAGTGTCAGAAGCATCTCTTAAAATATTATTATAAATTTTATCGAAATCATTTTTATTTCCAACTTCAACTCCTTTGGCGGAACTATATTCGTTAGAGTTTATGACCTCTGTTGCTACTTTCGTCAAAACAAACGTAGAACCATTTGCCTTTTTTTCGTTGTACTCATTATCGGACATTTCAACGTGTTCAGCAATGGCTTCGTAGTGCGTTCTGTTCTTGATATAGTCCGTTGCCGTTTCATCGTTTTGATTCCAATCCGATTTTTTTAAGAAATTAACAACTGCCGATTCTGTAGCAACTCTTTTTGTTGATACAAATTCTTTAGGTTCGTAATCTATTGCCCAAAAGATAGATGTATCTGTATCAATTCTTATTGTTCCTGACATATAGTAAGACACCTTACCATATTCAGTAGTACATTCTTTGTCAACATAAATAACACTTCCTACTCTTAACGAGAAAGGTTCTTCCGAACAATACACATTTTGCGTATCATCGTTGATGTTACGCAAAACATAATATATGTTTTTAGTGATTGTTTCTTTTCCGATAGTTTTACCACTATCAGCAGTTTGACCATTATTGTCGAAAATAGCCAAATTACCATTAACAGAATCAAAGTCCTTACTTTGTTTTTTAGAAAGGTCATACTCTAACTTCGTTGTATCATTTACATAATCAAAGTTATTAGATATAGGATTGAAAGTTATTTTTTTTGCCATAGCAATATGATTTATTCATCTCTACCAAATGCCCAACGATAACATTGTGCGATAGCGTCATTATTTTCTGCAAACGCTTCAAAAAGTTTCACGAAAAGGTTGTAGTGTTTGTCATCAAGTTGCAATAGAACATTATTGATAAAGTCTATCTTCTCTTGACGCTCACTCAAAGCAACAACTTCTACATTTTGCATAGTGTTGTTTTCGACTACCATAGGTTGTTGATTGTTATCACTATCAAGCATACCTAACATCGTTTCTTTGTCAGTACCAAGCAAATTACCAATAGTACCTGCGTGTTTTCGTAACATATTTTCGGCTACATTTGTCAATGCACCAACGATAGAAACACCTGCTATTGAGTTTTCAGGTTTGAGTTTTTCCAAAGATTCAATATCTTCTTCCAAAACATCAATTTTGTCGTACAACTTTTCGTTTTCTTTTACGAGAGAATTGTATTGCTTTTGCAATTCATCATACTTTTCTTCGATTTTTGCTTTCTCAACAACAAGTTGTTCGTAACGATTTTGTCTATCACGCTCTTCGTAACGCTTTTCTATCTGCTTTTCACGAATGTTCATAATAGCACCAAGTCCGTTGATAGGATCGTCAATACCATTAAGTCCTGATGTATCAAATCCCATTAATGTTAAAATGTTGTATAGTGTCATATTGTTGCTCTCACCATTGATTTTAGGTTGTTCTTCTTTAATCTCCTTTTGGCGAGTAGGAATAAATACTTGTGAGTTTTCTCCGTAAGCAGATTTAAGTGGCAAATTCGATTCACTTATAACTTTTCCGTTCATAGTCTTAAGCACAACTCTTATGTTAACGACATTTTTATTGTTCAATAGAGTTTCAAGTATGCTTTGAATTTGTTTTGTGCAACTTATTTCGCCTTTGTTATCTCCAATAGCATAGCGTTGTTCTTCCGAGCTCAAAGTAGGATTTAGCGTATATATTTCAAAACGCAAACCTTTGTTATCACTTTGTCTAACTTGCTCAATTATAGAACTAACTGAATTGTTAATTTCCGTAATACTTAACTCTTTTTGCATAATTTTTATTTGTTTAGATATGGTGTTATTTTTATGAAATCAAGTCGATATTGACCAAAATCACTTTCCGATTTAGTTTGAATAATCAAATTCTCCCTAAACAACTTGAATAAACTTGTACCGAGTTGAGAGATTTGCATTTGTGTAAGATGTAAAACTTCTGTAGGAGAAGATAGAACAACGCTATTTCCATTAGACAACATATCATCACGAGTAATGTGTATGCCTGTTAAGATATACGAATCGTTACTGATATGCACAACTTCCAAAGGAGATGAAACATAAATAGAGATAGGTACAACAATCGTGTCGTAACCAAGTCTTTTATATCTTTCTTGCTCTAATTCTACAATTTTACTTATCATATTCTACGCAAATTTTGATTGTGTAACTATTTGTGTATTCCACGTTTGGATATGGGTTGTTTGTCTTTCCTTTATTGGTGATTTGTTTGATGTAATTTTTATCAACAAAAGGAGTGTTCATTTTTTCTTCAACTGAAATGTTCATCACACTTCCTTGTGGTACATCTACAGATTCTTGCATTTGAACTTTAGTTAGTGAAAATGTTTTGTCCTCAAGGTTGTAAATGTTGCATACAGGAGTATTGCTAACAATAACATTTGTATTGTTGATGGTAATACTCAAAGTTGCTATTTGTGGAGAGATAACTCCACGAAGCACCTTTCTTCTCAACAATTCATTATTGATAAGTTCTTCTGCTTGTTTCAAAATCGTTGTATCGTCCAAAATTGCGTAAACAACAAGTGATTTTATTCTTGCTATTTTGCTTGGCAATACGATTGATGAATGAAACACACCACCAAAACTCTCTCTGTTTGCGATTTTTATGTCAGTTACCCAAAGCATTTTTTACAAGTTTTCTAAAACTAAATAGAGATTAAATTTTACAGATTCTGAAGATAGATTCTTGATTGTAATGTCCATTTCAGAACTTCTTGCAGGGATACCTTCTTGCTTGAAATCGTAAATTGATTCTGCGAGAGAATTTTTGCCATCAAAAGCAATTAAAACTGCGTCAGTACCTTGTGGTAGCACTTCGTATTGAGCTATTTTTACTGATAATGTTACGTTTTTAAGATTACCAGAAACAGGCACAATGAATATACCTGTGCAATTAGAGTAACCTTCTTTTAATTGCTCACTTTTGAATGTTTCACTATTACTATCAATAGTAATATCTCTAAAGATTTGTAATGTTTTTTTCATATTAAACTATCTTTTTATATAGGAATAAGAAATACACTTCCATATCACCTATTTTGTTATTCTCATAGGTTTCCATTGGTTTTGCATTGTTGTTTAGTGTTATTGTTGCCGAACGATTTATCTTATCATCAAAGTGATAAAGAGCTTTCCGAAACGGAATGTTCTTGTTTATCGAAATGATTGATAAATCTGTTTTTGGTGGAAAAACCTCGTTGTCCGTACCTGAAAAATTAAAGTTGTAGTTTACGATTATGTTAGAGATAATCGAACTTCCTTTAATTGAAAACATAGGGAAACAAACGACTGCAATAGGTTCCTTATCAAAAGTAAATTGCAATTCTTCTCCGATGATTGTTTCTCCAACATCAATGTCATCAATACATTGAACAATATCTGCTTCATCAAAGTCCCATTTGTAAGTAAATACTTCTCCTTTATTAAGAAATTCAACTACAATTTCAGTTGGTTCTTTTGGTTCTATACCTTTCTCAACAATTTTTGGTTCAACAACTTCTTCAGGTCGGATTACTTCCTCTGGTCGCTCAACTTCCTCTGGTCGCTCAACTTCTTGTGGTTGTTCAACTTCTTGTGGCTCAGATTCAGGATGTTCAGGTTCTTCTCCTTTGTCAGGATTGCTATCAATTAACCATTCTTGGTATTCTTCCCATAGTTGTTTTTGGTACAAATACTCTTGGTAAGCAATTTCATCTTGAACATATTGCTCATACAATCTTACATCTTCAAGATATTGGTAGTATTTAGCCAAATCGTCAAGATACTGATTATACTTTGCTAAATCTTTTTGATACTGATTGTACTTTGCCAAATCTTTTTGATACTGATTGTATAATTCTTCTTGTTGATTGTAGTCGTTTAGTGCTTTTTGATATTTTGCTTCTAAATCTTCTTTTGTTTTAGCGAGAAAACTCTCTGCTTCTTTATATGATAAAACGCCTTTAAGACGTACTTTTTTCGTTTCAATAAAATCGAATCCTTTTGATTCATCAATGTTCTTATCACTGCATACAAAAACGATATTATAATCGTTGTTATCCCCTGATGAAGTGATTTTAATTTCCGACAAATTAACGTTCAAGTTCACTTCTAACGCTACATCTTGCCATTTGTGTTTTTTACCACCGAAAGGAACATTTGTACTGAATGGTAGAATAAGTAAGTTGCGACAAATTTGTTTACCATCAATAGAGATAGATACAGATTCAAGTTCTTTTTTGTAGGAATAAGCATTGTCGTTCTTATTCTCAAAAAAAACTCCAATAATAGATTTAACTCCGATAGGAGTGTTTGTTCGTATTTCACTTGATTTTGACGGTATAGTGTAAAACATTTCGTTTAGTTTAGATTTTTATAAAAAAAAGGTTAGCCAAATGCCGAATTGCACTCGGCTAACCACTCAAACAACACAACAACTCAAATTTTTATGCTTTGTTTGTTTTAACACAATGGAACACAATCTTAATTGCTTTAGATTTGTTTGCACCTTGTGTAGAAGCAGGAACGTAAAGAGTTGGAACAATATCAGTCAATGGAATGAAGAATTTAGGACATTCCAAAGCGTGATAACCTTGCAATGATTCCGAATCAGTTGTGCGGAATACTTCACAAGAAGAACGTGGATAAAGGATTTTATCTCCGTTTTTAACTTCCAATTCTCCGTTAGCAATTTCGCTTGAGATTACACCGAAAGAAGCCGATTTAATTTCTGCTTCTGTTGGAGCTGATTTCTCAAAATTTGCTTCCAAAAGTTGAATACCTGTGCAAAGTGCATAAGTGTTTGCTTCTAATTGACGTTTGTTTACGTTAGTGATACCAACATTTTTAGCGTCCGATGATTGCATAAGTTCAACAGTTGTGTCTGCTGCCAAATGACGTACTGCATAGGGCAAATAGTCCACTGTGTGAACACTACCACCGATTACTGCACTTGCAAGATTTTTTTCGATTGCACCAATTCTTGCTTCAAATTCAGCCTTGCCTGAAGAGAACTTTGTTCCTACAAAAGGATTTCTACGAACTTTTTTTTGTTCTGCCATAATTTTAATTTTTATTTATTGTTAAACATTAAAGTAAATCTACACCATTCACTTCCGAATCTTCAAACTCCATAGTGATACCCATTCCGTTGACTTCTTCAAAATCAACATCAACATCAATATCTCCTACAGGAGCCAAAACAGGTTCAGAGTATTGAGTTGCCAATTCATTTTCCGATGGTAACTCATCGTAAGTAACTACTTCTTCGCTACCTGAAACACCGGGTAACATCAAAGGTTGTTCGTCATCACCACTCAAAGTGATTTTTGCTTCGCCCATTGCAGTATTCACCAAATTGACTGCACCTGCTGCACCAATACCTAATGCTACATTTTTCAAGTGTTGATTTTTTACTAAGCCACTCATAACCAAACCTGCACCGATGGTAATAGCGGGAGTTGTCCATTTGCTTGTTTTACCATCCAAACCTAAAAGGTCTGTACCTGATACTGCGTCTTTTTTTGCAACAAAACGATTGATAGCAGCACCCATAGCCATACCTGCAACCAAACCTGCACCTTTTACTGCAAAATCTTTAATTCCTTGTTTTGAGAACGACCCTGTGCGTGTCGAACTGCGTTTTTTTCTTTTTGCCATAATTTTTTAATTTTTTAATTAAGTTTTAATAGTTTTTTACTGATTCTTTTTCTTTTCGCACTCTTTCTCTTGCGAACTCCATTAAGTGATTTTGTTGCTTGTGCTGCTGTTTTTTTCTTCATCGCCTTGTAGATTAAAAATCCACCAACTGCAACTCCTGCAACAATACCTGCGATTTTCAACTTCTTTTTCGTTGATTCGCTCATTGTAGTTGATACTGCCATTTCTTCTAAAGTTTTATTGTTATTATTAGTGTTACTATTACTCTTTGTTGCACTTGAGTTGCTTGTAGTTGTTGGAGTAGTAGTTTTAGTTGTTGTCGTTGTAGTGGTTGTTTTTGTACTTGTACTTGTTGTTGTCGGTGTTGAAGATGAGGAAGAAACAAGTGTCAAATAATCTGCACTTGCATAACCATATTTACCACCATAAGATACATACAACCAACCTGAAGCACATTTAGAATTAGGTGTTGGTGGAGTATAACTATCAACGATTGTACCTTTTGGAATACTTGCGATAATTTTACTCGATGTGGTATCGTATTGTCTTAAATTCAAGTTACCACTACTTGTTGTTACTTTATACTTTGCCATAGTTTTTAGTTATTCTTTTTGTTTTTCATATAGAAATAAGCTGCCGTACCAACTCCTGCTACTACTGCACCTGCAATAAGTAGTTTTTTAGTAGAAGAAGATTTCTTTTCTTCTTTTTGTGGAGTTGTTGTAATTTGTTGTTGTGGCAAAGATTGTTTTTGCGTTGAATTTGTTTTTGCATTTTTAATTGTAGTAACAACCTCTTTAGCTCCTTGTGCAGTCGTTTTAACAATGTTCTTTGCGTCATTGATAAAAGTTTTAGCGTTACTGATTAAGTTGCTAATGTTTGTCCCTTTTTCAGCTTGTTGAGCTTTCAATTCTTCTACCGATATACCTTGTTTTTCAGCCTGTTTTTCAAGATTTTTTTCTTTTATGTTATTAATTGCAGTTGTGATTTTTTGACCAACTTTTGTATTTTGGAAAGTATCTTTTATTTTCTTTCCTACAGATTTAAGTTTTTCCATAATCTTTCCACCATCTTTGCCGAAAATACCTGCAATAGATGCGATAATACCTGCAATTACAGAACCTGAAGAAGCAAGTGCAGCAGCAGTAACAACTTCGCCAAGTCCACCATTCAAATAGTTGTTATATTTCAAACCACTAACCGCTTTTGTGGCTACTTCTTTTGCACTATTAGGAATTTCATTTCCGTTTTCATCAACTTCTACTTCTACATCAACAGATTGTTGAACTTCTGTTTTCTTAATTTCAAAGAATGTTTTTGGGTCGTTGGTAGTTGTTGCTCCTGCTTTTTTGAGTGCAGTTTCTTCATCTGCAATCATTTTGTTAAGAGAATCTTTATTTTGTTCTCCTGCTTTCTTTAATTCTGCTAAAGAATAGTTTTCCGAACCTTTCCAAACTCGTTTTACTCCTTTTTCGAGATTACGCAAAAGAATTTTTTCTGTTCCACCAAGTTTCACATAAACATTTTTAAGTTTATTGTAACCTTTAATTAGTTTGTCGTGTTCTTCTTTTGTTAGTCCGAATTGCTTTTGTGCTTGTTCAAATGGAATTGAACCATAATATGTTTTAAGTGCCAATTTGAACATATTAAGTTGCAGACAAAGCAACAAACCACCACGAATAATCAAGCATAAAGGATTGTATTTGATGATAAACTTGATAACCTTTTTAAGAACTTTTTTGATTTTCTTGCCTATACGTTTAGCGTTTTCCTTAACGTTCTTCCAATACTTCTGTCGTTTCTCTTTTTTAAGAGCCTTTTTTTCTTCTTTTGTTTTAGCGTTTTTAATTTTTTGTTTTAACTCTTTTTGTTCAGCTTTGAATGCTTTTTGTTTTGCTTTGTGTTCGGCTTTTTCCTTTTTGTTTTCGGCTTTTTCCTTTGCTCTTTGCTCTTGCCTTTCTTTTTTGTCAGCAGCTTTTTGTGCTTTCTTTTGTGCTTTTGCTGCTTTTTTAGCTGCCTTTTTTGCTGCTTTATCAGCTTTCTTTTGTGCTTTTGTTTTTTTAGCACCTAATGCACCAAGCGTATCTTCTAAATCTTCGTATTCGCAATCGTTCATACCGATACCACAAAGCATATTCATTGCTTCATCGTTATTGATATTGTTAATTGCGTAACTCAATACACCTTGTGCGTTATCATAATCGCTCACATTGTCGTAGTAGTCGTTAGGGTTTTGAGCAATAACCTTTGAAGTTCTTTTTAGGTAATTGCTAACTGCATTTTTAGAATCAACATCTCCAAGACCAAAAACACCCAAAAGGTCAGTACCTTTAAGTAGTTCATCAACATCTAAAGCATAACCTACACCTTTAAGAGATAGTTTTTTTCTTGAAACAAAAGGATTGTTTTTGATAATCTCTTTTGCACCTTGTTTAGTTGGATTTTTTGAAAAAGATTTGATTTTGTCAAAGAACATTTTACGATTCTTACGTTGTCTGCGTTCTGTAACTGCATTTAAGAATGAATCGTATTGTTCTTCGGTCATATTCTCTCCTGATAATTGAGAGAGTGCCTTTTCTCTATGTTTCTCGATATTGTAATTGTCAAGCAAATAATCTATCTGCCCTATAACTTCATCACGTTCTTCATCATCATCAAATTCATTTGGATTTGCTAAAAGAACATTTTTTGTTTTCTGTAAATAGGTTTTAAGTTCTGCACCATTAACACCACTTAAAGAGTTTTCGTTTTCAAAATCAACTCCACGCAATAGTTCATCAACATCTAAAGCATAAGGACTGCCTAAACCTTTAATATCTTGTGCTTTCGCTACATTTTGGTTTACTGCAACCTTTTTGCCCATTTTGTTGATAACATATTTAGTGCTATTTGTACGATTTTTTGCTATGTTATTTCTTAAACGACTTTTGATTTTTGATAAGAAAGGATTGTTTGCTACTATTTTATTAGCAGCTTTAGAAATATTCAGGTTGCTTGTTGCTTCTTTAAGCATATTAAAGAACCCTTTTTTCTCTCTTTTACGTTTTACAACTTTATTTTTATTTGGAGTAACACCACAAAGTGTGTAATCTTCTTCATCAATAATACCATTGACTACTTCTAAATCTTCATCATCTTGAGCAAAATCAAGATTGATTGCACCTAATTTAATCAAGCGTTCTTCTTCTCTTGCCATATTATCAATAGCAGCTTCACGCTCTCCGTTGTCCCAATTATCAAGTACGAAACCTAACATTTGAGAGAAAATTTTAGGATTTTGATACCCCATTATTGATTGAGGATATTGGTCAATGCAACTTTTAGTGCGTACAAGATAAGCGTGTAACATTTCTTGGTCATCAATACTTCCGTTACCTGCAAATCCTGTTAAGTCTAAACCTTCAGCAACAATGTCCATTTCGTTAGCAACTTCATTGCTATATCCTTTCATAACAAAGTCTTGAAGATTCTTTTCTTCGTTGTTAGAGCTGTTATTCACTCCATCTAAAAATTGTATGTTAATGCCGTCCATATCTTATTAAAAGTCTTTCTTTTTTGTTGGTTTTTTTTCGTCAAAGCAAGTGTCAAGAACAGGGTCGCAGACATAATACCCGCCATTGTATGTAGGAATAATCACATAAACGTGTTGGTAATAACCTCTATTCTCATACTCCGCTATACGGAATTTGTAAGGAATACCTAAATTGGTTAGAATTGAACCGATAAGAGTGGCATAACAATCACAATCACCCTTTCTGTCCCAAAGTGTCCTTAGCGGTCTTCGAACTTGTTCTTGTAACTTGCTATCAGGAACGTATTGAATGTAGTTGTAGACAAAATCAAAAATGCTTTGTATTGTTGCTTTTAGTGTGTCTTTTTTCAAGTATTGAGCAAGTGTCTTGGTGTCATTAGCATACTTTACTGCAACTTCTTTCATCAAATAGACTGTATCATCAACACTACCATTTGGAATTAAAATCAAATCACGTTGTTTTAATTCGCTTTTAGGTGGAATTAAATGCTCATAATCTTTGAAAGGACGTAAGATTCGTTGTTTTTTAGCAACTAAACCTAAACCACTAACAACAGAAGCATTACTTGTATTTACTTTTTCAGTATCTCCGAATTTCAAGTCTAAATCGAACGCATATTTATCATTCAAAAGACAAGCAACATTGCAACTCAACTTATTTACAATGCTATTAAAATTGCCTTCAGTAATTAAGTCTGTTATTGCCGAACCTGCGAATTTTATAAGATTCCAAATTGATATATCAACGATAAGATTTGATAAGGTACTATTTGAATACTTTTTGATAACGATTTTTTGTGCATTTGGCTGAAGAACTCCAACATTATTGCCATTATAATAGATAATTAAAGAAGTTACTCCGACATTGACTTCTTGGTCGGAACGATTACCAAATTCTATTGCTACAGGAATATGCAATGCAGAGTTATAAAATTTGATACGTTTAATACCTCCATCAATTTTTGGTGTAATTGTGAGATAACGAACAAAATCAACAAGAGAATTTGCTTTCTTCAAACCTTTGAATAAAGCAAACGCTCCTGCACAAACTAACGCTAATCCTAAAAACTTTTTCGATGATTTTTCCATTTGTGCAAATGTGAGAAATGGAAAAAGCGAAAAGACAAGTTCTTACTATTTTTGACTATTTGTTACTATTTATTGCTATTTATTACTATTTACAAATGAAAAAAGCCACTCGGAAAGAGTGGCTAATTATATAAGTAAGATTATTTATAGTAGTATTTTGTTTTACAATTAGAATTAAAATCTTCTAATGATTTTATAAATTCGCTTGTGTCAAGAAAATAACTTGGATAAGCTTCTCGTATTTCGTTCATCTTTTCTATAGAAACCATTACAACCGCTTGAGTTTGCAGTAAAGAGCGTTCAATTTTTGTAAAAATATCAGAAGCATTATCTGCTTCATCAAAAAGCTTTGCGTGAACTAATCTTTTCTCAAAGTCAATAGACAATACACAATGACCTTTTTGGGTTGTCTCAAAGATAGTATCATCTTGCATTGTTACCCTCAACGCTTTTAATTGCTCCAAGAACTTATGTTCATTTAATAATCCTATATATTTATCGCAATAATCTTTATTTGAGAAATCTTTATATTTTTCGTTTACAGGACATTTTTCTTTTTGAGCAAAAATAGCACTTACTAATTCAAAGAACTCTCGCCACTCACTTTTATCATCAAGAGCTTGTTTTAGAGATGTTCGAGAAATTAAACTCGCAGTTTCAACTGCCATTGCCCAACTATGTTGTAATCTCGTTCTTATCTGCAATTCTATCTGCAATCCATCATAATCCTTATTGTCTGAATGATACTTGTAAACATAATGAATGCTTCTATATCCACTCTTTTTGGGATTTTCTACATAATCATAAGGTTTCTTCTTTTCAAATTGTTCAGGAACAAAGACTTCTAATAATTTTTGTACTACTAATAGTTCTTGTACATTTTCAAAAACAAACCTTGCTCCACCAATATCTTGCAATCCTCCAAGTTTCATCCTATTCTCTTTATTCACACTTAACTTCTCCTCAATAGAAGTCATACGTTTTATACGTTTTGAATAAAAAGCGAATTTTATATTTTCTTTTTCAAAAACATCAGTTATTTTAGAACAAAATTCTTCCAACACAGGGATGAATGTCATTCGCCAATCAGCAATAATACTCAATGCTTGTTCACGAGCAAAAGGGTCATCTCCTATCAATGCCACTCCTGCCTTATCTATTTGATGTTTGCTGTACTTCATAGTATTTGCAAAGTTAAAAAGTTTTCAACAATCTTTATACCAAAAAGATATTTTATGAATTCTACTCAATTATCTTTTTCAATTCCTTAATATCACTTTCGGTTAATCGTAAGATGTTATCTTCAATCAAATTAACAAGTTCAAACCCTAACATATAATCAGGATTTATCATACCCATTTCTTCTGCCAAATTTTCAATATCAATATCTAAATCATCTAATACTTCTCCTTTATCAGAAAGGAAGTTTATATTTTTTTTGATAAATAACTCTTTGTCATACACAGAAAGTTCGTCAAACTTTTTCTGCACTTCTTGGTAGTCGTTTGAGTAAATCATATTGTTTCTATTTATTATTTCTTAATACTGAAAAATCTACTGTATGATCACTTTGTTCTTCTAACCATTTCATTACCTCAATATCATCTTCATAGAACTCAAAAGTAGGTTCCCACCTAAAGTTTGGCATTACACAAAGACCTGCATCAGTATCTTCTTTTTCAACACTACTTGTAGCCTCACAAATTGTTGCTAAAACATTTTCAAGTAGCCTTATTGCATCATCTTTTTGCTTATGTCTTTTTTCGAGTTCGTTAATTCTACCAACTAACCTTTCAATAAGTCTATTAACACTTGAAACACTGTAGAAATGCTCGTGCGTTTCTCCAATAGGACTGTCTCGATGAACTACCATCAATTCTTTCTTTGCATTATCTGTTGTCATAACTGTTCAAAATAAAATTCTTCAACATCATAATCTTCATAAAACATCGGGTTATTGCTACTACAACTACCACTATAATGGAACTCAAATCGGAGGAACTCCTCTATATCTTCGATAGATATTCCATCAGGAACTTCTATCTGTAATTCTACTTTTACTTTTCTCATTTTTCCCATTCTTTATTTTCAATTACTGCTAATGCTCGGTCAATTACATCTTCAAGGCGTTGCGAGAGATTGTAGGCTTTGCTTTGATTGCATACTTCAAATAAGGTAAACTCCTCGGCAACCTCAATGAACTCAAATTCAACTGCCACATATTTCACGCAGACTTCTTCTATGGTTGCTTCTATGCGTAACTCATAGTCCAATTCATCCCAATAAGGAATACTCAACGGCAACTTGTCTATTTTTTCTTGTAGGGTCATAATCAAAAATTATTAAATAGTCCTGCGTAATAATAAAGAGTGAGTAGTATAGCATCTGCTAAAAGTTTCAACCAAAAATTATAACGCCTTTCACAATATTCTCCGTGCTTGGCAAGTTCCATTCCTGTGCCAATACACATAAATGCTAATAAAATAATCGTTGCTGTCATACTTCTAACTTTGGTATAGGTAAATAATGGGTGTAATCTGTATTTCTCTCTATTAGGTTATTTTTAGTGATAGAATTTTTTTAGAATACTTTCCTGCTTTATTACAATCGCTTGCAAATACTTGGTCATAAGTGCCACCCATTGCTTCAAGCGTATCAAGCAAATCCATAATTTCGTCGCTCTCTTTTGGAGTTAAGGTTATATAACCTTTTGCATCTATTTTCATTCTGCACCTCCTTTCAGTAATTCAGGGTTGTCGTAGATGTTACCGATGACGGTATAGTCTAATCCCCTTTCACTAAAACAACGTACCATTCCTGCATAGTTAGAATTTAGCGAAATTTCTAACGCAAGTCGGTCTCCGTATTTGCGTACTTCACCTCCCATTACGCAATGGTCGAGCAGAAAGAAGCCATCGTTAATCCATTCAACCACTCTGACATATCGGTTTTTGTACGCAACACCTTTTGCATCCCGTTCTGGCAAACCCATTATATCCCCCTCATAAATCTCTTTTCCGTTCTTATCAAGCAAACCTGTGAACTGACCTACGGTTTCACGTTTTACCGCACACTCACCATAACAAACTTTGCCGTTGCTTTCATAAGGAAACATAATACTTGGCATATAACCCATTCGCTGAATTAGGTCGCCATCTACCCATTTATCTGTTTCGATGTCCTTTCCTCTGAATTTTATTTTTCGTTCCATAATTAAATCAATTTATCTAAACAATATTTTTCAATCATTCTCCAAGACTTAGCATCATCTTGTTTAAGTGGTCGTTTGAAAATAACTTTCATTTTCCACCATTTTACAGCCTCATTTAAGAGTTCAGGTTGCAGTACGATATTATGCTTATCTGAGAAGTACTTAATCATACTCGCCTTAAAAGCATCCTCCCATTGTTGTTCTTGTAACTTCTCTCTCTTGAGGTAAAGTAATAATGGCAATATATCTACATAATACAATCTTTGAGTTCTATCGTTGAGATAAACATCTAACTCTTCTACATTAATCTCATCATAATTGATTGCATTGTATTTATCAAACACCCAAGAAACTCTATTCTTTCTCTCGTGAGAGCCATTCCAATCCCACCAATAATCATCTTTTGGGCTATACTTAAAGAGTAATTTTCCTTCATACTCTTCAACAGAGTATAATCCTTGTTTTGGAGGATTAGGTTTAGAATAGTCGTTGTAATAATACTTCAAATAAGTACCACCATTTACATATATAATTCTACTACCTCTACATATATTATCACTCTTTTCTTTTAACCAAGTCTTAAAATCCTTGATACCTGTGCCTAAAGATTCTTCTGCATCAAAGATTAAATTAACACCGATATTCTTCACAATATTCACATTAAGATTAGTTGGCTTAAACACATCAGACTTATCAACCAATCCTTGTATTATCATACAAAAGAATAAACCTCTAAACTTTAATGAATCCAACTCCTCTTGCTTTAGTTCTTCGTTACGCCATTTATTATTCAATATCTCATCTAATTTAGTTTTAGTAGGCATTACGGAGTCATATATACACAGGTTATCAGATTCAATAGAATAGATATTTTCTCCATTTCTTATTACAATGAAACTATGCTTATTCCATTGATTTAGCAGACTGTTGGTATATGCGTCATTAGAGTATCTATGATTGAATCTTTTAGGCTTAAAAACTACTACACATTTTTCTTCAGGTAAGACTATATCCCTATGCTTATTGTCTTTTAACCACTCATAAAAGGTATCTTTTCCTTGATAATCCAAACCTTGACCATCGCTATTTATAATGGCAACCTCCTCATCCATAAAGAGTATTCTTTGTCTTATACTAATAGGAATATCTATTGAGGCTGGTTCGCCCTCGCAAATTTGCTTAACCTCTACTCCTTCTCCGATATAAGCATTAAGAATATTAACTACCTCTTGTATGTTATGAATAGTTTTTCTCAACGATTTAAGTACAGGTGTTAAAGAATTTATCTTCTCGTTCATCATCCGTTCCATTTCTTTAACCTTACCTTGCATTAAAGATTGGACTGACTCTATTTTATCTTGTAGTAATTGACTCTCCTCCAACATAAAACCCAACTTATCACATTGCGTAATAAGCGATGTACTATCTTTTTCTTGGCTGTTTAATTGTTGCAAAAAGTCCGGATTGTCAAAACATTCGTTACACATCTTCAACACTTCCTCAAAAGGATGCAGTAATAGGGTATAGTAACTATTTTCTATTGATGTCGTGCTTTCGGATGGAATCCATTTATTCTGAGAAAAAGACCACTTTTCATAATGATAACTATTATATCCATCTACCTTAGATAGTATTCTAATAATAGAATGGTCGTAGTTATAAATATAAATATCTCCCACCTGTGGAATATGACTATTCCTCATTTGTTTTGGGAGAGGAGTTTCATTTATTTTTATCAGTTCATTTTTCATTTTCAATCATAACCATTTCATCAACCAACTTGTGGTTGGGATTTTCTTCAACGAAATTACAACACCAACACCCAATCCGAAACCAACAACAAGCCACCAATACCAATTGCTTTTCGGCTTTTCTGTGTGAGTGTGTTTAATGTTGTTTTGTTGTTTTAGTTGAGTAATGCTATCAGTCTTTGACTGCAATATGTTGTGAAGTTCAAACAATTCTTTTTCTAAAGATGACAATTGCAAACGAAGATTCTTTTCGCTTTCGTTAGTTTTTACACTTGATACGTTTGTAGCTTCGCCTGTCGTAGCATTCCACGTGCCACCGCCATTGCCGAAAACAATCTCCGTACTACTTTGCTTTTCGTTTGACGATGAATCTTTTACTTGCACATAGATAGTTTGATAGATAGTATCAGTTTTAACGATTATTTCTTTGTTAGTACTATCTTTTCTGTTGATATGTGAGTTGTCCGAAAGCGTTGTTTCAATGCTTTTGCAACCTCCTGACATAAACAATAGAATAAGACTTAAAGTCAAAATCAAACCCATAAGCAATTCTTCTAAAAAATCATTTCTTTTCATTTATCAGTGAATAATTTAAGTTGGACAAATAACCTAATTCAAAAGATTTTGGTGCTACTTTACTCTCGAAAAACTCGTAAAATTCTTTCGAGCAATAGACAATTTGACATTCATCACTGAAATCGTATCTTCCCTCGAATAACACTCGTTCATCATCGCACACGTTTTCAAAGATTTTAGCCACACGCTCATTGAAATTTTGCGAAACACAACCACATTTTGGCTCCCACAGAACTGAAAGATTTTCATAATTCTTTACATCTTTGGTAGAATAATAGGCAGTAAAGCGTTCATATTCTTCTTTCAGGGATTGCCCTGCTAATCCTTTTTTATAAAGATTCATCAAAATTTTTTTCTTTCTTTCTCTTTCGCCATCAGATAAAGAAACATTATCATTAACATTAACATTAACATTATCATTATCATTATCATTAGGTTTTTGTTTGGTTTCTTTTTGGTTTTGTTCTTCGGTGTCTTTTCTTGGTCTGCCACCTTTGCAACCATTCTCGTAACGCTTTTGATTTGCGTCTATTTGAGGTTTTATTAATAACATCATTGCTTTCGCTATTGGCTTTAGTGGTTCAGTTGTTTCTCCGTATAAGCCATACTCTACTATGGCTGTAAGCACTTCTCCCTGAACCTCTCTCGGCAATTCTACAATAGCCTCGTAAAAGCTTTGATAGAAAATAAAACTATCTCTTTTCATAATCAAAAACCTATATAAATAAATCCAAAAGTTCCTTTATTTTTGGCGAAGCAAGTTGAAGTATTGCACGTCCAAGTGGTGTGTATAGTGCATTTTTTACTTTTTTATGCAACACAGGATTCACCTCTTTTAGCAAATCAAGTAGCAATTCCGATACTTTCTGCCATTCAACAGAATGCTTTTTACTTTTCTTAAGAAGATTTTTCAATGCTTCTTCATATTCTCTCTGCATTGCTTGAAATTCTGCTACATCACCGCCTTTGTCGGGGTGCATTTCCTTTACGAGACGTTTATATTCGTCTCGTAATTGTTCTGAAGTTTTAAGATTGTCAAAATACATTTTTATTTTTCTTTAATTATTGGGTATCCATAATACTCGCAGATTATCTCCATTTGTTTTGGAGTTAAATTTTTGCTTGTCTTTTTGTAACCTGCTTTTTGTAATTGTTCGGAAATTGATGGTTCATTATTAACTTTCTTGAAAAAATAAACGACATCAAAACCTAACTTTTCTGCCAACTCTGCTTTGGCGATGTAATGAGGTCTTTCATATACAAAATCTTCACTCATTGTTATTTAATAGTTTGAAATTAGTCTTACAATCGGGACAGACGTGTAAATCTTCTGTTTGATTATACATCAATCTGCTTTGATGAGTTTGTTTGTGTCGTCTGTTTACTATCTCTTTTATCTCTTCATCAGTTACCTCACATTTAATCGTGTAGGCATATTGCTTGTAGATATAAAAGAAACTTTTCCCTTGCCACGAAGTGCCACAAATAGGACATTCTCCTAAAATGCTTTTTATCTCCATTTTTTTCTCCATAGTTTGATTTTTTCTATTAAAAGATAAATGCAGAAAGCAATAACGATAGGAGTATAGAATAGAGATATTATTATAAAGTCAATAATATCAACTCTATTATTCATAATCGCACAATAGGTAGCTAAAGAAACTCCTATTAAAAAATAAATTAGTAGTGGTAGTAAAATTGTAATCATAATAATTGTGGATTGATTTCTTGTTTTTTGAATCGTGATTTAAGCCAAGCGACCACTTCTTTTGGGTCGTACAGAAACGAATTACCATTGGGATAATAGGGCATTCCCTCTTTTCGGTAACGTGCCAAAGTTTCTCCGCTCGTTATACCTATTGCACTCGCAAGTTCTTTATCGCCATTGAGCATAATTACAGGTATGGTTCTTTCTACTTTAGTTTTTCTCATTGTTATATTTATTTATAAGTTTTTCTAAAACATTTTCTTCAATATCTCTCACGACTATCACTCCTTGATGAGCTGACGGAATATACCTTACTTCCGAAACAGATACTCCTTTGTCCGATAGATAATCGGCAACCGAGCAAAGTTGATTCTGCTCTGCAAGATGAATGTAGTATTCATCAAGTCGTTTCATTATCTTGTGTGTTATCATAGTAGTTTCATAGTCCATTCTTATACTTACCCTCGTCCCATAGAGCTTGATATGCTTGTTTGAGCGTATAATATCCTTCACATTTTCTATCAGAGATAGAACCATAGTCCAACAACCTATCGGTTGCCAAAGTGTTTGTTGTTATAAAGGAGTAAGACTTTCCTTTATAAACAATTGAAACTCTCTTGTGTCCGTAGCCTGAGCTACCCAACACTCTAACCCTTTTTTTTAATTCTTCTAATTTCATATTGTTTTTAATTATTAAACCATTACAGATTTTCGTTAATAAAAATTGACAATTCGCCTATCAATCTCATTTTATCGTTATATCCACGATGTGGAAATAAGATTTTTATCACTTCCATTTTATCACGTTCAGTTAGTTCTGCTTCTTGTATTGCATTAAAAAGCATTTCCTTGTCTAATGTTACTTGAATTTTTGTCATATTGTTTAAGTTTTTAGATGTTATTAAAAACTATTTTATTAGTGAGACGTTTACTTATCTCGTTTATTTTTATTTGAGCTAAAATAGGAGGATTGTTTTTGCCTGTTCTCCAATGATGAAATGTAGAACGATTGATAAAACATTCCTTAATGATAGCATTCTGCACATCTTTGTATTGATTAACTTTGAGATTGTCTAAAAAAATCTTTAATTCCATATATGTTTGTTTTATATAATAACTATCTTTGCAATGGATAAGAAGTCGTTGGTAATGGTTTCAGGAGTGAATGAACCCTGCGGTTACTTTCGATTTTTTATCTTTATTAGAGAAATGTGAGTTATAGAATAAAGAGTATAAGGTGTAATCTTCTTTTTAATCACTTCTCCTACCGTTATTTTTGCATATCCAACACCTTTTATCGGACATATAAGAATATGCATTTTCTTAAAAGCTTGCTGTTTTTTATTATCTTTTGGGTTTGTTGAGTATATGTAGGTTGCATTATTAACTATATTGTGTATATTAAGAACTGCAATAGTTGATTTCTTATTTATTCCTCCCCAATTTCTTACTTCAGACTGCGATATTTTAGTTATCTCTACATAATCATTAAGAGCTTTACAAAAAATAAAAGTCTTTTTGAGAGTTTTAATACAATCATTAATAATCTTACGTCTTGATTTTGTAGCCGCTTTTTCTTTAGGCACTTGTTTAGTAGTACTATTTTTAACAGTAGCAGATTTATAAATTATATGTCGTTCTTTATTAGAATAAACGTGTTTCATATTTCAACAATGTTGATTTATTTATTTTTTTATAATTTTGTATTTATGATGCAAATGTATATATTATAGTTGTAAGAAATAC
>JAZSBO010000025.1:0-67681 GCA_045602425.1 Paludibacteraceae bacterium | reverse complement strand
TTATTAGTTTCGTAGATGATATTCATTCTGTTCCGAATAAATATAGACTTATCGCTCAATTCATATCAATGTTTTTGATGTTTATTAACTTAAATATTGTAAACTTGGAAAGTTGGTGGATAATTATCATCGCTTTAATTGTTTGTGTCGGTATCATAAATGCTTATAATTTTATGGATGGTATTAACGGCATAACAGGAGGTTATTCGTTGGCAGTATTAATTCCATTAATGTATATAAATCAAAAAGACAATTTTATAGATAACAACTTTCTGATAGTTACAACTTTAAGCGTATTAGTATTTTGTTTCTTTAATTTCAGAAAAAAAGCAAAATGTTTCGCTGGCGACGTTGGAGCTGTTTGTATAGCGTTTATAATATTGTTTGCTTTAGGCAGACTTATTCTTCAAACAAATGATGTGACATATCTGATGTTGCTTGGTCTTTATGGAGTTGATACCGTCTTGACCATAATTCATCGTATTATGCTTCATGAGAATCTCGGTGAAGCTCATCGTAAACATGCTTATCAATTGATGGCAAACGAATTGAAGATTCCTCATGTCATTGTCTCCTCAATATATATGATTGTTCAATTATTAGTGTCGTTTGGTTTAATATTATTGCCAATCAATCATTGGGTGTATGCAATTGGAACTGCATGTATATTGGGATTTATATATCTTGTTTTCATGAAGAAATATTATCATCTTCATGAAGAATATTTAAAAAATAAATAATTTTCAAATCTCTACAAAAAAACTAAAAGAATAACTTCTACCCTCTCACTTGCCCATTTCCATCAATAAGCCATTTATAGGATGTAAGTTCGCGGAGAGCCATAGGACCACGAGCATGCATTTTTTGTGTTGAGATCCCAATTTCAGCACCTAAACCAAATTGTCCACCATCGGTAAAAGCTGTCGAAGCATTGGCATAAACGCAAGCAGCATCAACAACTTTTTGAAAATAAATTACATTTTCTGGATTTTTACTTACAATCGCTTCGCTGTGTTTAGATGAAAACTTAGCAATATGTTCGGTAGCTTTTTGCACATTTTCTACCGTTTTTATTGCCATTTTATAGTCTAAAAATTCTGTTCCAAAACTTTTTTCGGTAGCTTTTTGTAACAATGAATCAGGATATTTACCTAGTAAAAACGAATAAGATTTTGCATCAGCATAAATCACAACATTTTTTTCGGCAAGACGCTGACATAAAAAAGGTAAATCTGCTAAACGTTTTTCGTTTATAATGAGACAATCCAATGCATTACAAACACTCACTCTACGAGTTTTAGCATTAAAAATAATTTTTTCGGCCTTTTCTTTATCGCCAAATTCGTCAAAATAAGTGTGACAAATTCCTGCTCCCGTCTCTATAACAGGAATTTTTGCATTCTCACGCACAAAATTGATAAGATTTGAACTTCCACGAGGAATAATCAAATCAACATAACCAATTGCATGGAGCAACTCTGTAGTTGCTTCTCTGTCATTAGGTAAAAGTGTTACAAAATCTCTGTTTACACCAAACTTTTCTAAAACATTTCGGATAATATCAACAATTACTTGATTAGAAAAAGCAGCATCACTTCCACCTTTAAGCAAACAAACATTTCCCGACTTGAAGCAAAGCGAAAATACATCTAAACTAACGTTTGGTCGTGCCTCATAAATGATTCCAATAACCCCAAAAGGAACTGATATTTTCTTTAATTTCAAACCATTAGGTCGTTCTGTTTCTTCTAAAATAATATTTAGTGGTGAAGGTAATTTTGCAACATCACGTATACCTTGAGCAATTTCTTTTACACGACTTTCAGTCAATTGCAAACGGTCATATTTTGGATTTGTTGGATCCATTCTATCCAAATCCTTTTGATTTTCGGACAAAATAAGTTGCATATTTTCCTCCGTTGCATCGGCCACAGCACACAAGATTTCATCGATTTTATTTGTTTCCAACAAATTCAAATCACGAGCTGCAAGTTGTGCATTTTCAAATAATTGTTTCAGATTTTCCATATTAATCCATTCTGTTTTTATAATCAACATAATCGTATTTTCGCAATAAGCGAAACTCATTATCACAAGTCCAAAGTCCTATCGAAGGGTGTGTCACACCATTGAACATCGTTGTTTTTACAGTGGTATAATGAATCATATCTTCAAATACGATCTTATCACCAACATTAAGTGGTTTATCAAATGACCAATTTCCGTAAAAATCACCAGAGAGGCAACTATTTCCACCCATCCGATAAGTTGGACCAAGTTTTTTATCAGTAGCTCCAACTATCGCAGGTTTGTACGGCATTTCCAAACAATCGGGCATATGGCACGCAAACGACACATTAAGAATTGCGGTTTTAATTCCTTTATTTTCAACAATATCTACAACATCAGAAACCAAAACACCCGTTCTCCATGCAAAAGCACTTCCCGGCTCCAAAATAACTTGCAAATGTGGATATTTCGCTTTGAATTGTTGTAATACCAAAATCAAATGCTCTACATCATAGTTGGCACGTGTCATCAAGTGCCCACCTCCCATATTTATCCATTTTATTTGCGAGAAGAATCGTCCAAATTTTTCTTCTACAACTGCTAAAGTGCGTTCTAAATCGTATGAAGATGACTCACAAAGCGTATGAAAATGCAATCCTTCAATTCCAAAAGGCAATTTATCTCCTAAACTATCAACAACAACACCCAAACGAGAACCTGTGGCACAAGGATTGTAAAGATCTGTTTCTACATCCGAAAATTCGGGATTGATACGCAAACCACACGAAATTCCTCGTTCTTTTGCTCGCTGAGCAAACCGTTGATATTGCGTAATTGAATTAAATGTAATATGTGAACTACAATCGGCAATGGCATCAAACTCTACGTCTGTGTAAGCTGGCGAATAAGTATGTGCTTTATTTCCCATCTCTTCGTAAGCCAAACGTGCTTCGGAAAGTGAACTTGCCGTAGAATAAGGAACATATTCTCTAATAATCGGGAATAACTTCCATAGAGCAAATGCTTTGAAAGCCAAAATAATTTCCACTCTTGCACGCTCTTTAACAGAACGAATCAATGTTAAGTTTTTTCGTAGTGCACGCTCATCAACCACATAGCAAGGCGATGGTATTTTCAAGTAATCAATCATAAACTAAATTTTTATCACGTTTTTTCTGCCAAATACAAAACATCAGAAGAAACGCCACCGTTACAGCCAAACTTATACCCACACCACACCAATAAGGCAATCCAAAACCTTCGGGAGCAATAAGAATATAACTTACGCTTACGCATGTCATAAACATTGCAGGTAATAGCGAAATAATATAAAGTCGATTTCTTTTGGCAAGATAAATCGTTATAGCCCAAAGTGTAAACACCGAAAGCGTTTGGTTGCACCAAGCAAAATAACGCCACAAAATATCAAAGTCAATGGTAAGAATAACAAATGTCAAAACAAAAATTGGAATAGATACTAACAAGCGTTTTTTTATTGGTTTTTGATCAAGATGCAAAAAATCTGCAGCAATGAGCCGTGCAGAACGTAATGCTGTATCGCCCGAAGTAATTGGCGCTGCTATTACGCCAAGCAATGCAAGAAATCCTCCTGCCGTACCCAACCACTCTCTTGAAATTAGGTTCACTACTTCAGCTGCTTTGTTTGCTGTAGTAGGAAGTTTTGCGACGTATTCTTGCAAACTACCAATAGAACCAAAGAAAGAGGAAGCAGCTGCTGCCCAAATCAAAGCAACCAACCCTTCGGCAACCATTGCACCATAAAAACAACGGCGACCATATTTTTCGTTACGAAGACAGCGAGCCATCAATGGCGATTGCGTAGCATGAAATCCCGAAATTGCTCCACACGCAATCGACACAAACATCATTGGGAAAATAGGCAACTTATCGGGATGTTGATTCTGCACGCCTTCAGTAATTTCAGGGATTGGAGCCCTATTTACAATTATCATTACAAAAATACCTACTGCCATAAACAGCAATGCCGCACCAAAAAGCGGATAGATTTTTCCTATAAGTTTGTCGATAGGAAGAAGTGTTGCTAAAACGTAATATAGAAATATCAATATAGTCCAAAATAAAACATCAATGTTAGGTGTTAAATTTGCTAATAAACCAGCAGGTCCAGAAACAAACACTGCTCCTACCAACAGCATAAGCACCACCGAAAAGAGTCGCATAAATTGCTTTACTCCACTGCCCAATTCATTGCCAACCAATTCGGGGAGACTTGCTCCATTGCTACGCACCGACATCATACCCGAAAGATAATCGTGAACGGCTCCGCCCAACAGCGTTCCAAACACAATCCACAGAAACGCTGATGTGCCGTACATTATGCCCATTATGGCACCAAATACAGGTCCAAGTCCTGCAATGTTAAGAAACTGAATAAGAAAAATACGCCACCATGACATTTCTACATAATCAACACCATCGGCACTGACAAAAGCTGGAGTTTTACGATTTTCATCCATCCCAAAAACTTGCTCCACTACACGACCATATACCGCATAGCCAAGCACTAACAATACTATTGATCCTAAAAATGTTATCATTGTTTGTTATTTCTAATTGTGTACATTCTTCCATTATCAAATATATAAGTAGTACCGTCAGGAAAAGTAACTACTGAAGTGGTGTTAGTAGGTTGTTCAGATACTGTTACTTTTTCAAACATTGAACAACCCGTTAGAATTATACTACAAAGATAAAGAAGTATTGATACATAATAAAAAAGTCTTTTCATAGTTTCATAAATTAAGCGTTTAAACTGTAGTTTATTTTAATATTTTAGGTTTTGACAAATATAATAAATTGAGTTTAACACCCTTTACAAGGAATGCCACCTTGTGTCGCGTTGGGAATACAACCGTTGATTGTTGCACGAAGAAAACTCTAAAAATGCAACAAAAAACAATGCTATAAAAAAGGCGTTTGTTTAATCAGATAATATTAAAAATCACTTGTATTCTCCGATCTACGCTGAACAATCACTTTGTCAATACGAGGTCCGTCCATATCTACTACTTCGATATGAAAATCGCCCCACTCTACGCACTCGCCCGCTTCGGGCACGTGTTCTAATTTCTCAAAAATAAGACCTGCTATCGTAGTAAATTCATAATCTTGCATCTCCTCGTCCATCTCAAAATGACTAAGAAAATCGTAAATAGAACATTGCCCATCAACAATCCAACCTTCGCCACTTTTACGCTTAACAATATCGGGGTCTTCTTCTTGGTCATCGTTCATATCGCCTATTAAAGCCTCTAAAATATCCTTGTGAGTTATAATTCCACAACAAGAGCCAAACTCATCGCAAATAAGAGCACGACTTACTTGCTTTTTTTTCATCTCCTCGAGTACCTTATAAACGTTCATATTTTCATGAAAAAACACAGGTGGCGTAAGCATTTTGTCTAACGAAAAATCGCCTTTACCTATATTGACCACAAAATCTTTTAACCGCAAAATTCCAACAACATGATCCAAATCACGTTCCACAACAGGATATTCCTCAAACAAGTCTTCTTCTATTTTTGCACGAACCTGTTCTTCGGTCATATCTTTATCGAGCCAAACAATATCATTTTTGAGTGTCATTATCGAACTTACACTCAAATCGCCCAACGTAAACACACGTCCTACAATGTCTTGCTCAACTTCCGAAACTTCGCCATCGTCAGTTCCTTCCTGAATCATTGATATTATCTCCTCTTCTGTAACCTTACTTTCAGAATCATTCAAACCAATAACTTTCACAATGGTAGATGTACTTTTCGATAGAATCCAAACCAATGGTGTAGTAAGTTTTGATATAAAATTCATTGGAGGAGCCATTATTTTGGCTACTTTTTCGGCAGCACTCATACCAATTCTTTTTGGCACAAGTTCGCCTATCACAATAGAAAGATAAGTAACTATCAGAATAATTATCGTTTGCGACAAACCAAACGCCCAACTTTCGGATACGCCTAACTCTATAAGAAGTTCTGAAAACGACCCTGCAATTTTGTTTCCAGAAAACATACCCGTAAGCAAACCTATCAAAGTAATACCAACCTGCACTGCCGACAAAAATCTATCAGGATTCTCTTGTAAACGTAAGACTTTACGTGCCGATTTACTTCCTTTATTTGCATCGGACTGCAAACTCGACTTCCTTGCCGAGATGACAGCAATCTCTGACATTGCAAACAAACCGTTGAGCAATATAAGTATTAGAATTATAACAACTTCGTTCATATACAATTAAAAAATTTGTTGCAAATTTACTAATTTATTAGGAATTAACAGACATTGAGCAACACCACTCACATTTTCACTCTCAATTATACAGATAAGATTTCGGACAATTTATTCGGATTTTCTTCAAGAGCATTTCCTACTACTACCATATCAGCTCCCGAGGCGTAAGCTGCAAGCAGATCTTCACGAGTTTTTATACCGCCACCTACAATCAAAGGAACAGAAAGTTCCGCATGAACTGCGGCAATGACTTCTTTCGAGACAGGAGCAAGAGCTCCACTACCTGCCTCCAAATAAATCAATCGCAAACCGAGCTGTTCGCCAGCCAATGCCGTAGCAACAATCAATTCGGTATCCGTTGCAGAAATTGGTTGTGTTTTAGAAACTTTTTCAGTAGCACTTTCACGTCCGCCATCAATCAAAACATAACCAGTAGGAAGTATCTCTATAGCAGATTTTTTCAACATTTTCGAAGCTTTCACTTGTTGTCCAATTAAAAATTCGGCATTTCGTCCCGATATCAGCGAAAGCAACAAGATAGCATCGGAATTTTCGGCAAACTGCAATGCATTACCAGGGAAAAGTACAATAGGAATAGACAACCGACTACGCAAAAACGACACCGTTTCAGTTACCGAACATTGCATTTGACTGCCTCCGACAAAAACAAAATCAACTGGATTCGCATTTATAGCATTGGCATACTGTTCCAATTTCTTCGAATCACACTTTTCAGGGTCGATAAGTATGGTGAAAAGCTTTCGCCCTTTGGCAATGGCATCTAATATGTATTGATAACAATTCACTTTTTCACACTCCATACTAACGAAAAGAAATCATTTTGAATATATTGTATTTCAATTTGTTGTTGTTTTTTCTTATTGTTCATTTCTACGAAAAAACGCCCTTCATAGGCAACTTCGAAAGGTACAATTTTTATATCCTCAAAAATGTCTATCGACGTATCGGGCATCATTTTATAAACAGCTTCTTTTGCACACCAACACAACTCACAATAAGCCTCGAAATTATCGTTGTTCATAGGGAACTCATCCGCTATCAAAAAGCGTTCTATCAATCGTACAGCCCGCGTAGAACGATATTCAATATCAACTCCAATGACAGATGTAGGATGCAAAAACACTGCTACAAAATCTCTCGTATGCGAGATGCTAACATTAGAAGCATTATTAAACAAATGAGGTTTGCCCATCTCATCGTAATACAAAAGTCCTGATCCACATAACTCTTGCAATAATACACGCACCGCCAATTTTTCTTTTTTTACCTTATCGCACATTGTAGCAAACTCCGATGAATCACCTTTATACAAACGGTTCAGTTCTTCAATTGACTCGTCCATCTTCGATACGGCAAGTACACCCCCAGCTATCTCTTTTTTTAAGAAAAGCATTTTATTTCCACTTAAACGATTCTATCATACGAATTATATCTTCACGAACAAAAGTCATCATCGGAGCAATAGAATCGGAATTAGGACGTGCATTAAAATAGAGTGAGCCACGAAAATACTGACTCACGCTGTCTGTCAGAAAAAACTGTACTGGCGAAGCCGTATTTCCTTTGAAATCGTACAAAATACCATAAACTTTTTCTGTATCGTTTATAAAAACACGTTCAGTAATAGCCTCGGCACGAACCACATGTTTATATGCTAACGTACGCGACTCTTCCGATACTTTTCGAAAATCTTCAGGAAAAAATGTTTCGTAAGTACAATAAATAGTTCCAGCTATCGATGGATAGTATATATCAATATTTTGAACTTGTTTTTTATTGATAAATGCATGTTTGGAAATATCAAAACTATAGGCTACCACAGAATCAAACATTATATATTCGTGAGTTGGCAAATCAACACGAAAATAACCATACGGACGTGGGGCAATTTCTTTTTTACAAGCGAAAAAAAACAAAACCAAAATTATGAACAAGTACCTTTTCATTTTTCTACAATTCACTTCTCTACGTCAAAATGTAATTGAACGTTTTGAAAAATATTAAACAAAACAAGGATGGTTTTCTCCATCCTTGCAAAAATAAAACATTTTCAGCAGAGTTTAATTAAAAGGGCAAATCATCTGCTCCATCAGCAACAGGAGCATTTGCATCAAAAGGTTCTGCATTAGATGCCACAGACGCTTGCGAAGTTTGCTCTGCAGGACGCTCTGCTCTACGTGAACCAAAAAATTCAACTTTATCGCACATTATCTCCGTAATATAACGTTTTGCTCCAGAAGCATCATCGTACGAACGATAACGAATCTTTCCTTCAACATAAACTTGAGAACCTTTTTTTACATATTTTTCAACAAAAGAAACTGAATCTTTACGAACTACAACATTGTGCCATTCTGTTCGCTCAGGAACTTCTGTGCCATTTTGCAATTTATAACCACGCTCCGAAGTTGCCAAAGGGAATGTTGCTTGTGCACTACCAGAGTCAAAATACTTCACATCGGGATCTTTTCCCACATTTCCAATTAAAATAACCTTGTTCATTGACATAACTTAACTTTATTTAAAATTTCTTTGGTAAAGGAAATAAAACATTTTTACATATCCAAATATTCATCTATAAATATCTCTATCAAACGAGATACGGGATATTTGTATATATCATCAAAATCCACATAGTTGAAATACTTTGTCAAATATTCATTAACATCTTTTATTTCAATATAAAAACAATAAGAATAAATATGTTGATGACTCAAAACATGCTTTCTCTCATCAGAAATACGCAATAAAACAAAATCGTTTCCTAAATATTTAGAGGTTTCTTTTTGAGACAAAACATCTTCCGCTAACATCAATTCTGAATACTCCAGCAAAGGAAACTCGTACAAATTTTTCCAAATATCAGCACCTTTACGTTTTTTAAGAAAAAATCCATTTTTGTATTTCACAAAAAAGTAATAAAAATAACGCTTCCGTACCTTTGTTTTCTTTGTTTTTATCGGAAAATATTCTACCATCTCATACTTCAGTGCCAAGCAACTTTCTTTTAATGGACATAAACTACAATTGGGAGAATTCACGACACACTGAATAGCTCCCATTTCCATCATTGCTTGATTGTGCAAAGCCGAATATCTTTCGTCAAGCAATCGCTCTGCTAAATCTGAAAACATTCTTTTCCCAAAAGAAGTATCTATTGGCATTTCTATAGCAAAATATCTCGACAAAAAACGGTAAACATTCCCGTCTAATACAGCGTATGGCAAATCGTACGCAAACGAACAAATAGCTGCTGCCGTATAATCACCAACACCTTTTAATCCTCTCACGTCTTCATACGATCTTGGAAAAACACCATTAAATTTATCAGTTATAATTTTTGCCGATGCATGTAAATTTCTTGCTCGCGAATAATATCCAAGTCCTTGCCAACATTTCAATACGCTATCCTCATCGGCATTTGCCAGATGAATTACTGTAGGAAATTGCCGAACAAACTCTTGATAATAACTCAATGCCTGTTCTACCCTTGTTTGCTGAAGAATCACCTCCGAAATCCATATTAAATAAGGGTCTTTTACCTCTCGCCACGGCAACAAGCGATGGTATAATTCGTACCAACAATGCAATCTTGATCGAAATAAATTTATATCCGCTTCAATTAGAGATGTTTCTATTTTTTTCATCAGGGAAATCGAAAAATTCATTGCAAAGATGATTATTAATGACAAGGTTTAAAAGAAAATTAAAAAAAAGTTCAAAAAGTTTCAATTTTTGCTTTTTAAATCATATTTTTGCAAACCAAAAAAGATTTTAATCGTATAATCATATAAAAAATAAACAAAATGACTAAAGCTGATATTGTAAACGAGATTTCAAAGAAAACAGGTATTGATAAACTTACAGTTCTTCAAACAGTAGAATCGTTCATGGATGTTGTTAAAGATTCTTTAACAGAAAACGAAAACGTTTATCTTCGTGGTTTTGGCAGTTTCATTATTAAAAAGAGAGCTCAAAAAACTGCACGTAACATTTCAAAAGAAACAACCATCATTATTCCTGCACATAACATTCCTGCATTTAAACCTGCAAAAACATTTGTTAGTGCTGTAAAAAAATAAGATTTTTGAACTTTAAAACTATAAGAATATGCCAAGCGGTAAAAAAAGAAAAGGACATAAAATGTCTACGCACAAGCGTAAAAAAAGATTAAGAAAAGACCGACACAAAAAGAAAAAATAATCGGTCTAAAAGAAACAAACTTTAAGAACATTTTTTGTCTTTTAGTTTGTTTTTTTTATCAAAGGAATTGATTGAATGGGAAACGAAATTATCATTGACGTACAACAAGAAGCAATATCAATCGCATTATTGAAAGACGAGCGTGTTGTTGAATTCATCAAAGAAGAGCATAAGAATGCATGTTTGGTGGGTAATATTTTTATTGGAACCGTAAGGAAAATAATGCCTGGACTTAATGCTGCTTTTGTTGACATTGGTCAAGCGAAAGAAGGATTCTTGCATTATCTAGATTTAGGGAATTCTTTTGCCACAACAAATGATTTTATAAAAAACACACTTGCAGATAGAAGAAAACTTCCTGAAATAAAAAAAGGAGAAGACAATGAATTAGAGAATGAAGGAAACATTGCAAATGTACTTACTACAGGTCAAAAGATTTTAGTACAAGTTATTAAAGAACCTATCTCAACAAAAGGTGCACGCTTAACAGGAGAGATTTCTCTTGCAGGAAGAAACATCGTACTATTACCCTTTCAAAACAAAATTACTGTTTCTCAAAAAATTTCTTCGAAAGAAGAGCGAAATCGATTACGCAATCTTGTTAAAAGTTTAAAGCCTACTGATTACGGGATTATCATTCGAACTGTTGCCGAAGGGAAAAAAGTTGCTGAATTAGACAATGAATTAAAACTATTAACAAAACGTTGGGAATCGGCCCTTCAAGCTATACAAAAATCGAAAGGGAATGAATTGATTTTAGAAGAGATCAATCGTACAGAAAGCTTATTGAGAGATGTTTTTAATCCTAATTTTGAGAATATCTATATAAATGATAAAAATGTTTATCAAGAGATTTGTGATTATGTAGAACTTATTGCTCCTGAATGCAGAAACATTGTTAAATTTTTCGATGAAGACACTCCTATTTTCGATCACTTTTCAATAACGAAACAAATTAAATCGCTATTCGGTAGAACAGTGTCCTTTAAGCGAGGAGCCTATCTTATTATAGAACACACCGAAGCGTTGACTGTTATTGATGTTAATAGTGGGAACAGGACTCGCTCATCAAAAGGGCAAGAAGAGAATGCTTTAGAAGTTAATCTTGCTGCAGCCGAAGAAATTGCTCATCAAATACGTCTCCGAGACATTGGCGGAATTATTGTAATTGATTTCATTGACCTCGCAGAAACTGACAATAGGCAAATTCTATACGACTATATGACACAACTAATGTCAGAAGATAGAGCAAGACATAACATACTGCCATTAAGTAAATTTTGCTTAATGCAAATCACTCGACATCGTGTTCGACCTGCTATTTCTGTAGATGTTGAAGAAACGTGTCCTACATGTTTTGGGAAAGGAAAAACAAGACCTTCTATTTTGTTTACAGATCAGCTTGAAGACCAACTTGATTTTTTAGTAACAGAAAAGAACTTTAAATACAAAAAAGTAATTCTTCAAGTTCACCCATATATCGAAGCTTATATAAAAAAAGGATTATTTTCTTTATGCTCAAAGTGGAAATTTAGGTATAAAATCAACTTAAAAGTTCAACCTATACAAAGTTTAGGATTCTTACAATATCGATTTCTAACAGCAACAAAAGAAGAAATAAATTTACACGAATAATTGTGAAAACAAAAGAAAAACAGACTCCTCTCATGGAGCAATTCTATGAGATAAAAAAACAACATCCCGAAGCATTGCTATTGTTTCGGGTTGGTGATTTTTATGAGATGTATGGCGATGATGCCGTTAAAGGAGCTGAAATTTTAGGCATTGCATTGACTATGCGATCAAGAAACACAGAAAATGCTATTGATATGGCTGGTTTTCCGCACCATGCATTAGACACTTATCTACCCAAACTTGTCAGAGCAGGACTTCGTGTAGCTATATGTGATCAATTAGAAGACCCTAAAGCAACAAAAAAACTCGTTAAACGTGGCATCACCGAATTAGTTACCCCCGGAGTTTCTATCAACGACAATATTCTCATAAACAAAGAAAACAACTTTCTCGCTGCGGTTCATTTCAACAAAACAATTGCAGGAGTAGCATTTCTAGATATTTCGACTGGTGAATTTTTAGTTGCAGAAGGGACTTTTGATTACATTGAAAAAATACTCAACAACTTTGCTCCAAAAGAGATTTTACACGAGAAAAAACATCGAATGCTGTTTGAGAGTATTTTTGGAGAAAAACACCTAACTTTCGAACAAGACGATTGGATTTATACAGAAGACGCTGCAAACGATCGTTTATTGAAACAATTCGAAACTAAAAATCTAAAAGGTTTTGGCATTTCGAACCTTTCAAATGCAATTATTGCAGCTGGTGCTATTCTTTATTATATGGATAGTACACACCATGAACAACTGAAACACATCACAACTATTTCACGAATCGAAAAAGATCAATTTGTTTGGTTAGACAAATTTACCATTCGTAATCTTGAACTCTATTCTGGTAACGACGAATCAGCAAAAGCATTGATTGACGTTATTGACAAGACGAATACACCTATGGGCGGACGTTTGCTAAAAAGATGGCTTTCCTTTCCTTTAAAAAATGATAATCAGATAACAAATCGTCATCAAATAGTTGAATATTTTTTTAAATATACTGAAGAGAGAAATTTCCTCGACGAAAATCTCTCTACAATTGGAGATTTAGAGCGAATTATATCAAAGATTGCTGTTGGTAGAGTCTCGCCTAGAGATATTTGGCAACTCAGAAATGCTCTTTGTATAATAGCTCCTATAAGAAAAATGTGTATAAAATCTGACAATGAACTCATTAGAGCTTTAGGAGAACAGATTTCTGATTGTAATACGATTAGAGAAAAAATAGAAAAAGAACTAAACGAAAATCCTCCTCTTCTATTAACCAAAGGGAATATTATTCGCAAAGGTGTCAATGAGGAATTAGACGAACTTCGCGACATATCAACTTCAGGCAAAGATTTTCTTCTTAAAATACAGCAACGCGAAAGCGAAAGTACAGGAATCCCAAGTTTGAAAGTAGGCTACAACAATGTTTTTGGATATTTCATTGAAGTCAGAAATACATACAAAGACAAAGTGCCTGAGACATGGATTCGCAAACAAACTCTTGTAAATGCAGAACGTTACATTACACAAGAATTAAAAGAATACGAGGAAAAAATACTAAGTGCAGAGGAAAGAATAAATATATTAGAAACACATATTTTTAACACACTTATTGATTTTATTGCGGAATTTACAGCAACTTTACAAGTCAATTGCAACATTATTGCACAAATAGATTGCTTATTTTCATTTGCAAAAGTTGCTAAAGAAAATAACTACATTCGTCCAATAATTACTACTGAAAATGTCCTTGATATAAAAAAAGGACGACACCCTGTTATTGAAAAAAAATTACCTATCGGAGAGGAATATATTCCCAATGACGTTTATCTTGATGACAAGCAGCAACAAATTATTATTATTACAGGTCCAAACATGGCAGGTAAATCAGCTTTACTTCGACAAACGGCATTGATAGTTTTACTTGCCCAAATTGGTAGTTTTGTTCCTGCCGAATCGGCAAAAATAGGACTCGTTGATAAAATATTTACTCGTGTTGGTGCAAGTGACAACATCTCTGCAGGTGAATCCACTTTTATGGTCGAAATGAGTGAGGCCGCAAGCATTCTTAACAACCTTTCTGACAGAAGTTTAGTACTTTTCGACGAGTTAGGTAGAGGTACAAGTACTTATGATGGGATCTCAATTGCTTGGGCTATTGTAGAACACATTCATGAACACCCAACAGCAAAAGCAAAAACTCTATTTGCCACACACTATCATGAGTTAAACGAGATGGAACGCACGTTTTCTCGCATAAAAAACTACAACGTATCTGTCAAAGAAATTGACAAAAAGGTCATCTTCTTAAGAAAACTTATACGCGGGGGAAGCGAACATAGTTTTGGTATTCACGTTGCAAAAATGGCAGGTATGCCACCAAGCGTAGTAAAACGCTCGGAAGAGATTCTTGTTCAATTGGAGAAATCACAAAACAAAGAAAATATTTCAAAACCAATCAACGACATCATTAATAACAAAAGTGGAATACAATTGAGTTTCTTTCAATTAGACGATCCTGTTCTTGAACAAGTTAGAGATGAAATTAAGAATGCCGACATCAACAATTTAACACCGATAGAAGCATTGAACAAACTAAACGAGATAAAAAAAATTATCACAGGAAAACGACACTAAATAATGAAAAATAAAACTTTTTACATCGAAACTTATGGCTGTCAAATGAATGTTGCCGACAGCGAAGTTGTTGGGTCTATACTAAAAATGGATGGTTTTGTTTTAACTACAGAAATTTTTGAGGCAGATCTTATAATTATAAACACTTGCTCTATAAGAGACAATGCTGAACAAAAAGTTTTATCGCGTTTACAATATTTCAATTCTCTACGTAAGAAAAAAAACAATTTAATAATTGGCGTTATTGGTTGTATGGCTGAACGTGTTCAGAAAGAGATGATTGAAAAATATGGTGTAGATATCGTGGTTGGACCTGATGCATACTTAGATATTCCAAATTTAATTGGAGCTGTTGAACAAGGCGAAAAAGCCATTAACGTAGAATTGTCAACAACCGAAACTTACAAAGAAATTATTCCTTTACGAATGGGGAATCCCATTAGTGGATTCATCTCAATAATGCGTGGATGCAACAATTTTTGCTCGTATTGTATTGTTCCATACACTCGCGGTCGAGAGCGTAGTCGCGATATCGAAAGTATTCTAAACGAAGTAAAAGACTTACAATCAAAAGGATTTAAAGAAATTACACTTTTAGGGCAAAATGTCAATTCTTACAGATTTGTACAAGATAACAAAGTTATCGACTTTGCAGATTTACTTCAAATCGTTGCAACAGAAGCTCCCGACATGCGAATTCGTTTCACTACCTCACATCCTAAAGATATGTCGGACAAAACATTAAGCATCATTGCTAAATACTCGAATATTTGCAAAAGCATTCATTTGCCCGTACAATCTGGTAGCAACAATATTCTAAAATTAATGAATCGCAAATACACGAGAGAATGGTATCTTAACAGAATAAATGCCATACGAAGAATTATTCCTGAATGTAGCATCTCTACCGATGTTTTTTGTGGTTTTCATTCTGAAACAGAAGAAGACCACAACGAAACACTCAACCTTATGAAAGAAGTTTGTTTCGATACTGCTTTTATGTTTAAATATTCTGAACGACCTGGCACTTTCGCTGCACGCAATCTCCCTGACAACATATCGGAAGACGTAAAGCTAAAACGCTTAAATGAAATTATGCAATTGCAAGGCGAATGTTCTTTACAACGAAACAAAATGGATATCGGCAAAAACTTCGAAATCCTAATCGAAGGATTTTCTAAACGTTCAAAAGAGCATTTTTACGGAAGAACTTCACAAAATAAAGTTGTAATTGTACCACGGAAAGGATTAAAAATTGGATCTTATGCAATGGCAAAAATCACTGATGCAACTTCTGCAACTTTAATAGGAGAAATTATCTAAAGCTACCGAAAAATAGTAAAATTCACATTCCCATACACACGATGTTCTACAAAGTGCGGATGCGAAACAAATTCATTTTTCGAACCATGCTCTAACACAAAAATTCCATCTTCCTTAAGTAATTCGTGCTGAAAAATCAAATCTGGGAGTGTTTCTAATTCTGCTAATTGATAAGGAGGATCAGCAAAAATTACATCGTATTTACTTGCACAAGATTTTAAGAAACGGAATACATCAGTACGAAGAACACGCATATTACGAATATTCAAAGCGTTTACAATCTTATAAATAAAATTAAGTTGTTTTTCACTCATTTCCACAGAAGTAACAGACAAGCAACCTCGCGATACAAACTCCAAGCTAATGCTCCCTGTTCCTGCAAACAAGTCAAGGACCTCCTTCCCCTCAAAATCTAAATAATTATTAGACAAAACATTAAAGAGTCCCTCTTTAGCAAAATCCGTTGTCGGACGAGCAGTTATATTTGTTGGAGGCAAAAATCTACGTCCTTTAAACTTTCCATTTATTATTCGCATAACTCTATAAACTAAAAAAGGTTGCTCTCAAGAAAAGAACAACCTTTTTGGTATAAAAATTTTCTTATTCCCAGTTTCCAGCATTATTGTTTGGCTCTACAATAGAACCTACCTGCAAACCTGCGTATTTATCCAATTTATTTCGAGCATCAATCAAATTAACCAATTCCTGACGGTTCAAATCCTCTAAATAAGTTTCATAAGCAGCTTTTGCCTCAAACAATGGCATTGCAATACCAGAAGCATTTGTAAATGTTGTAGTATCCAATTCGAATTTCTTTCCGTTTGAAAAAGGAATTTCAAAAATACTTGCCACATTTTCCATCGTGTAATCATTTTTGAAAAGGCTTTCATATACACTTACATAAGTTGTATCACGACGGAAATTTTGCAACCCTAACGATTCTATTTCTTTTTTGTTACCTTTTCTAACTATTGCGGTTGCTTTCGCCTCTGTCAAACCTTCATTCAATTGTTCGTCTGTCAAAGTTCCTTCTTTCATCACTACTGCCACTTTCCCCTCTTTTATAAAAGAAACCAACGTATCAATATTTGTCGAATAACGACCCTTCTGATTTTTATATTCAATTTCTACTTTTCGGATATCAATCAATCTTTTTATAACAGACTTCTCTCTCAATGCTCGCTCTTCTTCAAACTGAATAGGAGTAACAATACTCATTACACAAAAATATCCTAAAAAACAGATGGATACCAACAATAATGCTCTGATAATAATTCTAATAGCTTTTTCCATTATTCTTCTTTTATTTAAATTTAGACTCGCTTGCAAAGTTAATAAAGAAAACATACAAATCAATTTTTATAAACATTTTTTTCGCAAGGCTTTTTTTTGTAGTTTTGCTTATATGACATCAAGAGAAATTTTTAGGCAATGCGGAGAAGATTTAGGCTTCCATTTATCTAATAGTGTCCTAAATACACTTTTAGCAACAACAACATTAAATATAATTGGTCTTGCTGGAATTGTATTAAGAGGGTATTTTTATAAATAATTTTATTATATTTGCAAAGTCATAAGGATAATACGCAAGTCCGTACTGGTATGCAGAACCTAACAGGAAACTCGCAATTGCGGGGGGCGTATTATTCTTTCTTTTTTATGTAATACTATAAAGCAAAAATTGTATTTCTGTTTTATTTCTCTTTGTTCTTACTTTCTTCCCAACATTAAAAGTTATTTTTTTACCATTTATTGTATTTGTGAAGTAATAAAAATGTTTGAAATCATCTTTCCTTTTTTTATAAAGTATGGCATCTCCGTCATATTTAGAATTTCTAAAATACTCCCCAATTTTTTCTATATCATCTATCGAAAATATACCTTTTGTTCTGCCACGAACAATATCCGAGTAAATATGTTTGTACGATAGTTTGGTATTATAATAAACATCTATATTTATTTTCTTATTGCCTTTTATTATTTGCCTTTTAATGGGTTTCTCATTTTTTGCTTTTTCATAAAATTGTTCTCTCTCAGCTCTCCTTATTCCTTTGATTTTGTCTCTTAATTCTTTCGGCACTGCTTCTTTTGCTACGGGAACGAGTTGGTGTCGGCAGTTCCACCCTCCGCAGTTCACTTGGAAATTCTGCTCGTTTGTTCCCTCTATCATTCCTTTAGGTAGTCCCGTTTTCTCATAAATCTCGCATTGGTGTCCGTCTATCTCGCCTTTAAGAATGGTTTTAATCTCACTCTTATGCACATAGCGTTTTTCGGTCAAATGCTCGCAAAACTCACGTGTGTTTTCGATGTACTTTGTATTGAGAATATTTAACTTGTAAAACAAGTAAAAATCCTATATTTTTGCAGATATTTTTCAGTAAACAAAGAAAAAAATGAGATTAAAACACATCTTTTTGATAGCAATACTATTCCTATTCAGTTGTAAAGAGAACTTTGAAGTGTGGAAAGACTACAACGAAGACTTTCTAACAAAAATAGCTGAAACTGATACGTTTAAAACTACTAACGATGGATTAAAATACATCGATCGATTCAATGGGAAAGGAGCTATTCCTAAACAAAATTCTATGGTAAAAATTGCTTATTCAGCCACATTAAGCGACGGAACGCCATGCACCAGTTTAGACACTATCAGTTATGTGTACGATTATCCCATAGGGATACAAATTGCTCTTATGCAAATGAATAGAGAATCTATTTGGACACTTTGCATTCCGTACAATTTAGCTTATGGCGTGTCGGGCACACAAAACACATACGGCAACTACATTATTCCGCCCTATTCCACTATTTATGTAAAAGAATTAGAACTGAAAGAAGTTGTAAACTACTAAAACTCATTTTATGTTTCTAAAACATTTCTTTTTCATAATATTAAGTCTGCTTTTTGTCGTACACAATACGGATGCCACTGCCTATACAGTGAATGCCGTACCCAACCCAAAAACGTATCATACAGATGCATTTGTAGCAAATCCTGACCTTATTTTATCCGAAAAAGCAGTAAACAGAATCAATAATCAATTAAAGATTTTAGAAGATTTAACAGGTGTTGAATTAGCTATTGTCGCACTTAATACTATCGAAAATGACGATGAGAATACATTTGCTTACGAGTTATTCAATCATTGGAGAATAGGCAATAAAAAAAACAATAGTGGCATTCTGATTCTTTTTGTAAAAGGTCTTCGAGCTGTAAAGATTGAAACAGGCGTTGGTATCGAAGGATTACTCCCCGATTCAAAATGTAACAATATACTCCATAACGACATTTTCCCTCCATTCAAAGATGGCGATTACGAAACAGGATTACTAAATGCTATTCAAACCATACAAAACACCCTAACTACTGAAGAAGCAAAAGAAGAATTATTGTTACAACAAAATTCTACAAGAGTTCATATTACAAATTTCCTATCCTATTATTTCATTGTAGGTTTCGTAATTCTCATTATATTTTGTTGGATAATTTTCTTTCAAACAAAAAGAGAATCAAAAAGAAATGAAGATTTTTTAAAATTAAAAAATTTGCAATTGATTTCAACGAGCATTACTATATTCTTTCCTTTACATCTGATTACAATAACACTTTGGCTCAAAAAAAGAAAAAAAACGATCCGATATTCTCCCTGCATCTGCTCAAAATGCAATATTGCAATGAATTTATTGTCTCAAGATAAAGAAGTTGCATTTCTTAATGAATATCAAACTGCCGAAGAGGCTATAAAATCTATTGATTACGATGTTTGGCTATGTCCAAAATGCTATCATTACGACATTTTTCCTTACAACAACGTATTCTCACATTTCACGATATGCCCGACATGTGGTTCAAAGGCATACTATCAGAAAGAAGAGAAAACATTTGTATATCCTACTCCAGTCGCAACAGGAACAGGTGTAAGAATTTTCTTTTGCGAAGCTTGCAAAAAAAAGCATTCCAAAGTATTTATTATTCCTAAAATAAATAACGGAGGTGGACTTGTAATAGCTGCTGGAAGCAGAGGAATAGGGAGCTCTGGTGGAAGTTGGGGAGGCGGATTCAGTGGTGGAGGTGGAGCAGGAGGACGTTTTTAAAAAATTTATAAACCTAAAATTATAATAATTATATGAAAAAAAGAACAGTAATTTTAATCACATGCTTGGCACTTATTTCCATAAGTATCATTTGGACAATAAAAGAATACAACAACCTAATTGTTGCTGAAGAGAGTGTAACGACTGCTTGGTCGAATGTAGAATCGCAATATCAACGTCGTGCTGACCTAATACCGAATCTTGTAAATACTGTAAAAGGTTATACAACACATGAAAAAGAGACTCTCGAATCGGTAGTTTCGGCACGAGCAAAAGCTATTCAAACAAACATTTCTAATGATTTATCAGCGGAAAACATTCAGAAATTTCAAGTTGCACAAAACGAAGTAGGTTCTGCATTAGGACGCATCTTGGCCATTAGCGAAAATTATCCAGATCTAAAAGCAAATCAGAATTTTATCAATCTGCAAGAGCAATTAGAAGGTACCGAAAATCGTATTCAGGTAGAACGCCAAAAGTTCAACGAAACAGTAAAATCGTACAACATTCGCATTCGCCGATTTCCAACCAATATTGTAGCACAATGGTTTAATTTTGAAACTAAATCTACATTTACTGCAAATCAAAATACTGAAAACGCTTACAACCAAATGTGTTATGATGCAGTAACGTTGGGCAATCATGAGTTTGATAATGGTGTTGATTCGCTTTCGACTCCTATAATAGAAATAGAATTTTAATTTTTTATGAAAAGAACACTATTTACGATTATTTTTGTCAGTCTATTTTCGTCATTTTTTGGACAAAAATTAGGCATTCAAGCAGGCTATTCATTAACTAATACATTTGCAAACATAGATTCAAAAAACGTTTCTTTCAATCGGAAACCAATGTCGGGATTTACTGTTGGACCTTTATTCGCATGGGATTTTTATAAGAATTTCGGAGCTGATATTGCTATTATGGCAAATATGCGAAACGCAGATTTCAAGATTTCGTACAAAGAAAACACTCCCATTGCATTCAAGCAAACGCTCTATTATTTGGACATTCCTCTCCATGCCTATTACAAACAAAACATAAAAAATACTACATTGATTATTTTTGCAGGACCATCATTCAACATTGGATTAGACGGATCTAATTATGCCTATGAAGACACAAAAATCCAAAAGCCTATTTTTGATTCAAAAATTAATACGGAAGAACTTTTTGGGAAAGAAAAGACTTACAAACGTTTCGAAATAGGTATTGATATTGGTATTGCTGTAGAATATAAAAATATTTTATTCAAAGCAAGTTATATGCAAGGATTGAACAATATAACACAAAATGCCGCCACACCTTACGGCATTGAAGACATCGGATCGGGTATAAAACAAACTTATCAGCATGGGATATTCTCTTTTTGCGTAGGTTATTCGTTTGACTTGAAAAAATCTAAAGACAAAACATATTCTAAATAGTATAAAATCTCTAAAAAATACTTTATCTTTGCATCAAGAATTTTTACACTAAAAACATAAATTAAAATGGTAAGTTACAAAGAATTAGGATTAGTAAACACACGTGAAATGTTTGCTAAAGCAATCGAAGGAGGCTATGCAATTCCAGCTTTTAATTTTAACAATATGGAGCAATTGCAAGCTATTATTAAAGCAAGTGCAGAAACAAAATCACCAGTAATTCTTCAAGTTTCAAAAGGTGCTCGTAACTATGCAAATCAAACATTGCTTCGTTATATGGCCGAAGGTGCTGTTGAATATGCAAAAGAGTTAGGTTGGGAAAAACCTCAAATCGTGCTTCACCTTGACCATGGCGACAGTTTTGAGCTTTGCAAATCGTGCGTTGACATGGGATTTTCTTCTGTTATGATCGATGGATCACATCTTCCATACGAAGAAAATGTTGCATTAACAAAAAAAGTTGTTGAATATGCTCACCAACATGATGTTACTGTAGAAGGCGAACTTGGTGTATTGGCAGGTGTTGAAGATGAAGTTTCTTCTGATCATCACACATATACTGATCCTGAAGAAGTAATCGATTTTGCTACTCGTACAGGTTGTGACTCTTTGGCTATTTCTATAGGTACTTCTCATGGTGCTTATAAATTTACACCTGAACAATGTACTATAGATCCTGAAACAGGTCGTATGGTTCCACCTCCATTGGCATTCGATGTTTTGAAAGCCGTTGAAGCAAAACTTCCTGGTTTCCCTATCGTATTGCATGGTTCGTCATCAGTACCTCAAGAAGAGGTTGAGACTATCAACAAATTCGGTGGAGCTTTGAAAGCTGCAATTGGTATTCCAGAAGAATGGCTACGCGAATCAGCGAAATCTGCAGTATGCAAAATCAATATTGATTCAGATTCACGTTTAGCAATGACAGCGGCTATCCGTCAAACTTTTGCAGAAAAACCAGCAGAATTCGATCCACGTAAATATTTAGGTCCTGCTCGCGATAACATGGAAAAAATGTACAAACATAAAATTATCAATGTGTTAGGAAGTGACGGAAAAGCTCTTTAATCAGAAAGAGTTTTTATCAATAAAAAAGGCTACTTAAGTAGCCTTTTTTATTTTCATTATTTCTTTTTTTAACTTTTTTACAACAAATATTGAGAACTAATAGATTCATTGTCATAAACCTTACGAATCGTGTCAGCAAACATATCGGCAATAGAAAGAATATGAACTTTCGGACAACGAGCTTTATCAAAAGGTATTGAATCCGTAAAAATAATTTCTTCCATTTTCGATTCCATAATTTTTTCAGAAGCACTCCCCGACATAATTGGATGCGTAACAAGAGCCCGCACACTCGAGGCACCATTCTCCATCATCAGATCCGCAGCCTTACACAAAGTATTTGCTGTATCAACCATATCGTCAACAATAATAACATCTTTTCCCTCTACATCGCCAATAATTCGCATTTGACTTACCACATTAGCTTTTTCACGAGTTTTATGACACAAAACCAATGGTACATCTAAATGTTTAGCATAAGAATTTGCACGCTTAGAACCACCTACATCTGGCGAAGCTATTACTAAATTTTTAAGATTTAGACTTTTTATAAAAGGAATGTAAATAGATGACGCAAACAAATGGTCAACTGGCACATTAAAAAATCCTTGAATTTGATCAGCATGCAAATCCATTGTTATAATTCTATCAACACCAGCAGCACTTAAAAGGTCAGCTATTAATTTAGCACCTATAGATACACGAGGTTTATCTTTTCTGTCTTGACGTGCCCATCCAAAATAAGGAATAACAGCAATAATTTTATATGCCGAAGCTCTTTTGGCGGCATCTATCATCAACAACAACTCCATCAAATTATCTGATGTTGGAAATGTTGACTGTATCAAATAAACATATCGACCACGGACAGTTTCTTCGTATGATACAGCAAATTCGCCATCAGCAAAATGCTGAACATTCATTTCTCCTAATTGGCAATCAAGACTTTCACAGATTCGTTTTGCGAGATAAAGGCTTTTCGTCCCTGAAAAGACCTTAAAAGGTAAATTATGAACCATTTTTATAATTCTTTAATAGTTATGCAAAGATACAAAGTAAAAATTTCTTATTCTAACTTCTATAACATTTTATTTCATTGTTTTTTTACACAAAAACACAAGATTCTCACACACACATTGTTTTAAATTATATTTTCTATCTTTGCGATTAATTATGAAATACATTCTTTGTAAAAAATATTGGATTTTTACACTTTGCTCCTATTTATTATCGGCATGCATCACAAGTCGTCAAGTCAATTATATGCAGGAGTTGTCAAAAGTACAATTTTCACAAGATACATTAAGTAATTCTGACTATAAAATCCAGCGAGGCGACCTTCTTTACATCAGAGTATTATCACCAGACGAAACTGCAAAAAAAATATTCAACACAACAACTTCAGGAACACAACAAGCAACGTTATATTCCTACCCTGTTTACGAAGACGGTACGATAGATATTCCTTTTACTGGCACAATTTCCGTACAAGGCAAAACATTAAGAGAAACTAAACTTATCATCGAGGAAAAACTAAAAGAGTTATTATCAATAGTTTCAGTTAATGTTTCTATTCTCAATAAAACATTCTCTATTGTAGGTGAATCTGGATGCGGACGTTACAATATGCCAAAAGAGAAAATCAACATTTTTCAAGCACTCGCATTATCGGGTGATTTGACTAATTATGCCGATCGAAAAAACATTAAAATAATACGACAAACAGAAAACGGAGAAACAAAAATTTTTACTGTCGACGTAAGAAGTAAAGATATTGTCAATTCCGAATTTTATTACATTCAACCAAATGATGTTATTTATGTACCCTATTTAACGGAAAAAGCTTTTGGCATTACTCATTTCACAGGAATTTTATCAACTACACTTTCTACGATTTCCCTCATTGCCACTATTATAAATTTAGGACTTCTTATAAAAAATCCATGAAAATGTTCTTCAGACATATAATACTACTAACAATCACAGCAATAGTTTTCCAATCTTGCTACACAAAAAGAGAAAATTCTCTTCTGTTAGAGACACGCGTGCCTGAATACAAAAAAGCGAATTACGAGTCCTATACTATTCAAATCAACGATGAACTAATAATGAGAGTTATTTCTATTGAAGATGACATTTCCAATCTATTCGGTTCAAACACAAATATAAACCAACAAAACGGGAATACTTATAGAGTGTATCAAGATAGTACAATAGATATTCCATTCGCAAACAAAATTAAAGTAGCAGGACTAACAATCCGTCAAGCTCAACAAAAAATAAAAGAACAACTTTCCACATTCGGAAACTTAGACGTTCGATTAGCTTTTGTAAACAATAGTTTTACTGTTATTGGAGAATCAAGCCGAGGCGTCTTCTCTATCAACAAAGACAAAATAACAATTTTTGAAGCTTTAGCTATGGCTGGGAATATAAAAATAACTGGCGATCATAAAAATGTTCATTTAATACGTGAAACCGCCGACGGTCCAAAAATTTACACTTTCGACATTCGTTCAAAAGACATCATTGATTCTGAATATTATTACATACAACCTAACGATATAATTTACATCGATAGAAAAAAAAGTAGCTTCTTTAAGGTTCAATCATATTCAAATGTCTTAGGTGTAATAAGTTCAGTTATAACATTTTCATTAACAATTTGGAATTTAGTTCTCAGTTATGGGAATATGCTAAAATAAAGTTATTTACCGTTTTAATTCTGTTGATTTATGGAAAACAAATACAATAACGATCTTTTAGAAGAAGAATCATTCGACTATAAGGAATGGGGGATTAAGATTCTTCAACATTGGTATATCGTACTTGTAGCGATAATAATTGCAGGTTCTTTAGCATATTTATCAAACAGGAAATGGAAACCTCAATATCAAGTTCAAGCACAAGTGATACTTGGAGGAATAACACAAGGTTCCTCGTACGCATTTATGCAAGGATTTAACTCCGATGCATTTAACGGCAAAAACGATCAACTTGTACTTTTTGGACGCGATGAACTAATTCTTAGAACAATCAACAAATTACCACTTCAAATAGAATATTTTTCACAAGGGAGGTTCAAACGTAATTATTATTATAAAGAACTTGCTCCCATCACCTTATCTGCATTCAACATTACCGAAGAAGCTTTTGATATTAACTTCACTTTTCAAGAAAAAGAGAACAATTCGTTCATTCTATCAATAGAAGACAACGATGGGAAGATAATATTTTCCGGACAAGCGACATTTGGAGAAATATTTAGCACAAAATATTTTTCTGGAAGCATACAGAAAAATACAAACTATTTTATTGAAAAACTCTTTATCCGTTTCCGAAGCATAGAATCTTTACAAGAAGAATTCACCCAAAGACTTTCATTCTCTTTGTTAGAAGGAACATCAGTAGCGTCTGTTTCCTTAACTGGCGAACAAGTAGAAAGAGACAAAGATTTTATCAATGGTATTTGTGAAGAATTTTTGGCTGACAATCTTGAACGCAAAAATTTAGAAGCCAATAGAACTATTGATTTTATTGACAGCCAACTAATTTTAATGTCAGACTCGTTAGCTGCAAGTAATGACAAAATCCATCAATTCAGGAAAGACAACCAAATAATTAACATTGAAAGTTATATGAATGGATTGTTAAGCCAATCGTCTAGCTTTAAATCAAAAGATGTTGAATTGAATCTAAAAGAAGCTTATTTCAACTATTTAGATTCTTATCTCAGAAAAAATACCGAAAACGAACAAATTTTAGCACCTTCAACACTTGGCATATCTGACCCTGTATTATTAGATCTTGTAAAGAAAATAAATGACTTACAAGCAAAACGTGCCACTATTGGACAACAAAATCCTTTTTACGAAAAATATTCACAAGAATTAACAACCTTAAAGGAAACTCTTTTTGAAGTTCTTAAGAATATCAAAAACATTTATCAAATGGATAGAAAAAACATAGAAAAACAATACACTGATATTTTAAAGGAAATAGAGAATCTATCTGAAAAAGAATCTGAAATCCTTGATGTTGAACGACAACACCAAATCAACAACAATTATTATACATATCTTTTACAGAAAAGATCAGAAGCACAAATCCGAAAAGCATCCAACATATCCGACATTACAATTCTTCAAAAAGCAAAAGTAATATCTCTCACCAATCAGAATGTCAAAAAAAATACATACATAAAATATTTAGCAATAGGTATTGTTATTGCTATTTTACTTATAGTCTTAATAGATTTATTAAATAATACCGTTAAAACTGTGGCTGAAGTTGAAAAAGCTACAAAATTTTCCGTTTTAGGCACAATTCCTTATTTTATAATGAAAAATAAGATTTTAACAATCCGTTATTTAAAATCTATTTTTACCGAATCATTTAGAATCCTTAAAACAAGAATTGAATTTATTACACAAAAGAAAGAATTTATTACAATCTGCATAACATCACCTGAATCTGGAGATGGGAAAAGTTACTTTTCCATCAATCTTGCAGGAATTTACTCTCTTTCTGGTCAAAAAACTCTTTTGATAGACATGGATTTGAGAAAACCAAGTCTCACAAATTTTTTGAACATTAATCAGACAAAAGGTGTCAGCAATATTCTTATTGGAGATTGTACCATAGAAGAAGCTACAATAAAAAACTATGAACAAAATCTTGACTTTTTACCGGCTGGTATTATTCCTCCAAATCCCGGAGAACTATTATCATCTGAAAAAACTACTAAATTATTAGATTCTTTAAAAAAGGAATACAAATTTATCATTATTGACACTAGCCCAATCGGCTTAGTTTCAGACTCTTATCCATTAACACGAATGTCTGATATCGTACTATTCATCTCCCGATATGGAAAAACAAGCAAAACAAATTTAAAAAATATTTCAACATTACTGAATAAAGACAAAATAACCAACATTTATGCTATTTTAAACGGAACGAAAGAAAGCAAATCTCGATATGGTTATACAAGAAATAAACTATACTATCATTCGAATGATTATTTTGAAGACGAACATGATGTTTCTCATAAAAAATAAGGATAAAATTTGTTTTGTATAAAAGAAAAATATACCTTTGCAATCCAATTTAAGATTAATATAAAGATTTAAGATACAATGTCAAAGATTTGTCAAATTACTGGAAAAAAGGCGATGAATGGGAATAATGTTTCTCACTCAAAACGCAGAACAAAGAGAACGTTTGATGTAAATCTATTCACAAAAAAATTTTATTGGGTAGAAGAAGATTGCTGGATTAGTTTAAAAATTTCTGCAGCAGGTCTTCGCATCATCAACAAAATAGGGTTAGATGCAGCTATTAAACAAGCGGCTGAAAAAGGTTATTTAAACGCTTAAAAGAAAGAAAAAATGGCAAAGAAAGGTAAAGAAAATAGAGTGCAAGTTATTTTAGAATGCACAGAACACAAAGAAAGTGGAATGCCAGGAACATCGCGTTATGTTACCACTAAAAACAGAAAAAATACTCCTGAACGTTTAGAGTTAAAAAAATATAACCCAATCCTTAAACGAGTAACCGTACATAAGGAAATAAAATAATTAAGATATGGCAAAGAAAGTAGTAGCAACCTTACAGAAAGGTGAAGGACGTGGATATGCAAAGGTTATAAAAATGGTAAAATCTCCTAAAACTGGTGCATATATATTCAAAGAAGAAATGGTTTTGAATGAAGATGTAAAAAAATTTTTTGAAGCATAAATAAAAAACATATTCAATAACAAAATCCTCTCATTGAGAGGATTTTTATTTTTAGTACAAATACACAAAAACAAACGTTATAAATATTTTTTTATTTTTGCAAAATATATTGATATTATGGGATTATTTAGTTCAAGAATAACAAAACAAGATTCTCTTTCCGAAGGTTTAGAAAAAACAAAAAGTTCACTATTTTCAAAAATAGCTAGAGCCATTACGGGGAAATCAAAAATTGACGAAGACGTTTTAGATTCTCTCGAAGAAACACTTATTTCATCTGACGTGGGAGTTGAAACTACACTAAAAATTATTGCACGAATTGAACAAAGAGTTGCAAGAGACAAGTATATCAATACAAACGAACTAAATGCTATTCTAAAAGATGAGATTGCTCAACTATTAGCAGAAAACGAAACAGAGTCATTCTCTAATTTTTCTAACATAGCAACCAAAACCCCCTATGTGATAATGGTTGTTGGTGTTAATGGTGTTGGTAAAACTACAACAATAGGCAAATTAGCATATCAATTTTCGAAAGCGGGGAAAAAAGTTTTTTTAGGTGCTGCTGATACATTTCGGGCAGCTGCAGTTGATCAATTATGTATTTGGGGAGAACGGACAAATGTTTCTGTCATAAAACAAAATATGGGTTCAGATCCTGCATCCGTTGCATTTGACACCCTTAAATCAGCTATTGCAAATAACGCAGATATAGTTATCATTGACACAGCAGGACGTCTACACAACAAGATAAACTTAATGAATGAGCTTACCAAAATAAAGAATGTGATGAAGAAACTAATTCCTGATGCTCCACACGATATTCTTTTAGTTTTAGATGGCTCTACTGGTCAGAATGCATTTATACAAGCACAGCAATTTACAAAAGCAACAGATATTACTTCTTTAGCCATAACAAAACTTGATGGGACAGCTAAAGGTGGCGTTGTATTAGGCATCTCCGATCAATTTAAAATTCCTGTTAAATATATTGGTATTGGCGAAGGAATTGATGATCTCAAGATTTTTAACAAACAAGATTTTGTCGACTCTCTATTTTCTTAAAAAATGCGAATTGATTTTATCACATTAGGATGCTCGAAAAACCTTGTTGATTCAGAGTTTTTATCAAAACAATTAGAGAATCACGGATATAAGGTTTATCACGATGCGGTACACCCTTGTGGTAAAATTATAATTATCAATACTTGTGGATTTATAGGCGATGCAAAAGAAGAGTCGATAAACACAATTTTGTTTTATGCAAAAAGAAAAAAACAAAAAAAAATAGAACAATTATATGTAATGGGTTGCCTTAGCCAACGTTACATGAATGAGTTAAAAAATGAGATCCCTGAAGTTGACAAATTTTATGGAAAATTCAATTTCAACGATTTAATAAACGATTTAGGCAAGAAATATTCCTCCACATTACGTTTAGAACGTTCAATAACAACAGGTCATTATGCTTATGTAAAAATATCAGAAGGATGTAATCGGACATGCTCATATTGTGCAATTCCTATCATCACAGGAAAACACAAATCTCGTACAATAGAAGATATTATTCAAGAAGTAAAACTTATAACTAAAAAAGGAGTAAAAGAAATTCAACTTATTGCTCAAGATTTATCTTTTTATGGATACGACCTTTACCATCAATCGAAATTGGCAGAACTCATCAAACGTATTTCCGATATAAATGGCGTTAAATGGTTACGATTGCACTACACATACCCAACACAATTTCCTTTTGATATTCTACAGATAATGAACGAAAGAGAAAATATCTGTAAATATCTTGATATCGCCCTACAGCACATCAGCAATAGAATGTTAAAACTAATGCGACGAAATATCACTGCGGACGAAACCCGATTTCTTTTGAATCGTATTCGTGAAGAAGTACCTAACATACATCTTCGCACAACTCTACTTGTTGGACATCCTAAAGAAACAGAAGATGATTTTAACGAACTTATTAATTTCGTCAAAGAAACACGATTTGAACGATTAGGAGCTTTTACTTATTCGCACGAAGAAGGGACTTATGCTCATCAACATTACAGTGACAACATCCCTTTCAAAACAAAAGAAGAACGATTAAACAAACTTATGTTTGAACAACAGATCATTTCAAACGAAATAAATAAAAAAAAGATTGGAAAGGAATTTAAGGTAATTATTGATCGTTATAGTAATGATTTTTACATTGGTCGTACAGAATATGATTCACCAGAAGTAGATTGTGAAGTACTTATAAAAAAAGAGAATCACCCAATATCTATCGGCAACTTCTATAATGTAAAAATCACTGATGCTATAGATTTTGATTTATATGGTACATTAATATAAAAAACTATGAATAACAAAGATTTTCAGAAAGAATTAGCTCAACGACTTTCTATCACACAAAAAGAAGCAGGTAATTATATTGCAGACCTAACATCTTGCATGACAGAATGTTTTTTAAATGGAGATGCTATTACTCTTACAAAATTAGGCACTATTATCCCTCGAAAAAAGGCTATGCGTACAACAACATTACCAAATTCTCAAGAAAAAATAACAATTCCAGAAAAAACGGTATTAGCATTTAAAACTGCAACTTCATACAAAGAGAAATTAAATCAAATAAGCCATGAATAATAAAATAAACACATCTGATTTAGCTGAAATGCTTGTCGAAAAATATGGTTTCGACAAGAAAATGGCTAACACTTTTGTAAAAGAATTCCAAAAAACGATAGTTGAAGGATTGGAAAAAGATAAAATCGTAAAAATAAATGGGCTTGGTACATTTAAGTTAATTCTTATTGCCGAACGAAAAAGCGTTAATGTTCAAACAGGAGAGGCTATTATCATTCCACAACATTATAAAGTATCATTTGTGGCAGACAATACTACAAAAACACGATTAAACACTATTACTTCTGATACTGAAAAAACTGATCCGTTAAAAAAGATGGCAGAACAAGCCAATGAAATTAATGATATTCTAAAAGATTTTAATAACAAAAAGAACAACGAAACAGAAGAAAACAACCCACCTAAAGAAGAAGTAATAAATGAAAAAACTATTGTTGTTCCTCAAAAAGAAACAAACAAGAAAGAGAAAGATGAAAACAGTAAGAAGAATTATAAATGGCTAATTTGGACAACTATAGTTTGTTTATTACTGATGGCATTAGGATTTGTATATTACCTTTATTCCGAAGATATAAATAAACTCTTTCAAACAGAAGAACCTACTATTATTATAGAAGAAGTTTTGGATGAAAATGAAACCGATCCCAAAGAAGATATAGAAGAAACAGTATTTTCTCAACCAATCAATTACTCTGAGATACTGACTATTGAAACTATCAGAAAAGGAACACGTCTTGCATTCTTTGCAAAACAATATTATGGACATCCTGACTTTTGGGTTTATATTTATGAAGCAAATAAGGATATTATTGAAAACCCAAGTAATATTCTTATAGGTACACAAGTAAATATTCCGAAACTTCCAGCCGAACTCATTGACACTACAAACGAAGATGCCATTAATCACGCAATTAATTTAGCAAAAAAGATAAAAAATGAAAAATAACGACATATTGGAATATGATGATTCTGATGCTATAAAATTTATTCTTCAGCATCTAAAGAAGCAAAAAATTGAAAATATATGTGACGATGATATTCAATATATTTTAGATCTCATTTGCGAGTATTATGAGAAATGTAATCTTTTAAACGAAATAAGTAGCGAAGAAGCACAAATAGAAGAATCGGATATGATAAATTATATCAGTGCCATTATAAAAAAAGAAAATATTATTTCGTTAGAAGAGTCTGTTCTTGAAACTATACTTGATGGAGAATATGAATATGGATTAACCATTGGCATTTACGAAAAATAGAGAGCAAAAACATGAAAACTGCAATTGTCATACTAAACTATAATGGTGCAGAGCTATTGCAGCAATTCTTACCTAAGCTCTGTTTGTTCTCTAATTATCCAGATACGAATATCATCATTGCCGATAACAATTCGAGCGACAATTCTTTAAGTTATGTTCAACAAAATTTCCCTAACATAAGCACTATAGCTCTTGATAAAAATTGGGGATTTGCTGATGGTTATAATCGTGCATTAAGTCAAATTGAAGCCGAATACTTCATTCTACTCAATTCTGACGTTGAAGTTACCGATGGGTGGCTCTCTTTAATTGATTTTTTAGATAAAAATCCAGATATATGTGCATGCCAACCAAAAATAAAATCGTGGAAAAACAAAAGCTCTTTCGAACATGCAGGTGCTTGCGGCGGATTTATTGATAAATATGGCTATCCATTTTGCAGAGGACGAATTTTTGAAAGCATTGAAATAGATAAAAACCAATACGAGTCTCCTATTGATATTTTTTGGGCTACAGGAGCTTGTTTTGCTATCAGAGCAAAAGATTTTAAAGAATGTAACGGCTTTGACAGCAATTTCTTTGCTCATATGGAAGAGATTGATCTTTGCTGGCGATTACAATTAAAAGGGAAACGTATCGCCTGTTTTCCACAAAGTGTTGTTTATCATATCGGTGCAAAAACGTTAAACAAGGAAAATCCTTTTAAAACTTATCTCAATTTCAGAAACAATCTCTTAATGCTTCATAAAAACTTACCAAGAAAAAAGTTGTTTTATATAATGTTTATTCGTTTTTGGTTTGACTACATTGCCCTATTTCAAAATTTATTTCGAGGACGCATTAAAGATGCAAAAGCAATATTAAAAGCCCGTATTCACTATCAAAGACTGAAAAATTCTTATAAATCCGTTTCTAAAAGAAAAAGTATAAATACTATTTATCCACGTTCTATCATTTTTGATTATTACATTTTAAAACAACGTAGATTTTCTGATCTATACTTATACAAAAAGAGAGGTTGATTGCAAAATCACCCTCTCTTTTATCAAACAAATTTTCTTTTATTCTTCGTTTAATGTAACTCGTTTGAACGTAACAGGAGTAACATTTTTAGCTTTGGCATATTGTCCAACAGTCTGTTTGTTATCCATAATAAATTCTTGTTCCATCAAAGTAGATTCTTGGTAAAACTTATTCAAACGTCCTTGAGCAATCTTTTCAAGAATTGCCTCTGGCTTACCTTCTTGACGTGCTTTTTCACGACCAATTTCCAATTCTTTTTCTACAACTTCAGCAGGCACTGAATTTCTATCTAAAGCAATAGGATTCATTGCTGCAACTTGCATTGCTATTTCACGAGCAACAGAAGCATCTACTTCAGCTTCTGCAAAAGCAAGTATAGTTGCAAGTTTATTACCTGGATGAATATAGAAAGATACACTTTCGCCTTTTACTAATTCGTAAAATCCAAGTTCCATTTTTTCTCCTGTAACACCACTTTTGTCTGTAATTAAATCTTTAATAGAACGCCCTTCTACAGAAATAGCCAACAATTCTTCTATTGAATTTGGTTGTACAGCCATAGCATTATCAAGGATTTGTTGTGTTAATGCGATAAAATCAGCATTTTTCGCAACAAAGTCTGTCTCACATTTTAATGCAACAATTGCAGCAAAATCTTTATTTGCTGCAGCTAACACACAGCCTTCTGCAGCTTCACGATCGCTACGTTTTGCAGCAATAGCTTGTCCTCTTTTTCTAATTAATTCAATTGCTTTTTCTAAATCACCATTCGATTCAGTAAGAGCATTTTTGCAGTCCATCATACCTGCACCTGTCATTGTGCGGAGTTTTTGTATTTCCGCCATAGTTACTGCCATAAGTTCTATATTTTATAAGTTTAACAAAAAAAACGTTACAACACATTTATAACTCGTGCTGTAACGTCCTTTCAACATTTTAAATTATTCTTCAGTCTGTTCTGTAACTTCTACAGCAACATCTTCGCTCTTTTGAGCACGAGTTTTTCTGATTTTCTTTTCAACTGCAACAGGAGCTTCTGCCTCTTCGCTTTCTTGTTTCTCAAGTTTGCGTTCTTGTGCACCTTCTGCCATAGCAGCTACAATTGCATTCATAATCACTTCTACTGATTTTGTAGCATCATCATTAGCAGGAATTACAAAATCAATATTAGAAGGATCAGAATTTGTATCAACAATACCAAATATAGGAATTCCTAAACGATTAGCTTCACGAACAGCTATATTTTCTTTTAAAACATCTACAACAAATAGTGCTGCTGGAAGACGATTTAAATCTGCTATTGAGCCAAGGTTCTTTTCCAATTTTGCACGTTGACGAGTAATTTGCAATTTTTCTCGTTTTGACAAATTATCAAATGTTCCATCAGTTGTCATTTTGTCAATTGCAGACATTTTTTTAACAGCTTTTCTAATAGTAGGGAAATTTGTCAACATACCACCTGCCCAACGTTCTGAAATATATGGCATTCCAATTGAAGAAGCTTTATCAGCAACAACTTGTTTAATTTGTTTTTTTGTTGCAACGAAAAGGATCTTTTTTCCTGATTTAACAATTTGCTTTGCGGCTTCAGCAGCTTCATCTAATTTAGCAACTGTTTTATGAAGATCAAAGATATGAATTCCATTACGCTCCATAAAAATATAAGGAGCCATTGCAGGATTCCATTTACGTTTTAGATGTCCGAAATGTGCTCCGGCTTCTAATAATTCTTGAAAATTTACTCTTGACATTTTTTAAAAAATTTTAAATTGTTTACTTTCTTTCTACTTTTTTGTTAAGCAATCATCAAGTAGTTGTCAACACTGACAAATCTAAATGATTTAGATACTAAACAGAAATAAAAGTTGATTCCTAAATAGAGGAAACAACCTTTATTCTCATATTAACGTTTCGAGAATTGGAATCTCTTACGTGCTTTCGGACGTCCAGGTTTCTTACGTTCTACCTCACGAGAATCACGAGTTAAGAAACCTGCTTTTTTCAATGCCGATTTATCATTAGGATCTATTTTCACCAATGCACGAGCTATTGCCAAACGCAAAGCTTCTGCCTGACCTTTAAAACCGCCACCTTTCAAGTTTACTTTTACATCATATTGTTCTACAACATTTAATGTATTCAATGGTTGTTTTACAATATATTGAAGAATACTCGATGGAAAATAAACTGCAAGTTCACGTTTATTAATGGTGATATTACCAGCTCCTTTGCTTACGAAAACACGAGCAATTGCCGATTTTCTTCTTCCTATAGCATTTGTAATTTCCATATCAATTATTTAAGTAAGTTTAAATCTATTTGTTTAGGTTGTTGAGCTTCATGAGGATGTTCTGTACCTGCATAAACATACAAGTTTGCCAATAGTTTATTTCCAAGTTTATTTTTCGGCAACATACCTTTTACAACTCTTTTAATCAATTTCTCAGGACTTTGAGCCATTAACTTTGCAGGAGTAGTTTCTCTCTGACCACCGGCATAACCTGTGTAAGTATAATAAATACGATCAGTCCATTTGTTACCTGTTAATTTCACTTTATCAGCATTAACAATAATAACGTTATCACCACAATCAACATGAGGAGTATAATTTGGTTTGTACTTCCCACGTAAAAGTTTTGCAACTTTTGAACTCATACGTCCAAGAATCATGTCTGTAGCATCAACAACAACCCACTCTTTTTTTGCAGTGGTTTTGTTTGCGGAAATAGTCTTATAACTTAAAGTATCCACGTTGTTTTTCTTTTTTAATTGTTTCTAAAAAATTCTTTATCAATAAATCCATTTCTAAATGGGCTAATTCATCTAAAAACAGAAACCATTGATTCAGAACACTCTAAATCCCTTGGATAATATTCGGACTGCAAAAGTAGTTATTTTTATTTTAACAACAAACAAAGAAACGTATTTTTTCATTTTTAGATTTAACTCTTATTACCTGACAACACTATTACAATTTCGCCTTTAGGCGGTTTTTGTGTAAAAAAATCAATTAACTCCACCAATGTTCCACGAATTGTTTGCTCATGAAATTTCGAAATTTCACGCGAAACAGACACCAATCTATCCTCACCAAACGCCACTACAAACTGTTCTAAAGTCTTAAGTAACCTAAAAGGCGATTCATAAAAAATCATTGTCCGTTCCTCTTCTTTCAAAGAATTAATTTTTGTTTGACGACCTTTTTTTTGTGGCAAAAATCCTTCAAAACAAAATCTATCACAAGGAAAACCCGAATTGATTAACGCTGGTACAAAGGCTGTTGCTCCAGGCAAACATTCCACTTCAATGTCAGCATTAACACATGTTCTTACCAACAAAAAACCCGGATCCGATATACCAGGAGTTCCCGCATCCGACACCAACGCTATATCCTGACCAGAAGATATTTTTTCTACAAGCAAATCAACAGTTTTATGTTCGTTAAATTTATGATGAGAGAGCATTGGCGTTTTTATATCGAAGTGCTTAAACAAAATACCTGTAGTACGCGTATCTTCTGCCAATACCAAATCTACCTCTTTCAGAATACGAAGAGCTCGAAACGTAATGTCTTCTAAATTGCCAATTGGCGTTGGTACTAAATAAAGTTTTGCCACTGATCAAAATTTTCGATTCAATAACAAATAAAAATCTTTCACAATATCACTTTCCATATCCCAATGGAAATGCTTTTGCAAATAGGTAACAGCTTCATCAAGTGATTGCATAGCATTCAAATCATGAAAAACCTGCATCATTTCTTCCCCATTATTAGAAAACAATTCTCGTTGAAAACGAAATCTATCACCAAGGCTTATCGATTGAATTAAATCTGTTACTTTATTTTTGTCAAGCACACTATCAACTACCGAAACTTCACGCTGTTGAATTTCATTTAAAGAAGGTTGCACATCAACCATATCAGCGACTGTTGTTATAGTAACTGATTCTTGCACAAACACATCTTCCTCTACATCATCATTTTCTTTCAACATCACATCTACTTCTGTACACATTTCTACTGGTACGATAGGCTCTTCTGTAACTTCTTCTTGTAGTTGTGTAACCTCGGTTTCTTGCTTTACCTGCAACACTTCTTTAGTAACATTTTCATCCGCTGTTTCTATTGTAGTAGGCAATTCAGACAATTCGTGTAACGAAGATAGTATATTTTCAGCCTTTACAAGTGCCAAACGAGAGATAGACGAAGGTACTCGTTCCCATTCTGCAATACCTTCAAGCATTACGTTCAACTCCGATAAATCTTTTTGCATCAAGGCTATCAATAAATCTTTATTCATTTTCACTCTTTTATTTACGTTTCTAAAAATGCTTTTATTACTTTTGCAAAAGTAGCGAAAAATACGTTTTCGGCAATAGATTAATACACTAAACTACTTTAACACAATGAATTTCTTTGAATCGAATGTACATTCCAACGAACGACGCGGTAGCATAGAAGTAATTTGCGGTTCGATGTTCTCAGGTAAGACCGAAGAATTAATACGAAGACTAAAACGTGCAAAAATAGCAAAGCAACGAGTCGAAATATTTAAACCTGCTATCGATACTCGTTATTCCGACACCGAAGTTGTATCACACGATTCTAATAGCATTGCTTCCACTCCTGTAAGTTCTTCACAAAACATTTTGCTGATGACTGGCGATGTAGATGTTATTGGAATTGACGAAGCTCAATTTTTCGATGAAGGGATTATTGATGTTTGCAATTCACTTGCTAATCAAGGCTTTAGGGTGATTATTGCTGGATTAGATATGGATTTCAAAGGAATTCCATTCGGACCGATGCCTGCGTTGATGGCAATAGCTGACGACGTACAAAAAGTTCATGCCATTTGCGTTCGATGCGGAGCTCCCGCTTACGTCTCTCACCGATTAGTAGCTGGCGAAAAACAAGTTTTATTAGGAGAAAAAAACGAATACGAACCTATCTGTCGATATTGTTTTGAGAAAACAAAATAAAGAATTTCTATAACAAACACCTAAACAATCTCATTTTTCTAAAAACAATTTTTCACAACAGATTCTATCAAACGAATAACACCCTCTTCACCAAACAACGATACATTCAGACACAAATCGTAGGTAGAAGCCTTTCCCCATGTTTTGCTTGAATAAAAATTATAATATTCCGCACGACGTTTATCTTCTACCTCAATCAAAGCACGTGCTTTCTCCTCCGACAAATTCATACGTTTTGCAACACGAGCAATACGATCAGTTAACGGAGCATACAAAAACACTCGCAAACAACGTTCGTCATTCCGCAGTATATAATCCGAACAACGTCCTACAATGACACACGAGCCTCGCTGTGCAAGTTGTTGAATAGCCTCTGCTTGCATCTTAAAAATTGAATCGTTTGACATATAATTTTCCGACCGAGATATAGTCGAAAAAGATTCATTCAGCCATTGAGAGAAAGCAGAAAATGTAGAATGTTTCTCATCGGCACGTTCAAAAAATTCTTGTCCGAATCCTGATTCTTTTGCTGCTAGAGCCATCAACTCCTTATCGTAATAATCAATTCCAAGCCTATCTGCAAGCTGCCGACCAATCACTCTTCCTCCGCTACCAAATTCACGACCAATACTTATAATTACACGCTTAACCATTGTCATTATTATTTCGTATTAAAAGTTTTATCTTTGAACAACACTATCGCTGCTAACACCGCAGCCATAGCATCAGAAATTGGCAAACTAATCCAAACTCCCATCGTTCCAAAAAAACGAGGCAAAACAATCAGAAGTGGAACTAAAAACAATAATTGCCTTGTCGAAGAAAGAAAAACCGCTTTCGAGGCACGCCCTATTGATTGAAAAAAGTTCGATACAACCATCTGAAAACCAACTACAGGTGCAAATGCAAAAGCTATACGCAAACCTCTTATAGACAAGTCTTTCAGTTGCTCATCGGTAGTAAATATCTGTGCTACTAATCCAGGGAATATTTCTACTAAAAGAAATCCTACAATCATAACAAGTGATGCATAAAACATTGTTTGCCTTAGCACTTGTTTTACTCTATCCATTTTCAATGCTCCATAGTTATAACCTGCTATCGGTTGCATACCTTGATTGAAACCCAAGACTAACATTCCGAACAACATCATTATACGATTAACAATACCATAAGCACCTACAGCTAAATCACCTCCATATTTCAATAACGATTGATTGATAACAACCACAACCAAACACGAGCATGCATTCAATACGAATGGAGCCATTCCAACAGAAAATATACTACTAACCACACGACTACGGAAAGCAAAAACACCGCGTTTGAAATGCAATTCTCGTTGAGGATTCAAAAAGTGTACTGCCACAAAAATCAACGCTATAAGTTGGGCTATAATCGTTGCAATAGCCGCACCGCGTATCCCCCAATCAAACACAAAAATAAATAGCGGATCAAGTACAGCATTTACAACCACAGTCATTAGTGTAGTCAACATAGCTTTACGTGGAGCACCTGTCGAACGCATCGCACTATTCAGCCCCAAATACAAATGCGTTATTACATTACCAAGCAACAATACAAACATATAGTCGTAGGCATAAGGAAGCGTTTCTTCACTTGCTCCAAAAAACATTAAAATAGGTTTCAAGAAAGCTAATCCGAGCAACATAAAAATCGTTCCTAAAAGCAAATTCAACGAAACGATATTACCCAGTACGCGTTCAGCATTTTCGGTATCATGTTGCCCTATTTTTATCGAAAGTAACGTAGCACCTCCAGCTCCTATCAAAGCTCCAAATGCAGCCGAAAGATTCATTAACGGAAACGTTATAGCTAACCCTGATATTGCCAATGCCCCAACACCATGTCCTATAAAAACGCTATCAACAATATTGTAGAGTGACGATGCCAACATCGCAACAATAGCAGGAAGCGAATATTCCCACAACAATTTGCGAACATTTGCAGTACCTAAAGCGTGAACATTAGCCATGTTTTAAAGAATTTCTAACGAAAGATTTTTTTTCAAATCGACAAGAGAAGGATTGCTTTTTTGCATTACGTCCCAACAATCTTCTGGCGTAAACGCTACATTTTCAAATATTTTTTCAGAAACGACAACTTCAAATGTCAAAAAATCATTATTCAACTTATCTGACAAAAATTTCTTAATAGCAGGCAATACCTCTTGCACATCTTTTTGCTGACCGGGGTTTGCCAATAAAATTTGAAAACGTGTCCCTTCTACTCGCTGTGGAAGAAAATTTATTAAAGTATTTGTCAATTTTGCATTTTTTTCGATCGAAGAAGCAAATGCAGTCCAGTATTTTTGAAAATCCTCATCAGTAAACGATGTTTCACGTGCTTTTTTATCTTGTCCCTGATCTTCTACGAGTAATTCTACTGTAGAAGTTACTGGAGTTTCTTCTACAACAGCAGGGCGATTTATAGAAACGGTTCGTCCCGAAAAAACTTTTGGTTGTTGCAATGGCTGTTCTATCTTCTTTTGTTCTGCTACAATTTCTTTTTTAGGCAAAGATTGTGGCTCTTGAGAATAAGGAATCGCCACATGCTGTTTTACTGTTTTTATCGGGGCTAATTCATTGTTTTTTTTTTCGTCTATTGATTCATTCGCCTGTGTTAGTTGACACAAACGTATCAACATCAATTCTACAAGCAAACGTTTATTTTTGCTTTGTTTGAAATTCAAATCACACTCGTTTACCAACAACAAACCTTGATAAAGGAATTTCACTCGAGCTTGCTTTGACTGTTCGATATAGCGTTTTTGTACTTCGGCAGACACTTCCATCAAAGGAACAGTACACGCATCGGTTGCCGTAAGCAAATTACGGAAATGCATCGCCAACCCTTGAACAAAATTTTGTGCATCAAAACCACGATTCAGAATTTCATTAAACACAAGCAAAGAATTCGCTACATCACCATTCAAAAACAGCGTTATCAATCGGAAATAATATTCATAATCAAGCACATTCAGATTATCTATCACTGCTTGATAGGTAATCTCTGTACCACAGAAACTTACCACTTGGTCGAAAATTGACAACGCATCACGCATTCCACCATCAGCCTTTTGGGCAATCACACCCAATGCCTCTGTTTCGGCATTGACACCCTCTTGTTGTGCCACATACTGCAAATGCTCTACCATATCGGTAATCGTAATTCGATTAAAGTCATAAATCTGACAACGCGAAAGAATTGTAGCAAGAACACGATGTTTTTCTGTTGTTGCCAATATAAAAACTGCATGAGCAGGTGGTTCTTCCAATGTCTTCAAAAAGGCATTGAACGCTGCCGTAGAAAGCATATGCACCTCGTCAATAATATAAACACTATAACGACCAACTTGCGGCGGTATGCGAACCTTTTCTATCAAACTTCGGATTTCTTCAACAGAGTTATTTGAGGCTGCATCTAATTCGTGAATGTTAAACGAACGCTGTTCGTTAAATCCACGACACGAATCACATTCGTTGCAAGCTTCGCCCGACTCGGTTGGGTGAAAACAATTTATAGTTTTTGCAAAAATTCGGGCACAAGTAGTTTTTCCAACACCACGCGGACCACAAAACAAATAAGCATGTGCCAAATGATTCGTAGCGATAGCATTTTTTAAGGTTGTAGTTAAAACCGACTGCCCCACAACCGAACGAAAGGTTGATGGACGATATTTACGTGCCGAAACAATATAATTTTCCATAAACTTTTTTTACTTGTTGCAAAGATACGACAAAGAAAAGGATTTTTCTCAAATTATTTCAGTTGCAACTCAACAACATAATCAATCTCGTTTGGGACTTTCGGGAGCCGAAGCAAAACACCTTCTGCATCTTGCTTAAAAGCAATCTTAACACCGTCAAGGAACTGAACAGCTCTTTTTACTTTTGCTTTCAAAGGAATATACAAACATTTATCTTGCAAATCAAGTATATGAACAAATAGTCGATCGTTTTTTCTTGTAGAAACGCCCCACGGATGTGGTTCAACATCGCCTGCTCGAGTGCCGTAAATCGTCTCTCCATAGAGTTTCAACCACTCGCCTATTTCCTGCATTCGTTGCACAGCCGTAGTTGGCAACTCGCCGTTCGGTTGTGGACCTACATTCAGTAGCAGATTCGCATTTTTTCCAGCAGCACGCACTAAAAGATGAATCAACTGTTCCGTAGATTTATAGTCTTGGTCTTCGATGTTGTATCCCCATGTTCGGTTCATCGTTTCGCAAGTTTCAAGAGGTAATGTACTAACCTCTTGTCCTGCCGAATAGCCTGCCTTATTTTCGCCGGGCAAATCACGTTCGAACATTTGAAAATCTTCGCCAGCAATAGGTGTTCGATGATGATTGTTCCCTATCAAACACGCAGGTTGCAATTTGTGTATCAACTCATACTGTTTCTCCAACTGCCAATCAAAATCAGGAGATTGATCCCAAACACCATCAAACCAAATAGCACCAATCGGTCCGTAATTGGTCAGCAATTCCGTCAATTGATTATTCATAAACCGATAATAACTATCCCAATTCCCTTTTTGCTCGGATCGACCTGTGCCGTGCCCTGTTTTACCTAACGGATAATCATCGCGTTTCCAATCAAGATGAGAATAATAAAAATGTAATTTCAAACCTTGCTTTTGGCACTCGTCTGCAAGCTCTTTGATAACATCACGCTTAAAAGGTGTTGCATCTACAATATCAAAATCAGAAAACTCGGTGTCAAACATCGAGAAACTATCGTGATGACGAGTTGTGATTGTTATATATTTTGCACCAGAAGATTTGATGGCCGACACCCATTCCGCTGCATTGAATTGCGAAGGGAAAAACGCCGATGCCAATTTTGCATACTCGTTGCGATGAATGTTTCGATTATTCATATACCACTCGCCTTGAGCCGTAAGGCTGTAGATACCCCAATGCAGAAATATACCGAATTTATTGTCTTGGAAATCTTCGCGAGCTTGCATATTTTCAGCAGTAGGCACATATTGAGCCAAAGAGGTAAGCGAAAGACAAAAAACAAAAACCAAGCTAAACACACATTTTCTCATAAACACAGCATTAAATTAAATAAGTACAAAAATATCGATTTATTTTTTCAACTTAAAATTTCACAAAAAGAAGTATCTTTGTATAAAACTTCACAAAACGATGAATGCTATAAAACAATTTCTCGAAAAAGTAAAGAGCAAAAAAGTGCTTTTATGTTTGATTATTTTTTCTGCATTTTTTATTTATATGCTGTTTTTCGATTCCTTCAATATTATTGATCGTGTAAAAAACACACGAAAAATAAAACAACTTGAAAAAGAAATTGAATATTACAACAACCTCATCGAAAGCGACAAACAACGCATTCACGAATTGCAGTCGGACGACCGCAATTTAGAGAAATTTGCCCGTGAGCAGTTTTTAATGAAAAAAGACAACGAAGATATTTTTATTGTTATCGAAGAATGAAAAAGACACTTATCACTCTATTGTTTTTCGCAGGCTATTTAGCCATTGTAGGCGGAGCCGTTGCTGCTCTTGCCGAAAAGTCGTTTGCCGTATATATGTTTGCTACGGGTGTAGTGTCGCTGTGCATATATCGTATTTGTACGATTTCGGCAGGCAACTATCGGGTTAAACGCCTCAATGCAATGGAAGCTATCAGCACAGTGATGTTCATCGTTGCTGGTGTAATGATGTATATGCAACTTTCGGGCTGGGTGTTAGTGCTGTTCATTGCGGCACTCATCGACTTAATTGTAAGCTTCAGATACCCAAACGATACAAAATAGTTTTTTAAGGTTTATAAACATCTTTCTTCCGCAAAATATACTACATTTGCAAATGTTTTACAGAACGCTACGATGTTAACACACTTTCTTGTAATACTTGTCATTGTTGCCATTGCGGTTTTGTTGCTCGGATTTCGTATTTTTTTTACGAAGAGAGGGTTCCCGAATATTCATATCGGGAGCAACAAAGCAATGCACAAACGAGGCATCGGGTGCTACACTTCGCAAGACAGAGAATCTCAAAAAAAACATTAACTATTTAAATAACAACACAATGAAAAAAATTACACTATTTTCTACTATCGTTCTTTTAGCAGCAATTTTTGTTGCATGCAATAAAAAAGAAGAGACTAAAACCGAAGTTTTGACAGTGCCCGAATGCACTACGCCAGAGAGCAAAATGCCTATTGCTTTTGTCAATATCGACACGCTTTTGTCGAACTACACCGTAGCAAAAGAGGCTAACGAGCTTTTGATTAAAAAACAAGAAGATGCACGCTTGAACATCAACGAAAAAGCTCAAAAATTTCAAAACGAATTAGCAGAATTTAACCGAAAACTTGAAAACAACGCTTTCTTGAGCCGTGAGCGTGCCGAGCAAGAAGCTCAACGCCTACAAAAGAAAGAGAGCGACTTACAAAACTTGGAGCAAAAACTCGCACAAGAATTGATGGACGAAACGCAAAAAATAAACGCTCAACTACGCGAAGACATCAACAATGCTATCAGAACTTTCAATAGCGACGAACGCTATCACTTGATTCTCACCACAAGTGCTATGCAAGAAAACGTGCTTTTCTCGGTAGAGGGCTACGACATTTCGAACGACATTCTTGAGCTACTCAACAACACAGAAAAATAAATTTTCTTAATTAACATAAAAAAAAGAACACACCAAAATGTGTTCTTTTTTTTATGTTTGCTTTATATTTAATCTTTTACTAAATAAATATAACATGGAGATAAAGTAGAATCGTAAATTCTTTCATCACCATCATAGTAGTAGGAAGCATCATAACTGCCTTGAAAAGAACTGACGTGATCCTTCATTATTAATGTTCCTCTAACATAATAATAGCAATTATAATATGAACTGTAATTATAGCGATTATTACTTTTAGTTACTTCCGCAAGTATAGGGTATTCAAGAGTCTTTCCTTGCATAGAAAAGATTTGTTGCATTTTTTCTATCTCGCCTTTAGTTGCAATATGAAACCCTTTCTCTACTTCATAACCGTATAAATCTTTCATACTAAAAAAAGGTCCTATTATTTTATAATCTTCAGTTCCAACAATAGCATTTCCAATCGATGTAGATACTTCCATCAATTTCGTCATCGATTGTATTTCACCACCCATTTCAGCTGAAGAAGCAATAACGCCAGTACGTACATCTATCATACGAGCAGAAATAAATAACGAGCCAAACAAATCAGAAATGTCAAGTACGACTACATAGCGTACACCAAATTGTTGTCCAATTTTAACAATTTGATTGTCGCTTACCGCTCCCGATCGCTGATAATCGTGTTCTTGCGACAATGCATTCAAAAAGTCAGCAGTACGCTCCACTGCAGCATATTTCGAACTTTGTGTAATAACAGAGGTAACCTTCGAGCCAATTACCTTTTTATAACTTGCATCAACATCTCCTGTTGTATAGATTGCTACTTTAGTTTTAGGTTCTTCTATTTGAGCAAAACTTACACTTGTAACAAACTCTAAACACCATGCAGCAAAAAGTGCTGCTAATAAAAATTTCTTATTCATTTTTTTATCTTTTTAGTTATTAAATAAATACATCATTTGTTTGTACCTAAAATAAATTCATTTACGCACATAAAAAAGCGCGGTACTTTTAATATATTCCCACTCGAGGTGTTTGGCGTAACCTACCGACTGAATAACTAAAAGCCCGCACTTTGAAGTACGAGCATTTTGCAGTATTCTTGTCGGTATTCAATTAGTCGCCAAACTTTTGAGTGGACAGAATAAAGCTAAAACGCTTTTCCAATATTTTCAAGATGTACGTAAGAAACTACGCATTTACTTCATAGGCAAAAAAGTTTTAAAATGGTTATACAAAAAATATTTAATCACTTATCACTTCGTTCATCACTACATCGTGTGGCTCACATGGTATCTCCGCCAAGCACTGAAACGAGAAGCAGAGTCCTATGCGGTAGCACGAGTGTTGCGAGAGAAAACGGTCGTAGTAGCCACGCCCACGCCCCAAGCGGTGTCCATCGGCAGAGAATGCCACACCCGGCACCACAGCTACATCTACATTGCCAAAATAAAGCGGCGATTGCGGCTCTTCAACTCCGAGAGGTCTCCGCTTTAATGGAGTGTCCACCGCAAACTCCGCCATAAACATATCCTCGCCACGCACAACGGGTAGAAATACACGTTTGGTTTTTATCATCTCACGTAAAAAATCGTGCGTTGCCACTTCGTCTTTCAATGAATGAAAAAGTAAAACGGTTTTTGCCGACCGAAAATGTTCGTTCTCTCGCAACACTGCGAGTGCCTTTTCCGAGAGAACAGGCAACTCCTGCCAACGCTCCTCGAAGAGCGTTTTAATCCATTTTCTGCATTCGGCTTTTGTCATATCATTTTGCAGTAACTTGTTTTTCGATAGAAGCCAACATATCGCTCAAACGCTCCACTTTCGATTTTGTAATGGCAACACGCCCCGAGCGGATAAACTGCAACACACCAATGGTTTGGCTGAGTTCGTCGAAAAGTTTTTGCGTCTCTTCGTATGTCCCAGTTTTTTCGAACACTACGCAAGTTTCGGTCAGTTCCAAAACTCGTATGCCATAGTTGCGAATCAAGCCCTCGATGCTACCAAGTTCAAGAAGTTTTTGGGTAGCGACCTTGTAGAGTGCAATCTCTTGCGACACGAGTTCGTCGTCGGTGTTGTAATACGCCTTGATAATATCTACACGTTTGTCAATTTGTTTCACAACCTTGTCGATAATATCTTGCGAGGCATACGAAGTAATCGTAAACTTATGTATTCCCTTCAATGCCGAAGGCGACACCGAGAGTGTTTCTATGTTAAGTTGTCGGCGAGTAAAAATAATGGTGATTTGGTTTAACAAACCAACCGTATTTTCCGAGAAAATAGTTACGGTATAAAGTTTCTTTTCCATGTTTTCGTCTTATTTTTTAGTTATTATATCGGTTATAGTGCGTCCTGTTGGGACCATAGGGAATACCATATTCTCTTCCTCAACGTTCACTACCAACAAATAAGGTTTATCGTCTTTGAGCATATCGGCAATAGCTTCTTTTAGTTCCGAACGCTCGCTCACTTGCTTCGATGCAATACCGTAAGCACTTGCCAACTGCACAAAATCGGGATTTGTCATACGCGTTTGCGAATAACATTTGTCGAAAAACAACTCTTGCCACTGACGTACCATTCCAAGCCAATTGTTGTTCATTAGAATAATTTTTACGCCTGTTTGTTCTTGCATTATCGTTCCTAACTCCTGCACAGTCATCTGAATGCCTCCATCGCCTGTAAAGAAACAAACCGTACGTTCGGGGCAAGCAATTTTTGCACCAATAGCCGCAGGAAGCCCGAATCCCATCGTTCCCAATCCACCTGATGTTACTACACTACGCGATTGGCGAAATTTGAAATAACGTGCTGCCATCATTTGGTTTTGCCCAACATCGGTAACCAACACAGCATCGTGATTCACCGCTTCGGAAACAGCGGTTACCACTTCGCCCATTTTCAAAAATCCACTTTGAGGATTCGTTTCGGCGTCAATCACTTCGTCGAATTCACGCTTTTCGTGTTCATCGAACGACTGAATCCATTCCGTATGTTTAGCAGGCAATAGTTTTTCGGTAATTGCTGGCAACGAATACTTCACATCGCCCAACACAGGGACCTCTATCGGAACGTTTTTGCCCAACTCCGAAGCATCAATGTCCAAATGAACAATTTTTGCCTGTTTAGCATAAGTATTCAAATCACTTGTAACCCTATCGTCGAAACGCATACCAATAGCAATCAAAACATCACATTCGTTGGTTTTCATATTTGGAGCAATATTTCCGTGCATTCCAAGCATCCCTTTGTTCAAACGGAAGTCAGAAGGCATGGCCGATTCGCCAAGCAAAGTATATCCAGCAGGAATATCAGCTTTTTCGAGAAAATCCATCACTTCTTTCTCTGCATTACCCAATATCACACCTTGTCCCACCAAAGCAAATGGTTTTTTAGCAGAATTAATCAATTCTGCAGCTTTTGAAACTGAATTCTCATCAGGTTGCGAAGCAGGAATATAGCTTCGAATAAAATCGCATTTTGCAGGCTCAAAATCTACCATTGCCACTTGTGCATTTTTAGCAAAATCGAGCACTACTGGTCCAGGTCGGCCACTCCGTGCAATATAAAAAGCTCGTGCCACTGCCCAAGCAATATCTTCGGGACGACGAATTTGATACGACCACTTTGTGATTGGTTGTGTTATGCCTACCACGTCTATCTCTTGAAAAGCATCCGTTCCAAGCAACGACGAAGTAACCTGCCCTGTGATAACCACAATCGGGGTACTATCAATCATAGCATCGCCAATACCCGTAATAGTATTCGTTGCTCCCGGACCGCTCGTTACAAGGCAAACGCCAACTTTCCCTGACACTCTCGAATAACCTTCGGCAGCATGCGTAGCAGCTTGTTCGTGACGAACCAACACATGACGAATCTTATCTTGATAATCGTACAAACTATCATAAACAGGAATGATAGCACCACCCGGATACCCAAAAACCGTATCTACTCCCTCATTTATCAACGCTTCCATCAGCGCTTCCGAACCTTTAATTCTTTTCATTGTTTCGTATCTTTCGTAAATAGTATATATTTTTTAGCTAAAAAATTCCACAACGTAACCAATGCTGTAGATAATAAATTACAAACAAAATCATCTGGGATAGCCATTTTATCTGCAAAAATCCACATAAAAAGGTTCATCAATGCTAACCCCACAACACCAATAACGACAAAAATAAAAACCTCTATAAATGTATTTTTCATTCGTCGCTCGTCGAACACCCAAAATATGCTCAACAAATAAGTGATAATAATACCCGCAACAAACCCAATGCTCGTTGCCCAATAGTTATTTAAATGCAAAGTATAATAATGCGTTACGACAAACAATGTTTTGTCAACTAAAAACGCTAAACCTCCTGAGCAAAAATAACGAAAAAATTGCACTACGATGAGGCTTGTATTACCTCTAAACATTTTATTCAGCAAATTGCCATTCATAATCTTTCAGTTTTCTCTCTGCTTTTTCTCTATCGAAATAGAGTAGATAGGTATCAGGATTTCCATATTGCAAAATTACAAAAAACAATTCTGCATGATCCATTATCGCAGGATACAAATACAAACCCGTAGAACTATAACCCAATTGCTCCAAAACTACATAATCGACACGTTTTTTTACCAAATCGCGTATCACCTCCGACGTATCTTTCGAGTAAAGATAATTCACCGTATAAACATTCGGAGCATAATACTCAAACAACTCTGGCTTACGACAACACACTACTGCTCCTTTATAATTTTTCTCTTTGTTAATTTTTTCGGCTAAAGAAAAATAGTTTTTATACGCTGGAGGATAAGGCATTTGTGAAATTGCAGCTTGCATCTTTATAGTCGGCAACATAGCAAATACCATCAGTAAAAAAACACAAGGAGCAAACTTCGCCACACTTTGTAACTTCAAACGTTGCAATAAAAGTTTAAAAATAGCATAAACACCTGTATAAAAACACAAATAAATTATAGGAAAAATTGGTACTACATAACGCACACCATTCCCTCCATGCCAAAGCATAAAAAGTCCGATATTTGCAATCAGAAATGCTAATAAATACCAACGCATTTTTTTTATGTACCATGCTCCAAAAAACACAACTATCAGAACAAGCATGCCTACAAAAATTTCTAAAAAAGAAGAAGTTTCGCCATAATTTTGCTGAACAAAAGGAAACAAGGCATCTACAAAACCTTTGATGACTGTTTCATCGAAATTTTTCAACATTTTTTCCCACATTTCTCCTACAGAAGAAATTGTTCCTTCTTCTGGACGCCAAGGATTTACGGTCATTATCGTTCCAAAATAACGCGATTCAATACCATGAATTTGATTACGAACGCTCCAAGGTAGAAACAGTAAAATAACTCCACCAATAACCGATAATCCCGCTTTCCACTCTTTGCGGAACAAAAAGAATACAACTAAAGCAAACAAACACGACACCCCCACTGTTCGTATGTAATACGCAGCAACAGCAGCCACAATTGCGACATAGAACCACACTGATTTCCAGAATCGTTTTTCATTATTTTGGTCGTACTTATACAATGCAAAAAACGACAAAACTGTAAAAAACAAATATGACATTTCACTCATTACAATATTTGCAAAATGCTGTAATTGTGGTGAAAACATTGGTAAAACTGACACTGCAACGGCTAAATACTCATTTTCTGTTAAACGCCAAACAACATAGGCCAACAAAAATAATGATGCTAACAAAAACACTCCATTGAGGACCTTAAACACCAGTAAACTTTGAATACCTAAAAGCATAAACATCGACAATATCAATGAATATCCCGGTGGAAAATGACTTGCAGGTCGAAAGCCTTCGCCCACTGCTAATGTTGTGTAGCCATGTCCTTCTGATATATTTTTCGCTAAGTTTAGATAATGGACATTATCGCCGTTCAAATCCAATTTCGAATCGAAAACATAAGTATATACACATGCAAAAACTATCGTTAGCAAACCCGCTACAATAAATACGCTTCGTTTCATCTTCTAAACAATTTTGATTTCATTAAATGCCACTTACACAAACGATACAAAAACGACACCCGAATCACTCCCAAACCATAAATACTGCTTCGGCGGAAATTGATAGAAGATGCATCATCGAAATATTTTGTCGGACAAGTTACTTCGCCTATTTCGTAACCTTTATAAAAAATTTGTGCCAACATCTCGTTGTCAAAAATAAAGTCGTCCGAAGCCACATTATAATTTATATCACGTAAAACATCTGCCGAAAATGCACGATAACCAGTATGATACTCCGATAGTTTTTGATGTAACAAAAAGTTTTGTCCCAAAGTCAAACAACGATTTGCAATGTATTTAATTATCGGCATTCCACCTTTCAACGCACCTTTCCCTAAAATACGCGAAGCCAAACAAACGGGATAAACTCCATTTGCTATCATATATGCCATCGAATGCACTAATTTCGGCGTATATTGATAATCAGGATGAACCATAATTACAATATCAGCACCTATCTCGAGGGCACGATTATAACACGTTTTCTGATTTCCGCCATAGCCTTTGTTCTTTTCATGAACAAGTACCTCTTTTATTCCCAACGATTTTGCTTTTTCTACCGTATTGTCTTTGCTACAATCATCAGTAAGAATCACCTCATCAACAATGTCCATTGGTATTTCAGCGTAAGTCTGTTCCAACGTTTTTTCGGCATTATAAGCCGGCATCACTACCACTATTTTCTTTCCGTTTATCATTATTTATTTTTTTTTAATTTCATTTTATAAATTGTAACAATATTCATTTTTTGCCATTCATAGTTTTTTTGAACGTAAAACAAATACGTCAAACTCGTCATCGCAACACCAATAATAGAACCTGCAAAAACATCTTCGGCAAAATGTTGCGAAAGGTAAATGCGAGAATATCCAACTAACACCGCAATCAAAAGAAAAACGATTGAAGTCCAAGTTCGCTTACAAATAAGCGAAAGTGCCAACATAAATGCAAATACCGTTGCGGTATGACCGCTCGGAAAACTAAACATCGAATGCATACTAACGCCACTAACCTGATGTAAAACTACATCTGGAAAGTTTTCTGCAAAAAACACCTTTGGGCGAGGCACGTTCAAGATATGCTTTATGGGTTGCACAACGACTGTTACAGCCAATTGCGAAATCAATAAAAAATAAGAATAGCCAAATCTGACAAACAAAAACACTGCCGCCACAACGAAAGGAATATTTCCCCCGATTTCCGTAATATATTTGAAAAACGTATCAGTAAATGAAATAAAATTCTCACTACATTTTGAAATCCAATCAATGGTCAGCATTTCGTGCAAAGTAGCTTTGTCGTTAAGAAAAATCAACAGACCTAACCCAAACAAAAACAAAGCATACAATATATAAAACCACAACGCTTTTTTCATTCTAAAGTTTTTTGAGGATTACGCACATAAAACGAAAATCCATTTTTTGTATATAAAAGTTCTGCATCACTTGCTTCCACCTCGAATTTATTTATTGTACGTTGTACATTACGTACGACAAAATAACATGGTTTATCCAATTCTCCTTGATACAAAAATTGCTTATCAGAACAATTATTTTTAGGCTGACGAGATGAATAAAAATATGGAGCATAACTCTTGTGCATCGACAACATATAGCAATCCTCGCCTTTCTTGCTTTCGTAAAATTCAATTATTGCTCCTTGCGTATATTTTTCCACCTGTGGCACAACAAAAAGCATTGTTGAAAAAATAAAAATTAGCGAAGATGCAAACAATACGACGATTGCATTTTTAGTTTTTTTATTAGCATAAGCAATAAAATAAATCGTTCCTACGAACAAAATAACACCTACAATCCACTCAAAACCATACCATTGTGAAGTAGCCTGCAAATTTCCTCTTGTAAATTCATCTACAACGGGGAAAAGCAAATGTTTCAAACTATCAATAAACGGAACAATCGCTATTGCTAGCGAAAAAATCAAAGCAAAAAGTCCAATCAACACCTTTGCCGACCAATGAACAGATTCTTTTCTATCAATAATTCGTTCGATATACCACGTTGTCAAAAATGTCAACGGGAAATAACACATCGATGAGTAGTGAATAATTTTTGTTCGTACGATGGTAAACAAAATTAAAACTACCCAGAAAAGTATCATCATCCAACGGAAAAAATGAGCTACTTTTTCATCAGATTCTTTTTGCAAAATGTTTTTCCTAAACGTAAACAACGCAAACGCCGATGCTGGAAAAACTCCTATCAGCAACACCACAAAATGATATAGTAAGAAACCTCCATGTCCAGCATCCTTTGTTTCAAAAAGGCGTATTTGATAAACTATAAAATCCTGAATAACAGACAAATTACCATTTACTATTTGTAACAGAAACCAAAATCCGCCAACAAAACCAAGAACCACAAAAAAGAGCAAAACTTGAGTCCAAGTAAAACTGATTTTGAAGCGTTTTACTAACAAATAAACCGCAAATGTCAGCAGAAAAATCAAGAATCCAACAGGTCCTTTGGTCAACACTGCCAAACCTAAAAAGAAAGCAGACAAGGCAACCAGTAAGTACTTATTTCTTTCCTCACGCGGAGAGGTAAAACAAACAAAAAAGTACGTTCCAAGAAAAATAAACAAGTTGAACCAAGGATCTATAATCCCCGATTTGAAGTAGAAGAACGGCGTGAGCGAAGCGATATACACAAATACCCAAAGCAAACCAAAACGTTCGTTTTTCAATCTTTTCCCAGTATTGAAAAGCACCAACATTGTTACTATGCCACAAATAGCATTAGGGAAACGTGCAGCAAACTCATTAATGCCAAAAATTTTCATTGAAAGCACCTGCATCCATATAAAAAGTGGAGGTTTTTCCCAAAATGGTTTGAAGTTGATTTGAACGGTCAGATAATCGCCCGTAACAATCATTTCACGAGCCGATTCTGCAAAATTTATCTCGTCCCAATCAAACAAATGCACACTACCCAATCCTGGCAAAAAAAGCACTGCTCCCAACAACAAAAGTGCTGTTTGAACAACAAGATTTCTATTTAATACAATGTTTTTCAAGATTTTATTCAACTATACGCACACCACCTTTGTCGGCCGAACTCACCATCGAAGCATACGCTCGCAAAGATTTTGAAACCTCACGCTGACGCATCACAGGGCGATAAGGACGTGCTGCAAGTTCCTCGTCAGAAAGCAACACATTTATGCTACGATTTGGTATATCTATTTCTATCACATCGCCATCGACGATTTTTCCAATATTCCCACCTGCAGCTGCTTCTGGCGAAATATGCCCGATGCTCAACCCCGAAGTTCCTCCTGAGAAACGTCCATCAGTAATCAACGCACACTCTTTACCCAAATGACGACTTTTTAGATACGAAGTTGGGTAAAGCATTTCTTGCATACCCGGACCGCCTTTTGGACCTTCGTGCGTAATCACTACCACATCGCCACTCTGAACTGTTCCGTCCAAAATAGCCTCACAAGCTGCTTCTTGTGAATCGAAAACCTTTGCTGTACCTCTAAAATGCCAAATACTTTCATCAACACCAGCCGTTTTAACCACACAGCCATCTTGAGCGATGTTTCCGAAAAGCACAGCCAAACCGCCATCTTTGCTATACGCATTTTCGACATTACGAATACAACCCGACACTCTGTCCTCATCAAGCGAAGAGTAAACGGTGCTTTGCGAACCCATTTTGTTGCTAAAAACACCAGCTGGAGCACTCGAATAAATTCGCTTTGCCTCGTCAGAAACATTACATTTTGTAATGTCATAAATATCCAAATCCTCTTGCAAAGAGCGTCCATTAACGCGTCGACACGAAACATCAAGCAAATCTGCCTTTGCCAATTCTACCATAATATTCAAAATTCCACCTGCTCGATTACACTCTTGCATCGAATACTTTTGCGTATTTGGCGACAATTTACACAAACAAGGTACACGGCGACTCAACGCATCGATGTCCGTCATTTTGAAATCAACCTCTGCCTCATTGGCAACAGCCAAAAGATGTAAAATTGTATTCGAAGAGCCTCCCATGGCAATATCCAAAGTCATTGCATTCAAGAAAGCACTTCTTGTTGCAATGCTTTTTGGCAATACGCTATCATCACCTTCTTCGTAATACTTCAACGCATTTTTTACAATCAACGCAGCCGCATCTTTAAATAGTTGTATACGATTGACGTGCGTTGCCAAAATCGTTCCATTGCCCGGCAACGAAAGACCTATCGCCTCCGTCAGACTATTCATCGAATTTGCGGTAAACATTCCCGAACAACTGCCACAACCCGGACAAGCACAAGATTCGATATTCTCCATTTGCTTATCGCTCACCGAGGTATCAGCAGCTTTTACCATTGCAGTAATCAAATCGGCATTTTCGCCATTTATCTTATGCGACTCCATTGGTCCGCCCGAGACAAAAACCGTAGGAATGTTCAATCGCATACTTGCCATAAGCATTCCAGGAGTGATTTTATCGCAATTCGAAATGCAAATCATTGCATCAGCTTTATGAGCATTGACCATGTATTCCACCGAATCAGCAATAATGTCTCTACTTGGCAACGAATAAAGCATTCCGTCGTGCCCCATTGCAATGCCATCGTCGATAGCGATAGTGTTAAACTCCGCCGCATAACAACCGAGTTTTTCAATTTCTGCTTTTACAATCTGACCTATTTCGTGCAAATGCGTATGACCGGGCACAAATTGCGTAAACGAATTGACGATAGCAATAATTGGTTTACCGAACTGTTCGCGTTTCATTCCGTTGGCAACCCACAACGCACGAGCCCCTGCCATGCGACGACCTTCGGTACAAGCCGATGAGCGTAATTTATGTTTCATTTTCTTCTAAACTTTAAATAAGACGCAAATTTAATGTTTTTCGGCGACACACAAAAAAAAGAAGAACTCGCAAGTTCTTCACTTAATGCCATATTTTCAATCTTTTATGTAGGCTTTTTTGTAATGCTCCGTTTTCTCAAACTCTTCCCATGTGATTTTTTTCAGTCGATAGCGTCGCCAACGTTTACCTACTTCCTTTGTAACATCTTTGTCCAATACCAAATATTTTCTTGTAATGTTTTTAATGGTATAGACAATTTTTTCTTCACCATTTTCCGATGCTATTGTTTGTGATTCTGAATCGTAACTATAAGAATACTTTACAAGAAAAAAGGGGGCTTCAGGATTAATAGCAGGATTACAAATATAACAAGTTAAATTCTCATCAAAAACAAAATAATCAACACCACCACCATACAAAGTTGAGTTGTCAATTTCTTCTTTACCATTTGCATTCAACTCAACCCTTGATACTTTATCAACTTCCCAAACCCCCTTTAAATATGACAATGTATCAAGTTCATTTTCTAATATTTCATTATTATTACAAGAAACAAGTAACAAACAAAATATAAGTGAGAAAAAAGATTTTGCTTTCATATCTTTATATTTAATTAGGATTTGCATATGTAACTAACTTTAAACTTTCATAACGAGTAGGTGCTTCTGAATCACTAATAGCGTCTCTATGATGCGGATCAAATATTCCAGAGCGATACCAACCATCATAGGCAGTATAATTTTCCCAACCTATCACACAATTTACATAATTTCTTACAGAAACACCTTTTTTATATTTTCGATAACCATCAATAATCCAACAATGTCCTTTTCCACTAGAGACGTTCATTCCTAAAGCAAATACAGGTTTATTTAAAGAAGTCATGTTTTTAACAGCGGATAATGCATACAATTGACTTCGTACAGTATTATAGCCTAAAGATCCCATTGCTGTTTTTAAGTCATCAAGTCCCGCAGAACTTTCATAGTATCCATATTCAGTATTACATCTATCTGATATACTTCTCAAATAATGTTGAAGGAAATTCCATTCTACAGATGTTGTAGGCCTTTGTTTACTATTGATTTGAGCCCAAGTACAAGTATTTCCTAAAGGGAAATCAATAATAGAAGGATATTGTTTATACGCTACAATTTGTGCCATAGCCAAACTTATACAACCTACAGCTTTACCATTAAATAATTCATTAAAAGGAGCACCTTGATGCCATTTCGTACAAATTAAAGGACCATATTGTTCTGTTATAGTCCAATCACCCGATGGAAGTGCTTTAATTTGAGGTGCCGACGTCAATACCTGTTCATCATCTTCTTCAACTCTATTCTCATCTAAAACATAAGCTAAAATCAATTGATGTATAAGGTTAAGAGAGTCTTCAACTAAAAACTCATCAGAACTAATAGAACCTTGCCCGACAACTGCTATAATAGGGTCACTTTCATCTTTAGCATTTAAAATAGCATAACCACCATTTGCAAAATTTAAAAAATACAATAAAGTATCTTCTCGTATACATTCTTCATTTGTATATGTATTACATAAAGAAAATTTTTCAATTGATTTCTTTTGCAAAACATCTACCGACATCAACGCCAAATCACTTTTCATGCCCATAGTATTAAGCACAACCCCTAACTCCTTGACAACATCTTCACTAACAGGCAACTTTTCTTGAACAAATTCTACCACATTCACACTTTCTTCTTCTGTAAGAAGAGATACATTTTCCACCTTTTCATTATCACAAGCAAGCAATAGAAAAGGAATTAACAAAAGACTCTTTTTCATAATACATAACTTTAAATAATTAAAAAATAAACTTCAGAAAGTAAGTACTTTATTTTTTAATTACCAAATTTTATATATTTTTTTAATCATTTTCCATAAACTGCGTAATAAAACCACGTATCGGCAAAGGATTTGAGTTGAAGTTTTTTTATTCGGTCATCAGAGTTCGATGTGTAAATAGACAAGAATTGCTCGAAACGTTTTCTCGTAGCTTCCGAAATTTTAAAATCGGTATTTGGCAATGCAATATTTGCTTTTGGAGCCATCACCAAAAATTCTTCATACGCTTTTGGAAGCACATCGCATTCTCGATACGGATAATATTTAAAGAAATATTTTACAAAATTGTCGCTATCTCGCATTTTCAACAAAGAACAAAGCAAGAAATCTGCGGCAACTGGATTATACTGTCTATCGAGTAACTCAATCAATTCCAAATGCTTATCACCCGAATTAAAGAACAAAATAGAGTCTGCATTTGCCATATTAATTTTCGGAAACTCAAACGAGCTCCATTCTTCTACAAAAGAATTATAAAACAAAGTGTTTTGCAATTTATTCAAATACTTTTCAGAAACATTTTTGGCACCTGCAAGAGCATTCAAAGAAGACAATTGTTTCAGTGTAAGCACATCGTATTCATTCGTGCGTATCGATGAATTTTGGAATGCGTAAACAATAGCCGTATTCAACATTCCGCATGCTTGATAAAATGCCACATTGGCTTGTATATTAATATTTTTCAAATTCGATTCGGGGAAGAATACTCCTTTTGCAGTAAGCGGATATTCAAACATTTTTTGTGGCAATTCGCCTTTTGCAGCGTGTGCTACTACTGTATAAGGAAACAGGTCGTCAATTTTTGTTTTCTGACATTCCGAAAGCGACAAAACTTCGTCCCAATCGCAATTGTTGCACGCCGACTCTATACAAAAAAAACGTTCCCAACCTTTTTCTTTTTCGTAAACAGAAAACCCAAACATCACTAATCCAACTGCAAACAACGAAACAACAAACAAAAACCACTGGTTTATTTTCGGCGTTCTTCTTCGATAAAAATATGCTAACAAAAGAAACAAAAATGGCAAAAAATAGAAGAATAAAACCTTTGCCCGATAGCCCTCTTCAAACAACGTAATATCAAGCGAATAAATATTGTTAGGCAGAGATTTATTTACCAAAAAACTCCACACAATTGGTACTAAAAAAGCGAACAAAAGCATAAATAAGTTTTTCAAAATCAACGCAGAACGTTTCCTCTCTTTAAGCAGCAAAATATCCACTGCGAACAACAACAAATAAAACAGAATAACGAAACCAGACGGCAACAAGAAAAACAAAAACGGATAAAGCAACAACGAAAGGACAATAGCACTACGAATACTTTTTCCATTTACAAACACCACATATATTGCCAAGGCAAGATAAAACCACGCAACATAAAAACCTACCGACAAAAAGCATAATTTATCTAAAAGAAATTCCAACAAAGCAACAACAGGCAAAAGTGTCAATGGTAAAACAGAATTAGGCAACTGCAATATTTTAAAAACCAAACGACACGAAATCCCCACAACAACAGCAGGCAACATCAATACGACACAACCTACATAATGCCATCGATAAAACATCTGCAAAAAGTTAGCAATGTAAGGAGTCAAACCAGCAGGTTGCAAACAGTTTAGAAAATAAGAAACAGACGCTTCCCAATAGTTATTGCCTTCCCAAAAAGAAAAATGTCCCTTATAAGCCAACGCAAGAAACAAATAGGCAATAATAAAAATCAACACTGCTAATGTCGAAACAATATTTTTGAACGAAAAATACTTTTTCATACTTCCTTTAGATCAAATCGTTTCGATTTTCGTATCGAATAATCGCATTTCTCCATCTGTCGGAGATGGGTTTCGACTCGTTTGTTTTAAGATCAAAACCTACCATCACCGTTCGGCAAATACATTTCACTTGCTCCGTATCACAACAAACAATGCGTTGCAACAACGTAAAGCTCTTATTTCCAATCTTCTCAACTGTTGTTTGTACTTCAACCGAATCTGTTAAAAATATAGGCGATAAAAAATCGACTTCAATGTGTGCCACTACCACATCAATATCCGAAGGCACTAACGTTTCGCCACAAATGGTTTGAAAGTAAGAAGTTTTTCCTAAATCGTAGAAGTTCAAATACACAGAATTGTTGATATGCCCCAACGTATCGGCATCATTAAATCGTAACTGTATCGGCAACGAATGTTTAAATAAATTTTCCATAAAATAAATCAATCAAATATTACTTTTGAATAAGGAGGCAAGGATATATCACAAAACACATTATCTAAAAACTTATAATAACCTGCCATTGCTATCATCGCAGCATTGTCCGTTGTATAAGAAAATTTTGGAATATACAAATTCCACTGATATTTCTGTGCTGCTTTACGACACGCTTCCCTCAAACCATTGTTTGCCGACACTCCACCTGCGATGGCAATCTCTTTTATACCCAAATCTTTTGCTGCTTTTTTTAGTTTATTCATCAAAATATCTACTACAGAAAACTCCATAGATGCAGCTAAATCTACCTTATTTTCTTCTATGAAGTTTGGATTTTCTTTGACAAAATCACGCAATGTGTACAAAAACGAAGTTTTCAATCCACTAAAACTATAGTTGTAACCTGCAATATTTGGCTTACTAAACACAAATGCTTTAGGATTCCCTTGACGAGCGAGTTTATCAATGATAGGTCCACCCGGATATCCCAATCCCATCACTTTTGCACACTTATCAATAGCTTCACCTGCGGCATCGTCTATAGTTTGACCAATAATTTCCATATCATTATAAGCCTTAACTAACACGATTTGTGAATTTCCACCCGAAACCAATAAACATAAAAATGGGAATTTGGGGTGCGGAGTTTCCTCATTAGGTTCATCGATAAAATGGGCAAGGATATGCCCTTGCAAATGATTTACATCGACCAAAGGGATACCTAATGACAACGACAATCCTTTAGCAAACGAAGTTCCTACCAAAAGCGATCCCATCAAACCAGGACCTCGTGTAAAAGCGATTGCATCAATCTCGTTTTTATCTATCCCCGAAGCGGCAATTGCTTCGTGTACTACAGGGATTATGTTCTGTTCGTGAGCACGAGAAGCTATTTCGGGGACAACGCCTCCATATTTTTCGTGAACATATTGCGTTGCCGTAACGTTTGACAACAAAAGACCATCACAAACTACAGCAGCAGAAGTATCATCGCACGAAGATTCTATACCCAAAATGACAATTTTCTTATCTTTTTTCATTTCTAAAAAAGCACTTTTTATCATCAGCGAAAAGCTCTTGTACAAAGTACATTGATGAAGAATTTTATTATTTTTGCAAATAAAAATTCAAAGGTATTAAAAAAACAGCTAAAATAGTCGGAATAGTAGTTGCAACAATGACGCTTTTTTTTGCAACTGTGCTTTTTTTACTTTCCACTAAAAAGGTTCAAAACTTTATTGTTCAAGAAATTACCGAACAAATAGAAGAACAATCGGGCATTTCTGTTAACATAAAAAATTTTCACTTTAAATTCCCTAATAAAATCTGCCTTCAAGAGGCTCAAATAGAAATTCCAAACTACAATCAACTATTATATGCAGAAGAACTTAATTTTAATTTTTCTTTTTGGGAATTTATAAAAAAAAGAATAATTTCTGACTACCTAAAAATCAAAGGTTTAGAGTTCAAAATACACATTCTCGAAGACGGGACTTCTAATATTGATTTTTTGAAAAACATAAAATTTTCGGGTAAAGGATTAAGTAAAATCAATATAAAAACCATTGATATAGAAGACTGCATCATTGCTTTTGACAACGACCAAAAACAGAAGAAAGGACATCAACTTTTTGATCCTAATCACTTTCTTATAAAACATTTTAATGCTACAATTCTTTTAAATGAATATGCAAAAAACAAACTAAATACGAGTATCAAAAATTTAAGTTTCAAAGAGAAATCAGGATTGCAACTTGTTGATTTAAGTACAAAAATTGATCTGAGCGAACAATCGCTAATCATTCCCAATATCGAAATAGAACTAAACAACTCAAAAATAGAAACCGACACAATAGAACTATCTTTTAAACAGATTAACGACATTTTAAAGCATAAAAAGAACGTCATTGTCAATGCGACGTTAAAGCCATCAAGCATTCTCCCAACCGACTTGGAAGCTTTACATCCACTGCTTGCAAATTTCAAAAAAACGATCTATTTCGATGGGAACTTAAGCGGGACACTCGATTCAATTTCTTTTAACAATATCGATTTTGAATACGAAAATGACTTGCATTTACAAGGAAATCTTCAACTCAAAAACATAGAGAAAACATACAACGACATTTATGTTACTGCGAACATCGAACGATTAAAATTTTCTGTTTCGGGACTTCAAGACATTATTGCTTCTGCCCAAAGAAAACCACTTACCTTACCGAAAGAACTTTTCAATTTAGGGACGTGTTTCTACATAGGGAATATACAAGGACATTTTCGTAATCTACAGTTAAACGGATTGCTTCATACGAATATTGGCAACATAAAAACTGATGTCAAATTAGCCGTTTTCAATAAATTTAATGATGCAAAAATCAATGGTTCCATTACATCGAGAAATTTACATCTGAAGAAACTTTTTCCAAATTCTCAATTCGGTGATATTAGTTTCAATATTTCAAACGATACCGAAATAGGACATTCGCTACCGTTCAGTAGTAAAATTGTTGCCGAAGTATCTTCTCTTGTATTCCAAGACTACATTTATAAAAACTTGCATTTCGACGGAGAATTAAAGAAAAGTCTTTTTTTAGGAAGCATCATTTTCGACGACGAGAATGGGAAATTGAACGCTCAAGGATCTTTTGATTGGAACAAAAATGAGCCAAAATTCAAATTCGTTGCCGAAGTTGCAGAGTTTAATCCTTACAAAACGAATCTCACCAAGAGTTATCCTAATTTAGCCTTCAGTTTTAAAGCAAACTCCGACTTCACAGGTGGTGACCTTGACAATATGAATGGATTTTTTGAAATCTGCGACATCAATCTAAAAAATGCAGAAAAAGAATATACACTCGACAAAGTTCGATTATCGTCAGACGATATTGCAACAAACACACATCAAATGTCTGTGCAATCTGACATTATAAACGGCTATATAACAGGAAGTTTTATTTTCAAATCGCTCAAAAACAGTATTCTAAATTTAGTAAAAGAATACATTCCTTCTTCATTAGGTAGAAAAGAGAAACATACTGCTCAAAACAACTTTATTTACAACGTAAATATTACCAAATTAGAGCCATTATGCAATTTTTTGGACATTGATTGGACAACGAAGGACTCTATCAATATTTCAGGATTTTACAACGATAACAAAAACGACATTGCATTTAACCTCAACATTCCTTCGATAATTAAAAAAGGAGGGAAAACTTCTTTTAAAGGATTAAATATTCGACTTGCAAACGATGACAAACAACTATATTTAACAGCAAATGCTGATATTGTAGCACCTAAAAACACGATGTCGCTCCACTCCAATTTTCAATTGCGAAATGATTCTTTGCTTTCGTTTATACAATGGGGAAGCAATAAAGCACAATTGTTCGAAGGCGAAATAGCAGCACTTTCGGCATTTAATACTAAAAACGATACGCTACAAACCATCACCAACATTCTTCCTACACAATTTGTTTTACGCGATTCTATTTGGGATATTGCTCCTGCTAAAATATCAACTCATTCAAGTAATATTCTTATCGAAGATTTTTCAATAACGAAAAGGAATCAGTTTTTAACTCTGAACGGGAAAGCATCAAAAGCACCGACAGATACTATCGACATTCAGTTGAAAAACATCGATTTGAGTTATATTAGTAGTTTTATACCGAAAGCGTCTGTTGTTTTTAGTGGAGAAGCAACTGGCGATGCTTTTGTTTCCAACGTATTTTCAAAACCTATTTTTAACGCAGACATTCACGTCCCCAAATTTTCGTTCAACAACGCTCATTGGGGTGATGTTACAGCCTCTGCAAAATGGAACAATGAGAAAAATGCTATTGATTTAGAAGGAGTTATAAAAGGCACAGAACAAATCATAGCTGAAATTGAAGGCAATTATTTCTTTAGCAACGATTCACTTGATTTGATGGGACAAGCAAACAATTTAGACATTGATTTTATCAACTATTATTTAAAAGACATAACACTTGCTGCCAAAGGACGTGCATCGGGCGATGTTCACGTTTTTGGCAAGAAAAAAGAGATTACCGTAACAGCAAAAGCAAAAGTAGATGAAGCTGAAATGACTGTCGATTACCTAAAAACGACATATTCTTTTTCCGACAGCATTATTCTGAAACCAGATAGTATTTTGTTTCGCAACATTACTGTATATGACCCACATCGCAACAAAGGTGAAATAGATGGATTTGTAGCTCATCGTTATTTTAAAAATTTTGAATACAATATCGACATTAACTGCGACAACGTACAAGCGATGAACACCAATGAAAAAGATAATCCATATTTCTACGGGCTTATTTTTACTTCAGGTGATGTAAACATTTCGGGTAACGATATTTCAGGAACAACCATCTCTGCAAAAGCAACAACAGAACCAAAAACAAAAGTGTTTATTCCGATGTCGAACTCTTCGACAGCTATGGACAATTCGTTTGTAGTTTTTATAAACAACGATACGCTTGATTTAAATTCAGCACAAGCGAATACGCAACTTTCATCTTCGGATACGAATCTAAAACTATTGTTTATGATTGACGTTACTCCCGATGCCGAAACTCAAATCATCATTGACCCAAGTTCTGGCGATATGATTAAAGCAACAGGTGAAGGCAACTTAAAAGTTGATTTCGATGTAAAAACAGGTGATTTTAAACTATACGGAGACTATACACTCGAAACGGGGAACTATTTATTTTCATTGCAAAATGCTATCCGAAAAGAGTTTAAAATACAAAAAGGTAGTACCATCCGTTGGTCGGGACTTCCTTACAATGCTGACGTAAACATCACAGCTACATATCAACTTACAGCATCACTTGCCGATATTCTTGACAAAGCTATACTTTCAAATTCGAATCGCACAAGCGTACCTGTACAATGTATTCTAAAACTAACAGGCAATCTGATGCGACCAAATATTGCTTTCGACATCAATCTCCCGAATTCTGACGAAGAGCTAAACAGAGCATTGAAAGCCGTCATCAATACAGAAGAAATGATGAATAGACAAGTGATATATCTGTTGGCATTAGGTAAGTTTTTTACACCAGAATATATTCGTAGCAATACGCAAGGCGAACTATTAGCAATTGCATCTTCTACGCTTTCTTCGCAACTCAATAGTTGGGCATCGCAACTATTCGAAAATTGGAATTTTGGTGTCAATTTCAGAACTTCAGGTGAAGGCAATGACAAATCGAATGAATACGAATTCGAATTTTTATATTCGCCAAACGAACGGCTCGTAATCAACGGAAATGTGGGTTATAGAGACGACAATTTATCAGCTTCAAAATTTATTGGTGATGTAGATGCCGAATATAAAATTACTTCAAACGGAAAAATTTGGCTCAAAGCCTACAACCACACCAACGACTACAAAGAATTTAAAACCGCCCTAACTACACAAGGCGTAGGTTTGGTATATAGAGAAAGTTTTAGTTCAGGGAAAGCTCTAAAAAAAGAATGGCAAAAAACCATTCAACGTAACAAAGAAGAACGAGCTTTAAAAAAACAGCAACGAAAAGAGAAGCGAGAAGCTAAAAAACAAGCAAAAAAATCAAAACAATGAGAAAGTTTTTATTCTTTATCTTTATTACTATAACAACCAATACGCTTGGTACCAATATTATAGACGTGTTCAAAACAATGCCAGAACACTTTACTCCAACGCTAAATCCGATTTTAAAATTGGAATTGATGAATAGTTATATCAACGGAAGTGACTCTATCGAGAATCTTTATTTTGGAAAATCAAAAATAACACTGCTCGACAACGATAACGAACTCCTTCAACTACAAACTTCTGCTGTCGGGAAAATAGAGTTAAAATTATTCACTCTGAATCCAAACGATACTATTATCAGTTTTATCAATACGGTTTGTTCAGAAGAATGCACTTCGATAATCAAAGTTTTCAACCTTTCGTGGGAAGAACTTCCTCTTAAAGGAATTGACTATACTGCTTTTTTAAACAACAGCCAAACCGATATCCTTTTGCTTAAAAGCTGGAATATGCCACAATTTATTGAATACACATTCACTAACAAAAACACGATTAAAGCAAAATTCAATACATACAATTATCTCGACAGTGAGCAACAAAAACAGATAGAACATATCGCAAAAAAAAGTTTGACTCTCAACCTCAAATCGCAAGAATCAAACTCTAAAACTTACGTGCTAAACGTTCATTAAACCACTACCCGCTCTTTTGCCAACGATTTTAGATTGATTAAAGCATAACGCATTCTGCCCAACGCAGTATTTATACTTACGCCTGTTTTTTCGGCTATTTCGTTGAAACTCAAATCTTCGTAAAAACGCATACGCACAACTTCACGCTGATTTTCTGGTAAAAATTCAAGCAATGCGACCACATCTCTCAACTGTTGTTCGCGAATCAAATCGTCTTCGATGCTATCTTCGCACAACTTAGCATCGTTTAACAAATCATACTCGCTTTCATCGTTCGAGAATGTATTTTCGTAACTCAATTTTCGATAATGGTCTATTATCAAATTGTGAGCTATTCGGCTCAACCACGCTCCAAACTTTCCTGTTTCGCTGTATGCACCTTTTTGTAAACAAACAACTGCTTTTATAAATGTTTCTTGAAAAATATCGTCTGTCAAACTTTCGTTTTTTGTAACAAAAGCTATATAATTATAGATACGATCTTTATGACGATTGAGCAATACTGAAAATGCCTCATTGAGTCCCGATTTATAAAGACCAACTAACTTCTCGTCCGACAAAGAAGTCAAATTTTTTTTCATTACCTTGTTTTTTTATTTAGTTATACAAAGTAATTTTTTTCAATAGGCATTTTGTTTTTTAGGTTTCTTGTGGTGCAAATATAAAGTTTTAATTTAAAATAAAAAAGGGCTACACTCATGTGCAACCCCATATTTCTTATACAACGACTTTCTAACGAATTACCCCACGTACAGATAGACCGCAGTAGCGGGAGCTGAGGTCCCAATCCACGTAGTCCGAATAGAAGTAGAGGTAGTAGGCGTCGTCTGAATTGCCCGTATCGAGCGAACTCGACCAATAATAGCCGTACGACCCTGCGTAGTTCAAATCACTATCGTAGCGATAGCCAGCAGCAGGAAGGAAGATAGCGTTTCCGTTAGGACCTTCTACATTATAGCCTCTAACGTCATTCAAAGTAGTCCACGTCCAAGTACATTCGTCGATGAGTTCTTGTTGTTCTTCTGAGGTTGGCATTCGCCAATCTCCGCCCATATTCACAGCAGCGGCATCTCTATCCAAAGGCAAAACTTCAGAGTTTTCTGCATAAGTATAATTTTCGGGAGTATATTCCGACTTGGTTGTAGTTTCGCCCCAAGCATAGTAGTTACCGTACTCTTCGGGTTTAGTCGCTCCTACGTTGCAGGTTGCCCATTTCACACTCAAACCCAAATCTACATACGCATGTCCGTTATAAGGGTCAGGAGCAGGAGTTTCTTCTCCGCCACTTTGGTCTGTTTGTCCACCTTGTGGGTCGTCGGGTTCGTTACCTTTGTTGTCGCACGAAAAGAAAACAGTCATACTCGCTACACAAAGTAGCATCACCAATGTTCTAAAATCTAATTTTTTCATAGTCATAAAATTTTAAATTAAACATAATATAAATTAACTCTTAAAAATTCCTTGCTTTTTGAAACGAAAAAAGTCGCT
>JAZSBO010000024.1:0-170009 GCA_045602425.1 Paludibacteraceae bacterium | reverse complement strand
TAAATGCGAACAATTGTTTACAGGCGGTACACGCAATCCAGTAAACGATTTGACAATCAACAATGTGTTGTGTACAGGAAAATCGTCGTTCTTTGGAGTGTCAAAATTGATGGCAGCCAAGAGTGCTTTGTCATGGCAAGTAAACGACTATTTCCCATTCATATCGTATATGAACTTGGGTAATGGTAAATTCTTCAACAATGAAGGAGTAACAACCTACAACGACGAATGGTACAACATCGGTATGCAAGACCACTTGCCAACATGGCGTTGGTGGATAACAACATCGTACATGGGTCGTACGACGTCGGTAGTACCAAGCGATACACATGCAAACTTCACATACGAAGATGCATGGTTTGGTGGTTCTTGTTTGAAATTGACATTCGACGCTGCTGTAGGATCTCGTTCATATCGTTTTATTCAAATGTATAAAACACAATTCCCTATAGCTGCAGGCGATACGTATAAACTTCGTGTACGCTACAAAGCATTGAAAGGGAAAGCAAATATGTCGTTTGCTATGAGTGCAGAGGGAGCAGAGGGTACTGCTATCTATCAAGATATGGGAACTATGTCTGCAACTGAATGGACAGTACTTGAACAAGATTTGACATCAGATTTTAACAACAAAGTTATTGCTCAATTGGGTATGCGTTTCAACAGTGTAGATGCAGGTACTGAGATTTTGATTGGAGAGGTTGCTTTGGTGAAACAAGGTGTTACTTACACTCCTGTTGCTCCTGATTTGACAAACGCTGAATTGTTTAAATTGACTTCTCGTGGTATTGATTTCAAAGTAATTTGGGATTGCCCATTAGGTGGTAGCTCTACAAGTGCTGGCGAAGAAGACGTATTCTCTGGTAATGCTGGCGGAGGCTCTGGAGCTGGAGGTGGTACTTCTAATGAAGGTGTTACTTTGTGTTTAACCGACTTCGGTACAAGAAACTCTTCAGTACGTTATTTACGTAGTATTAGTGTAGGAAGCTTTACAAGTTCTACATTGCAATATAATGGTAACACTTCTACTGTTTATTATGATAAACTTTCTGAAACAATTTCTGTTAATGCTGGTTCAACTTATACATTGACTGCTACAGTAGGTGGTCAATGGTTGAAAGGAACAGTATTTGTTGACTGGAACAACGATGGTACGTTTGCCGAAAGTGAAATCGTAGCTCGTCAAACTTCAGATAATAATGGTACTATTCAAACATCTTATTCATTCTCCGTTCCATCTTCGCAAGCAGCAGGAACGTACACTTTACGTTTTATTTTAGGTTGGAACCACACAGATGGTTGTAGTACTACTGGTGGCGATGGTAATACAGTTGCACAAAACTGTGGTTGTGTAGCTGACTTTACTTTAAGTGTGGCTTCGGCATCGTCGGCTCCTGCTGCTAAAGCGGTTACCGCTCGTAATGCATGGGAGTCTGTTTATAACGATGAGGTTGATGCTTGGTATTTCGAAATCTGGGCTCAACAAGAAGATGGCGAAGCTCAATTGGTTACAACTACAACTTCGTGGGCGGCTTATGCTATAGAAGTGCCATTTGATTTGAACGTTTCGGATAAAGTACGTATTGGTGTTCGTACAGTTGCTCCTGATGGTGTAACAAAATCGGATATCTCTTGGACAACTTATGAAGAAGTTCCTGCTGTAACTATCCTCGAAGGATTTTCTATCGACAAACCAGTGATCAAAATAGATGAAGAATTTACTGTATCGTTCGATGATGTAAATCACTCGCCTGCTCAATCATTCAAAATCTACAATGCAAAAACAAATGCTCAAGTAGGTAGTGCATTTACAAATGTTACAAAATTTACTTCTACATTAAGTGAAATAGGTTTGTATGACGTAGAATGTACTTATACTAACCAAAATGGTGTAACCGTAACAGAAATGAAGCGTGGTATGATTCAAGTTTCGTCTGACGAAGTAGGTGCTATGCCAATAATTTATACATTGACTACTGATAAAGAGGGTCAAAACAATGAAATTACACACAACGAAGTAGTTACATTGTCATATACGGGGCGTCCTGCCGATGGTACAACATCGCGTGCATTGCGTTTACAAGAAAAACCATTCTGTGTACAGAATAGTCAATTCTTCACTGCTGCTGGTATTAGTACTTCTACTCCTATTACTATCTCGTTCTGGTTCAACCCTCTTCAGTTTATTGATGCAGGTGAAGCAAGTGGTAATACTGGATTTGGAGATCAAGGTACTCAGATGTTAAATATCCGTCGTCCGACTGATAGTTGGCCAGCCTCTGATTGGGGCTATATGTGGAGTGGTATTCACAATGGTGGTAATGACTATTGGGTTAATATCCAAAAAGCATCTCAAGCAGCAGGAGACAACTATACAACAATGACACAAAACTTTGTAATTCCTACATCAAACTGGACGCATATTGCAATTTCGGTAATCGGTTCATCTGTTACAAGTAAAGATGTTCAACTTTATGTAAACGGACGTAAGGTAAGTGATGCTGTTCAAGGTAAAGCAACTGTTGCAACGCTTGCTGCTTCTCACTACATCTTTATGGGTGGAACAGCTCACGCTCGTTCAGGATTTGATGGTTTGATTGACGAATTCCAAATTTGGACAAAACAGTTCGATGAAAGCACTATCAATCAAACAATGGTTCATTACAATGCTGGCGAAGTGCCTTCTGAATTGATTTGTTATTGGGATTTTGAACAAGATGCAACTGATGCAACTGACTCTAATGGTGCAAATACACTTCTTAGTCGTGGTTCGTTGGTGGATAAAGCTAAAGTATATGCAGTAGTAGGTCAAACATGGCGTGCTGTTCAAGGTGAAGGTGATGGTGTTGTAGGTTCTGACCCAATGGTAGAATCAAATCGTATGGCTCCTACATTTGGTGCAGGTACTCCATTCTTGGCAGGTCGCTATGTAGTGGAAACTAAACCATCGTGGAAGTTTGATGGTGTAGCTACACCGGGTGCTGTTACAGGTGATGCCGAATCTGGAAACACTACCGTATCGTGGGCTTCTATGGAGGATGCTCCATATACCGCTACACTTACATTAGAGAACTCTTGGGGCAAAGATGTGAAATCGGTAACTATGGTAGATGCTTGCGTGAAACTTGACGAAGCAGGCAACGTAATAGAAGATTTGAATGTATATCCAAATCCATTTGCAGAATCGATACATGTACGCTTCATCGAAGCTGGCGATTATGATTTAGATGTATATTCACTCAACGGTCAGTTGGTTCAAACTAAACACTTAAACGTAAATAATCACGAAGTTGTGGGTATTAATCTTAATGCTCAACAACAAGGTACTTACGTAGTGCGTTTGAAGAAAGATGGTAAATTCATCAAGTCGTTCAAACTTGAAAAGAAGTAAGAACAATATAAAATTAACTCGGGAAAGACGCTGTAGCCGAAAGGTTATAGCGTTTTCTTTTTATGTAATACCTAAAAGTGAGGATATAAAAAAAGCAGACTTTGAATGGTCTGCCTTTTTGTTTTTCTGTCTGTATTTATTTACAAGAACAGCGAGGAGAAAGTTGTTTGAAAAAATCGTTGCCTTTGTCGTCCACCAAAATGAAAGCAGGGAAATCTTCAACTTCGATTTTCCAAATTGCTTCCATGCCAAGTTCAGGATATTCTACGCACTCTATGCTTTTGATGTTGTTTTGAGCTAAGATAGCTGCCGGACCACCAATAGAGCCGAGGTAGAAACCTCCATATTTTTTGCAAGCATTGGTAACGTCTTGGCTGCGATTGCCTTTTGCTAACATAATCATCGAACCACCTTTGCTTTGGAACAAGTCAACGTACGAATCCATACGACCGGCAGTAGTTGGTCCCATCGATCCGCAAGCCATTCCTGCAGGAGTTTTTGCTGGACCTGCGTAATAGATTGGATGATTTTTCAGATATTCTGGCATTGGTTCTCCGTTGTCCAAGCGTTCTTTGATTTTTGCGTGAGCAATGTCGCGACCTACAATGATAGTTCCGTTCAATGACAAACGAGTAGCTACAGGGTATTTTGTCAATTCTTTCAAGATGTCAGCCATTGGTTGGTTGAGGTTGATTTTTACTGCATCGCCTTCGCCAGCATTACGAAGTTCTTCGGGAATTAATGACGAAGGATTGTCGTCCATCTTCTCAATCCAAATACCATCTTTGTTGATTTTACATTTGATATTTCTGTCGGCCGAACAGCTAACTCCAAGTCCGATAGGGCAACTTGCTCCGTGGCGTGGCAAGCGAATGATACGAACATCGTGAGCCATATATTTTCCGCCAAATTGAGCACCGAGACCTATTTTGTAGGCTTCTTCGAGCACCTGTTTTTCTAATTCAACATCGCGGAATGCACGTCCGTATTCGTTGCCCGAAGTTGGTAACTCGTCGTAGTAGTGCGTAGAGGCAAGTTTGACGGTTAAAAGATTTTTTTCGGCCGAAGTTCCGCCAATTACAAATGCAATGTGATAAGGAGGACAAGCCGCCGTACCGAGTGATTTCATTTTTTCTACCAAAAACGGAACGAGAGTTTTTGGGTTAAGTACGGCTTTTGTTTCTTGATACAAATAGGTCTTGTTGGCAGAACCACCGCCTTTTGTTACGCATAAGAAACGATATTCCATACCTTCTGTTGCTTCGATGTCAATTTGTGCAGGTAAGTTGCATTTTGTATTGACCTCGTCGTACATATTGAGCGGAGCATTTTGCGAGTAGCGTAGATTCTCTTCTGTGTAAGTTTTGAAAACACCTAACGACAGAGCTTCTTCGTCGCAATAACCAGTCCAAACGTGTTGTCCTTTTTCTCCGTGAATGATAGCCGTTCCTGTGTCTTGACAAAGCGGAAGTTTTCCTTTTGAAGCAATGTCGGCATTGCGTAAAAACGTTAGTGCAACGTATTTGTCGTTTTCGCTTGCTTCGGGGTCGCTTAGTATTTTTGCTACTTGTTCGTTGTGTTCTCTACGTAGCAAAAATGAGACATCGCGGAATGCAGCATTTGCCATTTTTGTTAGTCCCTCTTTTTCAATTTTCAAGATAGGGTTACCTTCAAATTCACCAACCGAAACGTGCTCTTTTGTGAGTAAGTAGTATTCAGTTTTGTCCTCTCCAAGAGGAAACATAGGTTGATAATGAAATTCTGTTGCCATACTATTTTACAATTGTTTTGATAGTTTTGTTTATGTTGTTATTAATGATTTGTACAATGTAGATGCCGCGTTGTAAACCAAATGTAGGTTCGTCGTTTTTAGCAGTTTGTTTATAAATAACTTGTCCCGAAAGATTGAAAATTTTTATTTCCGATCCATTAGGAATGTTTTTTAAGCGTATGCCATTTTCTGTTGTTGAAATAGCAATATTTTGATCGTCTTTCAATGTCTCTATTTTTGTTGTACTCGAGGTCTGTTTTTTGTAGAGTGAAATTGCTTTTTGATTGTCATAAGTGCTCGATTTGTAGTAACGGAAACGATCTTGTCCGCTAGTTGTGTTGAAGCGAAGATAAGAGTTACTTGATACAATGTCAACTCCATCACTACTTAATGAAATTGTATTTGTATAAGTAGTACTTGTGCTTGATTTTAATGAGTTATTATTGCTTGTGTTACCAATATAATAACCGCTTGCTGATTGAATGGTGTAACCTTCATTTGCTTGCTCTATAATAAATCGATATGCATCGTTTGGAGTTGCTTCGATGGTGTTGTTTGTAATAGTAACATTTTTAAAGTTTGATATGGCATCTAAAGTTGTTAGACTTCCATCGAAAATAAAGGATTCTTCTTCATAAACAATTAGATATTCTCCGCTCCAATCAGTAGGTTCTTCTGTTACTTTGACGTAAACATTCTCTTCAGGAGACGAGTTCGTATCTTTTTGAGCAATAGCTATGATTTCGAGATTTCCTGTTACATTCTCGATTGTAAGTATGTTATCAACAAATGAGAAATCTGTCCCTGCTATAAGGTCATTGTCATTCATCGTAATAAGAATATCTTCTTGTGTTAGTAAATAACCACTATTGGGGGTTATTGTTGCAGTATAGGTTGCTCCATCGGTTATGCATTGTTCCCCGCTTGTTAGAGAACAATAATCTCCTGAAAAATAGACTGTATGACCTTCACAGTCGACACCTCCCATAAATTTGAATGAAATCACACCCTCATTCTCTGCAATTTCTGTTAGCGGATAGCTTGCAAGAGGAGTGTAGGATGTTATGTTTGCTGTACCAGGAAATGGATCGCTTGCATCGCCGTATGTCGATTTTTTGCCATTTGCCTCTACAATGTCGTAATACATTGTAGAACCATTATTTACTGTGTTTGATTGCCATGCTGAAGAACTGTACTGCACTTTTGTAACTAACATACCATGTCCGGGTAGATATTGATCCCAACCTGTCTGTTGTCTATTTTCAAAATAGTAGGCAACGCTTGTTGACGTAGCAGAAGGTAGTGTCCCGCTTGAGGTAACAACGCATGCTGAATTTGAAGTTTGTAGATCAGTAAGAGTTACGTTTTCTGCCTCATTCATTATTTTTGGAGTAAGCCAACCCATATAATAGCGGTCGTAAGCAGAGTAGACTGGAGGAGTAAGCCCATTGTTGTTATAAGATCCTTGGTCCATAAGTGTCCATTCGCCTGGAGTTAAATCGTAATTGCTACCATAGTTTGTATCGTAGTAATCTGGCAGACCTAATACATGACTAAATTCGTGGCAGAAAGTAGCTATTCCACTAAGATTTTTCCCTGAATATCCTCTTAATTCAGAACTACATGCATATAAATCAATTGTATAGTCTCCATATGTGCGTTGTGCTTTGTTTACCCATGCACTAACGTAATAACTATGTGGCCAAATTACGTTTTCAGCCCATTCTGCAGAGTTGTAGCCTGCGTAAATAATATAAATGTAATCTACTTCTTTGTCGTTATCTAAATCATAATCAGCAAAAGAAACGCCGTCTGCATAAGCTAATGAACATGCTTCGTTTATCATATACCCTACATTGTAAATCCCATATTCACCATCATCAGGATCTGTTATTATCCCGTTACCTGTAGCGTAATAATTAGCAGTTTGGCTCACAGTGTAAGGTCCTACTACCGTAAATTCGGGTGCATATTGATTCCCTGAGGAAGCTTTAAAATAGTCGCATACTGAACCATTCCCACCGTTAGAGTTGAATCCTTGCTTGTTCATTAGGTTGTCAAAGTAGGTTCTCGGATCGGCTTGTGTAAATTGTATATCACTAAAATTAACAAGAATAACAAGACCTTTTGGTACTATATTGACAGAGCCAGCGGCTTTCTTTGCACTTTTTTTTGCTTCCGCATTTTTTTTTCGTTGTTTAATTGCATAATTGTGTAAAGCTTGTCTATCTATTTTTTCTAATAAATTGTTTTCAACAGTAGAACGTTTAGAAACGTTGTTGGCTTTTATGCCTAATGATTTTATGCTTGCATTTTCAGTATCAAATTCAGCGTATTCATAAACATTTTTAGCATTTTTTTTCAATAAAAAACCATCTTCGGTTGTAGTGTAGTGAAAAAATTCATCTCCGTGTAGTCGAATTGCTAATTCAGTACCGTCAGGTTGTGTAACAGTAAAAACACCTTTTTTTGCTGGAACAGCATTTGTAGTTACGCAAAGAATTGTAAATAAACAAGAAAATAGTAATTTTTTCATAGCTCTTAATTTTTATTTTGAATATAAAGTTTTGATTTTTTTTGCATTCGCTTTAAGTATCTGTTATCGCTTTTTGAACGTTCTCCAATATTTTTAGCAATTCTGCAAGATGGTTTGATTGTTCCGCAACAAGTTTGTTTAGCGTAGCAAAAATACTCTTTTTTGTTTTTTTTGATTACAAAACCATCAGTTGTTGTGTAAAAACGTTTGTGCTCATCGCCATGTAAAATAATGAAAACCTTTTTGCCATTTGGTTGGCAAAATTCCATTGAGTCGCGATGAGCAGGAACTTTAGAAGGTTTTTGGGCCAATATAGGAGAACTGCTGATAACCAAAAATAATATAAATAGAAGTCGTGTTTTCATAGTTTTTGTTTTTACGAATTGTATTTGTTTAAGTCTTCTGGTTCAGCCATTTGCTTAATTAAATCGTTTAACTCTTTTTTTATAAACTCTAATTTTTCTAACAAAACTTGTTTCGTTTTGTCAGTATCGTCAGCGTATTTGTTTTTGAGTCTTTTTTTTGCACCAGCAATTGTTAGTTTCTGTTCGCGTAAAAGAAATTTTATGCGTTTGAGTAGTTCTATGTTTTCTTTTGTAAAAAATCGTGTTCCTCCAGGAGTTTTTCGTGGTTTAAGTTCGTGAAACTCTTTTTCCCAGTATCGAATGGTTGGCTCGGATTCTCCTATTTCGATAGCTACTTCCTTGATTGAAAAATATGTTTTTTCTAAACTTTTCATCTGCAAATCCGTAGTTTTTGTCCAATACGTATTGTTGAACTACTTAAACGATTCCATTTTTTTAATTGCGAGACAGTAACTCGATATTTTTTCGCAATTCCACTTAATGTGTCGCCTGATCGAACGCGATGTACAGTTGCTGTACTAAGGTCTGCTTGAGCTATTTTTGCAACGGCTTGTTGCGATATGAGTTGCTCTGCTTGAAATGCCAAAATTTCATCTTTTTTGTCAATGTAGGCGTTTACTTGTTTTAGTGGTAAAATAACTGCATAAGGTTTTTTGTCATTTGCAGGAATTAAGTCATGCTTATATTGGGGATTCAAAGAACGCAATTCTTCGATGGGAATCTGTAAAACTTCTGATATTTGCTTTAGATGCATTCGCTGGTTTGATATGATGGTATCGGTAACAGTTTGAATTGTAGGATTAATTGGACATATATTATGCTCTTCATGATAATTCATAATATAATTAGCGGCAATAAAAATCGGAACGTAGCTACGTGTTTCGCGTGGAAGATAAGGATAAATGTCCCAATAATCGCGTTTCCCTCCTGCACGTTTTATTGCTTTGTTTACATTACCAGGACCGCAGTTGTATGCCGCAATCACTAAATGCCAATCTTGATAAATATCAAATAAATCTTTTAAATAACGTGCCGCTGCTTGACTTGATTTTACAGGATCGCAACGTTCGTCAACTAAACTGTTGATCTCTAATCCGTAGAATCTTCCTGTGCCAATCATAAATTGCCAAAGTCCACGAGCTCCTACTCTTGATAGTGCTTTTGGATTCAATGCCGATTCTATTACAGGTAAATATTTTAGCTCAAGAGGAATGTTATGAGCTTCTAATATTTGTTCGAAAATGGGGAAATAATATTGTTCGCCCATTCCTAACATAAATGCTACTTGTTTAGGTTTGTTTGCATAGAAATTGATAAAATTTTTCACCACGTTGTTAAATGGCATTTTCATAATGTAGGGTAAACTTTGAAGCCTATTAATGTAAATGCTATCAGAATAGGTTACTAACGAAAATTCTTTGTCGCAGTCTCCTATGTTTGAGTTTTGTAGATACCAATCATTTAGTAACGAGTCCAACGAATTTGAAAATTCAGTAGGAATAATTTCGATAGAATCGTTAAGTATTTTGTAATCGAAAAGTCTCTCGTCAGTTGCTTTTGCTGTAATTAAGCAGAAGAATAAAAAGAATATTGTGTATAGTTTTATGCTTTTCATATTCTAAAAATTAATTTTGAAACGCATTCCTAAAGCACTTGATGCTAAAGTTGCATTTTGTGGATTTTCTATTAATGTTGGTTGTATTTTCATTGAGACATCATCACTAATGTCAAAGTCGTGAAGTTGTGCATCTACAAACGCATCAACAACAGAAAGTGCATATACACCGACAGCAATGATGATACTCAAATCTCTATATTTCCGATAATAATTTTGTTTTTGATTGAGGTATGTCTCTGCGTATGAAGATTCTGGATCAATGTTATAAGGTAAAACCTTTAGATGGCTTTGTGTGTTTGGATCGCTATCCATCTTATCCATATAAGCTAAAAGGTAATCTTTGTAGTACTTATTGTTCCATTGGATTGCATAAAAACACCCTGCAAAACCACCGTAGATAATAGGAAGTTTCCAGTATCTGCGATTATAAATTTGTCCTAATCCGGGGAATACTAATCCTAACCAAACACTTCTTGTTGGATTTGGATGAAAATGGGCTCTTGGTAGTTTCATTTCTTTAGATTTGGAGTTCTCTGCAACATCTCGAATCGGTGTCAATGTGTCTGTCATGATAAATCCAGAATCCATTTGAGTAGCATAAATAGGTTCTATTACGTCGCGATTTTGAAATGAAGAAATTGTGTCATTTTTTATTTCTTGAGCATCTGCATTGGTAAGCAAGCAAAATGCAAAAAAAAATATAATAATAGACACTTGTTTCATAAGATGTTTAATGAAGCGATGTTTTTAGAATTTCTAATAACGCATTTAATTCTTGTTCGTTTGCAAAAGCAATACTAAGTTTTCCTTTCCCTTTCTCGTTACAAAGAAGTTGTACTCGATTTCCCCAAGTTTGTTTTATAATTTCTGCGTATTTTTTTTGTTGAGTAGAGGGCGTTTTTGGCATTTTTTTGCTTTCAGTAGAGGTCTCTTTGATGTGTTTTTCAGTTTCTCGTACTGAATAATTGTTTTTTAAAATCTCATCGTAGATAGCAATTTGTTTTTGGGCATCATTGAGTGCAAGAAGAGCTTTTGCGTGTCCTGCTTCGATCTTTTTTTCTTGTAATCCCAATTGTATTTCAGCAGGCAACTTCAAAAGTCGTAAGTAATTAGCTATGGTTGCACGCTTTTTCCCAACACGTTCGCTTAATGCTTCTTGAGTAAATTTATAGTCATCGATCAATCGTTGATAAGAAATGGCAATTTCTATAGCATTTAAGTCTTCGCGTTGAATATTTTCAATTAATGCCATTTCAAGCACATTCTCCTCTTTTGCATTTTTTATGTATGCAGGCATTTTTTTTATACCAACCATTTTTGATGCCCGATAGCGTCTTTCTCCTGCAATGATTTGGTATGTCCCGTCATTGTTTTTCTTCAAGGTTATAGGAGTAATAATGCCTATCTCTTTTATAGACGAAGCAAGTTCTTCAAGAGCCTCCTCATCGAAATTTGTGCGAGGCTGTGTTGGATTTGGGTGAATCAGTGTGATATCTATTTCGCTAATTGACGAAGATCCGCTTACTATTGGGGTAGTGTCAAGTAAACTGCCAAGTCCACGTCCTAATGCATCTTTTTTTGCCATTTTAATTTTGTTTTTGAATAAGTTCTTTTGCTAATTGAAGATAATTTTGCGCACCTTTTGAATTTGGTTCGTATTCCAATGTTGGTTTCCCATAGCCTGTTGCTTCACTTAATTTTACATTTCGATAAATAGTAGTTTTGAAAAGCATACTTTCGAAATGTTTTCTTACTTCGTTTGCAACACTGTTCGCATATCTCAAACGATTGTCAAACATTGTTAGTAAAAATCCTTCGATTGTTAAATCTGGATTAAGATTGTTTTTAATCAGTTTAATAGTGTTTAACAATTTACTTAATCCGTCCAATGCAAAGTATTCGCATTGTACAGGGATAATGACTGAATCGGCAGCAGTTAATGCATTGACCGTAATAATCCCTAACGAAGGCGAACAGTCTATAATAATATAGTCGTAAATTTCTTTAAGCGGAGCAAGAATGTTGCGGAGAATTGTATCCCTATTGTCAAGGTTAGCTAATTCAATTTCAGCTCCAACCAAATCAATGTGCGAAGGTAGTAACGATAAATTTTCGGTTGCAGTCTTTACAATGGATTGTTCTGATGTTGATTCTCCTATGAGACATTCGTAGATAGTGTGTTCCATCTCTTTTACATCAATGCTTAATCCTGTCGATGCGTTTGCTTGTGGATCGGCATCAACAAGCAATACTTTTTTTCCTAAATGAGCTAATGATGCAGAAAGGTTAATAGCTGTTGTGGTTTTCCCAACACCACCTTTTTGGTTTGCTATGGCTATGATTTTTTTCATCGCTTATTTTTTTACTTTATTAAATAGCAAAATAAGCGTTTTTTTTCGATAAAACCAAGTGAATCTTGTTAAAAAATAGTGTGAAAATCAAGAGATTTTCACTACTTCATAAGTATCAGTTTTTTACTAAAAGAGCCAATTCTTACAATATAAATCCCAGTTTTAGTAATTGGAATATGTGTCGTTTGTGAATAGCTTTTCTCTGAGAAAACACATTCTCCCAAAATGTTATAGATATTTATAACTTGATTTTTTACATTTGAAACAACAATGTACTCTTTTGTGCAATATGCACTAATTTCGTTTTGTGTATTTGTTTGTTCGATGTTGAGTGTATTCTCGATTAATTCGGTGGCGTAATAGGCAACATAACCATGTGTTTCGGCACTGATTTGAGTATCAAGATCGCTGTTGTTAATTACTTTCTTGAGTGATTCGCAAAGGTAAAAAGCCTTGTCTTCTATCAAAGTCAAAGAACTTGGAAGTTCGATAGATGCAAGTGAAGAACAATATGCAAATGCATAACTGCCTATTTTTTCTAAACCATTGTTTAATGTTACTTTAAACAGGTTTTTACAATCAGAAAATGCCAATTGATGAATGATTTTTACCGATGCCGGTATTTCTATTTGTTGCAAAGAAGAACATTGGCTAAACGCATTATTGTTTATACTTGTTACATTTTTACCGATTGTAACATTTTGTAGTTGAGTGCAATTGTTAAATGCTCCATCTTTGATAAGAGAAACGCTTTCGGGGATTGTTACTCCTGATATTTTTGTGTGCTGAAAGGCTGAACTTGGGATGGTTGTAATGCCGTTGTAAACTTCAATATTTCCTTTTATTGCTCGTGGTACAAAAAATAGTTCTATAGATGGTGATTTCCGATACATTACGCCTGAATGAGTAAAAAAAACAGGGTTGTTTTCGTCGATAGTGATAGTATGCAGTGAATTACAAGAGGTAAAAACGTAATTCCCGAATGATGTAACCGTTGCTGGTATTGCAAGAGTTTCAAGAAGTTTGCTACCAATTAATGCCTCGTCATCAAAACCTACTACTGTATAGTCGTTTCCCTCAAAAGTTACATGACTGGGTATTATTAAGTCCCCCGTATATTGCTCCTCTCCTGTGTAATCATACATCCAGTCGTCTTGAGCTCCTTTGTAAGTTACTTTTGCAGTGAAATTTGTTTTATCGAAATTGTAATAGATGCCATCAACTGCTGTGTCCGATGCAAAAATTGTATTTGTGGAAATAATAAGTGCAAGGAATGTACAGGTTATTTTTAAAAAATTCATGTTTTGATGTTTTTCTTGAAAATTAGTTGAATGCAAAAGTAAGAAATATTTAGTTGAGTATTAACGAATAGGGTCATATTTTGTATTTTTAAACAAAACCCTCAAAAATTGGATTTGAAAGAAAACCTAAATCCGACAAAGCATATTTCTCTGCGAGCATCAGAAGAAGAGTGTTTGTATTGGTAGGTTGTTTTGATTAAAAGATATTGTTAATTCAATGTTTTTGTTGCAAAATTGTTTCTACTTTTTCAATAATCGTTTTTGGATCAATGTCAAGGCATTTGTATTTTATAGGACAGCGTTTGTTGCGTTTCCTACCGAGAATAGAACATGGGCGACAAGTTAAATCGTTTTCGATAATATTGCTGTACGATTGTTTCCATCCAAACGAACCGGCACAATGATGTGATGCACCCCAAATAGAAACGACAGGTAAATTGACTAACGATGCTAAATGCATGTTGGCAGAATCCATTGAAATCATAATGTCTAAATGATGCATTAGTTCCAACTCTTCTTGTAAATTGAGTGCAGTATATACTGCATGTGTATTGCGGAACAGAGTTTCCCAATCGGAGAGCATTTCGTATTCTACTTCGCCAGCTCCGAATAAAAAAATCTTTGTTCCTATTTGTTTGTCGAAATAAGATATAACTTCTTTGATTTTTTTCGAAGGAAGTATTTTCCCTTGATGTTGTGCAAAAGGTGCAATTCCAATCCAAACACCGTTTTTGTTGCCGTATAACTTCTTGATTTTTTGAGGAATAATATTGCTGATATTTGGTAGCTTTATAAAATTTTCGTCGGTTTTTAGTCCTGCTTTTGAAAAGCATTCGTTATAAAGTTTAAATATACTTTTCAATGGCTTTGATTGTTTGTATCCGTTTTTTAATAACAAAAGCTCTTTTATCCATTGGTGTTTTATGGTGTATAATTTTGTTGTTGGTTTTGCTATTTTAAGTAGATATTTCAGAAAAATACTTTTCCGATTGTTTTGTAAATCAATTACTTTTTTGATGCCCATTTTTTTAAATTGAGCAAAAAGTTTAAGTGTCCCAATAGTCCCTTTGTGCTCGTTACGGAGGTCAACGCCTACGAAAGTGGTGTTTGGTAGGTTAATAAAAAGTGGCTGTAAAAAAGTACGTGATACGACAATGAATTGTTCTTTTGGTTGGAGTCGAATCATCGATTCAAGCAACGGAACTAACATCGCAACGTTGCTGATGGGTGAAAATCTAATTATTAGTGTGCTCATTTGTCTTTGTTAAAATTTTCGTTCCACCACAACCAAAGAAGGAATATGATGCCGTAAAATAGATATTTTGTAATATACTCATGATACAAATCAAATTGCTCGAAATGATATTCTACAATCCAACCCAAAAAGGCAATTCGTAGGATGTTATAAATATGACAAATGAATAATCCTAAGGGGATAAACCAAAATTTATGTCGCCAATTCCCTTTTGCACAAACGATTACAGATGAAAAAATGAACATTTGTTTTAATCCACTACATGCCCAAACAATATTCATAGAACGTTCGTTTTGGAAAATGATACGAGTGTTTTCTATAATAGTAGTTGGCTCAAATAAGGATAAAAACCAGTGTACAGCAATTGCAACGTGTTGCGTTAGTACCTTGAATGGTGCAGAAATATCAATCCCAAGCCAATAAATATCGAATTTAGAGAGATCGAGTTCGTTGTAATTTATTGTGATTTTCCAAAATAAATGGCATGCAACAATACAAATAACAAAACGTATAATATCTTGATTTTGAGAAAAATACTTCTTTGTTTTTTTTGTCTTATTCATGATGATACGGTTCGTTGTTCAAGATTGTAAATGCCCGATATAACTGTTCTGCAAAGATAACTCTTACTAATTGATGTGAAAAAGTCATTTTCGAAAGTGATAGTTTTTCGTTCGAACGATTGTAAACAGCTTCGGAAAATCCGTAAGCTCCGCCAATGATAAATACCAAACGTTTTGGAACGTTATTTTGTTTGCGTTCGAGCCACGAAGCTAACTCGAGCGAAGTGTAATGTTTCCCTTTATCGTCGAGCAGTATTACGGTATCATTGTTTTGAAGTGTTTTTAAAATTAACTCACCTTCTTTTTCTTTTATCTCGTTTTCAGATAATTTTTTTGTGTTTCGTAAGTCTGGAATTATCTCTATCTGAAAAGTCACATAGTGTTTTAATCGATTCTCATAGTCACTTAATAACTCGTTTAGTGGCGATGTGCTTGTTTTCCCAACAAGTATTAAATAAATTTTCATGGTTTTATGTCGGTTTTTTATAAAAAAACTATCTTTGTTTTTGAAAACAAACGATAGAGGTTTTGTCCATAGTGCAAATATCGTTTTTTTCTAACAGTTTAAAAAATGGGTTTTATATTTTTTTGAAGGAATAATGAACGAGAATTTAGATGATTTAATTAAGCTTTGGTTTGCTGAAGATATAGGTGATGGCGATCATACAACGCTTTCGTGTATCCCTGCTACGGCAATGGGAAAATCGCAACTTATTGTAAAAGAAAATGGCGTGATAGCAGGTATTGAAGTTGCAAAACGAGTTTTTGCCGCATTTGATTCTACGCTTAAAATGACACAATTTTTAAATGATGGCGATGAGGTGCACGTAGGTGATGTCGCATTTGTAGTTGAGGGAAAAATACAATCGCTTTTGCAGACAGAACGATTGATGCTGAACATTATGCAACGTATGAGTGGCGTGGCTACTACAACCCGACGATATGTAAAAATGCTTGAAGGTACAAAGTGTCGTGTGCTCGATACGCGGAAAACTACACCGGGGCTTCGCTTGCTCGAAAAAGAGGCAGTAAAAATAGGTGGCGGTACAAATCATCGTATCGGATTGTTTGATATGATATTGCTGAAAGACAATCATGTAGATTTTGCAGGTGGTATCGAAAATGCCATTTGTCGTGCAAAACAGTATTGTGAAGAAAAAGGCAAACAACTGAAAATTGAAATTGAGGTTCGGAATTTCGAAGAACTTAAAGAAGTGTTGCGTATAGGAGGAATCGACCGAATTATGCTCGATAACTTTACTCCTGAAAATACGCGTAAAGCGGTTGAATTGATTGCTGGACGATACGAAATAGAGTCTTCTGGTGGAATTACGTTCGATACACTACGCACTTATGCAGAATGTGGTGTGGATTTTATTTCGGTAGGAGCTTTGACGCATTCGGTTAAAAGCCTTGATATGAGTTTTAAGGCAGTGGAATAGAGAGTTTGATTATTTGATGAAATAATAAATACAAAAAAATATGCCTATGAAAGAAACTTGAATGTATTGATTTTGTATACCTTAGAATTTTGAAAAAGCGTTTGTCTTATTTTATGCCCCGAAACCTGAGAAATTTCCTGCATAGAAGTTTGAGTAAAGAATCTGCTTGTAAGAAGTAGATTGTGTGGTGTTTTTATGGTGGGGCGTGGATAAGTTGTTGCTGTCCACGCTTTTTTGTATACACTATTGAATGATTTTTTTGGACAGAACAAATGGAGTAGTCCGAAAAGCCAACAGAAGTGAGTAGGAAACAATTTTAATTATTTAATAAAATGAAAAAAATAATAAAATTTTATTTACCAATACTATTTTTAGTGTTAGGTATGTGCTTTGTCTCGTGTGATAATAGTGGTGACGAACCTCAAGATCCAATGGCTGATGTTCAGAATGGTGGCGTTAATGCTGGGAATACGGCTCAAGCAGGCTCGGGAGCTACAAGTGGAAACTCTGGGAATTCCAATTCAGGTACCTCTAATACGCCTGTAACTGGCACCGAGAACGGATACGCTTGGGTCGATCTTGGTTTGAGTGTGAAATGGGCAACCTGCAATGTAGGAGCAACTGCTCCAGAAAAGGGAGGCGATAAATTTCAATGGGGTGCAGTTACTACGACTGGTAGTTATACTACAGAAGATCCTTATGTTTTACCTCTTGAGATGGATGCTGCTGCAGTGAATATGGGTGGCAAGTGGCGTATGCCTACAAAAGCCGAAATGGAAGAGTTGGTGTCTAATTGCACTTGGAAGCAAAAGGTAATCGGAACAATGAATGGCTATGAGGTGAAAAGCAATGTCAATGGAGGGAGTATCTATCTTCCTGTACATTATGATTCCTATTTTTCGCATGGATACTATTGGACAAGTTCACTATCTAATAATAGTTATTATAATCCATATTATCTTAGGTTTGATGTGGAGAGCATAATGGTTGATGTAGAGACATATGATAATAATGCACGAGATAACGCCTACTTTATTCGTGGCGTTTGTGAATAAAAACGAAAAGGAGAAAAAAGAAAAAGCAGAAAACTTTTGAAGTTTTCTGCTTTTTTTTGAGCCTCTTGTCGGATTCGAACCAACGACCCCGAGATTACAAATCACGTGCTCTGGCCAACTGAGCTAAAGAGGCGGTTGGGGTAAGCTGTCTATATCGCACCGCTACAACCTTCTACCCTTGCTGCGATCAAGCCCTGGGGGAGTTCAAAGGGAGCTGGTCGTATAGGACTTACCCGATTGCAAAAGTAGTAAATATTGTTGTAACTCAAAAGAGAAATAAGGTAATTTTTATTTCTCTGTTATATTTCCGTTTAGTGCTGTAGCTTGTTCTAATGCTAAATTAATATTTTTACAAATGTTCTTTCTGCCAAGTAATTCTATAAAACCTGCTTTTTCAAGTGTTTTTTGCACTTGTGCGTTGACACCAGAAAGCACGATTTGAATGTTTTCGCGTTTTGAAGCTATACAGAGTGTCTCGAGGTTGTGTAATCCTGTAGAGTCGATAAATGGTACTTTACGCATTCTGATGATTCGCACGCGAGGTTTATCTCCGACCGATTTCATAATTTCATCAAATTTGTTGGCAATACCAAAGAAATACGGCCCATCTATTTCGTAAACTTCTACGCCTTGTGGTATGATGAGTTTTTCTTCGTGCAGCGTAACGTCGGTTTCGCTATTAGGGTCAATTTCGTTGTGAAATGTTCGTATTTTCGTTGATTCATTCGTACGTTTAAGAAACAATACAACAGCAAGAAGTAATCCTATCTCAATAGCAATTGTAAGGTCGAAAATAACGGTAAGAACAAACGTAACTAATAGAATTACAAAGTCTGATTTTGGATTTTTAGCTAACGAAACAAATGTTCTCCATCCGCTCATATTGTACGAAACCATAATAAGAACGCCCGCAAGGCATGGCATTGGGATGTAACCTACAAGATCGCCTAAAAACAAAAGTACAAGCAATAATATTACCGCATGAATGATGCCGGCAATAGGGGTTTTACCGCCATTGTTTATGTTTGTCATCGTACGAGCAATGGCACCTGTTGCTGGTATTCCGCCGAAAAATGGAACAACAATATTGGCAACACCTTGCCCGATGAGTTCGGTGTTCGAATCGTGTTTGTCGCCTGTTACACCATCGGCAACCATAGCCGAAAGAAGCGATTCGATAGCTCCAAGCATTGCTATTGTAAATGCAGAGGGAAATAGGGCTTGTATCAATCCAACGATACTTTGACCTTCGGCAAGATTCAGTTCTGGCAGATGAGGTTTTGGAAATCCTGAAGGGAGTTGATATAAATCGCCAATGGTTTTGATAGATTCTACGTTACAATATTTTTTTAAAACTAAACTTAGTATTGTCATTAGAATAATAGCAACGAGTGAACCCGGTATTTTTTTTGAAATTTTAGGTGTAAAAATAATAATGAAAATGCTACACACTCCAATGCCAAATGCCCACCAATTGATGTGTGTGATGTTTTGAAAATAACACATCCATTTATGAATGAAGTCGGCAGGAATATTTTTTATTCCTAAATCGAAAAGGTCGTTCATTTGGGTAGAAAAAATTGTCAAAGCTATACCACCTGTAAATCCGATAATAATAGGATAAGGAACGAATTTGATGATGTTACCCATTTTACAGAATCCCATGATGACCAATATAATGCCAGCCATAATGGTTGCGATCATCAATCCGCTAATGCCATACTGTTGTATAATTCCATAAACGATAACAATGAATGCACCAGTAGGACCTCCAATTTGAATTTTTGTTCCTCCAAGAAAAGAGATAAAAAATCCTGCAATAATAGCTGTTATCAATCCTTCTGTAGGACCGACACCTGAGGCTATACCAAAAGCAATTGCTAAAGGAATTGCTACAATACCAACAATGATACCTGCCATTGCGTCGGTAGTAAATGTAGTTTTCGAATAATCTTTTAATATAGAAAACAATTTAGGTTTAAAAACTATATTCATACGATATTGATGTGTTTAGCGTTAATTTTTTTATTTAGAAATAGTGTGGCTGAAGCATTGAATTTGTCTGCCGATTCGGTAGTCAAAAATTTAGTTTGAGCATTTTTTGAGCATTTAATTTCAATTTCAGGGTGGCGTTGCAGGTAGTTTTTTAGGCTTTTTGCTACGATGTCACCCTGCGAAATAATATTAACATTTGCAGGAAGATATTTTTGTATTTTATTCAAAATCAGAGGATAATGTGTACATCCAAGTATGAGAGTGTCAATTTTATCATTTTTTGAAAGTAAAAGATCAATGTCTTTTTTTATGAAAAAATCGGCTCCTTCGGATAAGTGTTCTCCGTTTTCGATAAGAGGAACCCACATTGGGCATGCGTGTGATACAATACTTAAATCGGGATAGATTTTTGCTACTTCCATTGGGTATGAATTAGATTGAATAGTTCCGCTTGTTCCCAACAATCCTACGTGTTTACTTTTTGTAATTTCTCCGATTATCTCTGCCGTTGGACGAATGATGCCTAACACCCTTCGTGAAGGATCGATGTTGGGTAAATCATTTTGTTGGATAGTACGTAGGGCTTTTGCCGAGGCTGTGTTGCATGCTAAAATAACTAAATGACACCCCAAATCAAATAACTTTTTTACACATTGCAAAGTATATTCATAGACAACCTCAAAAGACCGAGTCCCGTATGGGGCACGTGCATTGTCGCCTAAATAGATATAATCGTATTCGGGCAAATGCTTTTGTATTTTTTCAAAAATAGTTAGTCCTCCATAGCCGGAGTCGAAAATCCCGATAGGAGCAGGTTGTGTCGATAGATTCATTTCTTTAATAATTTTTTTTCAACAAAAGGATATAAATCAATGCAGATAGGAGCAAGATAGTGAGTGTTTTTTTTGTCGAGAACAACCGTAATATTTTGCTCTTGTGCTATTTGATTGATAATTAGTGTTATGCCTTTTTTTAGTTGTGTGTATAAAGAATCTTGTTCATGTTTTATTTGCTGTTTGTATTGGATTTTGTATGCAGCAATACGTTTTTCCGCTTCTGTGATTTCTGCTTGGCGAGCAAGTTTTATTGCATCAAGCATTTCGCTATTGGTTTTTAAGTAGTCTTTTACTTTTTTGTTGTATTCCTGTTGCATACGTTTAAATTCTTTTTCGTATTCAGCAGTAGCTGTTTGCAGATGTTTGTCTATGTTAACCTTTTCTGGCAATATGTTCAAAATCGAATCCATATCAATATAGCCGATTTTTATACTCTGAATGTTTAAGGAATCGGTTTGTGCAATAAGATTACAACAAACAAAAAATAGAAACGCTGAAAATAAAAGTTTTTTCATTTTGAATATCTTTTAAAAGAAAAGGCTACACGAGTGCAGCCTTTTTTGTATTATAAATGATTTTTTAATTAAGACCTAATTCTTTTTTTACCAAAGGAGCAACATTGATAGCTTTGTCTGATTTGAAAAGAATAGTCTCTTGAGTGAAAATATAAAGGAAATTATTCTTTTTTCCGACAGCTTCGATAGCTGCTAATAGTTTTTCTTGTATAGGTTTCAATAACTCTTGTTGTTTTTTTTCGCCATCGCTCATAAATGTTTGATATGCTGTTTGTAAACGACGTTGCATTTCTGCAATTTCTTGTTCACGAGCCGAAATAATGCTTTGATTTAAAGTAGACCTTTCTTGTTCCAACTTTAAATATTTATCATTAATTTCTTTATCCATTTCTTCTAAATATTTTTTGTTTTGCTCGTTGTAATCTGCCATTTGCTTTTCGTAATCAGCAATTTCAGGCATTACCATCATTATTTCTGTAGCATTTACATATCCTAATTTGATTTCTTGAGCAGAAATAAATGCTGTTGGCATTAGAAATAGAGTTGCTAATAAGATTTTTTTCAACATAATAATATTCTTTTTAGTTAATTATAAAAGTTTTACAAAATTACGTATTTATTTCGAATAACCAAGTTTCTGTAGCACATCATCGCTAATATCAATTTTTGGTGCAGCAAATATGATACTTGGATTTGACGATTTATCTATAACCATTTGATAGAACTTTTCACTGCAGATTTCTTGTACAGCATTGTAAATTTCTTCTTGTATAGGTTTTATTAAGCTTTCGCGTTTGCTGAAAAGTTCTCCTTTGGGTCCAAAATATTTTCGTTTTAGTTCGTTCGCTTCTTGCTCTTTTGCAAGGATTGCTTCTTCTCGTTTTGCTTTCATATCATCAGAAAGGAATACAAGTTCTGTTTGATAATTGCGCGACATGGTTTCTGCTTCTTTATACAAAAGTTCTACTTCAGCTTGCCATTTTTTTGAAAGTAAAGTGAGCTGTTCGTTTGCTGTCTCGTACGAAGGAATATTTTTCATTACATATTCCATGTCAATCAATGCAAATTTTTGAGCATAAATATTACTTCCTGCAAACATCAAAAGAAATACAAATGTAATTTTAATAAAACGTTTCATCGTTTTTTTGTTTTTGCTCTATTCTTGGATTATGAAAACTACAAAAGGTTTAATTCTTAAAACTCTTGTCCTAAAACAAAACTCCATTGACTGCCACTATATTTCATGCTTCCATTAACTTCGTCAAATCCGTATCCCCAGTCGATACCGAGTAGTCCAAACATTGGAAGATAGATGCGAACTCCAAGCCCTGCTGCACGTTTTAAGTCGAAAGGATTGAATTTTTGGAAGCTGCTCCAACAATTACCTGCTTCGAAAAATGCCAACACCCAAATATTAGTCGATTGTTTTAGCAAGATTGGATATCGGAGTTCCATTGTTAAACGTGTATAAATATTTCCTTCGTACCATCCATCGGAGTTGAGAGGAGTAAGTGATCCCGATTCGTAGCCTCGCAATCCGATAGTTTCTGTACCAGCAGAACTATAGCTCGACATACCATCGCCTCCGACAAGGAATTTACCGAAAGGACTTTGTTTGTGTTTATTGTAATAGCCTAAAAAACCAAATTCGGCACGAGTCATCAATACAAGTTTTTCATCTTTGGTTATTGGTGTAAATGTTTTCCCTGAGAATTTCCATTTATGATATTCTACCCATTTGTTGCGTTGTTCGGTAGTCATTGCACTATAGTCAACTTTCTTGTTGAAAGCAGAATAGGGTGGTGTTATTTGCAATGAAAGTGTGAATGCTGACCCTCTACGTGTGTAAATAGGATTGCTAATAGAGTTGCGACTTAAAGTTAAATTTAAAGCTAAATCGTTAGAAATACCAGTTTCGAAACCGAAATAATATTTATACCAATTTTTAAGATTATAACGTTGATAGGCTAATTCTCCGTAGAACGTAAAATAGTCGTCAGGCCAACTTAAGCGTTTACCAAAACCCACAGAAACACCTAACGTGTGAATGTATTTTGTTGGGTCGTAGTCGTAGTTGTAATAGTCAGAATAGTAACTATTGTTATAGTAACCATAATAACTATTATAGTAATCGTTATAATAGTTTGAATATTTGCTACTTATTCCTGTTTGTATAGAGTAGTATGCAGAAATAGAAAGCGAATTTGGACGTTTACCGCCAAGCCAAGGCTCTAAAAATGAAATACTATACGATTGGTAATACATTCCGTTGGTTTGTGCACGAATGCTTAATGTTTGTCCTTCACCTTGTGGCACAATGCGATACATCTCTTTTTTAAACAGATTTTGTATTGCAAAATTTGTAAATTTCAATCCTAAAGAGCCTACAATACCTTGCTGACCCCAACCCGCTGATAATTCTATTTGATCGCTACTTTTTGAGGTGAGATTATATACTAAATCAACAGTTCCGTTTTCTTGATCGGGCTGAATGTCTATACCTTCATAGAGTTTTTCTTCGTCAAATTGTTTCATTTGAGCTAATTCGCGTAATGTACGAACTAAATCTTCTTGACTATATAGTTCTCCTGGTTTTGTTCGCATTTCGCGACGTATAACGTGTTCGTAAAGACGTGTGTTCCCGTTGATTATTACGTTACGTATAGTTGCTTGTTTACCTTCGTACATTCGCATTTCGAGGTCAATAGAGTCGTTGTTTATTTTTACTTCAACAGGATCGATATTGAAGAATAAATAACCATTGTTTTTGTAAAGATTGGAAACGGCATCTTCGTCTTCAAACAAACGTTTGCTCATTAGTTTTGCATTGTATGAATCACCTTTTTTTATGTTTAAAACACGTTCGAGAATCTCGCTTGGATAAACAGTATTACCAACCCATTTTATATCACGGAAGAAATATTTTTCCCCTTCGTCAACAGTCATATAAACATCAACTTGTTTTTCATTGATTTGTACAACACTATCATTAACAATAATAGCATCACGGAAACCTTCTTCATTGTATTTCTCAATCAGGAGTTTTTTGTCTTCTATGAATTTTTCAGGGTTGAATTTTTTAGTTCTAAATAGATTAAGAATATTCTTTCTGCGATTTGTTTTCTTCATCGCACGGTCAATTTTATTTAACGATAGAGCGTTGTTGCCTGTTACGTAAATTTCATTAACTCGAACTTTCTCTTTTCGGTTTACCAAAATATCTATAATTGCCGTCCCTTGTGCATCAGGAACTTCTTTTTGTCTAATTTTGATTTCTGCATTGAAGTAGCCTTTGTCTAAATAGTATTTTTTTATTGCTTGCTTGCTACGTTCGATAATGTCTGTTGTGATTTGCTGACCTTTAGCAATCGAAATCTTTGGTTCTAAATCTTCTATCTCTGATTTTTTGAATCCTGTAAAGTTGATTCCAGCAACACGAGGATTTTGCTTGAGTTGAATAGTTAACCAAATTTTGTTATTCTCGGTTTTTGTCGCAAAAATTTTGACGGAAGAAAATAGCGATTGTTTCCAAAAACGTTTTACGGCATTAGTAATTTCTTCTCCAGGAATGTTTATTCGTTGTCCAACTTTTAATCCTGAAAATCCGATTAAAACGTAATCTTCATATGAATCAGCTCCTTCTATTTTGATATCGGCAATTTCGTAAACTGAAGGTGTCGCATAGTCAATAGGAATACTTGTAGGCTCTGTTTGTAGAGAGTCGTTAGTATTTTGTGCTGCAATTATTTGCGATATTATGATAAATAAAAATAGAAGTCGTAGTTTCATTTTTTATCGGGTTATTTTACTTCGCCAAATCGGCGTTCTCTTTGCTGAAATTCGTAAATGGCTTTATAAAATTCCTCTTCGTGAAAATCAGGCCAACGTGTCTCTGTGAAATATAACTCTGTATAAGCTAATTGCCATAATAGAAAGTTGCTGATACGGATTTCTCCACTTGTTCTTATCAATAAATCAGGATCAGGTAAATCTTTTGTTGTGAGATTACTACTGATGATTTTTTTTGAAATATCTTCAATTTTTAAAGTTTCGTTTTTTACTTGATTTGCAACTTGTTTTACCATTTCCGTAATTTCCCATTGGGAAGAATAACTTAAAGCTAAAACTAAAGTCAAACCTGTGTTTTTTGAAGTGTATTCAATGCAACTATCTAAACGTTGTTTTACTTCTTTCGGCATACGTGTTGTGTCGCCTATAGTTTGCAAACGGATATTGTTTTTGTGTAAAGTTGGAGTCTCTTTTTCAATGCTACTCACAAGTAAGTGCATCAATGCGTCAACTTCGGCTTGCGGACGATTCCAGTTTTCGGTAGAAAAAGTGTATAGTGTCAAATATTTTATACCAATCTTTGTAGCTGCTTCGGTTACTTTTCGTACGGAAACGACTCCGTGCTGATGACCAATAGCACGCTCCAATCCTTGCTCTTTTGCCCAGCGACCGTTGCCGTCCATAATAATAGCAACGTGTTGAGGAAGATGTTGTTTGTCTATTTTTTCTAAAATACTCATTTTTTTAGCCCGCTGTAACAAGTTCTGCAATATTGCCAAAAGTCGAAAGATAGATAAAGTGTAATTTTCGAATACCAATCGTTGTTTATCAATACACTTTTGTTTAATCCTCGAGGATTGTCAATGTTGTCAAAATTGTCGTTAAACACTTTGTTTATACTCCATGTTATACCAAGATTAAAACGCTCGCTAAGTTTAAATTTGCCACCAATTCCAAACGGGATTGTAACGGCAGCTTTTTGTTTGTAAGTAACGCAACCAACACCTACAAAAATGTAAGGTGTTGCACGTTTGGTGAGCGATTTTAATCGATCGTAACCAAAATCGAAAAAATTAAATTCGGCAATGGCTTCAATGTCAACAAACGGAGTTTTTGTCGCTACAAAATCTTCGTATGAAGGAATTTTTACATTCCCTCCTGCAACCTGAATGCCGAACGAATAGCGTTTGTCCAATTTGTATTTTACAAAACCTCCGTAGGTCGCATCCATATAGGTAAAAGGTGTTTTATTAGCATCTCCTAAATAGAATGTCCCGCCTCCAAAGGCTCCAATCTCCGCAAAATAATGCGATTGCGATTGAACATTTGTTACAATTAGTATTAAAAATAAAAAAAACGAATATCGAAGTTTTGTTCTTGTCATTTTTTTATGTTATTACCACTAATTATAACAACGCTTTTTTTCGATAAAAATTTTATAAACAACTCTTTTTATGCTATCAAACTTTTGGGTAAGAAAGTATAAAATTGGTGCAAATTTACGAAATAACTTGGGTTAAACAGATAAAAAATGCGAATAAATGTTAATCTTGTCAAGCAATGTGCGTTGTTGTATCTTTTCATACTTACGTTTGGCTTTTTTTGATAGAGATTTTCAGTAAAATTATATCTTTGTGGCATCAAAAAACAGATGATATGTTGTCGAAAATTATTACAGAGGAAAACGTAAAGCATGCATTTACATTGATTGAAAATGCTGAGAATATTGTTATTGTTTCGCATGTTGGACCTGATGGCGATGCTGTTGGTTCTACTTTAGGAATGTATCATTTCTTAAAAGAGTTAGACAAAGAAGCCACTATAGTTTTGCCTAATGAGTTTCCTTTATATTTGAATTGGATGCCTAATAGCAATGAAATAGTGATTGCCGAAGATAATTTGGATAGAGCAGTGCAAATCTTGAAACATTGCGATTTGTTAATAATGATTGATTTTAACGAGTTAGGGCGTGTTAATGGTTTGAAACCACTGATAGAAGTTTCGAACGTACCAAAAATCCTTATTGATCATCATCCTTATCCTGCTGATATTGCTGATGTTATCATTTCGCATCCTGAATTGTCGTCGGCATCGGAACTTGTTTTTCGGTTGATTTGCCGAATGGGATTTGCTCAAAAAATAAACAAATCGTGTGCGGAATGTATTTATACAGGAATGATGACTGATACGGGAGGTTTCTCTTATAATTCTAATCAAAGTGAGATTTATCTCATAGTAGCAGAGCTCTTACGTAAAGGAATTGATAAGGATTTGATTTACAAAAAAATAAATTTTTCTTATTCGGAAAATCGTATACGATTGATAGGATATTGCATGTATAAAAAAATGAAGATTTATCCTGAATATCGTACGGCAGTGATTGCGTTGTCCGATGAAGAATTGAACCGATTCGAAGCAAAAACAGGTGATACTGAAAGTATCGTGAATCTTCCGTTCTCGATAAAAGGCATTGTTTTTTCCGCATTTTTTAGAGAAGATAAAAAACGAGGAAAAATAAAAATATCGTTCCGCTCACAAGGAACGTTTCCAGCTAATCGTGTTGCGAGCGAGCACTTCAATGGTGGTGGACACTTGAATGCCGCTGGAGGTGATACACGTATTTCGTTGAGTGATACGGTGAAACGTTTTGTTGATGTATTGCCTGAATATGAAAATCTTTTGAACGAGGTTAAGATATGAAATACATCATCATTTTAGGAGATGGAATGGCAGATGAACCTATTGCTTCGTTAGGAGGAAAGACACCTTTGCAATATGCCTATACACCTGCTATGGACGAACTTGCACGTTTGGGTGTTTCGGGAATGCTTGCTACTGTTCCCGATGGATTTGCACCGGGTAGCGAAATCGCTAATATGGTGGTGTTAGGCTATGATGTGCATAATGAGTTTGAAGGAAGAGGGTCGCTTGAGGCAGCAAGCATGGGCATTGCTATTGCTGATGGCGAAATGGCAATGCGTTGCAATTTGATTTGTATCGAAAATGGAAAAATAAAAAATCATTCTGCAGGGCATATCTCGACCGCCGAAGCCGAAGTATTGATTGCTACTTTGCAAAAAGAGTTGGGAAATGATATTTTTACGTTTCATAGTGGTGTTTCGTATCGGCATTTGCTGTTGATGAAAAATGGCAATAAACATCTCGAGTGTACACCTCCACACGATGTTCCAGGAACGCCTTTTGCCGATGTGATGATAAAACCACAAATCGAGGAAGCAAAACCTACCGCTGAAAAGTTGAATGAACTTATTTTTAAATCGCAAAAAACCCTTAAAAATCACCCTATAAATATCGCACGCAAAAAAGCAGGTAAAGATCCTGCTAACAGCATTTGGTTGTGGTCTGCTGGTTATCGACCACAGATGCGTAAGCTTACCGAACGTTATAATTTGCGGAGTGGGGCGGTTATCTCTGCTGTGGATTTGATAAAAGGAATCGGCGTTTATGCTGGTTTGAAGCCTATTGAGGTTGATGGAGCGACAGGGCTTGCCGATACCAACTACGAAGGTAAAGCGGCAGCAGCTATCGATGCTTTGCGTGAACACGATTTTGTGTTTCTGCACGTAGAGGCAAGCGATGAAGCTGGACATGAGGGCGACGTGGATTTGAAAGTGAAAACCATAGAAGCTCTCGACGCTCGTGTTGTAAAACCGATTTTCGATGAGGTGAAAACGTGGAGCGAACCTGTGGCTATAGCTGTTCTGCCTGACCATCCGACTCCTTGCCGTATAAAAACACATACACGAGATGCTGTTCCTTTTGTTATATATAAACCTACTCAACAGCCCGATGCGGTGATGGCTTATAGCGAGGTAGATGCAAAGGAAGGAGGATATGGTTTTATAGTAGGTGAAGAATTTATGCATCGATATATTGATTAAATTTTAAGTTTAAGTTTTATGATAAAAAGCAGATGTTTATTTACAGCAATGTTGTTTTTGGCATTGAGTTTAGGATTCATTTCTTGTGATTTTAATAACGAAAATGCTCCAAATGACAATACAGAACAAAATGGTTCTATCGATAATAATGAAGGTATAAATGAGTTTGAACCAGTCATTAATTATACTTCAGTAGATTTAGGTTTAAGTGTAAAATGGGCAACCTGTAACGTAGGTGCTGCTTCCACCGAGGAATACGGAGATTATTTTGCATGGGGAGAAGTTGCGCCAAAAGAAATATACGGTGCTAATTATTTTGACACAACAGATGGTTGTGAGACTTACTTGAAGTACAATAATAATGGAGGGAAAACTATTCTTGAAGCGGCAGATGATGCTGCTACTGTAAATATGGGCGGTTCTTGGCGTATGCCTACAAAAGAAGAGATTGAAGAATTGATTGATGGATGTACTTGGGAATTTACATTAAAGAATGATGTTAAGGTTTGTATAGGAACAAGTAAAATAAATGGTAATTCTATATGTTTTCCTTTGGCAGGTATTCGTACTGATGGTGAAGAAATACGATTGGATTTTCCTGTTGGAGGTTATTGGAGCAGTTCTCTTGATACATCTGATGATGATTGTGCAGAAGGTATTTATTTTGGTTGGGATGGAGACGATACTGAAGTCGAAAGTGGTGTATTGACTACTCGTTATATGGGGGGCTCTATTCGTGGAGTTTCCAAATAAGCAAAGGCAGAAAAACTTTTAAACAAAAAGGGTATGGTCTTGCGAGTTTGCAGTCGTACTCTTTTTTTGTACGTTAAAAAATTTTAGGTTATTTTTGTAAAGAATAAAAATGTATAGAAAATGAAAAAGCCTCTCAAAGTTGGTCTCGTACAACTTTCAATAACAGAAGATATAGAACAAAATAAACAACGGTTGCAAAGTGCTATCGAGAGTTGTGCCAAGCAAGGTGCGGAGTTGGTGGTTTTGCAAGAGTTGCACAATACGCCCTATTTTTGTCAGACAGAAAATGTATTGAATTTTGATTTGGCAGAGCCGATACCAGGGCCATCTACCGATTTTTATGGTAGCGTGGCAAAGCGTTGCGGAGTGGTGTTGGTGACATCGCTTTTCGAAAAACGTGCCGAGGGACTTTATCATAATACAGCCGTAGTGATAGAAAAAGATGGTACGATAGCTGGTCTTTATCGTAAAATGCATATTCCGGACGACCCTGCTTATTACGAAAAATTTTATTTCACGCCAGGCGATTTGGGTTTTCTGCCTATTCAAACTTCAGTAGGGAAACTTGGTGTATTGGTGTGTTGGGATCAGTGGTATCCAGAGGCAGCACGCCTAATGGCATTGCAAGGAGCCGAATTGCTTATTTATCCTACAGCAATAGGTTGGGAGAGTAGTGAAACTATTGATGAACAACAACGCCAAACGGAAGCGTGGGTTACTATTCAACGTGGTCATGCTGTAGCTAATGGTTTACCTGTTGTTTCTGTCAATCGTGTTGGGCACGAGCCCGATCCTTCGGGTCAAACTAATGGTATTCAGTTTTGGGGAAATAGTTTTGTCGTTGGTCCGCAAGGCGAATTTTTGGTGCGTGCGTCTTCTGATGCTGAAGCTGTTCATGTAGTCGAAATAGATATGCAACGTTCGGAGCAAGTTCGTCGCTGGTGGCCATTTCTTCGCGATCGTCGCATAGATGCTTATACCAATATTCTAAAACGTTTTATCGATTGAGACGTTTTGTTCTTATATTGATAGTTTTGTTTTCGTGTCGTGTGTATGCAGTTGTGCCTGTATCGTTACGCACTTATGCCGAATATTCCTATGATAATACTTATGCTCATCAGGCGTCGTTGGGCGTGTTGATTGATGCCGATTTGGCAAAGGCATTTGCTTTGCGTGGTGGCGTTAATCTGCAGTCGGCAAACATTTATGCAGCTATGCTTGCAGGTAAAATACGCTTCGGATTGCCTGTAGGTTATCTGTTTATCAACAACGATTATTTATACAAAGCCTTTGTTCGAAACCATACGCAACAAATAGCGGTGTCGTTGAGCTTAGGCTACGAGATGGATTATGTGTTAGTACGAGTGGGAGCATTTTCGAAATTTTTTTCGGCTTTGCCACAAAAAAAAACTACGAAATGGATGATTGAACCTTTCGATTTGCTTTACGATGTACAAGCGTTTGTTTTTCGTCCTTCGCATAGTTGGAATTTGGGAGTTAAAATTTCGAATATAGATTATTTTCATTGGGAACATTTTACGAATCCTCGATTTTCGTTATTGGGTAGAGCAGAACTGACAGAACGGTTGAATTTCGATGCCGAATTGGGTTGTATGCCGGTAGGAATGTTTAATGCTGCAGCTTCGTTTTATAGTATTAGTTTTCGTGCAGGAATATGTTACAAATGGTGAAAAAATATAGTCTTTTAGTTGTTTTGTTTTTGCTGGCAGCATGTGACAGATACGATTTTTCGGGAATTATTTCGTCTCCAAGTAAAGGTGTGGACAAGCGTTTCGAACAATCGATGGTATGGAATAGTTTGCATAGAGAAGCTGTAGTTTCGGTGCCAACTGACGATTATTGTTTTTATGTGGCGAGCGATGTGCATATTTCAGAATCAGTAGAACATCTTACAACATTTTTAACCTTGGAACGAAATGACAATACCGCTTATTTCTCATTGATGTTAGGCGATATGGTTGACAAGAAAGGTGTTTTTGATTTGTTTTATTCGTCGTTGGCTTACAATTCTAGTATACAAAACCGCAACGATACGGTGTTTGCCACTGTTGGTAATCACGATTTGTATTTCGATCAATGGAACGACTATACACGCTATTTTGGTACAGCAACTTATACATTTATTGTAGAAACGCCGAATTATAAAGATTTGTTTTTTGCTCTTGATTCTGGTTCTGCCACTTTAGGGACTAAACAATTGCAATGGTTGCGAAAAAAACTTTCAGATGATAGAAAATCGTATCGTAGATGCATTGTTTTTACACATACAAATTTTTTAAAAGATTCTGTCTCTCAACTATTTTCGGGAAACTATTCGGAAAACGAATTATTTGAACTGACCGACTTGTTTGCTCAAAATAACGTTGATTTGGTTTTGACGGGGCATGCACATATTCGTTCGGAGTTTGTGTACAGAAGTATACGATATGTCACTATTGATTCGTTGGAAGATGGAGCATTTTTAATAGTAAATTGTGGTGATGATGTTTGGTATAAGTTTTATAATCTTGAAAATTTATGATGTATTGATATATTTTTTTTCATTATCTTTGTTTGAATATTAAAATTATGAAAAGATTATTTATTTTCTCCTAATATAGAAACTTATACTATAAAAGGAGTAAAAGCAGGTCAAGTTGTAAAGCTTACTAATAAATAAAGGGAAAAAGAATTTTCTCCTGTATGATAAATCGTGAATTGCAAAAACCTATATTTCGCCTTTTAGGAGAGGTTGCCGACGAGATGCAAATGCCATGTTTTTTGATTGGAGGCTATGTGCGTGATTTGTTTCTTGGTCGTGCTACCAAAGATATCGACGTGGTGGTAAAGGGCAGTGGAGTGCTTTTTGCCGAGCAGGTGGCAAAGCGTCTTGGCAAAGGTGCGAGTTTGGCGGTGTTCAAAACTTTCGGTACGGCACAGGTGAAAAAAGGCGATTTGGAATTGGAGTTTGTAGGTGCTCGTAAAGAATCTTATAGTAGCGATTCGCGTAATCCGCAAGTGGAGGAAGGTACGATAGAAGACGACCAAAATCGTCGGGATTTCACAATTAATGCGTTAGCAATCGGATTAAACAAAGAAACTTGGGGCGTGTTGATTGACCCTTTCGAAGGTATGAATGATTTGGAAAACCGAGTAATTCGTACGCCACTTGATCCTAATATTACTTTTTCCGACGATCCATTGCGTATGCTTCGAGCGATACGTTTTGCTACGCAACTTGGATTTTATATAGAATCAGAAACGTTTTCTGCAATTGTTGCTAATAAAGACCGTATAGGGATTATCACAAAAGAAAGAATACTCACCGAGTTGAATAAAATATTGCTTTCGCCAAAGCCTTCGGCTGGTTTCTTGCTTTTGGAAAAAAGTGGTTTGCTGGAATTGATTTTTCCAGAATTGAATGTGCTGAAAGGTGTTGAACAAAAAAATGGCGTGGGACACAAAGATAATTTTATTCATACACTGAAGGTGTTGGACAAAATAGCTGTGCAAACCGACGATTTGTGGTTGCGTTGGGCGGCACTTTTGCACGATGTGGGCAAACCTCGCACAAAACAATGGTTCGAAAAGCAGGGTTGGACTTTCCGTAATCATGATTTTGTTGGAGCCAAAATGATTCCTTCTATTTTTCGTAGAATGAAGCTGCCGATGGGTGAGCCCATGAAGTTTGTTCGCAAAATGGTGGAACTCCATATGCGTCCGATAGTCTTGAGCGAGGACGTTGTAACCGATTCGGCCGTTCGTCGTCTGCTTTTCGATGCGGGCAACGACATTGACTCGTTGATGTTGCTTTGCGAAGCGGACATCACTTCGGGTAATAAGGAAAAGGTGGAGCGTTTTATGAATAATTTTCAGACGGTACGTCAGAAGTTGAAAACGATTGAGGAAAAAGACCGCATTCGCAATTTTCAGCCACCAATTTCGGGAGAGGAAATTATGCAGATTTTTTCGTTACCGCCTTGTGCTTTGGTGGGAGAAATGAAAATGGCGATAAAAGACGCCATTCTTGACGGAAAGATTCCCAACGAACGCGATGCAGCTTACGACTTTATGATGAAAAACTTTAAGAAAGACTAAAAATAAAAGCAGATTATAATCTGCTTTTATTTTTTCATTAGATAATTGGCAATTGCTTGATAGGCAGGCAAGGAATAAGGGTCATTTGCTGCATTTGAAGCAACCGTATTTGAGGCTAATCGGACGATGACCATTTCTGCTGCAGGGTCGATATATATGGTTTGTCCATAAACTCCACGAGCACAGAATGCATTGTTTTTGTTGTTTGTAACCCACCACATGTTGCGGTATCCCCAACCTTTCAGATTTGGATAGTTGTCATTGTCGAATGTGCTATTGTCTGCGTTGTTTATAATATCATAAAAAATAGATGTTGGAAGAATTTGCTTGCCATTGAAATATCCTTTGTTGCGAAGCATCTCGCCAAACATTGCAAGGTCACGCAAATTGGCATTAAAACCTCCTCCTGCAAATGCAATACCGTAGGAATCTACTTGATAGTAGCCATCAAAATGTGTTCCGAGTGGTTGCCAAATGAGTTCGGAAATCAAGTCGGGAATACTTTTCCCTGTTACGCGTGAAATAACCCAACCTAAAGCATCGACGTTGATGGTTTTGTAAGCAAAACGTTCTCCATGTTTGCCTGCTTTTTTTACCGTTTCTAAGTACTGATAATAATGTGTTGGACCTTCGTAATCATCGGAATGACAAGGTGTTCCTGCTGCCGAGAAAATAAAAACTTCAGCATTCGGATTGCTATAATTTTCTGAATATTTTAAAGCCGTTTTCATATCAAGCAAATCTCTGATGGTAGCATCGGCAAAAGCAGAATGCATGAGTTCGGGAACATAATAACCGGCAGTTTTCTGTTCGTCTAAAACTCCTTCAGCAACCAAAAGAGCACCTAATGTTCCTGTAAAACTTTTACTGACAGACATTACTGCATGTGTACCGTTTGGTTCAAGAGCACCAAAATAATTTTCATAAACAATTTTACCCTTGTGAAGAACAATGATACCATCGGTATAAATTTTGTTTAAGGCATCGTGCCAAGTCATTTTTTTGTTCTCGAACAAAGGGACAAAAGTTATCGTATCAATTTTTGGGTCGATTTTTATTTTGAAATTATAACGATTTTTTTCTGCGGATTTCACCACCTTTGTTGGTAAAAACTGCCGCATATTGCAAACACTATAGCGTAGAGCAGGAAATTCGAAAAAACTTCCATCGGTTGCTGAAACCACTTTCTCTTGTGGAGGAGGAAAACCTTGCATCCATCCCATTTTCAATGGATTGCTATTCTCTTGATTAGAAATACTTTGAGCATTCACTCCAAAACACAAACACAAAAAGATGTTACTTAATAAAAGTTTTTTCATAATAATAAGATTTTTGTATGTAAACGTTTTTCCCTCGTAAAAAGTTTTTTGACACGCTGTCTATTTTGTATTTTTGTAAATAAAATTATTGATATGACGAAAGAAGAAGTTGAACAAGAAATTCGTAATGTTCGTAGGCAGTTAGTGCGTTCAATGAATGGTATTGTTGCTCATCGAATGTTACAATCGGGAGTTTCTTATAAAAAAAATTACGGTGTAGAGTTGCCTCGTTTATCCCAAATAGCAACTACTTTGCCCCACGATGTTCAACTTGCTAAAGCGTTATGGCAATTGTCTATTCGTGAAACGATGCTTCTTTCGTTGATGATATGTCCGATAGAAAATTTTTCTATTGATGAGTTTCGTATTTGGATAAAACAGATTCCGAATTACGAAATTGCGGAGTTGGCTTCGCAGAAGTTGTTTTCTCGTTTGCCTTTTGCTCTTGAACAGGCATTATTATTACTTGAGGGAGAGGCGTTTGAACCGATATGTGCTTTTCTGATTGCTTCAAAAAAAACTTCTGAAATGTCTGATGATATTGCTAATTTGTTTAAAAATAAAGCGTTGGAATTTTTAAGAATACCTGATTTGTTTTCTGCAATTCTTGTGTTTTTTAGAAGTTTCGTTCAGCACAAGAAATCTCTTTGCACTGATTTGCTTGTGAGAATTGAGAGTGTAAAAGATTCTTCGCCAAGAGCAACTCTTTTGTACGAAGAGGTAAAAACACAATTAGAGTTTTCTTAAAATTAACATAATAGATTTTTATTTCAGTTTAAAATTATTTTCCTTTGCTAAAAATTAAGATATTATGAATAAAAAAATTTTTAATCTTTCGATTATGATGCTGTTTTCAGCAATATTACTTTCTTGTAACAGCAAAAGTAATGCACAAAATCAGGTTGCAGCTGCAACTGATTCAGAGAAAATACAAATTTATGGTATAAAATCAGGCTATTATAAGACCGAAATGCCAATTAATGAAAGCGTTGCAGAAACTTGGTTTGATGATTTTGGTAATTTGCAGTATATTGAAATTCAGACAATTGGCGATCCTGTTAAAAGTTATAAAATTGTCAGAAATAATGAAGAGTATTATTATTCGGATTACAATAAAGAAGGAATAAAAAAACAAGTTACTTATACTGATTATCGTACTTGGGAAAATCCTTCGGCAAAAGATTTGGAGCAAACAGGCATTAAACGTATGCCTTCACAAATGATATTTGGCAAAGCATGTAAAACATATTATCTAAATGATGGTCAGTTTCCTTCTTTGATGTGTTTTTGGAAAGGAATACTGATGGTGAAGATTTTAGATGATGGTACGTTGATGTCAGAGGTAACTGATTTAAGAGAAACCGCTGTCCCTTCTAATATGTTTGATATTCCACAAGATATAAAATTCGAAGATCTTTCTGTTCAACAAGAAGTATCTGATACAACGAAAATAAATTAAAAAAGTTTTTTAATTTATTGATTTCCAACCTATAAGTCTGTCGTAACGTTCGCCTTGCGGTCGATAGTAAACAAATATTTGGTATTCATTTTTTGTCTGCCAAAAACTACCTTCGATAGGTTCTAAACTGCCTATAGCACTGTTTTTCGGTACAAATAAATACTGATAGTTGATGCCACCTTGTTTAACAAAAATAGCTTTCTCGTAGCAGTTGTTATCTGCATTATAATCCATTCGATTAAGTAGGTTAAGATCGTTGCCTATAAAATCGCCACACAGAAAAATGGAGCCTGAAAAGAATGGTTGCTCAACAGGTAACGAAAAATGTATCCACATATAATCTGCTTCGGAATGGACATCGTTGGCAAATTGGCGGTGAACAATGTATTTACCATTTACATCTTCGGTATAAAGATAGCTTTCGTTGCCCCGATAGGCATCGGCCGAAAGAATTACGTGCTGATAATCATTGTTGAAAACAATGCGTTCAATGCCACTTCCATAGGTATATTCAGAAGAGAAATCGATGCTACGGTATTCATTTCCTCCTTCGAATATCAATGTAGGGTTGTTACAATATGTTTGTTTAAATGTAGAAGTGTATGTTGGTTTTAAGTTAGTAACCTGATTATCGTTTCGGTTGTTTTGTCGTACAATGATTTTAAAGTCTGAAAAAGGGTCCTGAATGCGTAGTCCTGAATGTTCTATTGTAAAGTCGAGTTGTTGATAGCGTTTATTTATTTCAATGCTGGTATTCCCTTTGATTGTTGCATCAATAGATATGTTTGGTTCTACAATGGAGAAACATGCGGTAGCTTTAATATCATCGCGGTTTCCATCTTCGTAAATAAGCACTGCGTAGTTGCCAGAACATTTGAAATGCAAGTCTTCGTTTGGAATTCTCAGTTGATAGTTGGTGTAAAGCACAGTTGTGTTGATTGATTGATATGCTTCATCAATGATTCCGTTCGAAAATCCGTCGATATATTCTATTTCAGCCAAATCTGATTGAGTCCAATCAGCATTGCAATGTATAATAGCGTAATTGAAATTTTTTGTTTCGTACGAAAGTTCATCAAACGAGATAAAAATCTGTTCGCTTCCATTTAAGTCTATAATTGGAGAACTCAAAGGCTGACCTTCTATATAGGATTGAACTGTTTTTATATTTGCAGAGAAACTTTTTGTATGAAAAGTTTGGGACAAACAATTGAGTGATATGATTGCCCCAAACAATAAAAATATAAGTTTCCGATGCATTTTAGAGTTCAAGATCTTTGTTAATTATTTCGTGCCAAGGTAACCCGCTTTCTGCTACTTTTTTCATAAATGGATCGGGATCAAATTCTTCGACATTGAATACACCTACTCCATTCCACTGTTTGGTCATAAACATATAAGCTCCTGTCATTGCAGGAACTCCAGTAGTATAACTTACACCTTGCATTCCTGTCTCTTCGTAAGCTGCTTTGTGGCTACAATTGTTGTAAACATAATATGTTTTTTCTTTTCCATCTTTAATTCCTTTTATACGACAACCAATGGAAGTGTAACCTGTATAATTTTCACCTAAATCTTGAGGGTTAGGTAAAACTGCTTTTAAGAATTGGATAGGAACAATTTTAACGCCATTGTAATCTACTTCGTCAATTCTTGACATACCAATATTTTGAATCACGCGTAAATGGGTGAGATATTCCTGCCCGAAAGTCATCCAAAAACGTGCTCGTTTGATGGTAGGATAATTCTTAACTAAACTCTCAAGTTCTTCGTGGAAAAGTAAATATGATTCTCTTGCCCCAATTTCAGGATAGGTTATTGGTTGATGAATAGATAGAGGATCTGTTTCTTTCCATTTTCCATTTTCCCAGTAACGTCCTTTTTGGGTAATTTCACGAATGTTTATTTCAGGATTAAAATTAGTAGCAAAAGCTTTTCCGTGATCGCCAGCATTGCAGTCAACAATATCTAAATAATGTATTTCATCAAAATGATGTTTGGCTGCATAAGCTGTATAAACACCTGTCATTCCTGGATCAAAACCACAACCTAAAATAGCTGTTAAACCTGCTTCTTTGAATCTGTCTTGATAAGCCCATTGCCACGAATACTCGAAGTGTGCCACGTCTTTTGGTTCGTAGTTTGCTGTATCTAAATAATTACAACCTGTTGCTAAACATGCATCCATAATGGTTAAATCTTGATATGGTAAGGCAACATTTATGACTAATTCAGGTTTGAAAGATTTAAGCAAAGTAATGAGTTCTGGTACATTGTCGGCATCTACTTGTGCTGTCTGAATAGAAACACCATAGCGTTGTTTGATAGTTGCTGCAATATCATCGCATTTTGATTTTGTACGACTTGCCAACATAATTTCTGAAAAAACTTCGGTGTTTTGTGCTACTTTGTGTACAACAACAGTGCCAACACCACCTGCTCCGATAATTAAAACTTTTCCCATTTTATTTTATAATTTTAATCTGTTAATATATCAATTTCTGCTACTGAAACCCAGTTGTTCCCTTCAACTTCTTCTAATGCCACAAATTTAAAGAATTGGAAATTAAGAGTTTTACCAAATTTAATAGTTTGTGGTTGAGGATTATGTTTGATATTTGAAAATTCGTTAGTAATCACTTTTGTCCATTTTTTCCCATCGTTAGAAATATGGAATTCGTATCGGAAAGGAATCCCTCCGATATGTCCATCGTTGCGAGGATAAAATGTGAAACCTGTTGCAGAAATATTTTTTTTGCAATCAACACAAACAAAGTGAGACATTGATTTTATGTTGCCATCCCAAGGCGTATGCCAAAATGTTTTTTCGTCTTCATCAATAACTAAATTTGCATAGTATCCTTGTGCTTCGTCAGTGAAATCAATCACTTCCCAATTAGTTTTTGGCGTTTCTAAATTGCACGAAGTAATTGTACTTGATGTTTCACCCCCATTAAAAACAGCAATAGCTTTGATAGTCCCTTTCTGATTAAAAACAAAAGGTGCTGTATAGCGTTGCGAATTTGTATTTGGTGTTGTCTCGTCCGTTGTAAAATAAATCGTAGAATTTTGATTGCCAGTAATTTGAATCATTCGGTTTTTTGTACGAGTTATTGTCGGTGGAGTTATAAATTCCTCAGCCTTGTAAGCTTTTATATTGCTGATATAAAATTCTCCACGAGAGGCATTAATCACAACTTTGATTTTTTTTGCTTTAATAGCAGGAAATCTTAATAAACGTTTGTAACCGATGGTTGTACCTTGAGTGAGTAATGTCCAAGTGTTGTTGGTCAATGCGTAAATAGAGAAATTTTCTATACGTTGTCCTTTTGTAATATCTTCGTTAAGTTCAATGACGTTGAATGCATCTTCCGAAACAATATCATAGATTTTTTCTCCTGTAGCAATGTTGCTGTTCCAATAGGAGTTTTTAGTAATAAAATTCTTTGAATACATTTTTGTGAGAAAATCTCCTAATTGCTTCAAATTAATACTATCTGTTTTTGCAATGCGTCCTTCTTTGCTTGGTGGAACGTTTAATAATAAAACAGCATTTTTGCCGACAGAGTTAAAGTAAATATCGACTAATTGTTCTAATGATTTTACTTTGCTATCATCATCGGAAGTATAGAACCAGCGTGGTCTGATAGAAACGTCAACTTCGGAAGGCCACCAATGTACGCTGTTAGCTTTTTCTAACAATTCACGGCTCCCTAAATCTTTTGAAGTGTTGCTTATGTTTAATCGTTTGTTTTCTATTTTGTTTTCAGGATAAGCATCGTTTTGAAGTGGAGTAACACTCCATTCTGTATCACGACCAAGTCCCGATTCGTTGCCACACCAACGAATGTCGTCACCCATAATTGCGACTACGGCATTAGGTTGTAACTCATAAATCAGTTGATAGTAGCTTTTGAAATCGTATTCTTGAACTTTCCCATTTGGACCTTCGCCACATGCACCATCAAACCACACCTCGTCGATAGTCCCATAGTTAGTAAGTAATTCTCGTAATTGAGTTTTGAAGAATTCGTTGTAAAGAGGAGAGTTGCCATAACATTCAGCGTTACGATCCCATGGCGACAGATATATGCCAAATTTTAATCCATATTTAGTACACGATGCTTGTAGATTGCGAACAACATCACCTCGCCCATTTTCCCATATTGATGATGCAACAGAGTGCTTGGTAGTTGCTGTTTGCCAAAGACAAAAACCATCGTGGTGTTTTGCAGTAAGAATTACAAGTTTAAAACCTGCATTTTTAAGACATTCGACCCACTGATCGGTATTTAGATTTATTGGGTTGAAAAGTTCCGGATTTTCTTTCCCATCGCCCCATTCTCGTTCGGTAAAGGTGTTGATACCAAAATGAATAAAAGCCGTAGTTTCTAATCTTTGCCATGCAAGTTGCTTAGCAGTAGGAACGACACGAGCTGCCATTTGAACCTTTTCTTCAAGCGTTGCGTTGGGTGAAAATGTTATGGATTTTTCGTGCAGTTGTTCTTTGCAACTCAAAAAAATGACAGATAACAGTGTTAGAAAAAACGTTTTTTTATTCATAAATGATTGTTTTTTGCAAATATAGCGAATTAAGATTGTTTTTTGTGTTGATTAATAATGTCCTCTGAAATTTCTTGATAGAGATGTTGCCATATGGGATTGTTCGCTAATAGTTGCAAATGCTTTTTGATGATGTTCGTATCGTTGCGTTTAGCAGGACCTGTTTGTGCTTCGTGCGGACGTATTTCTTTTATTTTATTTATCGTTTCTGTTATCAATGGCATTAAAACTTCAAAAGGAATATCATCCAATAAATTTTCTGCAATCGAAAACATATGATTTGTGAAATTACATGCAAAAACAGCTGCTAAATGAATTCGTTGTCTTTTCTCTGAATTAGCAAAAAATATTTTTTTTGAAATCTTTTGAGTGATTTTTAATAAGATTTCTTTTACCTCGTTGTTTGAGGTTTCTATAAAAAATGGAATATGCTGAAAATTCACTTCTTTGTTTTTAGAAATTGTTTGCAACGGATATAAAACACCATAATTTTGTTGATATTTTTCGAAGATTTCCATAGCAAGACTTCCTGCAGTGTGAATATGAATTCCTTTGCAAAAACTAATATTTTTTATTAGATGAGGAAGAACATTGTCGGTTACTGCATAAAAATATATGTCAGCATTTGGATTGATTGCGGTGATGTCGTCTGTAAAATCGGCATTGACACGAATTGCTAATTTTTTAGCAGACTCGGTTGTTTTGCTAAAAATTTGTACAATGTTTTCGCCTACATTTTTCAACGCAATGGCCAATTGTGTTGCTACATTGCCTGCTCCAATAAAAACGATATTCATTTATGGGAATGTATTTTTTCGTAAGCGAGTTTCTCTATGTCGAAAGGTTTTCTTTCCTCGTCTTTGTAACCAATGGCAATAGCACAAAGTACTTTTAAATGTTCGGGAATGTTGAGTAAGTTTTTTATGTGTTGTTCGGCAGAGATGTTTTCGTCTTTTTCTCGATTATATATTTGAACCCAACAACTCCCTAACCCGAGATCTGCAGCTTCAAGTTGAATGATGATAGCGGCAATAGAGGCATCTTCAAACCAAACATCGCTTTTCTCTGGATCTGCCGTTACTACAATTGCCAATGGTGCATTTTCTAAAAGTTTACTTCCAAAAGGACGACATTCTGACATTTCTTTGAGAGTGCTTTTTTGTTCGACAACCCAAAATTCCCAGCCGTTTGTTCGTTTTGAGGCGGGCGACATAAGTGCAGCTTTTAGTATTAAATCAACTTTTTCTGATTCTACTTGTTGTGGTAAAAACTTCCTAATGCTTCTACGATTTTTTAAAAGTTCAAAAAATGAATTTTTCATGATTTTTTTTGTTTTTCTTGACAAAGATAAGGATTTGTTTGATATGCGAGAACCTATTTTCTTGGTTATAAATAGGCTTTTTTTGTTGTAGAAATGTTAGGAAAGTTTTTCTTAATTTTGCATTTAGTTTACCAAGTTAAAGAGAATGTTTAAGAATAAAAAAATCGCATTTTTTACGTTAGGTTGTAAGTTGAATTTTACAGAAACATCGTCTATTGTAGCGGAGTTGTTGCAACTTGGTTTTGAAAAAGCAAAAAAGAACGAATTAGCTGATGTTTGTATTATAAACACCTGCACTGTAACAGATAGTGCAGATAAAAAATGTCGGCAAGCGATTCATAAAATTGTACGACAAAATCCGCAAGCATATATTATTGTGGTAGGTTGTTATGCACAATTAAAAGCTTCTGATTTGGCGCAATTCGAAGGTGTTGATTTAGTTTTGGGTGCAAATGATAAATTTAAAATTCCATCTATTTTACAAGAAGAAGGCTTGGTGTTGAATGGTGTCGTTTGTTCTGAAACAAGAAAGCTTACGCCGTTTTATTACTCGTGTTCAGCTGATGATCGTACACGGCATTTCCTAAAAGTACAAGATGGTTGTGATTATTTTTGTTCATATTGTACAATCCCGTTTGCACGAGGGCACAGTCGGAATGGGAGAATTAAAGATTTAGTTTCTTTTGCAGAAAAAATTGCTTCTGATGGCGGAAAAGAAGTTGTCTTGACTGGTGTGAATATTGGTGATTTTGGAAAATCAACAGGAGAAACATTCTTTGATTTGATTAAGAATTTGGATAATGTTGCAGGAATTGAACGATTTAGAATCTCATCGATAGAACCTAACTTATTGACTGATGAGATTATTGATTTTGTGTCAAATTCTAAACGTTTTGCTCCACATTTTCATATTCCGTTGCAATCGGGGAGTGATGAGGTGTTGCAGTTGATGAATCGTCGTTATGATACGTCATTGTTTGCACATAAAATAGAAAAAATAAAGTTATTAATGCCACATGCATTTATTGGAGTTGATGTTATTGTAGGAATGCGTGGAGAAACAGATGTTTTATTTGAAAAAGCTTATCAATTTATTAAAGGATTGGATATTTCTCAATTACATGTGTTTTCCTATTCGGAACGAGCAAATACGTTTGCTTTGAAAATAGAGCCTGCTGTATCTTTTTCAGAGAAGAAACGTAGAAGTAAGCTATTGTTGGATTTGTCTGATGAGAAATTAAGAAGTTTTTATCGAAATCAACTGAAAACGCAACATTCAGTAATTTGGGAATCAACAAAACACCAAGGAATGATGTGTGGATTTACAGAGAATTATGTGAAAGTTGTTACGCCATACGATGAAGAAAAAATAAATGTTGTTCAACAAGTTACATTAGATGAAATTGATGAGACAGACACAAAAGAGTTAAAGGTGAAAATAAAGTAATATGAAATTTGAACTTCAAAAAACGGATGAAAAGACAAATGCTCGTGCAGGACTAATAACTACCGATCACGGAGTAATAGAAACACCGATTTTTATGCCTGTAGGCACGTTGGGTTCTGTTAAGGCTGTTCATCAGCATGAATTATCCGATGATATAAAAGCACAAATTATATTAGGAAACACGTATCATTTGTATTTGCGTCCTGGAATTGATATTATAGAATTGGCAGGAGGTTTACATAAATTTAATGGTTGGACACGTCCGATGTTGACAGATAGTGGAGGATTTCAGGTTTTTTCACTTTCGAATACTCGCAAATTGACCGAAGAAGGTGCTATTTTTCGCTCTCATATAGATGGTAGTAAACATATTTTTACTCCAGAACGAGTAATGGATATAGAACGTACTATAGGAGCCGATATTATGATGGCATTCGATGAATGTCCGCCGGGTAATTCTGATTATAATTATGCAAAAAACTCGTTAGAGTTAACTCATCGTTGGTTGGAACGTTGTATAAAACATTTTAACGAAACAGAACCGAAATATGGTTATTCGCAGTCGTTGTTTCCTATCGTTCAAGGGTGTGTTTATCCCGATTTGCGTCGTCAGTCAGCTGAATTTGTTGCTTCGAAAAATGCAGACGGAAATGCAATTGGAGGATTGGCAGTAGGAGAACCTGTAGAGAAGATGTACGAGATGATTGAGTTGGTAAATGATATTTTACCACAAGACAAGCCTCGTTATTTAATGGGTGTTGGAACTCCTATTAATATTTTAGAAGGAATTGAACGTGGTGTGGATATGTTTGATTGTGTGATGCCTACACGTAATGGTCGTAATGGAATGATATTCACGTCAGAGGGTATTATGAATCTGCGTAATGAGAAGTGGAAGAATGATTTTTCTCCATTAGATCCAAATGGTACATCGTATGTAGATACTTTTTACTCAAAAGCCTATGTTCGACATCTGATTGCAAGCAAAGAATTGCTTGGAATGCAAATATTGTCGATACACAATTTGGCTTTTTATCTTTGGTTGGTAAAAGAAGCAAGAAGTCATATTTTTGCTGGAGATTTTTCTTCGTGGAAATCAAAAATGGTTGAAAAACTTGCTCGTAGATTATAATGGGAAAAAGAATAATTATTGAAAGAGCAAAGGATGGGACGTTTGCTTGCTATGCAGAGCAAGGGATTGATTTTGTAAATGGTATTTTTGGTTATGGGAATACTGTAGAGGAGGCAAAATCTGATTTTTTGGAGGCGTACAATGAAGCGGTTTCGGAGTTTGGCGAAAAGGATGGTTATACATTTATGTTTATAAAAGAATGTTGAAAAAGATTGATTGGTATATAATAAAAAAGTTTATAGGAACATATTTGCTTTCTATTGCATTGATTATTAGTATAGCGGTGGTAATTGATGTAACGGAAAAATTGGATAATTTTTTTGAGTCCAATGCTCCTCTTAAAGCAATTATTTTTGACTATTACCTTAATTTTATCCCTTATTATGCCAATATGTTTACCCCGTTGTTTACATTCATATCGGTGATATTCTTTACATCGAAAATGGCATCAAATTCAGAAATAATTGCAATTCTTGCAAGTGGAATACGTTTTCGTAGGATGATGCTCCCATATTTTATTTCTGCAGGGTTAATTGCTTTAGTTTCTTTTTTGTTGACGGGTTTTGTTATTCCACCAGCCAATAAAATAAGATTGGATTTTGAAGATAAATATATTATGAAATTTACTTCGTCTGTAGCTCGGAATGTTCAGCTGGAGGTCGAAAAAGGAGTGATTGTTCATATTGATCGTTTTGAAGAGAGAACGAATAAAGGTTATCGATTTTCTATGGATAAGTTTGAGGGGAAGCATTTGGTCTCGCGTTTGATAGCATCTTCTGTTACTTGGGATTCTGCATATAACTGGACAATACACGAATATTTGAAACGTGATTTCGATGGTTTGTATGAAACGATAACCAAAGGTGAAAAAATAGATACGATTATTAAAATGATACCTTCGGATTTTTTTATTACATCGAAGCAAAGTCCTGAAATGAATAATATTGCGTTAAAAAAATATATAAAACAACAAGAAGCACGTGGAGCCGCAAATATGCAAGCTTTTAAAGATGAATATTATCGTAGATTTTCATACCCTTTGGCTGCATTTATTTTAACACTGATAGGTGTGTCGTTAGCTTCACGGAAAGTAAAAGGTGGAATGGGATTGCATTTAGGTATAGGTATTGCATTAAGTGCAATTTATATATTATTTTCAACTATATCATCAACGTTTGCCGTTAGTGGTCAGATGCATCCTTTGCTGGCAGTTTGGCTTCCTAATATTGTTTTTGTTGCAATAGGAATCATTCTGTATCAAACGGCTCCGAAATAGTTATTTCCATTTATAAATATGATTCTTTTTGTAGAAAATTTTATTGTGAATCAGTAGCAATAAATTAAATAAAGGGATTATAATATCGAACAAAGGAATTAGAAGATAAAAATTTCGTTCGTTTAGAACTTTTGCCGATAAATTTATAGCGGTTGCTTGTATAGAAAAACGAACTAAAAGCATACCTAATGCAATTAAACACAAAATATCGCTTGTAAAGAAACACGCTAAAGTGCTTATATAGAAAATCCCTCTCGAAAGATTTTCTAAACCGATTCTTCTTAAAGTATCTTTTTTGTAGAATGAAGAGGTGGAAAGATGTCGTTCTCGTTGGATAAGCCATTGTTTGAATGTTTGCTTTGGAACGGAGGATGTTTTGCTTTGATGAGAAATTTCCACTTTGGTGTTATTAGCATTGGCAACTCTGCTTACAAATAGATCATCATCACCTGATTGTAAATGTAACATTCCTGCAAAACCTTTATGATTGAAAAACGAAGAACGGCGGTAGGCTAAATTTCTTCCAACACCCATATAAGGATGACCTTTTAAGGCGAATCCCATATATTGCATACATATAAACAATGTGTCGTATGAAATGAGTTTGCTTAATAATTTGTCTTGTGCAAAATAACTTCCATATCCAAGAATAATCTCTGTTTTATCATCAAAATTTCTTACCATAGATTGTATCCAATATTTGCTGTCAGCTTGACAATCGGCATCGGTAAAAAGCAAATACTCGTTTTTTGCCGCTTTAATACCAATGGTAAGAGCGAGTTTTTTTCTACTGATAACTTCTGCTTTCTCTGGTAAAAAGGTTTCTTTTAGATGGGGATATTTTTCCCTTAAAAGTGCAATTTCTGTTTGCATCTCAAAATTATTACCATCATTGACAATTATTACTTCGTAATAGGGATAGTTTTGTTCTAAAATACTTGGTAGAAAGTTTTTGATGTTTTCTATTTCATTTTTTGCACAAATAATGACAGAAACGGGCGGAAAATAAGTCGTAGGTGTATTGTCTTGTTTTTTTCTACGACTTTTTTTAACAATTTCAAAATAGTAGTTAATATAAAAATAGATTTGAATACAAAAAGCAGAAAAAGAAAAGCCCAATAATAGATATATAGGCTTTATTGTAAGTGATAATATAGACATATTTTAAAAAAAGAATGATCTTGGAAGTTCTCGTAAATTGTAATTAGAGGCCATAATTTCTCCATAAGCTCCTGCAGAACGAATGGCAAGAATATCTCCTCGTTTAGTCTTGTTTAATAAGTAATCTTTGGCAAATGTGTCGCTTGACTCGCAAATCGGACCAACTATGTCATATGTTTCATAATCGTCATTTGAAGTTATATTTTCAATATGGTGATAAGCATTGTAAAGAGCTGGTCTTATTAAATCTGTCATTCCCGCATCAACAATGGCAAAACGTTTGGTAGTACCTTCTTTTATATACAAAACTTTTGTGATAAGACTTCCACATGGAGCAACCACAGAACGCCCCAATTCGAAATGCAAAGTCTGGTTTGCATCTAAATGTAAGTATTCGTGAAAGACTTTGAAGTACGATTCAAAATCTGCTATAGGAATGTGATTCGGATGTTGATAATTAATGCCTAATCCACCACCAACATTTATATGTTGTATGAAAATATTTTTTTCTTTTAGGTCGGATAGAATCTCGTTTATTTTTATACACAAATCTTGAAATGGTGACATATCGGTAATTTGTGACCCGATATGAAAATGTAATCCTATTAATGAAATATTATTAAGATTACATAAAAAAGATAGTGTTTCTTGTAGTTTGTCGAGATTGATGCCAAATTTATTTTCGTTTAGCCCTGTTGTTATGTATGAATGAGTATGTGCATCAATGTTTGGGTTGATACGTAGTGCAACTTGTGCTGTTTTGTTTAGCCTATTTGCTATTTGGTTGATAATCTCTAATTCTGCTGACGACTCTACGTTAAAACAAAAAATGTTGGAATTTAGTGCAGTTTCGATTTCCCAATCAGATTTTCCGACACCAGCAAAAACAATCTGATCGTTATCAAATCCTGCTTTTAAAGCAGCGTTAATTTCTCCTCCACTAACACAATCAACGCCGAATCCTTCTTGTTGTATTATTTTTAAAATTTGCTCATTGGCATTTGCTTTTATTGCATAATGCACTTTGTAATTGTATTTTCCTGATTCGTGCTTAATGCAAGCAAGCGTTTTTTTTAATAACTCCGTATCGTAGTAATAAAAAGGTGTCGGAATGTTTTTGAAATCTTTTATCGGGAAATGACCTTTAATCATAACTTTTAATTGAAAAGTTGTTCGCTCAAAGTATTCAGTGCTTTTATTTTATCTTCTTTTTGTATGAGCATTGATATGTTGTAATTACTACCACCATAAGAGACCATACGGATAGGAATATCTGCCATTGCATTCAAAACTTTGGCTTGGAAACCGATGTTTGTATAAGTTAAATCGCCAACTACACAAATAATAACCATATCGTTATCAACAGAAACCGTTCCAAATTTTTTTAAATCGTTGACAATTTCGGTTAAATGTTTTGTGTTGTCAATGGTAAGAGAAACTCCCACTTCTGATGTAGTAATCATATCAATAGAAGTCTGATAGTTTTCGAATATTTCGAAAATCTTGCGTAAGAAACCATATGCGAGCAACATTCTTCCTGATTTGATTTTTATAGCGGTAATCCCATCTTTTGCTGCAACAGCTTCGATAACATTTTGTTTCGCCTTATTGGAAATAAGTGTGCCATTTGCTTTTGGTTCGAGTGTATTAAGTAAACGTACAGGAATATTTGCCAATTTTGCAGGTAATATACATGTTGGGTGAAGTATTTTCGCTCCGAAATAGGCTAATTCTGCCGCTTCTTCAAAGTGAAGGTATGGTATTGGACGTGTATTTTCTACATAACGAGGGTCATTGTTGTGCATTCCGTCAATATCTGTCCAAATTTGAATTTCTTCGGCTTTGATAGCTGCACCTAATAATGAAGCTGTGTAATCACTTCCTCCGCGTTGTAGATTGTCTATCTCGCCATAAAAATTACGACAAATGTATCCTTGTGTTATGTAAATGTCAGCATTTGGTTGTTTCTGAATCTGTTTATTCAACTCTTCTTGAATAAATTGAGTGTCTGGTTCTCCGTTTTTATCTGTTTTTACAAATTCTAACGCAGGTAGTAAAACTGATTTTTTACCGATCTCGTTTAAATAGTTGTTGAACAAATTTGTAGAAATCAATTCTCCTTGAGCAAGAATTATTTTCTCTTCGAAAAGTGTGAATGTATCGCTAAGGCTTGTAAAAGAACGTAAAAAATCGAAAAACGTTTGAATCAAATCATTACCTTTCTTTTTATATTCTTTTGAAGTAAATAACTCATCAACAACAGGATAATACGAATTTTCAAGGCGATTGATAATCTCCATAGAACCTGTTGGATTCTTTTTGTATAGGTAATCGGCAATTTCGACTAATTGGTTTGTCGTCCCTGACATTGCAGAAAGAACAACAAGATTGTTATTGCCTTCACATACTATTTTTGCTACTTCTTTCATTCGAGTAGCAGAACCTACTGATGTACCTCCAAATTTTAAAACTTTCATAGTTAATCAATAATTGTAAGAAAATCGACTGCAAAATTACAATTTTATATAGATATTGAGTAGTAGTTGATGAATGTAACTGTTATTTTTTTGTATCATCGTACCAACTTGCGTACATAGAATAATTATGAGCAATCTTTTGGTTGATCTCTTGGGCTTGTTCTGGAGCAACTTTTTTTACAAATTTTGCGGGAACTCCTGCCCAAATCGTATTAGGTTCAATTATGGTATTGCTCAAAACTAATGCACCTGCAGCAACAATAGCACCCTCACCTACAACAACATTGTCTAAAACTGTTGCTCCCATACCGATAAGAGCATAATTTTCGATTTTAGCTCCATGAATAGTTACGTTGTGTCCTACTGAAACATAATCTCCGATTTCTATAGTTGATTTGTTGTATAGCGTATGCAGAACTGCACCATCTTGAATATTTACATTGTTACCGATTCTAATCGAATTTACATCGCCTCGCAAAACCGTATTAAACCAAATACTACAATTGTCGCCGATAATTGTATCGCCAATAATAGTTGCGTTTTCAGCGATAAAACAATTTTCTCCAATCTTTGGAGTAAAACCTCTTACTTTTTTTATAAATCCCATTTTTTTATTGAATTTGCTCAATTTTTCAGTATTTGTGCAAAAAATATTGAAAAAACTTGTATAGAAATGAAAAAATAGTTTCCTTTGCACCGCAAAATTAAAAAACAAAATTCATTTATTAAAATTAAAAGTTATGTCAGAAATTTCAGAAAAAGTAAAAGCAATTATTGTTGATAAATTAGGCGTAGAGTTGTCGGAGGTTACCGAAGATGCAAATTTCAATACTGATTTGGGTGCAGATTCGCTTGACACTGTAGAAATGATTATGGATTTTGAAAAAGAATTCGGAATCTCAATTCCAGACGAAGAAGCCGAAAAAATAAAAACTGTAGGAGAAGCAATCTCTCATATCGAAGCTGCGGTTTCAAAATAAAAATTTTATGGAATTGAAAAGAGTAGTAGTAACCGGTATCGGTGCCATTACTCCTATCGGAAACACTGTCTCTGAATATTGGGATGGTTTGATAAATGGTCGAAGTGGAGCATTAGCTATAACACGTTTTGATGCGTCGAAATTTAAGACTCAATTTGCGTGTGAAGTAAAGAACTTTGACCCTTTATTGTTTTTTGATAGGAAAGAATTGCGTAAATACGACAGATTTACTCAATTTGCACTTGTAGCAACGAAAGAGTGTTTGTTAGATGCAAATATTGATGTAGAGCGTGTAGATGTTGATAGAGTTGGTGTTGTTTTTGCCTCAGGTGTTGGAGGTTTGGAAACTATAGAACACGAAATTGGGAATTATACTCTGACAAAAGAAAATGGACCTCGATTTAATCCGTTTTTAATCCCCAAAATGATAACTGATATAGCAGCAGGACAAATATCAATGACGTATGGTTTTCGCGGACCGAATTTTGCAACAACATCGGCGTGTGCTTCTTCAACGCATGCTATTGGTGTTGCTTTCGATATGTTACGTTTAGGTCGTGCAGATGTAATAGTGACGGGTGGTGCAGAGGCTGCTATTACGAGTGCTGGTATTGGTGGATTTAATGCTATGCATGCCCTCTCTGTACGAAATGATGAACCACAAACTGCTTCACGTCCATTTAGTAAATCACGTGATGGATTTGTAATGGGTGAGGGTGCAGGTGCATTAGTGCTTGAGGAATATGAACACGCACGTGCTCGTGGAGCAAAAATTTATGCAGAAGTTGTTGGGGTTGGCTATTCGGCAGATGCTCATCATTTGACAGCAACACACCCCGATGGTTTAGGAGCAAAACTTGTGATGTCAAATGCTTTGGCAGATGCTGGACTTGAACCAGCAGATGTTGATTATATTAATGTGCATGGGACTTCGACTCCTTTAGGAGATATTTCAGAAGCAAAAGCAATAAAAGATTTGTTTGGCGATGCAGCGTTGAAACTGAATATAAGTTCTACAAAATCAATGACAGGGCATTTGCTTGGAGCTGCTGGAGCAGTAGAAGTTGTAGCATCTATTCTTGCAATAAAAAATGGTGTTGTTCCACCAACCATTAATCACGCAGATGATGATGAAGACGAGGAAATAGATTATTCGTTGAATTATACATTCAATAAACCTCAAAAACGTGATGTGAAAGTTGTATTGTCAAATACTTTCGGATTTGGTGGTCATAATGCAAGTATAATCTTTAAAAAAATATAGAAGTTGAAAAAAAATAAAATATTTAAATACGTAAGGCTTTTGTTTAATTGTAGAAAGAAGCCTTACGTATTATTTCGTGACTTATTAGGATTCTATCCGTTGGATATAGAATTGTACCAATTAGCGATGTTGAATAAGTCGAATTTTGCTAAAGACAAAGAGGGACATTTGATTAACAATGAACGTTTGGAATTTTTAGGTGATGCTGTATTGGAAACTGTAGTAACCGATATTTTATATCATCGCTTTCCACGCAAAAAAGAGGGTTTTTTAACTATTTTACGTTCGCGCATTGTTCAGCGAAAAACGCTGAATAGGCTTGGTATGCAGATTGGTTTGAATCGTTTAGCAAAATCAGCTGGTTTTTCGAAACCTTTTAATATTTATGGAAATACTTTGGAAGCTCTTATTGGTGCGGTGTATATAGATCGTGGTTACGAATATGCTTATAAATTTGTAAGTGCAGTTCTGAAAAAGCATGTTAATATTGGAAAAATTTCGAATGAAGAATCAAATTATAAGGTGAAGTTGCAGGAGTGGGCACAGAAGAATAAAATGCATTTTCGTTATGAATTATCAGAAGATGAAAGTTCAAAATCGGTACAATTTATAGCAGAACTTTATATTGAAGATGTGTTGGCAGGTGTTGGTACAGCACTTTCTAAAAAAGAAGCTCAACAACTTGCAGCAGAAGTTGCTTGGCGAAAGTTGTCGCCAAATAATCCTTTGATGAAAGAGATAAAAGAAAAGAAATCACAACTTCAAACAGAACAAAAACAAGAAGAACAACCTTTATTAGAAGAAAAGGAAAGCTAATTTTAAATATATATAATTCATGGAAATTCCACATTTCTCACAATTGGTCTTTAAGAGAGCAAAGAAAAGACCAAACATGAACATTGTTTTCTATCGCGACAATTCTCTTGCTAAGTGGATTGGTCTAACGTGGAGAGAAATTGCTGATAAAGTTATGCGTTTGGCTTCGGCTTACGTTCGCTTAAATATAAAAGAAGAGGATAAAATTGCAATTTGTTCTCAAAACAAACCACAAAGTTTTATCGTAGATTTTGCAAATTATGCAAATCGTGTTGTTTCTGTTCCTATGTATGCAACTGCTTCGGCTGCGCAAATGGAATACATTGTCAATGATGCACAAGTGACAATGATATTTGTAGGAGATCAACAACAATATGATAATGTTTTGACATTTATAGACAAAACTCCTTCGTTGAAAAAAATTGTTGTTTTTGAAGAATCTGTTGATTTACGAGGACATAAGTTAGCTGCCTATTTTAGCCAGATTATGGAACTCGGCAATGATGAAAAAGATATCAAAGTTGTTAAATCTCGTCAAAAAGCTGCAAAGGAAGAAGATTTAGCAATATTGATGTATACCTCGGGTACAACAGGGAACTCTAAAGGTGTTATGTTGACACACAGCAATTTGCTTGAAGCAATGCGTATTCATAACATAAAAATGACGCAAATATCTAAAAAAGAGCGTTCATTGGCATTTTTGCCATTGTCGCATATATTCGAGCGTGGTTGGAGTTATTTTTGCTTGTTGAAAGATGTAAAAGTTTATTTGGTTCAAAATCCGAAAGATATACAACAAGCAATTCGTGAAGTTCGTCCACATTATATGTCCAATGTCCCTCGTTTTTGGGAAAAAGTGGCTCTTGGTATCAATGAAAAAATTGCAGCAATGTCGCCATTTAAACGTGCCATGGTTACTTGGGCGATGGCTATTGGAGAATCGTATAATATCGATTATTTGCGATTAGACAAAAGCCCTCCTTTGAAGTTAAAACTTAGTTATAAGTTTGCAGATAAATTTATTTTCGGACTGGTTAAGAAAACTGTTGGTATCGAGAATGGCAAGATGTTTCCAACAGCAGGAGCCTATATGGATTCAAAGTTGATAAAATTTTTCCGTTGTATGGGTATTCCTATTACTTTCGGTTATGGTTTGACTGAAACTTTTGCAACGGTTTCTTGCTTTGATTATAAAGGATATAAATTTGGAACTATTGGTACTGTAATGCCCGATGTACAAGTAAAGATTGGTGAAGATGATGAAATCCTTGTGAAAGGTAAAACTATTACTCCAGGCTACTACAACCTTCCTGAAGTCAACGCAGAGTCCTTTATTGATGGTTGGTTCCGTACAGGTGATTCGGGAAAAATTGACGAAGATGGTCATTTGATTATTGTTGATAGAATAAAAGATTTGTTCAAAACATCGAACGGAAAATACATTGCTCCTCAACAAATCGAAACAAAATTGAACATGGATCCTTACATTGCACAAATTGTTGTTATAGGAGATTCAAGAAATTTTGTTACCGCTATTATTGTTCCAGAGTTAGAAGCATTAAAAGAGTTTGCAAGTGATCATAATATTATGTATGACAATCTTGACGAATTGTTTGAAAACAAAAAAGTGCAAAAACTTTATAGTGAACGCATAGAAGCGGCACAAAAAGACATGGCGAATTTTGAAAAGGTGAAGAAATTCCGCTTGATAAAAAAATGTTTTACTGTAGAATCGGGCGAAATGACTTTGACTCTGAAACTTCGTCGTGCGGTTATCTTGCACAATTACAAGGAACTGATAGACGAGATGTACGAAGTACCGAAAAACTCAGTTGTCATTTAAAAATGTTAGCCACAATGATTAAGATTGTGGCTTTTTTTTTACTTTTGTTTGATGAAAATTCCTGAGCCTACATTACGCAGACTGCCTTGGTATTTAGCTTATGCAAAATTGTGTCAATCACAAGGTGCTGTTTATTTGACCTCAACCCAAATTGCACACGAAATAGCTGTAGATGCTTCTTTGGTAGCTAAAGATTTTACGTATGTTAATATTTCTGGTAGGACACGTGTGGGATATGAAATAAAGACTTTAGTCGAAGTTTTAGAGAATTTTCTTGGTTTTTCACAATCGCATAAGGCTTTTTTGTTTGGCGTTGGGAGTTTGGGATCATCGCTTTTGCATGATAATGGTTTGGAGCAATATGGATTGGAAATTGTGGCAGGTTTTGATGTGAAATATGAATTGACAGGAATGCAAATAGGAAGAAAACCTATTCATCATATTTCGCATTTCGAAGAACTTCAACAGAAAACAGGCATTATTATTGGTGTTTTAACGGTTTCTGTAGATAAGGCTCAAGAAGTTGCTGATTTGATGGTTGCGGGAGGAATTAAGGCGATATGGAATTTTACTCCTTTTCGGATAAAAGTTCCGAAAAATATTGTGGTTCAAAATACTTCGATATATGCACATTTGGCAGTAATGTTTAATCGTTTGCATGAAAAAATGAATTTTTTGTAAAAGATGAAAATTATAGGAATTGGAATGAATTATGCTGAACATAATCGGGAGATGAACACAAAAACTCCTATTTGTCCAGTTGTGTTTACTAAGCCTGATTCAGCGTTGTTGCGGGATAATAAGCCGTTTTTTTTACCCGATTTTTCATCGGAAATACATTATGAAACTGAAATTGTATTGCGAATAAATAGAATAGGAAAGAATATCGCATCAAGATTTGCTTCTCGTTATTATGACGAATTTGCTCTTGGAGTTGATTTTACGGCAAGGGATTTGCAGAGTGATTTTCGGAAAAAGGGGTTGCCTTGGGATTTGGCAAAAGGTTTTGATAATTCGGCAGTTGTCAGCCCATTTTTACCTATGAGAGATTTTGAAAAAAATAATATTTCATTTCGTTTGGATATAAATTCGAAAACTGTTCAAACAGGCAATACTTCGGATATGATTTTCTCGTTTGACGAAATAATTGCTTATGTAAGTCAGTTTTTTACATTGAAAATTGGCGATTTGATATTTACAGGAACGCCTTCGGGTGTTGGTAAGGTCGCTATTAACGATTTGCTTGAGGGTTATGTTGGAGAACAAAAAATGTTTTGTTTTAGAATAAAATAAATGCGTTTTCGGTTGTTTTTTATATCGATATTGTTTTGCTTTTCGGTGTTTGCATCGGAGCAGATTTGTCGTGTTAAATGGTTACCGATAGAAAAATGGGGAACATTTAAAGGTCAGAAGCAAGTCCTTGCATTTGATGGTGCTGAATATGTTGATGATGCAAACATTCCATACTTTGTCAAAGAGGTGTCTTCGGAAAATGTATCATTAAAAAATCTACAATTTGTTACTTGTACGAATGATGAGGTTGCTATTCTTAAATATTTAAACGTTGATTTCAAGGCGGATATAGATTGGCAAGTTGTCTGTAGAACAGAACGTCAAATAACTCAATATTTTTTACAAATAAATCCGATTGTTTTACAAAATGGAATTTATAAAAAACTTGTTTCATTTGAGTATGATGTTTCAGAATCATTGATGCCATTAACTCCGATAGCAACAATGGCAAACGATGTTTCCTCCTCGGTATTGAGTAGCGGAACGTGGTATAAAATAAAAATACAGAATTCTGGTATTTATAAGTTGTCGGCAGCTGATTTGGCTACGATGGGGTGTACACCAGCCAATGTCCGAGTATTTGGCTATGGAGGAGCAATGTTGAATGAAGATTTTTCGTTACCTTATTATCACGATTTACCAGAATTGGCTATTTGGCGAGGAAACGATTATGTGCTTTTTTATGCACAAGGAGCTGTTTCGTGGAGTTTTGATATGAAACAACGGGCAATGGTTCATACTCAAAATCCATATTCCGATGTAGGTTATTATTTTGTTACAAAAGATGTTGGAAAAGCAAAAACTATACAAACTGAACTCGGAGAATCTTTAACTCCGACATATATTGTAAATTCGTTTACAGATGTGTATGTGCATGAATTAGACGAACTCTCGTTATTGAATTCAGGGCGTGAGTTTTATGGAGAGAAGTTGAATGCAGAAAACAATCGACTCTCGTTTAATCATACGTTCTCGAATATTCTATTAGATAAGAAATCAACGATTAATTTGAGTCTCGTAGCAAATTCTGCCTCTCAAAGCCGATTTTCGGTAAAAGTAAATAATACGGATGTCGCCTTTACGAAAGTTGCTCCTGTTTTGTCGTCGTACAATGTAGCGGAGGGGAAAGATACTTTGATCTCATTTTACAATACTTCGAATAACCAACTGAAATTTGATTTAGAATATTTGAATCCACAGAATGCTTCAGTAGCCTATTTGAATTACTATGAGTTGAATGTCTCACGTGCTTTGAAGATGACAGGTAATGCAATGAGCTTCCGAAATATTGACAATACAAATAAATATTATCCTGCTTGGAGTAATAAATATCAGTTAGAGAATGCACTGTCGGGTGTTGAAATTTGGAATGTTACAACTCACGATAGTGTGTATAGAGTTTCTACAATACAAGAGGGTAATTTGGTGACTTTTGTAAAAAAAGCTTATCCTTTACAAGAGTTTGTTGCTGTAAAAACAAATGCAGAATTCCCGTCTCCAGAAATTGTTGGTAAAATCGATAATCAAGATTTGCATGGATTGCCTATGTGCGATATGGTCATTATCTCGCATCCTGACTTTTTAGAAGAAGCTGAACGCTTAGCAGAAGCTCATTGGCAAAAATCTGGTTTACAAGTACATGTGGTCTCTGTAGAGCAAGTTTATAACGAATTTTCATCAGGAAATCCTGATGCAACGGCATATCGTCGTTTGATGAAGATGTTTTACGATCGATTGAAAAATCCCAAACAACATATGCTTTATTTGTTATTGATGGGTGATGGACATTTAGATAATAGAGGTATCGAAGATAATGTTGAAGAAACGCATCGATTGTTGACTTATCAGTCGCAAAACTCGATTTATGAAATGCAATCGTATGTAACTGACGATTATTTTGGATTGATGGATAATTCTGAAGGAAGAAATGTCTTAGTTGAACAAATGGATATTTCTGTGGGACGTTTCCCCGTTAAAACAAAGGCGGAAGCAACTACTGTGGTTGATAAAACAATTGCTTATATGAACGATACGCATAAGGGGCAATGGAAAACAAAACTTTGTTTTTTAGCTGATGATGGAGATTCCAATTCGCATGTGTCTGAAGCCGATAGCGTATCATGTAAATTTCAGCAAAATGACACGAATTATTTATTGAAAAAAATCTATTTAGATGCTTACAAGCAAGAAACATCGGCGAGTGGTGAGGCATATCCATTGGCAAATGAGGTGTTTCAGAATTTGGTAAAAACAGGAGCTTTGATGTTTAATTATACAGGGCATGGTGGAGCTGTCAATTGGAGTAACGAAGCGATTCTTAGTTTGCAGGATATTCAGTCGATGTACAATAAAGCGTTGGGTTTTTGGGTAGCGGCAACGTGTAATTTCGGACATTGGGATGTGGCCAAAATGTCAGGAGCCGAAGCATTGCTTTTGCAACCAAATGGAGGTGCTGTCGCAGTGTTTTCGGCATCGCGTACGGTTTATTCAAATTTGAATTATCGTTTGAATAAAAACTTAGCAGCTAACTTCTTTAAAAAAGAAAATGGTGAACATTTGCGTTTGGGCGACATTGTTCGTAGGGCAAAAAATCAAACCGATAAAACGGTGAACAAACTGACCTTTACTTTGCTTGGTGATCCTGCTTTGAAGTTGAATTATCCTGACCAATTTTCGGTGGTAACAGAAACTATCAATGGGCGTACTTTGTCAGAAACCGATACACTGAATGCTCTTGGCGAAGTAGTGATTACGGGACGTGTTGACGATGGAAGTGGAGCGGTTGTGTCGGATTTCAATGGCTATGTTCACGTTTCGATAATGGATAAAGAAGAAACGCTTGCAACGCTTGCAAACGACAATGGTTCTGTGCCATTTGTTTATAAAGATCGTCCGAATGTAATTTTTATGGGAAAAACCGCAGTAGTTGATGGACGTTTTGAGTTGGTTTTTCGTGTTCCGAAAGATATAAAATACACTTATGGATCGGGGCGAATTGTATATTATGCTGCCGATGAAGTAAATGGTTATGATGCAAATGGTTCTACAACTCAATTTATTATAGGAGGAGAGTCTGCCGACTATTTATTAGAAAGTGAAGGACCTAAAGTAAATATCTTTTTGAATACTCCCGATTTTCGCTCGGGCGATATTGTCAACGAAACGCCTTTGTTTGTAGCGAATGTAGAAGACGAAAGCGGTATCAATGCTACGGGGAGTGGCATTGGGCATGATATTATTTACCGATTAAATTCTGATACGGAGCAAGAAACAATTTTGAATGATTATTACGAAGCTGAATTAGGAACTTACAAACGAGGCATTATTAAATACAAAATGCCTGAAATGCAAGATGGTCGATACTCTCTGTTTTTTCGAGTGTGGGATTTGCAAAACAACTCTACGACTGTAACCATTGGTTTCGAAGTGCAAAAAGGATATCAACCCTATGTTTATAGCTTGACTTGCTATCCGAACCCTACAACGGACATTGTTCACTTTGTTTATGAACACAATCGCCCTGACGAGTTGTTGGAACTTACGGCAAATATCTATGATTTGAATGGAAAATTGCTGTGGACTTCGACAAAAAGTGTACCTTCGCAAAATGTTCGTACAGAACCTATTGTTTGGAATCTGAAAGATGACAACGGCAATCGTGTGCGAGCAGGCATTTATTTGATGCGTATGCTTGTGGGAACAGTTGATGGGCAGAAAGCGGCTAACACTGTTAAAATAATTGTAAATGGACAATAAAATAAAAAGTAAAACGTTATAATTTTAATGTAAAACAAAAAGATGACTATGAAAAAATTACTGATAATAGTATTGATATTCACTGCGAGTGTAACTACTATGGCAGAAGAAAATCCTAAAAACTTTTATAATCCTGTAACTTCAGGAGTCCCGTCTTTGACGATTGCTCCCGATGCTCGTGCTGGTGGTATGGGCGATGTTGGTGCGGCTACGGAGCCCGATATTAATTCTCAATATTGGAACCCTGCCAAGTATGCAAATATAAAGAGTGTAGCTGGTGTTTCGCTCTCATATACTCCTTGGTTGCGTAAAATTGTAAAAGATATAGACTTGGCTTATCTTGCAGGTTATTACAAAATTGGCGATTTACAAGCGGTGAGTATGTCGTTGCGTTATTTTTCGTTAGGTTCAATTGCTTTGACTGACAACGAAGGGAATCCGATGGGTACGGGCAAACCAAACGAATTTTCGCTCGATGTAGCATATTCGCGTCAGTTGTCGAAATATTTTTCGATGGCGGTAGCTATGCGTTATATTTATTCTGGTCTTGGAGTGAAAGACGAAAATTATTCACCCGGACATGCTTTCGGTGCCGATATTGCTATGTATAGTGGTATTCCTATTTCTTTGAATACTGGAGTTTCTATGTTAGGCATAGGTTTGAATCTATCGAATATTTCTACAAAAATATCGTACGACAAACGCAATACGGAGATTTTCTTGCCTGCAAATTTGCGATTAGGTGTTTCATACGCTATCCCATTTGATGCTTACAACAAACTTTCGATAAATTTCGATATAAATAAAACGCTTGTACCTGCTTATCCGCAGTCGAAAAACTACGAAGGTGGGGCAACTGGTGAGGCGTATATTGCAGCAAAAGAGAAGTATGATAAAATGTCGTCAATAGCGGCTATTTTCTATTCATTTGCTGATGCTTATGACAATCCTGCTTATACGCGAAAAGAGGCGTTTATGGACGAATTGCGTGAGGTAAATTGGTCGGCAGGTTTAGAATATTCGTACAACAATCAGTTTTTTGGTCGTTTTGGTTATTCTAATGAATCGAAATGGAAAGGCAACCGTAAGTTCTTTACTTTTGGTGCTGGTTTTAAACTGACGGCTTTCCAATTAGACGTAGGTTATGTGTTGGCATTGAAACAAACAACTCCGCTCGATCAGACATTGCGTTTTTCGCTTTCGTTCGACGTCGATGGTTTGAAAGATTTAGTCGATTTGGGAAATAAAGATAAATAAATGAGAATCAAGGTTGGTTTTGGATATGATGTGCATCGACTTGTTGAGGGTCGTGCACTTTTTTTAGGTGGTATAAAGGTGGAGCATTCGCACGGGTTGCTCGGACATTCGGATGCCGATGTGCTGATACATGCCGTTTGCGATGCGTTGTTGGGGGCGGCTTCGCTACGCGATATTGGCTATCATTTCCCCGACAATAGCAACGATTTTAAGAATATCGATAGTAAAATTTTGTTACAGAAAACTGTACAACTTTTGGCTGATAATGGTTTCTCGGTAGGAAATGTTGATTGTACGATTTGTGCCGAACGACCAAAGTTAAAAGACTATATAGAGCCGATGCGTGAATGCTTGGCACGAATACTTAGTGTTGAGATTTCGGATGTTTCTATAAAAGCAACCACTACCGAAAAACTCGGTTTCGTAGGGCATGAAGAGGGAATTGCTGCGTATGCAGTTGCGTTAATTGAAAAAATCTAATTTAATATGAAATACATTGGAGCACACGTAAGTGCATCGGGTGGAGTAGAAAATGCTCCTTTGAATGCAAAGGCTATTGGAGCAACAGCGTTTGCCTTGTTTACAAAAAATCAACGTCAATGGGTGGCTCCGCCGCTTTCGGAGCGTTCTATTGCCTTGTTCAAAGAGCGTTGTGTGGAGTTTGGGTATACGCCAATGCAAATATTGCCACATGATAGTTATTTGATAAATCTTGGTTCGCCTGATAGCGAGGGGTTGGAAAAGTCGCGTACAGCTTTTCTCGACGAGATGAAGCGTTGCGAACAATTGGGTTTGGATCGTTTGAATTTTCACCCCGGAAGTCATCTGAATAAAATATCGGAAGAGGAGTGTTTGCAACGCATTGCCGAATCGATAAATATAGCTTTAGACAAAACGCAGGGCGTTACAGCAGTTATCGAAAACACTGCTGGACAAGGTTCAAATCTTGGTAATAAGTTTGAACAGATACGTTATATTATCGACCACGTAGAAGATAAATCGCGTGTGGGCGTTTGTATTGATACGTGCCATACGTATTCCGCTGGTTATGATATTGCTACGCGTGAATCGTTTCTTGCTACTTTTGAGCAGTTCGATGCTATCATCGGGTTTGATTATTTGCGAGGTATACACTTGAATGATACTAAGAAGCCACTTGCCTCGCGTGTGGATAGACACGAAAGTATCGGTCTGGGACTTTTGGCTGGCGATATGTTTTCGCTCTTGATGGCTGATTCAAGATTCGACGAAATGCCTATTATTCTCGAAACGCCTGACGAAACCCGCTGGGCAGAAGAGATTGCCTATCTGAAATCGCTGACAGACTGAAAAGATTAAGCAATAAAAAAAATCCCGAATCTTTTGATTCGGGATTTTTTAGATGTATGTATTGTGTTGCTTATTCAGCTGAATAAACTTCAATTGAATCGATATATATAGCACCACCTTTTGCTATAAGAGCAAAATCTTTTGTTTCGCCTGTGAAATTTATAGTTAAAGATTCTGCACCACCTCCTGCTGTAGCATTAGTGCTACCATAGTTTGTTGCATATTCGCTATCAGTATAAGTTGCAGCAGCTGGTAGTGAAGCTACGTTAGCTGAAGGAATTGCATATACTGTACGATTTGCAGTAGTATTAGAACTAAAATTGATAACTACTTTTGAAACATTTTTGCTAAATGTAGGGCTTTTGATATAAGATGCATTTTTATTACGTATTTGAATATAAGTATTTCCACTATTTCCACTAGCATTTGCAGTCCAATCTCCTGAAGCACTGCTATAAGTCATAGCGATATATGCACCTTGAGTTGTTCCTGATTGAGATTGTGAAGCAACTATTTCGCTATTAGTAATACCTCCCATAGTAGTTCCTACTGCTTCGCCACCTTCAGATCCAGAGCCTTCACCTTCACCTTCGCCTTCGCCTTCAGAACCTGAACCGCCGCCTACAGCTTCAAGTAATTCGTAAGTAGCACCTTGGTTCATTTGAGGAGATGTTCCATTGTGGTTCTTCAAGTTACCAGTAACTTTAATTTTGTCACCTACTTGTAAAGTTTCTCCTCCTGCCATACGAAATACATAGAACGTTTCTTGTGTGTCTTGGTTGTCTGACATATAGATAGTAATATTATCATATTGAGAGCTATATGCTGTAGCTATTTTACTAACATAACCAATAACACCAGCCATGTTGCTTGAAACAGCACCCGATTGTAATTGTGCAGCAGCAGCGTGAGCTTCCGATGGTTTCATGTTGTCGTTCACTTCTACGTCGGTAACGCCAGGAAGTTCTACTTCTGTGCCATCGATAACAACTTTTTCAAGATCTACAACACCCGGTACGCCGCAGTATTTTTCAACAACACCATAAACTTTGATTTTTTTCTTCAAATTAGCAGGAATATCTTTAAGGTTTACTAAAGTTTTGAAGTTGCCTAATTTCAAAGCAGAAACAGCGTAGGTGTCAGTAGAGTTAGCGTCGTCTGCAATCAAAACGTTGTCTTTAACTGTTGGGTCAGCACCGATAACGAATTTAGGATCGTTGTCGAACACGTAGCTACCTACGATGTAACCTTCTACCCATGCTTTTTCTGTGCCAGCACCTTTGTCTGCTAATTCGCCGTTAGTTTTCAAATCCAAAAGATATTGAACGTTGTAAGGATCGGCTTCAGTGCCAGTTCCCTTAGCAGAACTTGTGGTGTCATCAGTTTGATCAGTGTTGTTACCACCACCACCAAATGGATCGTCAGGATTTTCGTCTTTGTCTTTACAAGAAACAAAACCGATTGTCAAAGCCGCAAAGAAAAGCGAGCTCACTAAAAATTTTGATACTTTCATAAAAATAAATTTAAGTTGTTAATGAATAAAGTTAGTTAATAAAAAAATTAATATTTCGGATAATAAATTTCATCGGCACGCCAAACCACTCCTTCGCTGTTTTTTAGTTTTACATCGTCGAGCGATCGTAGCACGAGTGTCCATTCGTCGCCATCGGGCGAACTGCCACCTTTGTCCCAATAATAAGAGATAAATCCTGTAATCGAACCTACATAGTCAGATGTTGGCAACGCAGCATAAGCAAATTTTGCATATTCGCTTGTGCCAATAGCGGAGTATTTTGTAGGGTCGCTAGCCAAAGCAAAAATACGCGATTGAGGATAACCAATGCCGTTGGTAGAAGGAGCAAAAATCAGGTCATCGCCTTCTAAATCGACAGGTTTCCCGTAGTCAAATTCTTGTCGTGTAAAATAAACATTTTCGATGCGAACGAGTCGTCCTGCCCATTTTGCAACGGTCATATAGTCGGCCGTATTGCTTGGGAGATCGTCGATAGTTATCACAGTAGTGTCTATTTTTTCTATTTCGGGCATTCCTATTATTTGAATGTGTTCCATAAATATGGGTAACGGAATTCGCCCAATTTCCCAACCTTTTTTACCTGCGTTGTCGAGTCCTTCTTTAGCATTGTTGAAGTAGGGAATACCTAATTGTGCCATATTAGCATATTTGCCTATTGCCAATCCGTTGCATTTTATAGCAATTACTTGTCCCATTGGCAACATACCTGACAAGCTACCTGCATCAACCGATATTTTCAATCCCTGTTTCGGGTCGGTAATGTCTTGAATGTAGAGTGTTTTGTAGATGTTTCCTGCCACGTCTGACGATGCAATACGTCCTACAATAATCACATCGCCTACAACCGTATCGGCTGGGATATCGTCAACACTGAATAGTCCAAGATTTTCTTTCGTGGCATCGTTGCTTTTATGCGAACGAGCACGAGGTGGGTATTTGTCTTCATTACCCAATTTGGTGAGGTATTTTTCTAAAAACTCGTGAATGGTATGTGTAGCTTTCCATGCCTCTGGCGAATTAGGATCTACGTATGCGTGCGATTCTGGTTCGTCGTAGTTGTGGCAAGCCGTTGCAACAATAGCACAAAATAGAATGGTAGAAATATATTTAAGTGATTTCATAAGTTGCATTTTTAGTTGTTAAAATTTGAATCCAATGTTTAAGAAGAAGTTGAATCCCCAAGCATAATAGAATTTCGAAGGATATTTATCTACTTGATTAGACACCTTATAAGTCGTATTTTGATAGTTTATAGTAGGGATACGAGCTTGTTGCCAACCGCCAGTTTTCAAACCTGTGTTGTTGGTAATGTTGCTCAAACTCAAGTTGATATTGATAGATTTACCGCCTTTAAGGTAAATGAGTTTCCCTACCGATGCATCAACCAAAAAGTGATTATACCATTTTGCATTTTCGAACAACGATTCTTGTGTACCAAGAGCTTCTATTTTTGCGTATTTTTCAGCTTCGCTACACTCTCTTCCATACCAATTGTTTACAGAAGATCCATCGGCACGTTTTCCTGTAAGAATGCCTTGCGAAAAACGCGAAGGAGCTATACCTAAGTAGTTGTAAGCAAAAAAGCTGACACCCAATTCGGCAAACCACATATCGGGGTGGAAATAGTTTAGTTTGATGTTAGCTGCGAGTTGAGGTCCCGAAGCTGCTTTTATAGCGTCGTATTCTTTTCCGTTTTTGTCTGTCCATTTTGCAAGATAAATGCGGTCCGAAAGTTCGTGTTCGCCATCTATTTTCATGCCGTTTTCGGCAGTTTCTACGCCAATTGCATGATCGGTATATTCCGAATGTGTATAACTCAAAACAGTAGATAGTGTAAAACTTGGATCGAGTTTGAACGAAGCACCAGCTTCAACACCTAAATACATTTTATCTACATCGAACATCGTATGGTTGATAAATGTACGATATTCGTCGTTGTAATAACCTATACGCTCAATGCCATCGTACGAATGAGTTCCGAAGAACGAAACACGTGCTTTAATGAATGGGAAACTTGCTGTATACGATAAGTCGTAGGCTAAAATTTTCTCGCTAAATATATAGGTTTTCTTTAACGGGAATTCTTTATATCGATCAAACATAGTTAGCCCGTTTATTTTTAAATCGCTGATGGCACGATCGTAGATGCGTGAAGATATGTAATAATTGTTTGGCAACGGAGCTCGTGTTTCGGCTGCAAAGTTTGCTGTAAGTTTGTTGCGAGCATCGAAGCTGTAATCAAGTTTTAGTTTAAATGCAGGGTCGATAAAGTGATGTGTTTTGCCTTGTCCTGCAGAAATAACTTTTTCATTTAAAACTTTGCTTAAATAAACGGCACGACCATTTTCCATATATCCATATCGGTTGAACGAACTATAAGTCAAACGCAATGCGTATGAGAATTTTAAGTGGTTAAAATCCCATTCGTTAGCAGCAAATAGAGCTGCTTTGTAGACGTTGATGTCGTATTTGTAACCAAACACATCACCTTCTTTTACAGCTTTGTCGGGATTGTTCTTGTCGTTTTGCCTTACATCGGCAATTTCGGTTTGTGTCATCGAAACATTTTCCGCTAAATCAGCAATATCACGATCAGAGAATGGGTCGATATCGATCCATTGATTAGCACCTAAAAGGTCGTCAACGGTTTTGTAGTGAATGCCTTTGGTGTATTTAGCTTCGAGTCCAGCAATTACTTTTAGGTATTCGTTTATTTGATTGTCGTAAGTAGAGTTTAGAGCGACTTCAAGCGAATTGTTGTGTCGGCGTTCGAGCATATATTTTGCATTCCCGTTCGGATTGTTGATGTTGTTGCGAGCATTTGCATCATAAAACATATCCCAATTCATTTGTGTAACCGTGTTTCCTTTTTCGCCATAACCATTTCTCCAAGCATCGGTCATTGCGTTGTACATGTCAAGATTTGTCTCTTCGCGACTTGGATAGAAATTGCCATCATCTTTATTTAAACTCCATCCTCCTAAATAATAACTTGGTAGATTTCGATAATAATCGGGACGAGGGTCAGGCGTGTTGTAAAATGTCAAAGCAGAATTGCTATACATACTATAGTGAGCCGCTACGCCTGTTTTTAGGTTTTGGTTTTCGTCTATTTTCCAATCGTGATTTAGAATCAGTGTTGGATCGAAACTATACACAATACGCGAATTGCGTTTTTTGCCATCTTGCCAACCCCAATAGGGATTGTAATAAATAGATGTCAAATCTACAGTTTCTTGTGTTAGAGCCGAAGAGTTAGCACGTTCGGTAGGAGCTCCGTAGGTAACAATGTTGATGCTGTGATGTTCGTCAAAAAACTTTTCAGCACTGAAAAAATATGCCCCTGAGTTGTAAAATGTACCTTCGTTGCGTCCTTCGTGTGCCCAACGATAAGCAGCCGAAGCTGCAAAAGCCCAACCGTTATCCATAATGCCTGTAGCATGTGTTGCCATTGCTCTCAACCAATAAGAACGATTTGTGCCTGCCAAACCAACTTTTGTGCCAGCAGCATATTGCGAAGCACGCATATTGATGTTGGTTGTAGTCCCGATGTTACCAAACGAGTAGTACGCACTTTCCAAAGCATTTACCGACTCTTTGTTGCGTGAAGCATCGTTTAACCCTCCTATAGAAGAGTAGTTGAATCTGCCACGTTCTTGCTCGTTGAAATTGATGCCATTTATATAGGTCGATTCGTAAGGCATATAGTTACTATAGCCTCTCAAACGAAAACGAACAGGACTGAAAGAATAACTTGCAGTAGAAGAAAAAACATCGCCTCTCGATACTAAAACGGGAGAAATATATTGAGTCTCTCCTTCGGCATCTACGAAATTCATATCGGCTACAGCCGCCGTAACTTCATCTTGCATTTCTGTTTGTAAATCAGAGATTAATTCTGTTTCATCTTCCACTTTTGTTTGCGTATCGGCTGTTGTATATACACCCGAAATTATATCTGTGGTAATCTCTGTTGTAAGTTGCTGGATTTTTGTGTCAAGATTCGTATCTACTGCATTTTGTGCAGATACCATAGTTGTGAAAACTATTGATAATAATATTGTTATATGCTTTTTCATTAAAATAAAATGACTTGATTTTCTGAATGCAATATTAGTAATTATAAAGTAGAAATCTGTTAAAAAAATATGAATTTTTTTTCATTTTTTGAAAACGTTAATATTTGACAACTTCTAAGCAATAGTTTTTCAATATTGTAAATATAACGTGATTTTAAAGTTAAAAGTTTGTTTAAAAGTCGTACTTTTGCAATTTAGAATAAATTTATAATTATGTATAGAACGAAAACGTGTGGGGAACTTCGCCTCGAAAATGTGAATGAAATAGTGACTTTGGCTGGTTGGGTGCAACGAACTCGTAAAATGGGAGGAATGACGTTTGTTGATTTGCGCGATCGTTATGGTGTTACTCAATTGGTTTTCAATAATGAAACAGATGTAGAACTTTGTGAACGTGCTAATCATCTTGGACGTGAATTTGTGTTGCAAGTTACGGGTTGCGTGGCAGAGCGTAGTGCGAAAAATGCAAATATGCCAACTGGCGACGTTGAGATTATTGTTTCGAAACTGAATATATTGAACGAAGCTGTAACTCCTCCTTTTACTATAGAAGACGAGACCGATGGCGGTGATGATTTGCGAATGAAGTATCGCTATCTCGATTTGCGTCGTGCGTGTGTGCGTCGTAATCTTGAACTTCGTCATAAAATGGCATTTGAGGTGCGTCGCTATCTCGACGAACAAGGCTTTTTGGAGGTAGAAACCCCAGTTTTAGTCAATTCAACACCTGAAGGTGCTCGTGACTTTGTAGTGCCATCTCGTATGAATCCTGGTCAGTTTTATGCACTTCCACAAAGTCCGCAAACGTTGAAACAACTTCTTATGGTAAGTGGTTTTGATCGTTATTTTCAAATTGTAAAATGTTTTCGCGATGAAGATTTGCGTGCCGATCGCCAACCTGAGTTTACACAGATAGACTGCGAAATGTCATTCGTGGAGCAAGACGATGTGTTGAGTGTTTTTGAAGGAATGACCAAACATCTTTTCCGATATATTAAGAATTTGGAATTGCCTGATTTTCCTCGTATGACGTGGCACGATGCAATGAAATATTACGGTTCGGACAAACCCGATACACGTTTTGAAATGCGTTTTGTGGAACTGATGGACGTATTAAAAGGTTATGGTTTTTCTGTGTTCGACAATGCTGCTTATATTGGCGGTATTTGTGCAAAAGGAGCTGCTTCATATACTCGTAAACAATTAGATGCTTTGACCGATTTTGTAAAACGTCCTCAAATTGGGGCAAAGGGTATGGTTTATGCTCGTGTAGAGGCCGATGGAAATGTAAAATCAAGCGTTGATAAATTTTATTCGCAAGAAGTTTTGCAACAACTAAAATCGGCTATGAATGCCGAGGCTGGCGATTTGATTTTGATTCTCAGCGGCGACGATGCAAATAAAACTCGTAAACAACTTTGCGAACTTCGTCTTGAGATGGGTTCTCAACTTGGTTTGCGTGATAAAAATAAATTTTCGTGCCTTTGGATTGTTGATTTCCCATTGTTTGAGTGGAGCGAAGAAGATCAACGTTTTTATGCGATGCATCATCCGTTTACTTCTCCACGATTGGAAGATGTGCCGTTGCTTGATACCAATCCGGGTGCGGTGCGTGCCAATGCCTACGATATGGTGATTAATGGCGTGGAAGTTGGTGGTGGAAGTATCCGTATTCACGATAGTCGCCTGCAACAAAAAATGTTCGAATGTCTTGGCTTTACACAAGATGAAGCCGAACGACGTTTTGGTTTCTTGATGAATGCATTCAAATATGGAGCACCTCCTCACGGTGGTTTGGCTTATGGGCTTGATCGTTTTGTATCGCTTTTTGCAGGGTTGGATAGCATTCGCGATTGTATTGCTTTCCCCAAAAACAATTCAGGTCGTGACGTGATGCTCGATGCTCCAGGTATTATCGACCAATCGCAACTCGACGAACTTGGTATAAAAATTGAGACTAAAGAATAAGACGAAATCGAATGACTATGAACACATTTCTGAAGATAGCGATAGGATTTATACTTGGAGTCGTTTGTACAATCGTTGGATTGTATGTAATAGGGATGACACAAAATGCCGAAGAGAATCAATTGAAAGAAGATATACGAATTTCGGCATTGAGAGAACTTAAAAATATTTTAGACAATCCTGAACCTGAAATAGTGATTGAAAAGGAAGTTGAAAAGAAAAATATTCAATTTTTTGAACTTTCTACGAAAAAAGGTGTTGTAAAATTGCATACCTATATGTCGAAAGATTCTGTTCAGATTTTGATGGGTCGTCCGCAATCAACAGATGTTGATGTTTGGGATTTTAACGATGAGGTTCATGAAACGTGGAAATATAAAGGTAGAAATAGAAGTATTGATGAGTTTACTATGAAATTTATCAATGGTGAATTGGTGTCAGTTGATCAATACAAAGAGTCTTATTATTAAAAAATAGAAAGTTATGTCATTTATAGCAAATCTTTTAATTTCGGCTTTAGCGGTGTATTTCACTGCTTGGATGTTGCCGGGTATTACGGTGAAAAGTTATTGGGCGGCTATTGGCATTTCCCTTGTAATTTCTGTGTTGAATGTATTGGTAAAACCTTTGCTTGTGTTGTTGACTATCCCTGTTACGGCATTGACGCTCGGTTTGTTTTTGCTTGTTATCGATGCATTCATCATTCTTTTGGCAGGAAAACTTTTGAGCAGTTTTCAAGTTGATGGATTTTGGTGGGCATTGCTTTTTAGTGTTATAGTTTCGGTGGTTACCAATTTATTATATAATTTGTTTTAATTAAATGGAAAGAAAAGTTCGTGTTCGTTTTGCACCATCGCCTACGGGAGCATTGCACATTGGCGGAGTGCGTACTTGTTTGTACAATTATTTGTTTGCCAAACAGCATGGAGGTGAGTTGATTTTTCGTATCGAAGATACGGATAGTCAGCGTTTTGTGCCGGGAGCGGAAGAATATATTATTGAATCGTTGACTTGGCTTGGTATAAAATTTGATGAAGGGGTGTCGTTTGGGGGGAATTATGGACCTTATCGCCAAAGCGAGCGTAAAGATATTTACAAAAAATATGTGCAACAATTACTTGATGCTAATAAGGCTTACATTGCGTTTGATACGCCAGAACAGTTGGATGCAAAACGCAAAGAAGTGGCTAATTTCCAATACGATGCAAAAACTCGCCTCGAAATGACCAATTCACTTACGTTGAGCAAAGAAGAGGTCGAAAGTCGCATCGCTGCGGGAGAACAATATGTTGTTCGTTTCAAAATAGAGATAGGCGAAGACGTTGTTGTAAACGATTTAATTCGTGGCGAAGTACATGTTAATTCATCTATTCTTGACGACAAAGTTTTGTACAAATCGGCAGATAATTTGCCAACGTATCATTTGGCAAACATTGTAGATGACCATCTGATGGAGGTTTCGCACGTTATTCGTGGAGAAGAGTGGCTACCATCAGCTCCGCTTCACGTGTTGCTTTATCGTGCTTTTGGTTGGGAAGATACTATGCCACAGTTTGCACATCTTTCGCTTTTGTTGAAGCCTGATGGTAATGGTAAGTTGAGCAAACGCGATGGAGACCGATTAGGTTTTCCTGTGTTTCCACTTGAATGGAACGACCCAAAAACGGGCGATGTCTCGTCGGGTTATCGTGAAAGTGGTTATTTGCCCGAAGCGGTTATTAATTTTCTTGCTTTGCTTGGTTGGAATCCGGGCAACGACCAAGAAGTGTTGTCGATGGACGAACTGATAAAATTGTTTACTCTTGAACGTTGCAGTAAAAGCGGTGCAAAGTTCGATTACGAAAAAGGGAAACATTTCAACCATATTTATTTGCAACAAAAGTCGAATACGGAATTGGCACAAGTTGTTCTTGATAAATTAGCCGAACTTGGACTCGAAGCGGATACAGCGAAAGCAGAAATGGCCGTTGCGGCAATGAAAGAGCGTGCTACGTTTACCAAAGACCTTTGGGATTTGTGTCGTTTTTTCTTTGTGGCACCGAAAGAGTTTAACGAAAAAGATGTGCAAAAACGCTGGAAAGAAAATACAACGGAGTTGCTTACCGATTTGCTGAATTTCTTGCAAACGATTAAAAACTTCGACAACGTCGAGCAAACCGAAACGACCGTAAAAGCATGGTGCGAAGAGAAAGGCTATGGGCTTGGCAATGTGATGAACCCATTCCGCTTGACACTTGTGGGAGAAATGAAAGGACCACAGATGTTTGTCATTACGCAGATTCTCGGTAAAGACGAAGTGCTACGCCGTTTGCAATATGCACTGAATACGATTGTGAGGTAGAATAGTTTATACTAACAAAAAACCTCGCAGAAATTTCTGCGAGGTTTTTTGTTTATTTGCTGGGACGACAGCAGAAAAAAAATTAGTAATCAATAGATTCTAATTCGAAACTTTTGATAAATAGATTAGATACGTAGTACTCCTCGTCATTATAGAATTCAATACGATAGATTTGACTTTGTCCTTCTGTTTCAAAATAAAAATCTTGACCTCTTCTATTCGAAAACTCGTATTTCTCATTGCGTGGTAAATAGCAAGTAAATGTGCGTTCTTTGTCATTATAGAATGTGAATTCCGCAGACGTTTCATAATATTCGTATTCTTTATTCCATTTAGATACATAAAATTCCTCCATATCTCCTAACAAAGGAGTAACAGAATCAATAGCATAAAAAGTTACTTTAGTTTCTAAATCCATATTTTCCACATAGACAGTATCGTTTTTGATGTAAATGGAATCATTTGAAATGTAAACGTCTTGTGGTTCATTAGTTTCATTAGTTTCACAACTGCCTAATAGTATGCATATTGCAGTAAATGCAAGAAAGATTATTTTTTTCATGTTTGTTATTTTTTTAGTTTCTCATACGATTGAATTAACAGACTCTTTGGCTCATTGCAACGTTCATCGGTGGTTTTAAGCCCATAGTGTTCGCAAATTGTTTTAGCCAAATTGGGATTTGCAGGAAAACGACTGCCTGCATTGGCAAGCATGTCCAAGTACTCACGCATCAAATTCCTGTCGTGTTGAATAAACAAAAAAACGGCATCAATAATTTGCTCGTCAAATTGTTTGAGTACTTTTTCAAAAAAATCATTCATATTTTTTGTTTTTGTGTGCCTCGCCATCTCCAAGTTCGGCGGTTAATACAATAAAAAAAGCGTGGAGATGTCAGTCTATCTTAACCGAGGCATCGCCAAACGCCCTAATAGAAATAAACAACTTCCCACGCAACTCATGTTCAAAAGAACATAGGCAACGAGGCGTCCGAGTTGTTTTCTTTCTATTATTTAATGAAATTTGGCGAATTTCGGTTAACAGAAAACTAAACGCTTCTACAAATATGTCTGCCACAAGCAAATCGCTCAAGGCAACACAAAAGTAATAAGTTTTGCTGAAAAAAAGGATTTTAAACTTTTGCTTTTTTCTTTAGTCATAATGCAGAATGAATTTTTAAACGTAAAGAATGATGAGAAAATTAGTTTTAGTGTTTTTGGTTGCATTTACCACAGCGGCTTTTGCTGAAAATTATGTTATGGTAAACGAGAATTTTATTGAGGTAACAGCTGATGCAAAAAAGGAAGTTGTCCCTGACAAAATTTATTTGAAAATCGTACTCAACGAGGGCGATTATAAAAATCGTACGCTTGCAGATCTCGAAAATGAATTGGCTTCGGTGCTGAAAAAATCGGGCGTAGATGTCGAAAAATCATTGAAATTGAAAGATTTGTCGAGCGATTTTACAAAAAAGTTTTTACGTAAAAAAGCTAATGTAGAACAAGAGTATTCGCTTTTGCTTCACGATACAAAAACGCTTATGTTGGTAATAAAAAACTTGGATGAAGCAGGTTTTTCTGATTTCAATATAGAGCGTTTGGAACATTCAAAAATAGAGGAATACAAAAGTGAAGCACGAATTGAGGCTATGAAAAATGCTGCTAAAAAAGCATCGGAACTTGCCGAAGCAGTTGGGCAAAAGGCTGGTCGTGCCATTTATATTTACGAAAGCGGTACAAGTTTTTCTTATCCAAGAAATATAATGATGTCTAAGCGTAGTATGGCAGAATCGGTTCATATTCAGGAAGAATCAGTAATGCCTATACTAGAATTTGAACCAATAAAAATCTCGGCTACTGTGCAGGTGCGGTTCGAGATTAAGTAAACTAAAAAGGAAATCATATGATTTCCTTTTTTTATAATACTTCAGCTACAACAAAATTGCTTCCTCCTACGAAAATAAAATCGTCGGGCGAAGCGTCGCTTTTAGCTTTTGCGAGTGCTTTTTTTACGCTTTCGTAACATGCTCCATTTAGTTTGAATTTGCTTGCTTTTTGTTGTAATTCGTGTTCGTTTAACGCTCTTGGAATAGACGCTTTGGTGAAATAATAAATGGCGTGTTTAGGCAAAAGTTGGAGTACAGATTCGATGTCTTTGTCGGCAACCATTCCAATTACGATGCGAAGCGTATTGCACGATTGTGCATTGAGTTGTTGTGCGAGGTAGCGAAATCCAGCTTCGTTGTGTCCTGTATCGCAAACTACGAGTGGATTTTTCCCGATAGTTTGCCAACGACCTTGTAGATTTGTTCGCTCTATTACTTGCTCAAATCCGTTTTTAATATCGTTAGGAGAAATTTTGAATCCTTTTTTGTGTAACTCGTTGAGTGCAACCATTACGGTGCGTTTATTTTTCTCTTGATAAATACCTTTCAGTTGGCATTCAGGAGTGTTTATATTTATTTCTTGAGCAAAAAATATAGGTGCTTGTTCTTTATCTGCTTTTTCCTCGAAAATTTTTTTTATGTTTTCATTCTGATATTCTCCTATAATAACAGGAGTTTTTTGTTTGATGATTCCTGCTTTTTGTTGTGCAATTTCTTCGAGAGTATTGCCGAGAATGTTGGTGTGGTCGTAGCTGATATTTGTGACGATAGAGATTTCAGGTGAAATAATGTTTGTGCAATCCAAAGTACCGCCAAGCCCAACTTCAATAACTGCAACATCTACTTTTTGCTCCGAAAAATAGTGTAAAGCAAGAACCGTTGTAATTTCAAAAAACGAAGGTTCGATTTTTTCGATTATAGATTTATGTTGTTCGATAAAATTAATGACTTTCTCTTCCGAAATCATTTTGCCATTGATGCGGATTCGCTCTCTGAAATCTTTTAGATGTGGCGATGTATAAAGTCCAACACGATAGCCAGCACATTGTAAAACCGATGCTATGAGGTGCGAACACGATCCTTTGCCGTTTGTCCCGCCCACGTGAATAGTTTTGTAGTTTTTGTGAGGCGATTGAAATTTTTTGTCTAAGAAAAATGTGTTTTCTAATCCAGTTTTGTATGCTTTTTTCCCTATGTTTTGAAACATAGGTGCGTGGGCATAAAGATATTCGATAGCTTCGTTGTAGTTCATTTTAGTTGTTTAAGAAAGTGATTAAATCACGAGGGTGATCGATTATTAAATCCGAGTGAGCATTTATAAGTTCCTCTCTTGTGCGAAATCCCCAAGTGCAACCCACAGCATACATTCCTGCTTTTTTTGCGGTTTCGATGTCGATGTTTGTATCACCGACATAAAGTATCTGCTGACAATTGATGTTTAACTTTTGTGCAATGTTAATTGCTGCTGTCGGGTTTGGTTTACGTGGAACAGACGGAATGGCTCCTTGCACAATATCAAAAGTGTTTTCTGCGAATAGTTTTTTTGCTATTTTTTTTGTTAGTTCATCGGCTTTGTTCGACAAAATGCAAATATGAAAATGTTCTTTTTTTAAGAATGCCAATAATTCTAAAATGCCATCGTATGGTTGTGTTTTGTCAATGCAATGTTCGTTGTAGTATTGCAACATTTGCTGATGGAAAATGTCTATTTTTTCGCGAGTTTGTAGATGCTCGGGTAAAGCTCGTTCTACCAATTTGCGAATGCCATTACCGACAAAAAGTTTATATGTTTCTGTGTTGTGAGTCGGGAGGTTGTTTGTCGTTAAAATATAATTCATCGCATTAGCTAAATCATAGATAGAATCAACCAATGTACCGTCTAAATCGAAAATTATAGCTTTGAAGTTTTTCATTAGTTGTCGAAAGAAAGTGTGTTGTAATCATCGGTATCGACTATTTCCGAGTAAATAATTTTTAGCCGTTCTACAAGTTTTTCGTAAAATTTTGAAGAATGTTCTATGTTGTGTAAGTTCTTGTAAAAGATTTGTTTCTGACGTAATATGTTGTCGCTTGAAAAATCGTTTTCTGGATGTTCGATAACGTATTTTCTCCACTCAATTTCCTCGCAGCATTTTAATAGTTTGTTTACAAAAGTTTCTGCCAAATCTTCATTTGTCGAAATTATTGGTATTCTCAAAATTTCTTCTTCAAAATTTTTGATTTTTGATAAAAAGAAATCTTTGTGTTGCATCAATGATTCCTCTGTGCAATTTTGTTGTATGTCAATTTTAATTCGATTCAGATTTATTTCAGTTTCAAAAAATAGTGAAGAAATCGTTTGTAGAAAAGTGAGTGTATTTTTACTGAACGAAGAAGTGTTTGTGGTATAAATTCTGAAAAGTTCTTGCAAGAGACGAGACGCATCGTTTATATCAAAAATCTGTAACAATAGCTCTTGCTTGTATTGTTTTTTCTCTGCCTCTAAAATTTCATGTAAATTGTTGCAGTTTTGTTTATTAGAAAATTCTAAGATATGTTCGTCGGTTGACAATGCACGTTGATTGATAGACGATTTCAGAATAATGCCTTCGAGCGAACGACATCTACTTAATGCTACATAAACTTGTCCTGCGGCAAAAGCTTGCTCCAAATCGAGAATAGCTTTTTCAAAAGTCAATCCTTGGCTTTTGTGAACGGTGATAGCCCAAGCTAATCGTAGAGGATATTGTTTGTATGTGCCAAGCACTTCTTCTTCTATTTGTTTTGTTTCGACATCAACATTGTAGCTGATATTTTCCCATACCTCGTAAGCAACTTTTATGTCGGTGTCGGAGTCATCGCAACGAACCATAATCGTATCGTCAGAAAGTTCGGTAACTGTTCCTATTTTCCCATTAAAATACCGATGAGGTGATTCCCTATCGTTTGCAATAAACATCACGCGAGCACCTTTTTTTAGTGTTAGTATAGGTTCGTTAGGATAATTTTTTTCAGGAAAATCGCCCGAAACAATAGCTTCAAATTGGAATGTGGGAGATTTTATTTTATCCATTTCTTCGGCATTGATACTGTTGGCTTTGTAGTTGTGCGTTGTAAGAATAATGTAGTCTGAACGCTTAATTCCGTTCAATTGTCTGTTTATTTTTTTGCGAATAATATCCTTACTTGTAGTAGATAGTTCGTTGTTGCGAATTTCGTTCAATAATTTTATAAAATTTTTATCACATTGTCTGAAAATATGTTTTAATTCTAAATAAACAGGTGGGAACATCTCTATCACTTTGCTGTGAAAGAAAAAAGGTGTCTTGTAGAATTGTGAAAGAAGTTCCCATTCTTCATTTTTTGCAACGGGAGGAAGTTGATACAGATCGCCAATGAATATCATCTGAACGCCACCAAAAGGTTTGTTAGGCTCTTTCCTATGGTGTCTTAAGAGTGTGTCAATGGCATCTAACAAATCTGCTCTTACCATACTGATTTCGTCAATAATGAGCAACTCGAGTTCTTTGTAGATGTTTTTTCGAGTACTATTTATGCGTTGCTTTTTTATAAGATTTGTTTTCCCCTCAAGTGTTGGAACAAATGGTGTAAAAGGCAGACTGAAAAATGAGTGAATTGTACTTCCTCCTGCATTGATAGCTGCTACACCTGTAGGTGCTACTACTGCAAGATTTTTACAACATATAGTTTTTAGTTTTTTTAGAAATGTAGTTTTCCCTGTGCCAGCTTTTCCCGTAATAAAAACAGAGCAAGAGGTTAGGTTGGCAAAATCGTTTGCTATTTGATATTCTGTAAATTTTTCAGCCAAAGTTTACAAGTAATAATCGACGGTAACACGCGATGTTCTAATGCTTTTACAAAAATTGGAAACATCTACATGCAAAGGATGCGACGCATAGATTTTCATATCGGCTTCGGAGTCGAAAGTTGTAGTTAAAACCATATCGTACGAAGCATCGGTGTACAAATCGTTGATACCAACTTCTAAAGAACGTAAAACATCGATTTCCCCAACTAAATTTTCGAGTTTTGCTTTCATTTCTAAAGCGTTTTCTGTTTTAGATTTTCCGTTTGTAGAATCTTTAAATTTCCACATTACAATATGTTTAATCATAGCAAATATTTTTAAGCAAAAATACGAAAAAAACATAGCTCTAACAACGAAAGCAAATACTATAAAGGAATATCTTCGTATCTTTGCGTGTGCGAGTGTTATGAATTATTCTTTATTTGAAAAATATCCCGAACTTTTTGCTTTTTCTACCGAACGCGACGGTGGAGTAAGTGTTGGTAAATATGCTTCGCTGAATTTGTGTGATTATACAGGAGATAGTCTTTCGTCTGTGAAAAGAAATAGGCAAATTTTTTGTGAAGAAAATAATATTGCAAACGACAGATTATTTATACCTCGCCAAACGCATGGTAGTAAAATCATAATTATAGATGAAAAATTTCTCTGTTTGTCATCTTTAGAGCAAATAAAAAAACTTAATGGTGTAGATGCACTGATAACAAATCAAAAAGATGTTTGTATAGGAATTTCTACCGCAGATTGTGTACCGATAATGATGTTTGACGTAAAAAAAAGAATTGTTGCGGTGGTGCATGCAGGTTGGCGTGGAACGTTAGCAAAAATAGTCGTGAAAACACTTGAAAAAATGCAACTGCATTTTGGCTCTTCGCCTACAGATATTCTTGTTCAGATAGCACCATGTATTTCTTTTGAAAACTATGAAGTTGGTGTTGAGCTTGTTGATTCGTTTGCACGAGAACAATTCCCTATCAATCAATTGTTTTGTGATAAAGAAAAAGATAAGTTTTGCTTTGATTTAAAAACTGCAAATCGTTTTTTGTTGTTAGAGTTTGGCGTTTTGCCTCAAAATATTGCTGTATCTGATTGCTGTACATTTCGTGATTATGAACGCTTTTTTTCGGCTCGACGACTAGGTATCAATTCTGGAAGAATGTTTTCATGTATGATGTTAAGACGATGAAAAAAGAAAAACCAATAATTGTTGCAGATGTAAATATTCCTTTCCTTAAAGGTGCTTTAGATACGATGGCTGATGTGCGTTATTTACCTGCCGAAGAAATAACGTATAATCGGGTGCATGATGCCGATGCTTTGATTGTACGAACGCGAACGCGTTGCAACGAAGCATTGCTCGAAAACTCTGCTGTGAAATTTATTGCTACGGCTACCATTGGATTTGACCATATTGATACGGATTATTGTCGATCGAGAAATATAATTTGGAAAAATGTTCCGGGTTGTAATGCTGATTCTGTTGGGCAATATGTTGCTTCTGCACTTTGTTTTTGGGCAAAACGTGAGGGAAAATCTCTTTTGAATCTCACGCTTGGAATTGTTGGTTATGGACATGTAGGAGTTTGTGTTGAACGTTATGCTAAATATTTGGGAATGAATGTTATAAAAAACGATCCACCAAAACAAAAAGCGGATAAAAACAATATTTATGTTTCGCTTGAAGAAATAGCAGAAAGGGCTGATATTGTAACTTTTCATACACCGTTGATTGTAAATGGAGAATACCCGACGTTCCATTTGGCAGGCAAAAAATTCTTCGATTCATTAAAACGAAAGCCTTTGATTATCAATTCGGCACGTGGTGGTGTTGTTGACGAACGAGCCTTGTTGGAAGCCATTGAAGCAGATGCGGTAGCAGGTTGTGTTATTGATTGTTGGGAAAATGAACCTATTGTCAATCGATATTTGTTAGAAAAGTCGTTACTTGCTACGCCACATATTGCAGGTTATTCTGCCGATGGCAAAGCTAATGCAACTCAAGCATGTGTGCGTGCTGTGAACGATTTCTTTAGTTTTGGATTAAGTGATTTTTCTGTTTCTCTCCCTGAAAAAAGATGTTTTAAGAAAGATAATTCGTTGGGAGAAAACTTACTGCAGAATTATGCTATTGAAAACGATTCTGAACGATTAAAAGCAAGTCCTGAAACTTTCGAACAACAACGAGGAAATTATCCTATTCGGCGTGAGTGCGTGATAGAATGAAGAAACTTTACCTTTTTAATCCTGACCACGATTTAGCATTGGCAAATAGCAGTACGAATTATGTTGCACCGCTTTCTGCTCGACAATTTGCTAATGATTTATCTTGTTTGCCATTATGGTATGCCGATTGGGGTAGTAGGGTGCTTACATCAAAGGAAAATCAGGAGTGGAAGATACAAATGGATATGTTGTTTCCTCGGCTGGAAACGATAGCTTTTGCAGAACAACTAACCGATGAAAAACTGTATCCTTGGGGCTGGAATCCTGCTTTGAAGAAATATTCTGATTGTATTTGCGATAGGTTTTTAAAAGATGTCTATTGTTATTCTCATCGTAGGTGGAGTAGTTTGGCAATGGATTTTTTACGAAACAATGTGTCGTTTCCGGCACCTATGTCGGCAGTCGAGTTGCATGGGCAACAAGAAATTAAAGATTTTATAAATAGTTATCAGAATGTAATGCTGAAAGCTCCTATATCGGGTAGCGGTAGAGGCGTTTGGCGTTGCTTTGGAGAGTTGTCAGAGAGTGCAAAAGGTTGGTGCAAACGTACGCTTATCAAACAAAAAAGTGTTATGGGTGAACCTCTTTATGATAAGGTTCAAGATTTTGCTATGGAATTTTTCTTGAAAAACGGACGAGCTTCTTTTGTTGGCTATTCTTTGTTTAAGACCGAAGCAATGGGTGTTTATTCTGAGAATATTTTGGCTTCGGATCAGGAAATAGAACGTGTTTTAACAGAAAAAATACCTTTAAATAATTTGTTTGAAGTTAGAGACGCTTTGTTGTCGTTTTTTGAAAAGGAGTATTCGTTTTATGAAGGATTTCTTGGGGTCGATATGCTGATTTATAAAGAAAACAATCGTTTTTTGTTAAATCCGATGATTGAGATAAACTTACGAATGACAATGGGGGTTGTTGCTCGAATTTTTTTCGATGAATTTGTCTCTCAATCATCAAAAGGTATATTTAAAATAGAATATTTTAAAAGTGTAGAGGAACTTCAACACAATCATCAAATAATGCAAACAAATTATCCTTTGCAAGTGTTGAATAATCGCATTTGTAGCGGTTACATTTCGCTTTGTCCAATTAATAATAAAACTCACTATCGAGTTTCTGTAAAAATAGATTAAACTGTCTTTAAGATGGTTCAACACAAACTTTATATGGAGAGCGATATTCGTACGGGATGGTGTCGCACAACTCCGCTTTGGGGACGAGGATTGCATCAAAAGGTTACAGGTTCGGCAACCGCTGACCGTTTGCACGATTGTCGTGCTCGTACAGTTCTCGAAGCGATTATGTGGCACGGCTATTCAGAACAAAGTGATGCGTATTGGACGGTAGAAAAATTCCGAGATTTACCAAAAGCGGATCGTGATGCGATTTGTAAGTTTTTAGATGCTATTTAATTTTTGTAAAAATGGTGAAAAATAGGGCAAAACAGATTAGTTTTGTCCTATTATATTAAATTAGACAAATAATGCGCAAGTTTTTAAATCTGAAACGCCTATCGTTTTCACTTTCGGGAGTGTTGCTGGTTGTGTTAGTTGTGGCTACAATCATAGAACAGATAATTGGAACGAAAGCAACAATTGAAAAAATATATACTTCGCCAGTAACAATAGCTTTGTGGATAATAACGGTTTGTTGTTCGTTGGCTTACTTGTTTCAGCGAAAGGTGCAAAAAAACATTATTACTTTTTTGATTCATTTTTCGTTTGTCGTGATTTTGGCAGGAGCTCTTGTAACGCATATTTTTGGAAAACAAGGTAAACTCCATTTACAGTTGAATGAATCCGAAAATATGTATGTCGATTCAGATGATTTGGTGCGAACCTTTCCTTTTACAATAGAGTTAAGCGATTTTTATTTGGAATATTATAAAGGTACGCGTTCGCCTATGGATTTTGTAAGCAAAATAAAAATAATAGATGACAATCAGGAGACTTTTGGCATAGTATCGATAAATAATATTTTTGTTTATCGAAATTATCGTTTCTATCAGTCGAGCTACGATTCCGATATGCAGGGTGTTTCGTTTACTGTTAGCTACGATCCGTATGGCATAGTAATAACTTATATAGGTTACGCATTTTTGTTTTTTTCTTTTGTGGCGTTCTTTTTTCAAAAAAATACGATGTTTCGCCAATTGCTTAAAAAGCGTTCGTTATTACTATTTTTTGCAATAGCAATGCCTTTTTTTGTAAAAGCAACTCCCCGAACTTTACAACCAACTTTGGCAGATAAATTTGCACAATTGCACGTTTATTACAACGATCGTGTTTGCCCGTTGTCAACTTTAGCAAATGATTTTTGCCAAAAAATTTACGGTAAAACGTCTTATCAAGGTTTTTCGGCAGAGCAAGTGCTTGTCGGGTGGCTGTTTTATTACGATGATTGGAAAACAGAGCCAATGATAAAAATCAAAGGCGAGAGCGTTCGCAAACAACTATGCATTAAAGGAAAATACGCTTGTTTGAATGATTTTGTCAATTATCGTGGATATAAATTGGAAAAACTGCTTCGAGAACGAACGGATAAGAATGTACTATCTGCTGATGAAAAGTTTAACCTTATCGCAATGATTTCTACAGGAAGTTTGTTTCGTGTTTTTCCTTATAAAAATACTGGTAATGAGTTGTTTTGGTATTCGTGGACAGACCGATTGCCTGCCGATATTCCGCTCGAAAATTGGCAAATGATAAAGGGCAGTATGTCGTTTGTTATGCAAGAAATAGAGCACGGGCGATTCGCTTCGGCAGCCGATGGATTAGAGCGTATAGGTGAATATCAGAAGGTGGAAGCAGGCGAGGAAAATCTCCCTTCTGAAATACGTTTCGTAGCTGAACAAATCTACAATCATTTGCACGTTACAAAACCTTTAGCTTTTGTTTGTCTTACGTTGGGACTCTTGCTGTTTGCCGTTTATATCTATTGCTTTAGTATGGAGAGAAAACCGAATCGTATAGTTTCATATTTCTCTGTGGGTGTGTTGTCGGCTGTACTTGTATTTCTTACGTTGTTGATTGTTTTGCGAGGTTTTGTAAGTGGACATCTTCCGCTCTCCAATGGGTTTGAAACGATGCAGTTTTTGGCATGGACGAGCCTTTTACTTTCGTTGTTGTTCAATAAAAAAATACCTTTACTACTTCCGTTTGGCTTATTGCTTTGCGGGCTTTCGCTGTTGGTTGCTATGATGGGCGAGGCAAATCCGAAAATAACGAATCTGATGCCGGTACTTTCGTCTCCACTTTTGAGCATTCACGTGATGATTATTATGCTCTCTTATGCTCTTTTGGCGTTTGTTATGCTCAACGGACTGACTGCCGTTTTTCTCCACCTTTTTTCAAAAAACAGCGATATGCAAATTGTTCGTTTGCAAACTGTGAGCCAACTAATGCTTTATCCGGCGGTGTTTTGCTTGGCGATAGGTATTTTTGTGGGTGCCATTTGGGCAAACCTCTCATGGGGACGCTACTGGGGCTGGGACCCCAAAGAGGTTTGGGCATTGATTACGCTGATGATTTACTCTTTGGCTTTGCATACCGAATCGTTGCCGATGTTTCGCAAACCGATGTTTTTCCACCTATTTGCCGTAGTGGCTTTTCTGGCAGTGCTGTTCACCTATTTCGGCGTAAACTTCCTGCTTGGCGGATTGCATAGTTATGCGTAATTCTAACGTTATAAATTAATAAAAAACTTGGTCCACAAACTTGTGTACCGATTCATTTTTGAGTATAGTGCTAAAAATAAAAAAGCCTCAATTGAGGCTTTTTTTTATTTAAAAGTTTTATGGATCCAATCTACGAGTTTATTACATCCTAATTTAGCTAACTGAACAGCAGAATCACTATTTGTAATTTTCTTTATTACAATTTCAATTATCGCATCTACCAAAAGTTTTTTTCATTCGTTATCCTTATCGCTTGTAGTAGAAAAACCAAGTTTTGATGCATCTTCTTTAAAATCTTCTTCAAAAACATCTGTTAGCAAAGTAAAAAAGTCGTTTTTCTTTATTCTTAAAATATCTCTACTGAACGATGTATCACTTATAATGTTTTTCTCGGAAAGAATAGCTTTATATTTGTCTTTTGGCTAAAAATGTTTTTTTTATGTCGAAAAAACATCTTCGTATTGATATTTTTTGCACCTTTGCATCGTTATTATAAATCGAAACGATATGCAACAAATAGACGAACATTCAAACAAGAATCGCTTGAAGGTGGTGCTTGCCGAGCAAAACAAAAGTGGCAAATGGCTTGCTCTTCAATTGGGAAAAACTGAAAATACTATTTCTCGTTGGGTGCGAAACATCAACCAGCCAACAGTTGAACAGTTGTTCGATATTGCCAAAATATTGAATGTTGATGTAAAAACATTGTTAAACTCTAATAACGATTAAAATAAGATGCCTACATTTGATGAAATCAAAAAGGGAACAGAAGACGATTATGAGAGTTTTTTATAGTTGAAATATTCAAAAACATTGTGTAGCATGACAAACAATATTTATCCGCAATTTATATCAAACTTGCCTTGTGGAGAAGATTACACCGAAGGTAAATCGCAAGAGCGTTTGGCTGTTGCTATCGCAGAGCACATCATATCTACTGATAGCAAAGATGAAAACCAATTATCTCGTATTATTGGGCTTAAAGGAGAATGGGGAACTGGAAAAAGTAATGTGATTAAGATTTTGGATAAGCCCAATGAAAAATTGCAAGAAGAGCATGCAGTTTTAAAGCAAATTAAAGATGGGTATCACATTTTTGAGTATGATGCATGGGGACATCAAGAAGATTTACAACGCAGGTCTTTTTTGGAAACTCTGACATCAAAATTAATGGAAGAAGGTTTTTTGTCAGAAAGCGAAAAAGTAAAATCGTGGGAAACAGAAAAGAAAATAACGTGGAAAGAAAAAATGGAGGAATTGTTGGCACACAAACGAGTTACCAATAATAAGAGCATCCCTGTTTTCAATGGTGGTGCATTATGGGCTGCGCTTTCTTTATCATTGACCCCCATATCAGCCTTTATTGCCGAAAGATTAGAATCTCAGAAAGTTATAGAAAACATTCCTCTGTTGGTGTTAATTGCTTTTTGTCCTATTTTGCTTGGAGTTATTGTATGGTTGTTTGCTTGTATTTTCAATAAAGAGGCAAGACATTGGGGATACCTATTGAAAATCAGCAAAGACGCCACAACCAGTACCAAGAACATAGAAACGATAAATGAAGAAGAGCCAACTGTAGCCAAATTTATCAGATGGATGAAAGACTTGTCGGATAATATTTCCGAATATAAAAAGCCCAAACTTATTATCGTATATGACAATATGGATAGACTTCCTGCTGACAAAGTGAAAGAGCTATGGTCATCAATCCATACTTTTTTTGCTGAAAACGGTTTTAAAAACATTTGGGTGATAATTCCTTTCGATGAAAAGCATCTTTCTTGTGCCTTTGGAGAGAATGAAAAAAAGGAACAGTTGACGAAACACTTTATAAGCAAAACATTCCCAGTAATATATAGAGTTACACCACCTGTTATTACAGATTATCAAAAATTGTTCGACAATTTGTATTCACAGGCATTCGGGGAAACTGAAGAAAAAAGCAAAGAGACAATTTATCGAATCTTGTGCCTTGAAAAGCCCAATGCTACGATACGGGAGATGATAGAATTCATTAATTCATTAGTTGCATTGAAGCAAATCTGGAAAGAAGAAATTGACTTATTATATTGCGCAATTTTCAAGTTGAAAGAACATGAAATTGTCAATAATCCAATAGAGGAACATGTCTTCGGAGATCAACATGGGGAAACACATATTGAAACTCAAAACATCACCATAGAGGAAGAAATACTATCGGGTTATTATTTAGGTGATAACCTCAAATATATTATTCCGAACAACGATACACTACAAACAAATATCGCAGCATTGGTTTATGGTGTTCCAAAGAAACTTGCCGAACAAATTCCAATGATTAAATATATTGACTCTTGTTTTGAAAATAGCCCCAACGATATTAACAAGTATTCTCAATCGTCTAAATTTGTTGATATTTTGCAAAAAAACATTCAAGATGCAGACGAAGCAAAAACAGACAGCATAATTGAGAGCTTGTCAAATTTAGATACTAAATCGTTCACTGGAACCGACAAGACAAAAATCGTAAATATTTGGGATGAACTTACCAATCGAAAAGAAAAACAAAAACTGTCCAAGCAGGAATTTGATAAGAGTTATCAAAATTTATTGTCACATGTAAACGATAAAGAAAAACTCATATCAAAATTATGTAATAGATTACAATTTTTCGAGAAAGAAGAAAAAGGGGAATTTAATGGCGGGGACTATTATATAGCACTTATAAGCATACAAGATTTTATTTCTAATAACAATATCGGATTTGACATAACTCAGTATCTTGCCGAAATAGAAAAAGACCCAAAGACTTTTGTGGATTATGTACAAGCGGCTAAAGACGATTACAAACTATTTAAATTGTCAACCGATAATAGCAAGTTAAACGACTATTTCTTCAATGGTGACAAAAATATAGAGGCTTTGTCGATTTTAGAATTTATTAAGGATGACTCACGATACAACTTTGATGGGTTAAAACAAAAAATAGAAGCGATTATTCCAACCAGTGAATTAACAATTGCCAATTTCAAGAAAATATTTGATGCGTATAAATCAATTTCCGATGACAAGCCGCTTAAAGTACAGTTAACCCCAAGTCAACGAAATCAAATTTGGACCAATTTTTCATCCAAAGTGGGCCCTGATGAGTACTTGGAAATCGCAGCCATTCAGTTAGTGCAAAATGTAAACATTGGAAAAGACTTTACAGACAAGCAAATTGAGTACATAGCAAAACAAATAGATTACTACGGCAACTATGGAGATTTGCTCGTAAATAGTACGAGCCAGAATTTGAATAAAGTTCTGAAATATATGACTGAAAACAAATTGGGTTGTGTATTGTCATTGGACAAAGTATTGCCTCAATTTTTTAATGTTAAAAACAAAATCAATATTACCGAAGTTGCATTGCTTATTCAGTTGGACAAATGGAAAGACCAAAAGGATATTATTACGCAAGAAAACATACATAATATTATTCCCAAAGATTTATACCAATTCACAAAAGAAACTATTAATGATTTAACAAAACACATCAATGAAACTGCTATTAAAGCACTGTCCTTAGTTGATGAAAACACTTTGTATAACCAAATAAATCAGCCCAACCAGCCAAACACAAATAATTATTGGTATAAAGTTGTTGGAAACTTGATAGACACAGATTTTTGCAAACCACTGCCCGAAAACATTTTCAACATCGGTATTCGATATTTAAAAGAAGTAGCTTCCAATGGAACTATACCTAAAGAAAACAGTGTTAGAGCAAAAATCATTGAAAGATTAGATAAAAGAAAAACGGGTGCGACAATCGAAGAAATTCGCAATGTGTTCTGCAATTCACAGAGTACAATTACGACACAAAAATTTCAATATTTGGAAAATTGGCTTAGACAGCAAGGCAAGTTAAAAAGCCGAGCTTCCGAAGTTGTTCACCATATTATTGATCCAATCACTAACGATAATGCCTGTTTAAAATTACTTTCTGATAATGCTGGTTTCTATAAAGATTTGTTTGATGAGGTGGGAGACGAAGCCACACCTACAAAACAAAAAATTGACAAAATAATCAAAAGTGGAAATGCTGATGAAGAAATATTAGAATTTGGAAAGTTAATTGGAATTATAAAAGAAAATAAAGACAAACAATAATTAGACGTTTTATATGACACCAGCAAAATTCTTACAACTTCTCCGTAAAGAAGTCAGCACATACAAGAGTTTCCTTGAAACCGACAGCCAGGATTGGATTGTCAAGGGTTTCATTGATATTGACAAAAATGTTTATACCATAACCAATGACACGAAAGTCGTCTCGAAAATCATCGAGATACTTCTCATTCCAAAATTGGATGCGTTTGCACAGAAAAATGGATTAGAGTTAGAATTGCCCTCAAAACAGAATTTCTATCCCGATTTGACATTCAAGGACAAACAAGGTCATTTGTTCGCAGTTGATTTCAAATCAAGTTATTATGAAGGAGATTCTGTAAATGGTCTGACGCTCGGTTCGTATTGGGGATATTTCAGAGAAAGAGATTCCGTTAAAAACATGGATCACACCTATAACTCCTACAGTTCTCATACCGTATTAGGTATGCTATATAAGCAGAGTGTAGTTGATGCAAATGAACGAAATGTATATTCTGTCGATGAATTATCTGCAATCCATTCGGTTATTGAAAACTTTATCTTCTTTGTTCAACCAAAATGGAAAATCGCAAATGATATTCCAGGTAGTGGAAACACTCGCAATATTGGCGGCATAACGAATATTCAGAAACTGATTAAAGGCGAAGGCCCTTTCGCAACTTTAGGAGAAGATGTATTTGATGATTATTGGAAAGGATATTTCAACAAGGTGGATGCCCGTACCGCTGGCATCGGTGAACCCCATTACCACAATCTTGCTACTTACAAAGAGTATCTGAAATCACAATCTGATAAGTTGAACAAACTAAAATAAGTCATTATGTCTGTAATAGTTCCAGCAATCAAATCTCAAGGTATAAAGACCAAACTTGTCCCTTGGATTAACGACATAGTTCTTCAATCTGGCCTTGACATACCCAATACCAATTGGATTGAACCCTTCTTCGGAACAGGCGTTGTTGGATTGAATACTATTGTGGGAGGAAAACGTGTTGTAAGTGATACAAATCCACATATCATAAACTTTTACAAGGGCATACAATCTGGTGATATTACACCACATAATATGCGCAGCTATTTAAATCAAGAAGGAGATCTGCTTTCTAAGGCAGATGAAAATGGTTACGTACACTTTAGGGAAGTGAAAAATAGGTTTAATTCAGCGCATAGTTCGTTTGATTTTATCTTTCTATCGCGTGCAGGATTCAATGGAATGATGCGTTTTAACCGCAAAGGGGAATGGAACATTCCTTTCTGCAAAAAACCAGATAGATTCGCACCAGCGTATGTGACTAAAATTTGCAACCAAATACAAGAAACTAAAAGAATTCTAAAACGTTATGATTGGGAATTTCGCAATCAAGACTTCTTGTTAACAATTGAATCAGCTCATAGAGGAGATTTAATTTATTGTGACCCACCATACTTCGGACGCTACGTTGATTATTACAATGGTTGGACAGAACAAGATGAAGAAAAACTTTTTAATGCGTTGTCGCAAACCCCTGCACATTTCATATTATCAACATGGCACCACAATGAATTTCGTTCAAACGAGATGATTGATAAGTTTTGGGGACGCTTTAATATCGAAACACAAGAACATTTTTACCACAATGGCGGACATATAGAAAATCGTCATTCTATGGTTGAAGCACTTGTATTTAATTTTGATTTGCAACCACGTGTAGATACTCCCCAAAAGCAGTTACAAATGGAGTTACAGTTTGTATAAAATACATTATGTCCGAATCTCAAAACATAGAATACAAGACCATCTGGAAAGATGAGTATCTAAAATGGATATGCGGCTTTTTTTTAGGCACTATTACCATTTCCTAATCATTAGGAAGATTTCTGTTTGCATAAACAACTCACGTTCAGCATAACCAAAACAAGTTTTGTTTCTGCACTCACTTAATCGTTGTTTTCTTGCGAAAGAACCGCCTCAAATGGGGCGGTTCTCTTTTTTTGACAATCACATAAAGAAACAAGTAACAAAAAGCCATCTTTATAGGTGGCTTTTCTTATTGTTGTTACTCGAATTTAATGTCAAAAATTGTTACTTATTTGTTACTCAACACAAGAGTGTTGTTTGTAATGATCAGAAATACAAAGAGATAAATATAAATATATTATAGCAAACGCTATAATCAAAAAAAATATGTCGTGGCTTTGGGTCGGTTTTTTGCCTACCAAAACCAAGTGCAAAGATAGAATTTTCTTCTCTCTAAAAACAAACAGAAACAACTTGTGTGATGTCTAAATTTTCGAGCATTGTTTTTATCTTTGCATTTGTTGTGAGCAAGAACAAAAGGCACGTGGTGAGCGTTGTAGATTTATATCGAAAAAAATGGGACATACACTTCACAAACAAGAACGTTTAAGGGGGAAAATCGTAGTTCAACGGCTTTTTGCCGAGGGGAAAGCGTTTACTTGCTATCCGCTTCGTGTGGTGTACAGACGCAATGCTTCGGGTGAGCAGAGAACTTTGTTTTCTGTTCCGAAAAAACGATTCAAACGTGCAGTAGATCGCAATCGTATAAAACGCTTGATGCGAGAGTCGTATCGTTTGAATAAAGAATTGTTGTCGGGTTGCGACGGTGGTTTCGAGGTAGCTTTTGTGTCGATAAGCGATGCTGTACCGAGTTTTGAGTTTATGCAGAAAAAAATGTGTGAGGCATTGATGTTATTAAAAGGAAAAGAATGAAAAAATTTTTTCGACATTGTTTTCTTTTGCCTGTTTATTTTTATCAAAGGTGTATTTCACCGATGTTCCCTTCTGTGTGTCGCTATCAGCCTACGTGTTCGCAATATATGGTTGAGGCGGTAAAAAAACATGGCGTTGTGTATGGCGGTTGGTTGGGGTTGAAACGTATTTTGCGGTGTCATCCGTGGGGTGGAAGTGGCTACGACCCAGTTCCTTAAGGAAGAAGTAAAAAATAGATTCTATGCAGAACATAAAAAAAATAATTGCAACAGTAGGTTCGTTGTTGGCAGAGAAACGTTTGTCGGAAGCTTTTGCTTCGCTTCAACTTTTGGTAGAGGCTACGAAAAACGGAGAGGCTGTGAGCGTAATCGACGAGATGAAACTCGTTTATGAGCAAATGCTCTCTTTTGCCTTGAAAGGTACTGCCGATGCTCAACGAGAAAAAATATTGTTGCAGCTGCTTCAAAAATCGTATGCTTTGTATGACGATTTGAGTGAGGCGTATTATTTGTCCGAAAGTTCGTTGTTCGAATATCGACAAAAACGCGAACGTAAAACAAATATTTCGCTTTTGGTGTGTTTGTGGCGTTTGTATGCGTTGCAAGATAAAGCTTCGCTCGAAGGTTTGCTTGCCGATGTGTTTAAGACAAAAAGTGCGGAGTCGAAAAATGAAGATATTGCTTCGCTTGTGCAAGATTTGTGTTATTCGGTTTTGTTAACAAATCGTTTCTCTGATGATGAAATATGCAAACTGACAGCATTTTTTGATGACGATAGTTTTAGTGAGGATAGCCGAGCAGTTGTAGTTTCAGCATTGATGTTGAGTGTGTTAAACTTTTTCCAACCCGAAAAAGTCTATCTGTTGTGTCTGTTGTGTGAAAGTTCAGTAGAGTTTGTTCGATTGCGTGCCTTGGTGGCGGTTGTGTTTTCTGTTTTAAAATATGCTGATCGTTTGACTTTTTATGATTCGTTGTCGCAAAAAATAGAATCATTGTCGGCTTCTTCTTCGTTTGTAGCCGAACTTGAAGTGGTAGTTTGTCATCTTATTCGGAGTCAGGAAACCGAAGTTGTGAATCGGAAAATAAAAGAAGATTTGTTGCCCGATATGATGAAAATTTCGCCGAAGTTGAACGATAAGTGGAACGAAGCAAAAGCCAACGATTTTGACGAAGAAACGGCAATGGACGAGATGCAAGAGTTGTTTGACGAAACAGGTTTGAGTGAGAAAATCCAACAACTTGGCGAGATGCAACGCGATGGAAGTGATATTTATATGAGTACGTTTTCGTCATTGAAGACATTCCCGTTTTTTTCCGAAGTGTTCAATTGGCTGATGCCTTTCAACTCAAAAAATGAGGCTGTAAAAACGCTTTTCGAAGGCGATAATGATTTTATTTCGCTTTTGATGTCGAACAATATGATGTGCGATTCGGACAAGTATTCGTTTTGTTTTAGTTTGATGCAATTGCCAACTTCGCAAATGGATTTTATGAAGCAAAATTTGAAAACTGAAATAGAACAAACGAAAGTGGATCTAAGCGATCGTTCGTTGACCGATTCGCATTTGATATTCTCGTTGCGAACAAATAGTTACGTGCAGAGTTTGTATCGCTTTTATAAATTGTTTCCGCAAAAACTCTCATACAATCCGTTTGTTCGTTTAAGTGGTTTGATAGGTAATGATACTTTGTGGAATATGTTCTCCAAAAAGGGTTTGCTTTCGGTGGCTGATTTTTATTTCTCGAAAAAAATGTATTCTGAAGCGTTGGCTCTTTATGCACGTGAAAATGTTGAGAATATGTCCGATATGGCTTCGTCGCGAAAAATGGCTTATGCTTTTCAGCGAGTAGGGGAGTTTGAAAAAGCATTGGATATTTACACTAAAATAGAACTCTCGGCTCCTGAACAGAAATGGCTATTGCGGCAAATGGCTTATTGCTATAAAAAAATGGGCAAAATGATTCAAGCTTTGGATTATTATAAGCGTTTGTCGGAGTTTTTCTCCGATGATTACAAAGTGCTGATGAATATAGCAAATTGCTTGTATGAACAAGGAAAATATAGCGAAGCATTAGCTGTGTATTTTAAGGTAGATTATTTGAATCCTGATAAATATTCTGTGCTTAGTGCAGTGGCGTGGTGTTCGTTTTTGTGCGGGAAAGTGGAGCAGTCGGAAAAATATTTTGCGAAAATACCTACTGAACAACTTTTTGTGCTTGATTTTGTTCGGTGGGCATTTATCTCTTTTTTGCAAAACGATATGGATAGGGCAACGATGTTTTTTCAAAAAGCGTTTTCTCTTGATGGTACTATGTTTTGGGAAACTTTTAATAATGTTGCAACCTTTTTGATGAACTTTGGACTGAACGAACTTGCTTTTTGGCATTTGACAGAATATATAAAATTACGAATTAAAAATTAAGTGTATGCAGATAGTTTTGGAACGTATGCATTTTTATGCTTATCATGGTTTTTTTGCGCAAGAACGCATTATTGGAAATGATTTTTACGTAACAGTTACGCTCGAAATGGATGAAGCGTCTGCACAAACAACTGATAATTTGGACGATACACTTAATTATCAACTTGTTTATGATGCAGTGAAAGATGAAATGCAACACACTGCGAAATTACTTGAAGCGGTAGCAAGACGTATCGCAACTCGTTTGCGAAAAATTCATCCGTTAGTGAAGCATGTTCGCGTGCAACTTTCGAAAAAAAATCCACCGCTTGGTGGACAAGTTGATGCGGTAACTTTAGTTGTTGAGGAGTAATTGACGGCGTTCGGCTTCCTTTCTCATATTTTCCATAAAACCTTTGGCTCGCCATTCAAAAATTGAGCAATATCGTTTTTTTGTGATAAACAAATCGAAAAACCAACTGAATTTTACGCTTATGGTTATGTCAAAAAGTTGAGTTGTGTCATTTATTGGGATTATTCGGTAAACTCCATAAGCTTTTTTTAGCAGGGCATTGGAATAAAAAATATCAACATTTATTTTGGTCGAACCATCGGGTAGTGTGTTTTTGGTTACACGACTTTCAATTTCGATATTTTTAAAAGTGCGTAATCCAGGTATTTTTATATCTGTTACGATGATACCGATGTTTGTTTCAGGATCAAAAGTTGTACGTTTTAATTCCAAAAGAATTTCATCGTGTTCTTCGTTGTTTTGTTTTCCAATACCTTTGAACGCCCATTCGAAAAGTAAGTTAGGGTCGCCACGAAATTGACTGATAAACTCGTTAACTATCTCATTTGCAATCTCGTTGGTGCATTTTGTCTCTACTTGGCAAAATGTGTGAAAAGCACCTTCGTGTCGATAACTGTAAAGAGAATCTGCTTTTTGGGCATTTACAGTTACAAATATTGCTGAAACAATTACAATCGAAATGATTTTTTTCATATTTAGCAAAGATATAGACTTTTTGTAAAAAATTAGATGAGGAAAAAAAGTAGTTTTTTTGTCGAATTGTATAAAAATGTTTTTACCTTTGGAAAAATTAACCATTTAAAATTTAACACACATGAAAAAAGTATTGATTTTCTTGGCTGTTGCTTTGATGGTAACGGCTTGCGGTTCGAAAAAAGAAGTTGCTCACAAAGGAGATGTATCAGTAACAATTCCTTGTTCTGGAAAAGAATATCGTAGCGACAAAGATCATCTTCGTGCTTTAGGTACAGGTTATTCTACAAGTTTACAAATTGCTCGCGACAAAGCACTTCTTGCAGCACGTGCAGAATTGGGAGCTCAAGTTAGCGATTTGATTAAACGTGTTACTGACAACTATGCATCTTCGTACGAAATTGGTATGGACGAAGAAGCAAAAGGTAAGTTCCAAGACTTAACTCGCCAAGTTGTTAATCAAGAACTTAACGGAACAATTGTAATCTGCGATGAAACACAACGTACACAAGACGGCAAATTCCGTTGCTATGTTGTAGTGGAAATCGTAGGAACTGAGTTGGCTAATAAGGTAGCTAATACAGTTAAAAACGATGACAAACTTCGCATCGATTACGAATACGAAAAATTCAAAGAAGAGTTTGAAAAAGAAATGAGCAAATTGCAATAATTGTTCGAAAAAATAGACAAAGGTGCTTGTATCTATAAAACTGCAAGCACCTTTTTTGTAAAAAATCATGATGAACGAACGTTGTTATTATCTTTTTGTTGTTTTGATAATTGTTTTTGCGGGTTGTTCTACGCAAAAACGGGTTGGTAAAAACCAAAAACCCGAATGGATAGCTAATCAGTTGTCCGACAAAAACTATTATCAAGGTGTTGGCTATGCACAGAAAGTAAAAAAGTCGACGGCTCACTATGATTTGGCAAAAACAATGGCATTGAAAAATCTTGCCGAAGAGATTTCAGTAGATATTTCGTCCTCGACTATACAGATCAGTTACGAAACTGATTTGTCGTTAAAAGAGGATTTTTCTTCTGTTATAGAAGCTCGTGTGAATTCATCTGTTGAAGGTTACGAAGTGGCTGATACATACGAAAATAGTAAAGAATATTGGGTGCTTTATCGCTTAAGCAAGCAAAAATATGCAACTATCCAAGCACAAAAAAGAACGCAAGCAATAGAACTTTCGGTATCGCATTTTCTCACTGCAGAAAAGTATCAGAAAGATTTTGATATGCGTAATGCTATAATTTTTTACGCAAAGTCGCTTGATGTTTTGAAGGCTTATTTCAACGAAACAATTACAACCGAAATCAATAATCAAGAAATTAATCTCATTAGCGAATCGTACAATCGTATTTATCAAATACTCAGCAATATAGAAATTGTTGCAAAGAGTAAAACAATTGATTGTAAAGTTGGATATAAAGTTGATTCTGAACAGCTGTCCTGCGAAGTAAAGTATCAAGGAAAATCGATAAAAAACTTTCCGATAGTAACATTTTTTAGCGAAAATGCTCAACAGCAAAAACTCAATAGCGATGCAAACGGAGTTGTAAAAACATCGTTGCTCGTGAAATCGCAAAAATCAGCAGAAACCTTTGATTTTTCTATTGATAAAACAACATTGTTGCTTCAGTCGGCAACGGATTTTGTTATCCGAAAATGGTTACAAAAAATCCCTACGACAAAAATCACCATCTCACTAAAAGTGAGTAAACCGACCGTAGCAATTTTGTCTGTTGAAAAAAATATCGGTATTGCTCAAAAAGACCAAATGCTAAAAGCAAAACTTGAACAACTTTTGCAAGCAAATGGTTATGGGATTGTTGATAAAAATGCTGATTTTGAGATAACTATAACGTCTGACACAAAAAAACAAACTCATTCGAGAGGAATTTATACAACACTTTTGAACGCTCAGTTTAGAATAAAAAACTTACAAAATGGAGCTATAGTTGAGGCACAAGATTTGACGACAAAAGGCACACAATTGTCCTACAAAACGGCAGGCGAAAAGGCTTACGAAGAGGCTGCTCGCCAAATAGAAGCACGTTTGCTTACTGGTTTCTTTAACGCATTTCTCAAAACTGAATAATTTTGAAAATTATGAGAGCAAAATTTCTACGGTTTTTCATTGTCGCATTCGTTTTTTTATTGCTTCCGAGTTGTGCTTATAAACGTTTGTTTAAGGAAGGGAAAAAGTATGAAGAAGCAGGAATGCTCGAACTTTCGGTAGAAAAGTACAACGCCTCGCTTATCAAAAAAGAAGATTTTACAGATGCACGAATTGCCTTGAACCGCACTCTTATTCGTTATGCAAACGATTTGGAACAGCAAATCGATGATAACTACACCCAACTCAACGATGATGATCTTATTGAAAATTTTATTAAACTAAAAAATCTTAAAAGCATTGCCGATAATAATCGTATTCAGCTGGAAATCAGCAGTCAAGTGCAAGAACAGTACAACGAGTCGCAGCAACGTTATTTGGTTGACCATTATGCCAAAGCACTTGCTTTTATAGAAACAGAAGATTTCAGTACGGCTCTTTCTCACATTCTTTCCATAAAAAAAGTGGATGCGACTTATCAAGATATTGCAGAAAAAGAGATTGTTTGTCGTTGCGAACCACTTTATAGAGAAGCTCTTCAGCAGATGCAACTCGAAAAATACCGTACAGCATACAACACTTTTAATTCGATTATAAAAATAGGCTCAAACTACAAAGACAGCAAGAATTTACAAAACGAATGTCTCGAAAAAGGAATGCTAACGGTTGCATTTACAACGTTTTATTCCAACGATATAGCCAAGAAGAACTTTGTCAATAAACTTAAAACCAACATAACCACAACCATACAAAGCTCAAATGCAATATTTCTGGAAATTGTTGATATTAATAACACCGAGGCGATTATCAAAGAGCAACATTTAGCGATGCAAAATGGTATTGAAATTCAAGGTACATTGATCCCTGTTCGCTCGCATTTGTCATTTGAAGTCCCACAGTTGACATATACAAAAAGTTCATTGAGCAAAACAAAGAAAAAAGGTTTTATCAAGGAAACAAAAAAGGATAAAAGTGTAGTTTATCATAAAGTTTATTATTATGAATGTTCGCAAAGTGTGGTGGCAAAAATTTCGCTTAACTATCAACTTCGTTCTACTGAAACAGGACTTACGTTGCTTTCTAATAGTTATTCTTTACAGACAACAGACAAAATACATTACATTGAATATTCGGGAGAGAATGTATCAAATTTATTGAGTGGTAGTTGGGAAAAAACAGGGAAGTTTAATCCTGAAAAAGATTATGTAAACGTTTCTTCAAAAAGTTTAATACAATCGTTGGTAAAATCTCGTAATACACTGAAGTCTTCCTCTGAACTTCAAAACGTGCTTTGCAATGACATTGCACAAAAAATCTCAAATAGTTTGCTGAAATACAATCCTGAAAAATAAAAAAGAGAAGATGTTTTTATCTTCTCTTATGTAAATCGCACTGCTTGTTTATTGAGAAAACTCCTATAAAAAGGATTTGAGGTGTTGATTTTCTTTGTAATCTGCCTAACCTAAAAATGGGGCAGCACGCCATTGAAAATCAGACTTTTTCTCAGTATAAAAAATAATCTGTTGAGTTTTCCAATCTCTAAACAGTGCGAAAGAACTCTTTTGTACTTATTAAACAATTCAAAGATAGAAAAAGTTTTTAAAAATATAAAAAATTTTTTTCTTATCGATTTTTGTACATCTCATCGTAGTATTTTTCGTACTCGCCCGAAGTGATGTTGTCCATCCATTCTTGATTGTCTAAATACCAACTTACGGTTTTCTCGATGCCTTCTTCGAACTGAAGACTTGGCTCCCAGCCCAATTCGTTTTTTAACTTCGATGAATCAATTGCGTAACGCAGATCGTGTCCTGCACGGTCAGTTACATAAGTAATCAGATCAAGACTATAGCCTTCGGGCTTTCCTAATAGTTTATCTACAGTTTTTATAAGAACTTTTATCAAATCGATATTTTTCCATTCGTTGAAACCTCCTATGTTGTACGATTCTGCAATTTTCCCCTTATGAAATATAAGATCTATTGCACGAGCGTGATCCTCTACATACAGCCAATCGCGAACGTTTTCGCCTTTGCCATAGACGGGCAATGGTTTCCTATGGCGAATGTTGTTGATAAATAGTGGAATTAGCTTTTCGGGAAATTGATAAGGTCCGTAGTTGTTTGAGCAATTTGTCAGAATGGTAGGCATTCCGTATGTGTCGTGAAAAGCACGCACAAAATGGTCGCTACTTGCTTTTGATGCCGAATACGGACTGTGAGGATCGTATTTCGTTTGTTCGGTAAACAGCGTGTCGTCCATTTCTAACGCTCCGTACACTTCGTCGGTTGAAATATGATAAAACAGTTTTCCTTCATATTTCTCTGTGCTCGCTTCCCAATATTTTTTTGCTGCTTGTAGTAGTGTAAGCGTCCCAATCACATTGGTGTGTGCAAAGGCAAAAGGGTCTTTTATAGAACGATCTACGTGGCTCTCTGCTGCCAAGTGAATAACCCCATCGACTTTATAGTCGGATATTAAATTGTAAATGAGTGCATAATCGCAAATGTTTGCTCTCTCGAATATGTAATTAGGTGCCGATTCTACATCTTTCAGATTCGCGAGATTGCCCGCATAAGTCAAATTATCGACATTGATGATGCGATAGTCGGGATATTTGTTTACAAACAATCGAACTACATGAGAGCCGATAAAACCTGCTCCGCCTGTGATGATAATATTACGTTTGAACGTCATGCTTTTTATATTTTTGAAACATACAAATATAAAATAAAAAAAGCACTTACTCTTGATTGTAAGTACTTTTTTTGATGTGGTCCCACTTGGGCTTGAACCAAGGACCCCCTGATTATGAGTCAGGTGCTACTAACCAACTGAGCTATGGGACCCAAAAGCGTTTGCAAAGATAATACTTTTTAGATAAAACCAACAAAAATCTCTTGCATTTATTTTTTAGCAAACAAATAAACGCACCTTAAGGTGCGTTTATCATATTCTTATATTTTCTCTTACTCACATACCCCTCTCACTCCATAACCGTTATAACGCGCACCTGACTCATAAGTTTCAAAAGATTCATACGAATATGATCCGCCATAAATAGCAGCATCTGAATAAGTTGAACCAAGCGAACTCGACCAAATATATCCAGCACGATAATCCCATGCCCCTGTTTCATTTATGTAAATAGGCATATAAATATAAGCTCCGTTTGTTTTAGATGTTAATTTTAAACAATCATTTTCATATTTAACAGTACAGAATTCGTCAAGTTCTTGCATCTCCGTTTTTGTTGGCATTCGCCAAGAGCCGCCCATATTCACTGTGGCCGCATCATCTTCAGGGTCGAGAATGGTTTTGTTATCGCCAATGAAGTTGCCTTCGCTATCGTACCAAGCTACTTTTATACCATCATATTCATTTTGACCATCGGCAAAGGTGTATTTAGTTACACCATTCCAATTATTGATATTCGAATCCATAAATTTGTAAGTACTCCAAGAGTAAGTAGTTTTTGGAGTAGTTTCGCCCCAAGCAAAAAAACTACCCGAATCTTCTGGTTTAGAAGCACCTACATTGCAAGTAGCCCATTTTAGTCCACTTGGTAAGCCTAAATCTACCCATTCATAACCATTTTCCATACCACGACAAACAACCCATACAGCATACAAAGTAATATTTCTTGTTAAAGAAATGGTTTCACCAAAAGCAAAGACAGCACCGCTACCATTTGCTTCAGTACTCCATTTTAACAAAATAGAATCATCGGTAGAAAATGTAGTTTCCTCTCTAAAGGTATAAGACATTCCATAACGTACAGTATCTACTATGATATCAGCTTCGACACCATTTGGCATATAAGTTATAGTATAGAAATAATCGTCAGTAGTAGTGCTTGCCGCAAAATTGATACTATCTACGTCCGATACCTTAAACTCGTACACATTGCCATCGGTTTTGTGTACATACATACTTTGTGCCGTAGCTCCTGCTACAGCAAGCATAAAAGCAAAAACAAGTGTAATTTTTTTCATCTCTTTTTTAATTTTTTATGGTTAATAAATCGTTGTTATTTTTTTATAAATTTCACAAGCATATCGGCTACTTGTAGCACGTAGGTACTTTCGGTAAGCGTAGACACATCTATGTCGCACCCTACGCCACTCATCACCACTCGCCCCGAAAGGTCTATCACTCGGTAGGTAGTATTTGGATTTATACCTTTAACACGCAACACGCCACACACAGGGTTTGGGAATACGCTCACTTGTACCTGTACATTGTCAAGCTCCGTAGTGTTTTTTAAAAGAAAATAGATACGTCGAGCGGTTTTTCCCGTAGTTTGTGCATCTGCTACCTCACCACCAAACGTCAGCGAACGGAGTGTGGAGAGTTCGTACACCGAACGCTCACCCTCGATGGTTTCTATCACCATTGTCAGCACTTCGGCTCGGGCTACAAAAGCAAAGGCGAGTGCTACTGAAATTGTAAATAGTTTTTTCATGATTATTATTTATTGTTTTGTTTTTAAAATCGCTTTGCAAATAAAATATAAAAATTCCCGACAAAAAAGGTTCTTGTTGGTCCTTGTTTTGTATTAGTATATAATCTCTATTTTTTTGCTCCTCTTTACTTTACTAAAACATTCCCTCAAGAACTTTTTAAAACTCAATTCTAAATACCACTGCAGATTTCTTTTTTTCACTTACCCATAAGGGGATAGCACTGTTTTCTACTATTTGCTTAAACGTAGTACTATGAGGATGTTTGTATCGGTTAGTAGTCGAAGCCAAAATAATATTTAATCTCGAACAGCAACCTTTGTTTATATTCGAATTATAATTGTGTTTAGAACCATGATGTGGTATTTGCCACATACCGATTTGAAAGGAGTTTAACTCTTTTTGAAAGAATTGTTCAAACTGATTCCACGATTTCTGATTTTTGAGATTGGCATCACCACAATACATGCAACCAACCATTTCATCGCAAAGAACATGAAAGCGATGGCAATGATAAGAATAATGATGATGACAACAATCCATAAACAAATGTGCATAGGATGTTTTTATACCCGAATAAAGCATCATAGAATAAGCATTATGGCTCTTACCTATTTTCTCTTTATAAATATGAACCAATTCTTTCCGGAGTTTTTTGTCGCGAAAAACATCTTTCAACTTCTCATAATCAATGCCATCTTCTTTTATAAATTGAGCATTTGCTAAATGCTTGTTTGATTTTATTTTATCAATAAGTTCATTTATTTCATTATCAGCCTCTTGTTTGGGATTATATAATTTATATTTCCAAACGTTCATTATTTCATCTTTTATACCATCTGGTGCATTTGATAATACCTCTGATGGTTTTTCGTCAGAAACGTTGTCTTCTGTATATGAAATACGTTTAATCTCTACTTCTTGTATTGTTTCATCGTGAAGCAACTTTTGATATAAATCAACTTCATTCGCTGAAAAAGAAGCTCTTAAAAAATTTGAGAGCAGCAATTCTACTTCGTTTGCCACACTGATAACAGGTAATAAAATACACCTAACACATTGTTTGTCTATTAGATATTGCACACCATTCATGTGGTCATTGTGTAAATGAGAAAGTATCAATACATCTATAGACTGTTTTTTGTCGACCAAGGAATCTATTTCGTGATGCAAACAATCCTTATTCTCACTTCCGCAATCGTAAGCGATAGTAAGGTTCTTATCATCCATTTGCCATTGTTCAGTACAAAAGCCGCCCTGTCCAATAGGATGGAAAGTTCTAATCATTTTCATATCCTTTCTCGTTCTTTGTTTATTTACTTTATTTGCAAAAGTATGCTATAACAAAAGCGATTTTGTAAATGATATATAGCAGTTAATTCTACAACTATGTAGAAAATTATTCTACACTTTCATCAACAGTTTCAGCCAAATCGCGGAGAAAATTGTGGTGAAGAATTTGAGAAATCCGAATAAGTAGTTGTACGTCGATATTGTTGCGTTTGAATATATCGTACACATTCGTTCGGTCGCAATTCAGTTGTCGGGCAAACCAACTTACGGTACGCTCCTGTCGGTGCAATTCTCTCTGTATCTCTCTACCAATTTGTTCCATACGGCACAAAAAAAGTGGACTTAATATTATCCACTATCTTGAGGTCGTGAGAATTACCCTATGCCATAGATAAATTAAGCCCATGCAACCGCATGAGCATTTACTTATTTATAGGCATACTTTCTTAAAATTTCTCACGTTCCAAGATAGTCCTGAATAAATAGCAAATGCTATGTGTATGTCCTGTAAACAACGCATTGTTTCTAACACGCTGCGTTATTATTTTATGCTACAAATATACTATTTTTAACGACTAATTATCTTAAACTGCTATAGATTTTACTCAAAACTGCCACTTTGGCACGCTTCGTTGTTTGGCATTTTTTTTGAAATATGATCATCGTAAATTTTAATAAAAAAGGTATGAAACAAAAAGGAAACATAGGAGTAACAACAGAGAATATTTTCCCTGTTATCAAGAAGTTTTTGTATAGTGATCACGAAATTTTCCTTCGTGAATTGGTGTCTAATGCAGTAGATGCAACTCAAAAATTGAAAACGCTATCGTCTGTAGGCGAGTTTAAAGGCGAAATAGGTGATACAACCGTACGCATCTCTGTTGACAAAAAGGCAGGAACGATTACAATAGCCGACAAAGGTATCGGTATGACCGAAGAAGAAATTGACAAATACATTAATCAGATAGCATTTTCGGGAGCCGAAGAGTTTCTCGAAAAATATAAAAACGATGCAAATGCAATTATCGGACATTTTGGTTTAGGTTTTTATTCAGCATTTATGGTTTCGAAAAAAGTAGAAATCTTTACAAAGTCGTATAAAGAAAATGCTGTAGCAATGCATTGGGCTTGCGAAGGAAATCCTGAATACAACCTTGAGGCTTGCGAGAAATCGGAACGCGGAACAGAAATAGTACTTCACGTAGATGACGAAAACAAAGACTTTTTGGAAGATTCGAAAATTGAGGGTCTGTTGAAGAAATACTGTAAATTTTTGCCAGTTGCTATCGCCTTTGGTAAGAAAAAAGAGTGGAAAGACGGCAAAGAAATCGAAACTGAAGACGATAACGTTATCAATAACACAACACCAGCATGGACGAAAAAGCCAAGCGATTTGACCGACGAAGATTATAAGAAATTCTACGACGAACTTTATCCGTTCACTTCCGAACCGCTTTTTCATATTCATTTGAATGTAGATTATCCGTTTAATTTGACGGGAATTCTATATTTCCCGAAAGTGAAAAGTAATCTTGATTTGCAACGAAACAAAATTCAGTTGTATTGCAATCAGGTTTTTGTTACCGATTCGGTAGAGGGAATTGTTCCCGACTTTTTAACGCTTTTGCACGGAGTTATCGATTCGCCCGACATCCCTCTGAATGTGTCAAGAAGTTATCTGCAAAGCGATCAAAATGTCAAAAAAATATCTTCGCATATCACTAAAAAAGTTGCAGAACGTTTGCAAGATATATTTAAAAATGATCGTAAACAATTTGAAGAAAAGTGGGATAGTTTGCAGTTGTTTATTGTTTACGGAATGCTTACCGATGAAAAATTTTATGAGAAAGCGAAAAATTTTGTTTTGTTGAAAAATTCTGAAAATCAGTATTATACACTCGAAGAGTATAAAAAACTGATAGAGCCAAATCAAACGGACAAAGACAAAATATTGATTTATTTGTATGCGAATAACACCGAATCTCAACATTCGTATGTTCAAGCAGCAAAAGAAAAAGGTTATGATGTTTTGGTATTCGACGGACAACTTGATGTTCATTTTATAAATCAGTTGGAACAAAAATTAGAAAAAACTCGTTTTGTTCGTGTTGATAGCGACATAGTAGAGAAGTTAATTGTAAAAGATGAAGTCGAAAAACTTAATTTGACAGATGCCGAAAGAGCAGATTTGTCAACGATTTTTTCAAGCCAAATACCAAAATTAGAAAAAACGGAATTTGTGGTTTCTTTTGAAAATTTAGGAGAAACAGCTCGCCCAATAGTAATCACTCAAAATGAGTTTATGCGTCGTATGAAAGATATGAGTGCAGTGCAGGGTGGTGGTATGATGAATTTTTACGGCGAAATGCCCGATAGTTTTAACTTGGTGGTAAATGCTACACATCCTTTGATTAAAGATATTTTTGGTGCAAAAACGGAAAAGTGCGATGAACTTTTAAAACCTTTTATCACAAAAATCGCTGAACTCGAAAAAAATAAAACTGATTGGAATACAGCTCATAAAGATGTGAAGAAAGAGGATATTCCTGCGGTTGAAAATGAAGATTTAGAGAGAATAGAGTCGCAATTAGCAGAGCAAAACAAAGAAAAACGTGCAATACTCGAAAGTTTTGCTGTAAGTCAAAATACTATCTCTCAACTTATCGATTTAGCATTACTTTCGAATAATATGCTCAAAGGCGAAGCGTTAGATAAGTTCATTAAACGAAGTATTGAACTTATAAAATAAGGGCTTTTGTAAAAAAAATGTTTGTTTTGATGTTCCCCGAAAATATTTGGGGAACATTTTTTTCTCGGATCGTATAATTTAAGGTTTTGAATTGTAAAAAACTTTGTCTTCGCCATTGGTTAGCCAATCAAAAGAGAAATTCAAAAAATAAGTAGAATATTCTCCATTTGCTGGGTCATCGCCGTTTTCTTCCAAATAAACACCAATGGTATTATCAGGCAAAACACAAATAGAAGAATAGGCAGAACCTGTTTTACAAAGCGTTTTCTTATATTCCCAAGTTTTTCCCTCATCGTAACTTAAAAACATCGAAACATTCAAACGTTTTGTTGGATGATAAGGAATGGTATGCAACATACGATTTTTGTCGTATCCGTCTAATGTACTTGTATAGTTGACTAAATCTCCATTGCACCCTGGCTCTATCATATTTTCCCATTGAGCCACAGAAGTCCAAGTTTGTCCACGATCGTTTGAAATTGTATAGTAACGTGCACCTTTTCTTTGATTTCGAATACTAACCAACCAACTCCCGTCATTGAGTTCAGTTATTTTTGCCTCATTGGCTTTTTCCTTCATACAGCATTCAGAAACCTTCCAAGTTGTGCCATTATCTTCAGAATAAAACACATAATTTGAAAAAGAATCCACGTCAGTAGAATCTGACTCTCGCACTACTGCAACAAAACAGATTGTTCCATCGCGAGTCAGCAAACCTGCACCAGAAGACACAAACGAGGCTTGCCAGCCTTGACGAGATATTTCCGAACATTTCGGTCCATACAATTGATCCGTAATTTCTATTTTCTCTCTCCAAGAAATGCCATTGTCAGCACTTTTTGAAACATAAATGCGTTGTTTTTTAGTATTTGAAGTTGCTGGATCGAAAAATCCATCACCACCGACATAAATAGCCAACAATCCGTTTGTTTCTGCTGTTTTGACCAAACCCACATCGCCAAAACCAGCTCCTCTGCCCGTACCTTTTGCAATAGCAATCGGGGTGCTCCAATCCACACCGTTATTTGTACTTCTGTTGATTAGTACATCAATGTCTTCTGGCAAATCGCCTTGGTTATTTTTTCGTTTGTCCGTCCCGATAACCAACGAACCATCTTTTGCTGTTACAATTGCAGGAATACGATAATTTTTAGAATCGTAATCGCCTGGGGCATAAATTAGCTTTCTTGTCAACAATATCTCACGTTGAGCTACGACGTCTTTTCGCATCTGAATAATTGATTCTTTTGTTGAAAAAGAAGATATTTTAGCAGAGACGATATTCCCTTCTTTTGCTTGAGGAGCAATGTCATAGGTTATCCATAAAAAGTTTAATGTCCCTTCAGCTACATTGCCTGTAATATTAAACGTGGTTTCACCCGATGGATTTGGAATAGCTTCTCCCAATTCTATATAAGAAGATACTTTTCGAGGATCAAATGCTAATGTAGGCGTTTGATAAATTTTTATTTTTTCTACATCCGAAATGTTTGTGGTTCCTGTCATATCTATTGTGATATCGGTGAATGTCAATGCTGACGAAGAAAATAATTTTGCATTCAACAAGGCTTCGTTAGTATTACCACGACCTGTGTAGTTGTTATTGGAAGTAATATCAAACACAATATTTGTATCGCTACTTTGAGCCATTATTCCAAATACTATAAAACAACTTATAAAAAACAATGATAAAATCTTTCTCATAACAACAAAACAAAAACTATTAAGGTAAAATTAATTTTTTTATTTTTTTACGGGGACAAATACAATACGCTGTATATATATAGGATTGTCTTTGTCTGCTTTTACATTGAGTAAAAGTTTTCCATCAAGGCAATCTTCTCTGTCAATAGGTAAAACAACAGACCTTGCATCTTTGCTATCAAAGTTTCGTCCTTCGATTACACCTGAAACTTTTTTGTTCAAAAATTCAATATGAAGCATTCCGAGTTCGCCTGCTGGTGTACGAATAATAACTTCGTTGTCAGTGTTTGTAGCCCAAGTAAAATTACTACCTTTTTGTACTACCGAAAAACCTTTTATCTCATAACTAACATTTTCTGCTATGATAGATTTATCTAAATCAGTTGTCCAATTTGATGGATTGGTTGCATTTGCACCACATTCAACATACAATAAAGCATTTCTAAATTCTTCGGGTAAATCAAGGTTTTGTTGCGTTACATTGGGATTTAATAAATTGTTCAACCACTGTTCAGAGATAGTTTCTGTTGGAGAAAATTCGTTGCTTTCTGCATAACGAATAAGCTCGTTTCTATATACAATTTGTTCAATGGAGTTGCCTTCTAACGAATAACCAGTAACTAATAATTTCCCTTGCCCAAGTTTTAATTCAAAAATACTTCCTAAACGCTGATTGTTATGGAAATCAGGCACTGGCATTGCCGATGGACAATAATCCGTAGAAAGTCCTTTTAGATCAAAGCAACGACCTTTTTCAAATATTTTCCACCAAATCCAGTCGGCATAACCTTCGCTATGGAAAGATTTAAATAATGAGTGATTTTTATCCATCCAAACACCGAGTGTTTGCATTTGTTGTCCGGGGAACCATGTTGTTGACCAATAAACAGCTCCCCAATCACCTTTCAAAAAAGTTTTGTCGTTACCTAATTTTGAAGCATCAAGAATTACTTTATCACCTTTTTTCAATGCGAAAATAGCGGTTTCTAAATTGTCTGTCAATAAAACTTTATTGGATTGATAAGAGTCTTGTGCTTGAAAAACCCAAATATTCCAACTGTTTTTTTCGGAACAAACTTGATTCTCAGCAAATAATTGAGTTTCTAATGTTAATTTTTCGTTAGCATATGGAGCTAAATCAAGTGTGATTTGTCCGAAATCTGCCAACTTCCCATTTTTAATATTTTGAGATAAATACTCTCCTTCTGTAATTAAATTCCCTGCTACATTGAAAATTTTGTAACGAATATGTACGTTTTTTAAATCGCATTTTTGGTTCCTTACTAATAGTTTTGCGGAGAAAGTTTCTGTAGTTTCCCATCCATATTTTTCAAATTCTGCTAATGTTACGATTGGAGCAAAGCAACCTCTTGCTTCTTGTGCTGACCAAAATCCTTTGGGTTCATAAAAACTATCTAAAAATCCAATTAAGGCTTCGCCTTGACCTGAATAATCTTGCATACCAAGTAAATGTATTCCTCGGCACGATGGAGTTCGCATAAAACTTTCAATTTCGTCTTTATACATCAAGCGACTTTGCATTCCAGAAGCAAAATGGAATTTTTCATTAAATTGTAAAACACCATTATTTTGAGCATGTTGTTTTAATGACAATAAATTGCGAGGTTCTAAAACTCCTGTATATTTGTCAATTTCGTTCCAATCAGGATAAACAGGCCATTGTCCAATTTCGTGTGCAACGGTAGGTACAGTTGTTTGGCAGTAAAGATTCTCGTAACTCCAATTTGTATGAGGGAACATCCATTGACGAACGCCACCAACGTTTGGATAATGATGTGTTACAAAAAAATCATCAACAGAGGTTAGTGTCCGTGCTGTAGAAATTGTATATAATCGCGATTGCCAATTTGCATTATTATCGAAAGATTCCATTTTTTTTACAGCATCAACCCATATCTGAAGACTATCAAAATTGCTATTACCTAATTCGTTCCCTATTCCTAACATCGCAAAACTCGCATGTGTGCCATAAGCATCACAAATATTTTTTAATTCTTGTTTGATAAAAGCGTTCAAACTATAATTGTTCATTCCTAAAGGTGTGATTTGTCCAGGCATCCAACCATCAATCCATACTCCAACTTCGGGGGCAAGGTAAATCCCTAACTCGTCTGCAGCTTCAAATGCAGCTTCAGGAGGACAATAAGAGTGAAAACGGATATTATTACAACCGTATTCTTTTTGGATGGAAAAAATCTTTAACCAATCTTCTTTTTTCATACTCGGATAGCCTGTCAAAGGGAAATGACAATTGTCCAAATTGCCTCTTAAAAATAGAGGTTCTCCATTGACAAACATTTGATTGCCTTCACGTTTAAATGAGCGAAAGCCGATAGTTTTTTCGAGTAGCAAATAGTTCCGATCTCGTAGTTCAAGCAAATAAAGTTGAGGATTAAATTCACTCCACAACTGAACTTGATTAGGTTTTAATGGAATAGAAATAAGATTCTTCCCTGCATTTTTTGTTATAGAAACTTCTTGATCAAGAATAATTTCTTTTGTTTTTTTATCGCGAAGAACAAGATTTAGATTGGTCAATGTATTACTATTACAATCAAAATAAATTTGAATTTTATCACATTCAAAAGGTGCATTTATGCGTACATTTTCAAGTATTGGTGTTTCAATTTTTTGCATTATCATTTTTCCGAGGATGCCATTCCAAATAGTTTGCATATGTTCACCGTAGGCATGTCCTTTTTCCCCTATCCGATGAATCATTGTATTGTCAATTGTAACTTCTATAATGTGGTTTCCTGCAGGAAGATTTTCTACAACGAATGTATGTGGAGTAGAGAGTGATTCGCATGATCCAATTACTCGACCATCTATTTTTAATGAACTTTTCCAAAGTACACGCTCGAAAATAATTTTCCACGAAGTTGTTTCTGTTGTCCTTATTTTACGAGAATAAACGGCTTCGCCTATAAATTGTGTTTTTCTTGAAAGACATCCTAAAAAAGCATCTTCTACCTTATTGCCATAACCATATTCGTCTAAAGTGCCAGGCAAATTGATTGTCCCTTCAACTTTAGCATTTTCATTCAAAATGGTAGGTTGATACATTACGTTTTGAGTTGGACCGAGCCCTCTATTCGGTTTAAATAAAGTGTCTTTGCGTGTGCTTTCATGTAATACTACAGACCATTTTCCTGCTAAACTTAATTCTCGCTTTTCTGAACAAGAAATTAGTAAACATATGATAATGAGGAATAAAAAATGTTTTTTCATATTCTAATCTTTTTTGAAGTTTTTTAAACCAATATTTAAGTAATCGATGAAATTTTGTGGATTTTCATCAAAAGAATAACTTCCTGCTAAAGGTTTTCCTTCATGATTTAAAATTACGTAAAACGGTTGAGCATTTGCACCAAATTTATGACGTTGAAGATAACTGTTTCTGTCTCCAACAGTTCGTAGTATGCGTTCTTTCCCTTGCTCTATAATTGTAACAGGTTCATTTAAAGATGTTTTGTCATCAACAAAAAGTGTGATCAATACAAAATCATTAGTAAGCATTGAATTTACGCTACTTTCTGTCCAAACAGCAGATTCCATTTTTCGACAATTTACGCAACCATAGCCAGAAAAATCGATCAAAACAGGTTTGTTCACTTTTTTCGCATAATTCATACCTTGTTCATAATCGTCAAATACAGCATGCGTTTCTTTTTCGTACAAATTAAAATCTTGAGTATAGAGTGGTGGAGCAAAAGCACTTACTGCTTTTAATGGAGCTCCCCAAAGTCCAGGGATTAAATATATAGCAAATGCTAATGATAGTAAACTTAAAAAGAATCGTGGAACAGAAACATGTTTCAATTCTGAATCATGTGGGAATTTGATTTTCCCTAATAGATAGAATCCCATCATAGCAAAAATTACAATCCAGAGTACTAAAAATGTTTCGCGGTCGAGCAAATGCCAACCATAAGCTAAGTCGGCTACCGAGAAAAATTTTAAAGCAAATGCTAATTCAAGAAATCCTAAAACAACTTTTACCGAATTGAGCCAACCTCCAGATTTTGGTAATGATTTTAACCAAGTAGGGAATATAGCAAACAATGTAAAGGGCAATGCTAATGCAACAGCAAAGCCTCCCATACCAATAGCAGGTGCTAATAAAGAACCATTAACCGATACATCAACGAGCAATGTGCCAATGATTGGACCTGTACACGAAAAAGAAACAAGAGCCAATGTGAAAGCCATTAAAAGTATGCTTAAAAATCCCGTTGTGGATTCTGATTTTGCATTAATCTTTGTACTCCACGACGATGGTAATGTGATTTCGAATGCTCCAAAAAATGAGATAGAAAACACTAATAATAAAAGGAAAAAGAATAAGTTGAAAACAGCATTTGTAGAGAGACTATTCAGTGCACTTGCTCCAAAAAGTAATGTAATGACAATACCTAAAAAGAGATAGATAAAAATGATAGAGACACCAAAAAGAATAGCATCAAGCAATCCTTTTCGTTTGCTTTTGGATTTTTTTAAAAAGAAACTCACTGTCATTGGAATTATAGGCCAAACACAAGGCGTAAGCAAAGCTATAAAACCGCCTAAAAAACCTTTGATGAAAATCCAAAGTAAAGAATCGCTTGTTGTTGTAGATGTGTGTGAATCAAAACTACGTAACTCATCAATGACAGGCTCCCATAAATCTTCGGATATATTTGAAATTGGTGATATTGTGTTCAATGCAGCAACTTGTAATGAATTTTCTTGAGCCTCTCCAAACGAGAAATCAATTCGTGATGGAGGTAAACAATTACTGTTGTTGCAGCCCATAAATTCTACATATCCTTTTATTGAAAAATCGTTACCAATGTTTAAAAGTTGAGTAAAAGAAACCTCTTGTTCGTACCATTCCAAATTCATTTGAAAATTTTCATCAAAAGATTTTTCTGCAATTTTTGTCGTTTCAACTTTACCAAGCAAGTTAGCAGAATTTAATTTTACAAAATTAAATGAGGTAGGCTGTGGACCTCCTTTTGGAATATCTGTAGCATAAAGATGCCAACCTTTTTCGATTTTTGCATTAAATACTATTTCGAAAATACTATCGTTTTTTTCTTGTCCTGAAATAGTCCAAGTTATTGGCTCTAAAATTTGAGCAAAAGAGAATGTGGAAACAATTAATAATCCACAAATAATAAATAATTTTTTCATCTATTTAATTTTATAAATTCCAAATTTTCCATGCGGCTTCGGCTTGTTCAATCAGCATGTCATAACCGTTTTTTACTGAAGTTCCGTGTTGTAACCCTTTTTGTAAAAATAATGTTTGTGCGGGATTGTAAACCAAATCGAAAAGTAAATGTTTGTCCGTCAAAAACTCATAAGGAATATTCGGACACGATTCGATATTAGGAAATGTACCTAATGGAGTAGTGTTGACAATCAGCAAATTAGTTTTTATAATTTCTTCGTTAATTTCTTCGTAGGTAATTGTGTCTGAAGTCTTTCTGCGAGAAACAAGTTGTATGTTTATCCCTAATTCTTTTAATACAAAACAAATTGCTTTTGCGGCTCCACCTGTGCCAAGAACGAGTGCATTTTTGTGCCACGACTTTAATAATGGTTTTAATGAATTTTTGAAACCAATAACATCGGTATTAAAACCTTTTAAATAGACAGCGTTTTGTTTTTGAGTAATTTGGATAACATTTACAGCTCCAATATTTCTTGCTTTATCATCAATGTCATTTAGTAGTGGCAAAACAACTGTTTTGTATGGAATAGTAACATTCAGCCCACAAAAAGATTCTTGTTGGATAATGTTTCTCAACTCATTTAAATTGTTTAACGAAAGTAGTTCGTAGGTTGCATCAATTGCCTCTTTCTCAAATTTTTCAGTGAAATATTTTTTAGAGAAAGAGTGAACAAGACTTTTACCTATTAATCCAAACTTTTGCATAGAATTATTTTTTTCTATTGAAGATTTTTTTTGCAATAAACAAAAGTATACAAACTGCTAATAATATTAGAATTGCTACGGATATTTCGTGGTTATACTTGTCAATAAGGTCTGCTTGACCATGAGCAATATAACCAAGAATTGCTAATACAACGTTCCAAATGCCAGCACCTAAAGCTGTAAATCCTATAAAAGTCCAAAAATTCATTTTTGCTAAACCTGCAGGAATAGAAATTAATTGTCGGATTCCAGGTATTAAACGTCCTACGAATGTCGATATTTTCCCATGTTTGTTAAAATAATCTTCAGCTTCTTGTATTTTTTTACTACTTAATAGACATAAATTACCGATTTTACTATCTGCAAATTTATGAATGATAGGTCGCCCTAACCACATCGCTAAAAAATAATTAAGGATTGCTCCTAAAATAGCTCCTATTGTTCCAAATAGAATAATCAGTAAAATATTTAAAGTGTACGATGAGGTGACGTTTAAACTACTATCAGCACGATTGGCTACATATACTGCTGGAGGTATTACTATTTCTGAAGGGAAAGGAATAAATGAACTTTCTATAGTCATTAATGCCGTTATGCTGAAATAATTCATGTTTTCACCATACCATTGCTCTACTTTCTGTAATATAGATTCGTTTTGAATCGTGTCGTTTTTTGTTGTAGCGAAAACTCCTAATGAGCAAAATAATAAAAGTAATGTAAGTTTATTTTTCATCTGATTCCCTATTTTTTTATTTTTGAAATATTGTCTATAAAATCTTGACCTTCAGGACATTTTTCTAAAAAAAACGATGTTGAATTATGGTGTTTCTTGTATGCGACCATAAAAAAATCTTTTGCTTTTTGCATGTCTTTAATTTTGAAATATGTGCAAGCTAAAAGTAATGCAATATGTTCATTTGGCTCTAAATCGTAGGTTTTATGAAAATATTTTAAAGCATTTTTATAATCTTTGCAATCAAAATATATATTACCGATAGCAAAGTTTATGTTGAGTTGCTTAGGATTTAATTCTAACGATTTTAGGAATGCGTTTCTCCCTTCCATTGGCTTATCCTGAGCCAAAAAAACTTCAGCTAAATAGTTGTAAAAAATGCTCATATCAGGGAACTTTATAATGCATTTATTAGCTAATGTTTCACATTCTTTGAAATGTTCTAGTTCAAGCAAACAATTTAAGCAATTTATATATAATCTTGAGTCTTCAATACCCAAGATTTGATTTAATCGGATACTTTCTTGATAGAAATATAGAGCATGTTCGTATTCCTCTTTGATATCATAACAATCTCCTAACCATTCGTACGTTGTAGCATGTTTTTCTGTATTTTGAGATAATTTTAAAACATTTTGAAAGCATGAAATTGCATTGTCGTAATGATTTAGATGATAAGAAATTTCACCTTTTAACGACCATGCTTCTATGTCTTTTTTATGAAGTAAGATTGCATATTCTATAGCATCTAAAGCTTCAATATGATCTTTTTGAAAATAATAAATGCTAGATAGCAGTTTCCATGCATATTGATGATAAGGATCTTTATCTAAAAGTTTGTTTAATAGATTTTTAGCATAATCATATTTTTCTAAAAGGATATTTAGATTCGCATAATGCAATATTAATTCGTGATTTTGCGGATTGAATTTAAATCCTTTTTCTATAAAATCTAAAGCATACGAAATATATTCATCTTTATTAAACGTATATGCGATATCAAGACATAAATCGTCAAAATTTTCATCGTCTTTTTCATACTCTATCAATCGATTGTATATTTCAAGAGCTTGCTCTATTTTGTCTTGTTGAACAAAAATATTTCCTCTCCAAAATAAAGCTTCTATATCATCTGGATCAATTTCATTATCCAATACTTCTAATGCCTTGTCAAAACTCTCCCATATAGTCAAGATTTGAACTTTTTTTAATTTTAGTTCTTCTGAATAAGGATGTAGTCTTAAACCTAAATCCAATGCTATTGCAGCATCTTTATCGTTGTCTTTATCAAGATAATATTCAATAATCATTTCAAACTCTTCTGTGTCGAAATAAGTGTTTTTGTCAGAATGTTCATATTTGCGAACAGCTTCTAACACTTCGGGATCAGGTTTCCTGAGGTTTTCGTTTTTCATTAATGTCCAAATGATTTTTGCAAATTTACAAGAATCATACTTTCCTTACAAACATTGAACAAAAACTTATTAACAACTTTTTCATTAGAAGTCAAAGGTTGCACTTAATAGCAAAAACACTTACCTTTGTTCAAATTTTTAGAATTTTATTTATATGAAAAGATTATTTGGATTTATTATTGCTTTAGGGGTGTTTGCGACAACTTTTGCAACCAACGTGCGTACTGAAACATTGTTGGAAAAAGGGTGGAAATTTACAAGAGAAGATAATGAGCAATTCTCTGATGTAGGTGTGAATGATTGCAAGTGGCAAACAGTGGTCGTCCCTCACGATTGGGCTATTTACGGTCCTTTTAGTTCACAAAACGATAAGCAAAATGTAGCTATTTTACAAGATGGGCAAAAAGAGGCTTTAGAGCATGCTGGTCGTACAGGAGGGTTGCCTTTTGTTGGACTTGGTTGGTATCGTTTGCAATTTGATGCACCAAAAATGTCGGAAGGTAAGCAGGTGGAATTGCTTTTTGATGGAGCGATGAGTGAACCACAAGTCTTTGTAAATGGCAAAAAAGCTGGCGAATGGAAGTATGGTTATAACTCTTTTGTCGTAGATATTACTAAATTTGTTTCTGATAATGGTAAAAACACGCTTGCTGTTCGTTTGGAAAATATGCCCGAATCTTCGCGTTGGTATCCGGGAGCTGGTATTTATCGTAACGTGCATTTAATCGTAACTGAAAAAACTCATATCCCAGTTTGGGGAACGTGTGTTACAACTCCTGTTGTAAACGATGAATATGCAAAAGTTGTTATTAAAACAAATGTGAAATATGCACAAACTACACAATGGGAATCGTTGAAGTTGAAAACTACAATTCATGATGCTCAAAACAACGTTGTGGCAATAGAAGAAACCTCGCTCAACAAGTACGAGAAAAACTCTTTTGAGCAAAACTTCATTCTTGATAAACCTGCGTTGTGGTCGGTAGAAAATCCTAATTTGTATGTTGCAAAATCGGAGATTTTTGAAAATGGTGTGCTAAAAGATTCTTATACAACTCGTTTTGGAGTTCGCTCATTGGAGTTGCGTCCCGATGATGGATTCTACATGAATGGCAAAAAAATCATTTTTAAAGGTGTTTGTAATCATCACGACCTTGGACCACTTGGTGCTGCTGTGAATGTGGCTGCAATACGTCGTCAGGTTCGCATTTTGAAAGATATGGGTTGCAATGCAATTCGTACTTCGCACAATATGCCTGCTCCAGAGTTGGTTGAGGCTTGTGACGAAATGGGAATGATGCTCATGGCCGAAAGTTTTGACGAGTGGCAAATTGCAAAATGCAAGAACGGTTACAATCGCTTTTTCAATGAATGGGTAGAACGTGATTTGGTGAATTTAATTCATCACTATCGCAACAATCCAAGTATTGTGATGTGGTGCATTGGTAACGAAGTGCCAAATCAAGGAGTTGAAGGTGAATGCAAAACAGCTAAAATGCTTCAAGATATTTGCCATCGCGAAGATCCAACTCGTCCTGTTACTCAAGGAATGGATAATCCTGATGCTGTTATTAATAACAATTTTGCTGCTGTAATGGACGTTGCAGGATTCAACTATCGTTCGCACAAATACCAACAGAATTATAAGAAACTTCCTCAACGACTTTTGCTCGGTAGCGAAACAACCTCGGGTTTGAGTTCTCGTGGCGTTTACAAATTCCCTGTTGTACGCAAACGTATGGCAAAATATCCTGATCATCAAGCTTCTTCATACGACGTAGAACACGTTGGATGGGGATGTCTTGCCGATGATGATTTTATTCAATACGAAATGTTGCCATATTGTATGGGCGAATTTGTTTGGACAGGTTTTGATTATTTAGGAGAACCAACTCCATACTACGAAGATTGGCCAAGTCATAGTTCTCTATTCGGAATTATCGATCTTGCTGGTATTCCAAAAGACCGTTATTACCTCTATCGTAGTTTTTGGAACAAAGAAGAAAGTACATTGCACGTATTGCCTCACTGGACTTGGAATGGTCGCGAAGGCGAAACAACTCCAGTATTTGTTTACACATCTTATCCTTCTGCCGAATTGTTTATCAATGGCAAAAGTCAAGGCGTTCAAACCAAAGTATTGGATATGGACTTGAATGAATCAGGAACAGATGCTGCTTTAGATTCGTTGGTACGTCAGCGTCGCTATCGCTTGATGTGGATGGATGCAAAATACGAACCCGGAACACTTAAAGTGGTGGCTTATGATGCCGATGGAAACATTGCAGAAGAAAAAGAAGTGCACACAGCAGGCAAACCTCACCACATTGAACTTGTGGCTGATCGTACTTGCTTGACTGCCGATGGGAAAGACCTTTCTTTTATCAATGTTCGAGTGGTGGATAAAGATGGTAATCTCTGCCCTGACGACGATCGTCAAATTAAATTTAAGGTGAAAGGTGCTGGCAAATATCGCGCTGCTGCTAACGGAAAAACTACAAGTTTAGAACAATTCCATTTGCCACAAATGACGCTTTTCAGCGGACAGCTTACAGCAATTGTTCAAGCAGGTGAAAAAGCTGGCGACATCACTTTCGAAGCATCGGCCAAAGGGGTCAAAAAAGCAACACTTAAGTTAAAAAGCAAGTAAGCAGAACTGACTTTAACAAAAAAAGACCTCAACTCGAGTTGAGGTCTTTTTTATTGTTATTTACTTGGGATATGTTCTATTTGAGTAAGTCCCTCTTTGTTTCCTGTTACAAAATCTACTGGTGGTTTTTTACCTTGCACCAAGTTGGTGATGTATAGCGGCTCGTTGAGGAAGAAAAACGAGCAGAAGAAAGTATCGCCTTCCGAAAGTTTTGAATTTTCCGATTTTTCTACTACAAACTTTTCATTTCCCAAATAGCGAAACACACAATGTCTGTTTGGTTTCCACGATACTTCCAAGCGGTCTCCTATTTGTAAGTTAGAGGTGGAAATATGTGGTGTGCATAAGAATTCAGATTGTAAATCGCTTTCATTGCTTAGATTCTGCAAAAAATCATCCCAGTCTTGAAATCCTAAAAAGGCTGATAAAATGCGTAATGTGCTATTGCGTGCATGATCTGCACCATTGATATACCCCCAAAGGCGTTTAAGAGTGGTGGGGCTGATAGTTTCGTGCGTACGTTCCCAAATTACTCCACTCAAAAAAATAAAGTCGTTTGGTGTCTTTATTTTTCGCTTCACTTGTGCTTCTACACGATTTTTCAACTCTAGAATTTCAGGACAATTTTTGTTCATTTCAACTTATTTTTTTGCAAAAATGGGAACTTTATGTCAAAAAAGCAAAGTTCTTGTTGGTCCTTGTTCAAAATACAATACGATAAAGCATTATCTTTGCACAAGTTTTAGGTGTTTTTATGGAACAAGAAAGTTCTTCATCGGGTATTGTTCAAAACGAGTTTCTAACTGCGGAAGACACGCTTACCTCTTATTCGGAGTTGGCGTGTAGCGGTTTCAATCGTATTTTCAAAATCAAGCGTTCGGGCAAATGGTTTCTTTTAAAAGGGTTGAAACCGGAATTCCGAAACAATCCGACTTATCTCGAATTGCTGAAAAAAGAGTTTGCACTTACTTCTCAGTTCGACCACCCAAACATTGTAAAAGCCATAGCCAAAGAAAATGATGCTCGCATCGGTCTGGCTATTTTGATGGAGTACATCGACGGCGATACATTGGACGTTTTTTTGAAGAAAAATCCATCGAAAGCCATACGTCAAAAAGTAATTACAGAACTTCTTGATGCATTGCAATACATTCATTCCAAACAAACCATTCATCGTGACATCAAACCGAGCAATATACTTATTACGCACAATGGAAGTAATGTCAAGATTATTGACTTTGGACTGTCGGATGCCGATGGCTATGCCATTTTGAAACAAGCTGCTGGTACAAAAAAGTATGCGGCTCCAGAGCAACTCGTAGCACCGAAAGAGGTGGATTGCCGTACCGATATTTATGCTTTCGGAAAAGTATTGGAACTTATATTCCCGAAAAAGTACACCTCTATTGCAAAGTGTTGTACGCAAGCCGACCGTAAAAAACGCTACGACAATATTGAGCAAATACAAAAATCCATTGTTCGGCGTCAGCGTTTGCCTTATGCGGTATTAGTTGTTTTTCTTACGATATTGGCATTGTTGCCTTCAGCACTTTTGATTTACGAAAAAAACTTTGCGAAACCTGCAGAAACGATAGTGATTGAGAAAACAACAACGGACTACACAGAGCCACAGCAACAACTTATAGACGAGGCAGCTCGTTGGATTAAGATGCAACTTTTGCCTGCTACCGAAGCTATCGAAAAAGGTGAAATTATTTACTATGAAATTGCTCATGCACAGATATTTGCATTCTTCGAAAGCGTTCAAAACTACAGCAACAATATGACTGAGAAACTCGGTAAAGAAGATCGCTTTTATTACGACTTTATCAATGTGTTGGCTGTAATTCAAGCCGATGTTTTGGAAGAATATATGAAAAAGGTAGAAACCTTGCCCAAAGCATATGAACTATACGAACAAGGGAAAATATCTTTGGAAGAAGTGCAGAAAATTGATGCTTTGCAGAAAAGTTTAATAAAGTAGTAAGTGCGGATGTTATTAAGTTGCATTTTGACTTTCAATGTATAAAATGGAATCATAGAGAAACATTTGCAATTGATCTCAAAATAATTTATTGCAAATGAAAGCGTTGTTGTGTTGAAAACTTTTTTGTTTATGAAGGTTTTTATGCGTTGTAAAATTTGTTAAAAAGTCCTATCTTTGCAACTTAATTTTTTTAAGTAGATTTTTAGATGAGGACGTTAGTACCCGATTATATATTCGAGGCGAGTTGGGAGGTTTGTAACCGTGTAGGGGGCATTTATACAGTGTTGTCGACGAAAGCTGCTTCGTTGGTTTCAAAATTTGGTCAGAATTTGTTTTTTATAGGTCCTGACGTGTGGAATGAGGCGGAATCGCCTTTTTTTATTGCTAATAAAAATGCTTATTCCGATTGGGTTGTAGCTGCAAAACAGCAAGGTTTGAAGGTGCGTGTAGGAAATTGGGATATACCCGGCAAACCGATGGTTATATTGGTTGATTTTCGTGATTTTTATCAGCAAAAAGATGCTATTTACGCTAATATGTGGAATTGGTTTGGTGTTGATTCGCTACATGCTTACGGTGATTATGACGAGTCAAGTATGTTTGGCTATGCATGCGGTGTTGTGGTCGAAAGTTTTTTGCGGTTTTATAAATTGACAAACAAAAAAGTAGTTGCTCATTTTAATGAATGGATGACGGCTTTTGGTGAATTATATTTAAAGCATAATATGCCTCAAGTGGCTACCGTTTTTACCACGCATGCTACTTCTATAGGGCGTTCTATAGCGGGCAATCACAAACCTTTGTACGATTATTTACATGCCTACAATGGTGATCAAATGGCATCGGAGTTGAATATGCAGTCGAAGCATTCGGTAGAAAAACAAGCGGCTCATAATGCCGATTGTTTTACTACGGTTAGTAACGTTACAGCGAAGGAGTGCAAACAGTTGTTAGAAAAAGCTCCCGATGTAGTAACTCCTAATGGTTTTGAAAACGATTTTGTGCCTAAAGCTCGTATGTTTTCTAAAAAACGTAACGAAGCACGAGCAGCTTTGCGTCGTGTGGCTGAAAAAATGTTAGGGTATAAACTTGCAGACGATGTAATGTTTATTGGAACATCGGGTCGATACGAATTTAAAAACAAAGGTATAGACGTATTTATTGAATCGTTGAAACGTGCTTCGGATGCAGATTTGAAGAGAGAGATTATTGCTTTTGTAATAGTGCCTGCTTACACGTCTAATTATAGAATTGAATTGACAGAAAATTCACCTGTATTGTGTCAAGGACGTCCATTTTCTACTCATTATTTGCATGACGAAGAGCATGATCCTGTTTTGAACTCGATACGTTGGTTTCAGTTGTCGAATGCCCCAGAGAGCCACCTGAAAGTTATATTCATACCTTCGTATTTGAATGGTGATGATGGCGTTTTTAACAAATCGTATTACGATGTTTTGATTGGTTTGGATTTGACGATTTTCCCATCGTATTACGAGCCTTGGGGATATACGCCATTGGAGAGTGCCGCTTTTGGAATACCGACCATTACAACAAACCTTTCTGGATTTGGGCAATGGGTGTCTGATGTGCCGCAGCCGATAGAAAATGGCGTTGGCATTGTGCCTCGTACTGATTATAATTACCACGAAGTAGTGAACAATTTAAGTGCGATGATAGTATCGTTTGTGTCGAAAACTGATTCGGAACGAAAAAAGATTAGTAAAAAAGTTTATCAGATAGCACAAAATGCACTTTGGGAGCACTTTATTATTTACTATGATAAGGCATTTAGTATAGCATTGAATAACAAAAATAAAAGAATTAAACAGAAATAATTTAAATTATTGAATATGAAATTGAAAACAAACAACTCCAATCAACCAAATTGGAAAGATTTTAGTGTGAAATTTGATGTGCCTCAAGGGCTTGACAAATTGGTGGAAATAGCCAATAACCTTTGGTGGGTGTGGAATCACGATGCAGAAGTGTTGTTCCGCGATGTAAATCCTGAAGCATGGAAAGCTGCCAAGAAGAATCCTTTGGCAATGTTTGAGAACACGAATTACGAGCGATTCGAAGAGTTGGAAAAAGATGCCGACTTTATGGATCGTTTGAATAAAGTTTATGATGAGTTTAACGACTATGTTAAGGTAAAACCTCGTACTGATATTCCTTCGGTTTCTTATTTTAGTATGGAATACGGCTTGAGTAGTTTTCTGAAAATCTACTCTGGCGGTTTGGGCGTTTTAGCAGGCGATTATTTGAAAGAAGCAAGTGATTGCAATGTAGATATGACTGCTGTTGGATTTTTGTATCAGTTTGGTTACTTCAAACAAACTCTCTCGCTTGACGGACAGCAAGTTGCTGTTTATGAACCACAACAGTTTAATACTTTGCCAATAAAACAGGTGAAAGACGAAAATGGAGCTCCATTGCTTATTGCAGTGCCTTATCCAGAACGTTTGATTTATGCTCAAGTTTGGAGAGTGCCTGTAGGTCGTATTTCTTTGTATTTGTTAGATACGAATATCAATGAAAATTCGGAGGCCGATCGTACGCTTACTCACCAACTCTATGGTGGTGATAACGAACATCGCTTGAAACAAGAAATGTTGCTTGGCATCGGTGGTATGTTGATGTTGAAACGTCTTGGTATTAAAACGCAAATTTATCATTGCAACGAAGGACATGCTGCATTGATCAATGTTCAACGTTTGGTTGACTATGTGGCAGAAGGCTTGTCGTTCAATGAAGCTATCGAAGTTGTTCGTGTATCGTCGCTTTACACTGTGCATACGCCAGTGCCTGCTGGTCACGATCGTTTTGATGAAGGGCTTTTCCGTTATTATATGGGTGGATATGCCGATAAGTTGCGTCTTTCGTGGGACGAATTTATTGGAATGGGGCGTGAAAATGCCGACGATCATTCAGAAAAATTCTGCATGAGTGTATTCGCTTGCAACACTTCGCAAGAGGTGAATGGTGTGAGCTGGTTGCATGGTAAGGTTTCGCAAGAAATGTTTAATCCTATTTGGAAAGGTTATTTTCCAGAAGAGTTGCATGTTAGCTATGTAACAAACGGTGTGCATATGCCAACTTGGGCTGCTTCGGAATGGAAATCGGTGTATGAAAAAACTTTCGGAAAAGAGTTTTATGCCGATCAATCGAACCTCGATATTTGGAAAAAGATTTACGATGTTCCTGACAAAACTATTTGGGAAACACGTATGACTCTGAAAAATAAATTGATAGACTATATCCGTGTGCAGTTTAAGGAGACTTGGCTGACGAGCCAACGCGATCCAGGGCGTATTGTTTCGGTGTTGGAAAATATCAATCCTAATGCTTTGTTGATAGGTTTCGGTCGCCGTTTTGCAACTTACAAACGTGCTCATTTGTTGTTCACCGATTTGGAGCGTTTGGCAAAAATCGTGAACGATCCAGAACGCCCTGTACAGTTTATTTTTACAGGAAAAGCACACCCTGCCGATGGTGCTGGTCAAGGTTTGATTAAGCGTATTTTCGAAATTTCGCATATGCCACAGTTTGTTGGAAAAATTATTTTCCTTGAAAATTATGATATGCAGTTGGCAAAACGTTTGATCTCGGGTGTTGATATTTGGTTGAATAATCCAACACGTCCGTTGGAAGCTTCGGGTACATCGGGGCAAAAAGCCGAAATGAACGGTGTCTTGAACTTTTCAGTGCTCGACGGATGGTGGTTAGAAGGTTATGTAAAAGGTGCTGGTTGGGCGTTGACCGAAAAACGTACGTTTGATGATCAAGGGCAACAAGACCGTTTGGATGCAGCCACTATCTACAACATTCTCGAAAACGAAATTCTTCCATTGTATTTCGAAAGCAGAAACAAAGAAGGTTTCTCGCCTGAATGGATTCAAGTGATTAAAAACTCGATTGCAAAAATTGCTCCTCGATTCACTACAAAACGTATGCTCGACGACTATATCGAACGTTTCTATTCGCCAGAAGCAAAACGCTCGGCTGTGTTGCTCGAAAACAATTATGCAAAGGCAAAAGAAATTGCTGCTTGGAAACAAATGGTAGCAGCAAATTGGGACAATGTTTCGATAGAAAAACTTGAAATGGATGCCGTAGATGGAGTTTTAGAAGTAGGGCACCCTTATCACATCTCTGCAGAAGTTGACACCAAAGGTTTAGATGCTAATTGTTTGGGAATAGAGATTGTAGTTACTTATATGGACGAAAAAAATCGTATGCGTAAACTCGAATCGAAAGAGTTTGATTTGGTGAAAGTAGATGGCTCACGTTTGTATTTCGAGCTTGATTATCAAATCAATCGTGCGGGTTCGTTTAAATATGCGTTCCGTATGTTCCCGAAAAATGCAGATTTGCCACATCGTATGGATTTCTGTTATGTACGTTGGTTTTAATTGACGTTTACTATAAAAACGGAAGAGAGGAGGCGAGTAGCTTTCCTCTCTTTTTTGTTGTGGCATAGAGCAAGCTGCTGTTTTGCAGTATAATATTTTTTGTACTTTTGTGGAATCTTGCCGAGTAGGTAAGATTTTTTATTTTTTAGTTTTATTCTTCACAAAAGAAATCCGCAAAATTTCTCATCAACAAGAAGAATAAACCGTGTAGGTGTTCATGCGGCAGGCGTGAACTGTTCGTGTTTATTTTCTTGTTCAGGGCAATTGCGGAGCCTCTTTTGTGGAAATTCTTAACATGCAGCGGTTTACGCTTTTTTGTTGAATGAATGGACACGAACTACATATCGGAGAAATGATTCGACAGGAATTGAAATTACAACGTCGTTCGGTGGCGTGGTTGGCAGAGCAGTTGCATTGCAATCGAAGCAATGCCTACAAGATTCTCGAACGCGAGGATATGGATACAGCTTTGCTTCGACGAATATCCAAAGCTTTGAATTGTGATTTCTTCCTACGAATTTCTCAAGTAGGTTTCTGATTTATTCCTTGTTGTTCTCTGGGATATATTTGGATCTCTTTCTATTCTGTATTGTACCCAAAAATGCAACATTTTGTACCTTTTTATGCAACAAAACTATCAAGTTGCAATCTTCTGTATGTTATATCTTTGTCGCTGATATTTTTTTATTTATTAACAATTTAAATTTTATTAAAAATGAGAAAAGTAAGTTTATTTAGTTTAGCCTTATTGGCTGTAGTGTTTTGTTCGTGTGGAGCTCAAAAACAAGTAGCACAACAACAAACAAGTAGTAGCCCTTTTGGAGATGTTTATGAAGCACCATGTACCGTTTATGATACGCCAGAGGAATTTGCTGCAACTGGAATTTATCGCGGTAGTATGAATCAAAAAGGCGAGGTGCATGCGTATGCTTTAGCAAATGCACAAGATATTGTTCGTATGAAAATTAAACATGCGTATAAAGGTATGGTGAGTAATTATTCATCGTCGGTAGGGAACAATGCTGGCAACGATATCGAAACTAAAATGTCAAAGGCAGGTGATCAGATAATCGATGCTGTTGTTAATAATACTGCTGAATGTTGTGTAAAATATGGTTCAGTTGCAGCAGATGGACATATAGAATGTTACGTTGCTATAAGAATTCCAAAGGTTGATTTATCTCAAAAAATTGCTGATGAGGTCGCTAATAAGTTAACTGACGAAGAAAAAATGAAAATTGGCTTTCATGAATCTCAATATAGAGAACAAATGACAGAACGATTTAAACAATATCAAGAGAATAATAAATAATTTCATTGATGAACCGATTTTTGAAAATAGTCATAAGTGCATTGTTTTTCCTTTTTATAGTAGAGCAATGCACTTTTGCACAAGAACGTCCCCAATGGACAAATGGATACTTTGAAGAATCTAAAAATTCATATATAGAGGTAGTTATAGGAGAGGGTTATGATTTGGAAGACGCAAAGAAAAAAGCTACTCAACAAATAATTGCACGTCGTAGTTTGGCTACAGGAACAGATGCTACGGTATCCTCACTTAATAATAATTTGCAAGTTGTCAGCGAAAAGAAACTGATTGTAAATGCGAGAATTGTAGATGAATATCATGAGCGATTAAGTGCTGGTATTTATAAAGTGTATTTACTAGTGCAAACGGCTAAAAATCCAACTTTTACATTAGAACCTGTTACGGTGTCAGAGAAATATCCTTTTTCTGCTCGTGTTTTTGTGCCTGGTATGGCACAAATATATAAAGGTAGTGTTGCAAAAGGAGCTTGTTTTATTGCAGGTGAAGTAGTTTTTATTGGAGGTATTGTTGCGGCTGAATGTTTACGTAATAATTATGAACAGCAGATAGGGATGACGCATAATAGCATATTAAAACAACAATATGCTAATAAAGCAAACGCTTGTGTAATTACTCGTAATGTATGTATTGCTGGAGCTGCTGCCTTGTATGTATGGAATGTGATAGATGGTATTGTTGCTAAAGGGAAAAAGCATGTTATGGTAGGAACGGCTCAACTGCACATGGCACCTTATGCAACGTATGATGGTGGTGGATTAGCAATGAGGTTTAATTTTTAAAATTTTGAAATAATGAAAAAGTATTTATTTGTATTATCACTTGTGTTGTTTGCTTCTTGTTCTCCTGTAACTTACGATGTGTTTTCTACAATTACGGGTACTGTGGTCGATGAACAAACAAAAGATCCTATCGATGGAGTATCTGTTATTTTAAGTCCATCGGGTAAAAATTCTATAACTGGTTCGGATGGATATTTTGAATTCCAAGATTTAGAAGCGGGGCAATACACGCTTACAGTACAAGCTACAGGTTATAGCTCTAATCGTAAAACTATTACCGTAGTAGCTGGTGCTACAGCAAATGTGAATATCACTTTGCAGAAAAAATAATATACATATACACTTACATAATTTATTCTTTTGTCATGAAAAAACTCATTTACCTTTTGTCTTTGGTTTTGTTGGCAACCCTCCTATGGCAAGGTTGCGAAAATGATGATCTTCCTGGTAGTATCTATGGTACGGTGGTGGATAAAGCCACAGGTGAACCTATCAAGTCGGCAGGTGTGGAACTCAGCCCGGGTGGACTTAAAACCGTAACGGGTAGCGAGGGACAGTTTGAGTTTACGCAGCTGACGCCTGGCAAATACACCTTGTTGATTACCAAGACAGGTTATGTCGATTTTGCAACTTCTACGGTAAATGTCCTATCCAACGAAATTGCAAAATGCGATGTGCAGATAGAAAAATTGCCACCTGCATTGAAGGTGGTGAACGACAGCCGTCAAGAGATAAGTGAGTTAGATTTTGGTAGTTCGGTGGACGATGTAGCACGTTCGTTCAGCTTGTTTAACGATGGCGAAGAATCTTTGGAGTGGCAAATCACTACAACAGCAGAATGGATTAAGTCCGTTAGCAAGACAGAAGGTGTGCTTTCTGCAGGAGCGACACAGTCGTTGATTGTGACGCTTGATAGAGCAAAACTTAAAAGTGGAAAAAACACAACGACGTTGCATATCTCTTCCAACAACGGAGCCAAGCAATTGACCATTATCGCAACAGGTCCCACACTTGCTACGCTTAATACATTGCCTGCTACCAATGTAAAAACGACCACAGTCACACTCAATGGCGAGATTCTGACGGATGGTAGTCCTAAGTATAGCGAACGTGGTTTTGTTTATTCCGAATCCTCAATGCCGACATTTGAAGACTGCATAAAAAAGGTGACATCTACATTGACCGATAGTAAAAAATTTTCTGCTATTATTACTGGTCTGACTCAAGGTAAAACATATTATGCTCGCGCCTATGCTGTCAATGGAGAAAAAGAAGTCTATAGCACAAATGAAATTTCGTTCACCCCTTCAGAATGCTTGGCACAAGTAACTACTCAAGCAGTAACGGACATTTCTCGTTCGGCAGGTCGTGCCACATTCAATGGAACAATTGTTGATAGTGGCGAACCTATTTATACTGAACGTGGATTTGTGTATGCTACCACGCATAATCCTATGGTGGGTAGCGATACAAAGGTAGTGGCGGCAGGTAAAGGAAATGGTGAGTTTTCTGCCAATGTAGATAATTTGCAATTAGGCACCATATACTATGTTCGTGCATATGCTACCAACACACAAGGCACTGCCTATGGCGAAGAAGTGGTAGCTGATTTCAAAGCTATCCCACCACAAGTAACAACATTTTCTGTCAAAGTTAAAAGTAGTACAACAGCATATTTCATTGGTAAAATTACTAATGCAGGCGATCCTGAATATACCGAACGTGGTTTTATTTATGGTACAATGCAAAATCCAATGATTGATGATGAGGCAGTAACAAAAGTAATTGTTGCTAAAAATACGTCAGCACAATTTGAAAAAGAAGTTTCAATAGACAACATGGGTAAAGAAACTATTTATGTGCGTGCCTACGCTATAAGTGGTTCAAATATCGCTTATGGCATAGTGTGGCATATTTCTCCAGAAGAGATTGCATATAACAACCTACCTACTTTTGTTCACGCAGAAGAAACGTATCGTGTTCATCCAGAATTTAGTAATTACATGGATTGGTATCAAGCCATGAGTACTTGTGAGAATTTGACATACGGTGGATATTCAGATTGGGTGTTGCCATCAAAAAGTGTACTAAATACGATGTATATCTACAAAAATGAAATAGGTGGTTTCTTTAGTGCCTACTATTGGAGCAGTACGGAGTATAGTAGTGGCAGTAACTACGTGTGGCTTCAGCATTTCAGCACTGGCAATCAGACCAGCTACTACAACAACGGCAAGAACGGCGACCACCGTGTGCGTTGTGTCAGGAAAGAAAATTAGAAATTAACTATTACATCTATGAAAAAAATCTTTTATCTTTTGTCTTTGGTTTTGTTGGCAACCCTCCTATGGCAAGGTTGCGAAAATGATGATCTTCCTGGTAGTATCTATGGTACGGTGGTGGATAAAGCTACCGGTGAGCCGATTAAATCGGCAGGTGTGGAACTCTCTCCTGGAGGATTGAAAACCGTTACTGGTAGCGAGGGTCAGTTTGAGTTTACTCAACTCAATCCTGGAAGTTACACGCTATTGGTAACTAAAACGGGTTACTTTGATTTTGCAAGTAATACAATTGTAGTAGAATCTGCACAAACAGCCAAAGGTGATGTGCAGATAGAGAAATTGCCACCTGCATTGAAGGTGGTGAACGACAGCCGTCAGGAGATAAGTGAGTTGGATTTTGGTAGTTCGGTGGACGATGTAGTACGTTCGTTCAGCTTGTTTAATGATGGCGAGGAGTCGTTGGAGTGGCAGATAGTGGCTACTGCCGATTGGGTAAAATCCATTAGTAAAGAAGAGGGTGTTTTATCTGCTGGTGCTACTCAATCCTTGATTGTGTCGATTGATAGAACAAAACTCAAAAGTGGAGAGAATACAACTACGGTGCATATTACATCCAATAATGGTAGTAAGCAATTGAAAATTATAGCAACCGGTCCTATTCTTACTACGCTTAACACCTTGGCTGCGACAAACGTAAAAACTACTACTGCCACCCTTAATGGCGAGATATTGACAGACGGTAGCCCTAAATATAGTGAACGCGGTTTTGTGTATTCGGAATCCTCTATGCCTACATTAGGTAGTTGTATTCAGAAAATAACTTCTACATTGACTGATAGCAAAACCTATTCCGCTACAGTAGCAGGATTAACAAAAGGCAAAACCTACTATGTGCGTGCATATGCCATTAACGCAGGTAAAGAAGCATATAGTACGAATGAGGTGTCGTTCACTCCTTCTGATGCATTGCCTCAAGTCAGCACGCAAGCCGTCACAAACATCTCTCGCACAGCAGGTAAAGCAACTTTTAACGGGACCATTATTGATGAGGGTGATCCAATTTATACGGAACGTGGTTTTGTATATGCCACAACCCATAACCCAATGGTAGATAGCGATATAAAAGTTGTTGCAACAGGTAAGGGTATAGGTGAATTTTCGACTAATGCTACTAATTTGCAATTAGGTAATACGTATTATGTTCGTGCGTATGCAATAAATGAACAGGGTATTGCTTACGGAGAAGAGGTGTCATTTGATTTTAATGCCATAATGCCGACGATAGAGACAGGTTCTGTTGTCAATCTCACAGAATCAACAGCAAGTTTTAATGGAACGATAGTTTCTGCAGGAGATCCCGCTTATACCGAATGCGGTTTTGTGTATGGAACGATGTCTTTACCTACGTTAGATAATGGAGCTACAAAAGAGGAAGTGTCAATGTCAGGAGTAGGTGCAATACAGGCAACAGTAAATAGTTTAATTTTAAATAATACTTACTATGTACGTGCGTATGCGGTTTCATCAGGAAAAGTGGTATATGGTAATGTTAAATCTTTTAAGGCAAGTGATTCAAGATATACTGTATTATCAGCGTCTAATTTAATGGTTTCCAATTTTGATATAGGTGGAGCTAAATGGCGAGAAGCAATTAATTTATGTGAAGAATACTCATATGCTGGGTTTACGGACTGGCATCTTCCTACATTTGTAGAATTGAGTGAATTATTTAAGTATAAATATGAAATACCTAATTTAATTTTAATAGATACACGCCCTCCTTCTTCTTGGGATGATAATCTTGCTCATTATTGGACTTCTAAAGATTTAAACGATCAATATACTTATTATATTGATTTTTCTGAAGAATATGGGGAAATTCGTACTGGATTTAAATCTGATATAAAAAGTGTCCGTTGTGTCAGAACAATAAATAATGAATGAAACTGTTATTTAAATATCTATTACTATCTTTTGTGATATTGCTATGGCAAGGTTGCGAAAATGATGATCTTCCTGGTAGTATTTATGGTACGGTGGTGGATAAAGCCACAGGTGAGCCGATTAAATCGGCAGGTGTTGAACTCAGCCCGGGTGGATTGAAAACCGTAACGGGTAGTGAGGGACAGTTTGAGTTTACTCAACTCAATCCTGGAAGTTACACGCTATTGGTAACTAAAACGGGTTATGTCGATTTTGCAACTTCTATGGTAAATGTACTATCAAACGAAGCTGCAAAATGCGACGTGCAGATAGAGAAATCGGCATCGGCACTGAAAGTGCTGAATGATAATGGAGAGGAGATAGAAGTGTTAGATTTTGGTGATTCTGAAGATATAACATCATGTTCGTTTATTATATTTAATGATGGATCAGAAAATCTGGAGTGGGAAATAATGTCTACTACAACTCCATGGATTGAAGCAATAAGTGATAAAAATGGTAATCTTGCTCCAAAAGGTAAAAAAATGATTTTGGTTTCGATTAATCGCTCTGTGTTAACAGAAGTAGAAAATACATCTACTTTATATATTACTTCTAATAATGGAAACAAAAATATAACACTAAAGGTGTTGTTTAATCCATGGGAAGCGGATTTGGGAACAGGAAGTTGGGCTAATGGTCCAGCACGTATGGTTTTTTATTGTAGTCAATATACTTTAGCGGGAAAGTCAACTACAAAAAATCTTCGTTTAAAAAACAATCGTTATATAGAAGTTCCTTATAATATTTATAATATTCCAAAAGAAGGTGTGCTGTTTTCATCGCATACAGGAGTAATTCCTGCACGAAAAGAAGTCTCTATTACAGTTACATTTACATATCCGTCAGAGACATCAACTCGCGTTGGACTCGCAGGATGCAGTATTGGAACAGGTACATACTTGTGGAATTGGGAATACATACGAAGCGGAATACTTTTATATGAAAATGGGAAATATAGTATAGATGACTGTTGTGCTTCTTGTGAACAAGGTATATTTGTAGATGTAGGTGGATTTGTGGGTGGATTTGGGTTGGCATTTAATCAATACGTTCCTTATTTTTAATATATAAGTGAGTATGTTAAAATTTTTCTAAAGCTGAACCTTTGGTTAAGATGTTTAAGCATTTATTAATTAATCGTACACTTCTGTTTATTCTTCTGTCTATGATAAGTGAGGTGGCTTTTTGTCAGTACTTGTCATTGAATAGACATTTTGCGGATTTTCTTTTTTATGATAGGCATTGCGTGGTATATGGGTTTCTACATGGCGAACAGAGCATTATCGGCAAGGATAGAATATCCCGTGGGTATTTTGGCAAAATAAATTTGTTGGATAGTAGATTTTTTTGTAACCTTGTCGCAAATTCCAAAAAAAGCACTAAAATTTGGAGTAAAACTCCGAAAATTACAGTGTTTTTCGGAGTATGATAATTTGTATTAATGCTTTATATGACACCTATTATTCTCATGGTAGAGAAAATGCCGTATACATGATATATAATATGGAGCTTTCTTGTGGACAAAATCTTCAATATGATGTTGCTTTGAAAGGCAAATGATTAAAATAAATTAATTATGAGAATTTTTATAACATTAGTTATGTGCTATCTGTTAGCACTACCTGCTGCGTTAGCAGAAGAATCATTTGTAGAAGAGAATGAAAATCGTCTTCAAAGAGAACTTGATTGGGCAGAAAGGGAAAAAACGTCGTTTTCTTTGTATAGGCAGTTCTTTTCCGATACAGAAATGGATTCTCTTCTTATTCTGAAAAAGAAGTTTTTTGAAGAAAAATTTAGAGAGGCTGTATCCAAACATTTTTCTGCAGAGGATGAATCTGTAGAATTGGATACAACTCGGATTGTGCTTCCATGTCATGATTTAGTATTTGAGCAGGTTGATGGGGAAATGAGAGGTTTTGGAATATTTGATATTAAAGAAGATTCTGTTTTTGCTTTATCCGAAGCCCGTAAAATGGCAGCATATAGCATTGCTTCTGAAAATATAAATAGAGTAGGAGAGTTTTTTGTCGATGAAAATAGAACTTTTATGTCTACGAAATCATTGAAGGAGATGATGGTAAGGCGTTTCCGTCTGTGGGAACATATTCTTGATCATTCAGAAGTTATTTGTAGTGGAAAATATTTGAATGATGATGTGTGTGTTGCAATAAAAATGGATTCAAACACTCTTTCAGAATATGCTCTTTCTTTGAGAATAAAAAAGCCAGAACAGGATTTTCAGAAATTGTATGATGAAAATAAAGATTTTCAGTTCTTTGTAAAAGATGAGTTGAGACAGTGGTTTCTTGATGATATTCTACTTTATTAAGATTTGAATGAAGAGAAGTTTCCTACATGCTGTCTTATTATTTAATGGGTTGTTTCTGTTAAATAGTTTTCTCTCAGCACAATCCCTACCGCCACAGCGTTCTGTGTGGGATGGTTTTGCATTTGGAAACAAAGAAGAGGTCGAGTCGCACAGAGCAGAGGAGCGGTTTGCTCGGTTTTTAATAGATGTGGTGCGGTCGTCGCATTCGGAGCAATCGGAGCAGGTGCAGAGTCTGCTCCTTCGTGCAGAGCAAGCAGGGTGTATGGAGCGTTTTATGCAGTTGGCAGAAAAGTACCTCTACGAGCCCAATTCTCCTTACTATAATGAGAAGATATATAGTGTATTTTTAGAGTATGTAGTTCATAAGAAGTCGGGCTATGAGAGGTATAAAAATCATCATGCATCCATTGCAAAAAATCAAGTAGGAAGTTGTGCGGCAGATTTTTGTTTTACCTATCAAAACGGAGAGAAAGGTAATCTGTACGATGTGAAAGGCAAGTTTGTCGTGTTGTTTTTTTACGACCCTTCTTGCGATGAATGCAAACAAGTGAAGCGAGTTCTTGTAAACTCTCGGTTTGCTCACCAAGTGGTGATAATGGCAGTATATATAGACCATGATGTGGAGCTTTGGCGTAAGTCGGATTGCCCCACTTCTTGGCATAATGTATATGCACCGGATATAGACGGTAAAGCATTGTATAGCATACGTGCTTTGCCTACACTTTATCTTTTAGATGAACAAAAACGTGTCCTACTGAAAGATGCGTCGGTAGAGCGATTGGTAAGGTATTTAGAGTAGTGTTAATTGATGAGACGGGATTTTTTTATAGCAGTATTTCTTTGCGAAACGTTTTTCGTTTTTTCGCAAAACAGATCGTTTGACGAACATTTTAGTCAGATGCAAGAACGTTTCGATGCGTTTGTGGCGGAAAAAGAGTCAGAGTTTAAGGCTTTCTCTGCCAAGCAAAACGAGGAGTTTTCGGCATTTGTAGAGCGTCAGTGGCAGTTGTTCGAGGATTTTCGGTTGCAGAGTTTGGCCATCTCTTCGCCAAAACTCTCTAAAGCTCCCGTAGCACCTAATACGCAAGAGCCGGAGGTTTTCATCAATTTCAGCGAAACGCAGCAACCTATTACGCACGCCACGGCTACGGCTGGGAGTTATGCGGTGCAAACTTCGCTTTCGCAGAAAGGTGCTGTGCAGAAGTGCGTTGCACCAAGTGCATCGAAGCGTGGTGTGGTGCAGGGCTCGCAGGTGTTGCTCGATTTCTACGGCACACGTGTGGCGTTGCCTTTCAGCCCGAAACTGAAAATCGCTTCGCGTGGAGCCAAAGAGCAGGATGCGGCACTCTACTTCAGAAGCATATCGAAACTCACTGCCGAAACCGAGGTACTTTGGCAAGCCATCGAAAAGCAATCGGTGGCTTTTGGGCTGAACGAGTGGGGGCGGTTTTGCCTACTACGAATGGTAGCCGAGGCAGCATTGAGTAACGTCAACGATCGGGTGCTTTTTTGCTTCTATATGCTTCGCAACGAGGGCGGCTACAAAGCGAAGTTGGCACGAGGTCAGTCGTCGGGCAAACTTACTTTGCTGTTGGCACTTGACAACAAAAAAGAGGTCTATTCGTACATCTATTTCACGTTCAAAGAAAACAATCGACCGGTGAAGTATTACACCGTTTATGGTGGTGGCACAGCCAAAGAGAGCATCTATTCGTACGATTTTTGCGAGCAGGAGTCGGTACTGAAACAAATGCGTCTCGACTTCGACCGTACGCTCAACATCGGCAAATGCAACCGCCATCGCACGCTGAAAATCAAAAAACTCAATTCGGAAATCGCTCTTCCGTACAATACGGCTCATCTTGCCTTTCTTAACGATGTGCCAATGACGGTTTTCCCCATCTATTTCGTTTCTCCCATTTCGCTCGAAGCTCAGCAAACGCTGAATGCAAAGTTCGGCGCATTGAAGTCGAAGTATAGCAAGCAACAAATTGTTTCCATCTTGCTGAATTTTGTGCAAACAGCTTTTGCCTACAAAACTGACGAAGAGCAGTTTGGTTACGAAAAATATTTCTACCCCGAAGAGGTGTTGGGCTATTCGTACAGCGATTGCGAAGACCGCTCGGCACTCTTTGCGTGGCTCGTGAAAACTTATGCAGGAGCCGATGTTATTGGACTTCAGTACGAAGGACACGTGGCTACGGCCGTTTGCTTAGGCGACAACGTTACGCTGAAAGGCGATGTTTTTCCCTTTGCTGGTAAAAAATACTACGTTTGCGATCCTACCTACATCAACGCTTCGATAGGAATGACTATGCCGCAATTCAAAGGCAAAACGCCCAAAGTGATAAATCTGAGAAAAAAATGACGCTGTTATGAGAAAGAAAATCATTGTTGCCGTTTCTGTTGTTTTTGGTGTGGTGGCTCTTGCCGTTGGCGGATATTGGTACTACAATTATCAGTTGCACGTATACGACCCTGAAATGCTTGAACCCGAAGTTTTCGAAGATGTGGAGTATGATACCGATTTGCTCATTGGACTCTGGCAGTCGGGGTCGGTGTTCTATCGCTTCGACTACGATGGTGTTGGTCGCACGTGGGATAGTGCCGATGATATTCTTGAGGAAGAAGCTCCCATTTTCGAGTGGCAATTGGATCATTCTCGATTTACTCATCTGCACAATATGGAGCTAAACGGAACGATTCCCAAAACCTATCGCCTCACCCAGCTCGACCTTCAGACGCTTGTTTTCGAAGACGATTTTGGCAATTGTTATTCATTCGTAAAAGTGGAGTAAAGATTAATTTTTACTCCTTTTTTATACCTCTTTTTTTATTATTTAATAGTATTTGTTTTTGCAAAATAAAATCTTTTGTATTTTGCTGAAAATGTATAATTTTGCAGAATTATTAATTGGAAATTAAAATATTATTTAACAATACATTTATGGACAACAAAAAACGAGTTTACACGTTCGGCAACGGACAAGCCGAAGGTAAGGCAGATATGAGAAATCTGCTTGGTGGTAAGGGAGCTAACTTGGCCGAAATGAATCTTATCGGAGTGCCAGTTCCTCCAGGTTTTACAATTACAACAGATGTTTGTACCGAGTATTTCGAAGTCGGAAAAGATAAAGTTGTAGAACTTTTGAAAGACGATGTGATGGCAGCCGTTGCTAACATCGAAAAGTTGATGAATTCTAAATTTGGCGATGTAGAAAATCCATTGTTGGTTTCGGTTCGTTCGGGTGCACGTGCTTCGATGCCAGGTATGATGGATACAATTTTGAACCTTGGCTTGAATGATGAAGTAGTAGAAGGTTTGATTCGCAAAACTGGTCGTCCACGCTTTGCTTGGGACTCTTACCGTCGTTTCGTTCAAATGTATGGTGATGTGGTGTTGGGTATGAAGCCTGTAAACAAAGAAGACATCGATCCATTTGAAGCTATCATCGAAGAAGTAAAAGAAGCTAAAGGTGTAAAACTCGACAACGAGTTGGAAGTTGAAGATTTGAAAGAGTTGGTTGCTAAGTTCAAAGCAGCTGTTAAAGCTCAAACAGGAAAAGATTTCCCAACAAGTGCCTATGAACAACTTTGGGGCGCTATCTGTGCTGTATTTGATAGCTGGATGAACGAACGTGCTATTCTTTACAGAAAAATGGAAGGAATACCAGCGGAATGGGGTACAGCTGTTAACGTTCAAGCAATGGTGTTCGGTAACATGGGCGATACTTCGGCAACTGGCGTTTGCTTCTCTCGCGATGCTGGTAACGGCGAAGACTTGTTCAATGGTGAATATTTGATCAATGCTCAAGGTGAAGACGTTGTGGCTGGTATTCGTACTCCTCAACAAATCACTAAAATCGGTTCGCAACGTTGGGCAGAGCGTGCTGGAATTTCAGAAGAAGAACGTTTGGCTAAATATCCTTCAATGGAAGAAGCAATGCCTGAAATTTATGCAGAACTTGATGCTCTTCAAACAAAACTTGAAAATCACTATCGTGATATGCAAGATATGGAATTTACCGTACAAGAAGGTAAACTTTGGTTCTTGCAAACTCGTAACGGAAAACGTACTGGAGCTGCTATGGTGAAAATCGCTATGGATCTCCTTCGTCAAGGTATGATTGACGAAAAAACAGCATTGCAACGTTGTGAACCAAACAAACTTGACGAACTTCTTCACCCAGTGTTCGATAAAAAAGCATTGGCTTCGGCCAAAGTATTGACTCGTGGTCTTCCTGCATCGCCAGGTGCTGCTTGTGGTCAAATCGTTTTCTTTGCCGACGATGCTGCAAAATGGGCAGAAGATGGTAAAAAAGTGATTATGGTTCGTATAGAAACTTCGCCTGAAGACTTGGCAGGTATGGCTGTTGCTGAAGGTATCCTTACTGCTCGTGGTGGTATGACTTCGCACGCTGCTGTAGTTGCCCGTGGTATGGGTAAATGCTGCGTATCAGGTGCAGGTGCTTTGAACATCGATTACAAAGCTCGTACAGTAGAGGTTGATGGTGTGTTCTTGAAAGAAGGTGACTTCATTTCGTTGAACGGTACAACTGGCGAAATCTACAATGGACAAGTTGAAACAAAAGCTGCAGAAGTGTCGGGTGACTTTGCTGACTTGATGGCACTTTGCGAAAAATATACCAAATTGGTGGTTCGTACCAACGCTGATACTCCACACGATGCTAAGGTTGCTCGCGACTTCGGTGCTGTAGGTATTGGTCTTTGCCGTACAGAACACATGTTCTTCGAAGCAGAAAAAATCGTTGCTATGCGCGAAATGATTCTTTCGCAAGATGCAGAAGGACGCAAAAAAGCATTGGCAAAATTGTTACCATACCAAAAAGCTGACTTCTATGGCATTTTCAAAGCTATGGACGGATGCCCAGTAAACGTTCGTTTGCTCGATCCTCCTTTGCATGAATTCGTACCACATGATTTGAAAGGTCAAGAAGAAATGGCAAAAGCAATGGGTGTAACAGTTGAATACATCCGTCAACGTGTTGATAGCCTTTGCGAAGCAAACCCAATGCTTGGTCATCGTGGTTGCCGTTTGGGTAACACTTATCCAGAAATCACTGAAATGCAGACACGCGCTATCTTGGGTGCTGCTATCCAGTTGAAGAAGGAAGGTGGCGATCCTCATCCAGAAATCATGGTGCCTTTGACAGGTATTTTGTACGAATTTGAAGCTCAAGAAAAAGTTATTCGCGAAACTGCTGCTGCTCTCTTCGCTGAAGAAGGTGTAGAAGTAGAATTCAAAGTGGGTACAATGATTGAAATTCCACGTGCTGCTCTTACTGCAGATCGTATTGCTAGTCGTGCAGAATACTTCTCATTCGGTACAAACGACTTGACTCAAATGACATTTGGATATTCTCGTGACGATATTGCTAGCTTCTTGCCTGTATATCTTGAAAAGAAAATCTTGAAAGTTGACCCATTCCAAGTGCTTGACCAAAACGGTGTAGGTCAGTTGGTAGAGATGGCAGTAGACAAAGGTCGTTCAGTACGTCCAGAATTGAAATGCGGTATTTGTGGAGAACATGGAGGTGAACCTTCATCAGTGAAGTTCTGCCACAAAGTTGGCTTGAACTATGTCTCTTGCTCTCCATTCCGTGTGCCTATCGCACGTTTGGCTGCTGCACAAGCTGCTGTTGAATAAAATTAAGGTTAAACAATAAAAAGGGAAAAGCTCCATAACGTTATAAGTTGTGGAGTTTTTTCTTGTTGTTTAACAATAAAATAGAGTAATTTGCGTTATATAAATAATGATACAATTACTAGAAAATAAGGATATTGATCGCATAGCTTGGGATAAGTGTATTGCAAAGTCGAAAAATGAGATGCCGTATGCTTATTCATGGTTTTTAGATACAGTATCGCCTTGTTGGAGTGCTCTTGTTTGGGGCGATTACGATTATGTTATGCCTTTGCCTATAAAGAGAAAATGGGGATTAAGGTATATTGCTCAACCGTTTTTTACACAACAGTTAGGCATTTTTTCGGAAAAAGAAGTGACTTTGGATATTGTGAATTTGTTCATAAAAGCTATTCCTTGTAGAAATATTTTAATTAATCTAAATGAGAGAAATTATTTTGAGCGAGGAATTGTGTGTCCGAATCACGTGTTGAATCTTTTTGATGATTATGAAACGTTATTTGAAAAATTTTCTACTAATACAAAGCGAAATTTAAAAAAGAAAATAGAACTAGAATTTACGATTAACGAGCAAGTTTTAGTTACTGATTTTTTGGATTTATGTGAAAAACAGTCTTTTTGGAGACCAAAATTTCGACTTGTAGCAGAAAAAATAATTAATGACGCAATAAAAAATGATATTGGACAAATTGTTGGTATTATTACCATTGATGGAGAATTGCTTGCGGCTTGTTTTCTTTTAAAGTCTTCGTATAGAATAATCTATCATATTGCAGCTTCAACAGATCGAGGAAAGGTCAATTTTGCAATGTATCATTTGGTTAATTATCTTATAAAAAAATATGCAGGAAACAAACTTTTGCTTGATTTTGAAGGTTCAAAAGTTGATGGAATTGCACGATTTTATAGAAGTTTTGGTGCCGAAAAAGTAGATTATTATCGTGTTGAAAAAGGATTTTTAGTATCTCTTTTAAAGTTGAATGCTTTTAAAAAATAGAAAAATAAAAGTTCTGTTTGTTTCTCGATGGTATCCGAATCGTTTAGATGCAATGGAGGGTTTGTTTGTAAAAAAACATGCTTTAGCAGCTACTCTCTACAATGAAGTGCAGGTTTTGTTTGTAAAAGAAGATCCTTCTGTAAAAAGGGCTGAAATAGAAATATTGAATAATGATGCATTGCAGGAAACGATTGTTTATTATCCATTTTCGAAGTTCCGAATCTTAAGAGCTTTACGTTATTTTAACGCATTGTTTCAGGGATATCGACAGATAAAAAGAAATGGATTTATCCCTCAACTTCTTCATGTCAATGTTTTGACAAGAGTTGGATTTTTTGCTTATTTAGTAAAATTGTTCAATCGTACACCTTATGTTATTTCTGAACATTGGTCACGTTATTTTGAACATGGGCATTTTTCAACAACTTCGTTTTTACATAAATATTTAACAAAGTTTATTGTAAGAAAGTCAGTATTTTTTATGCCTGTCTCGAATTTACTGAAAAGAGCATTGGATAAGTTTGAACTAAAGAATAAAAATTGTCAGATAGTTCATAATACTATTGAAGATTTCTTCTGGCAACAAACTTATAGAGAAAACCGATCTGTAAAAAGATTTCTGCATGTCTCTTGTTTTGATGAAAAGGCAAAAAATGTAAAGGGAATTATTCGTGCGTTTGTAAAATTATATCAGCAACGGCAAGATATAGAGCTTGTTATAGCAGGTGTAGGCGTAGATTTTGTAGCAATAAAAACGTTTGCAGAGTCGCAAAATGTTCCTATATTTTTTCTTGGGGAACTAACACCTATCGATGTTGCAAAATGGATGTGCAAAAGCGATGCTTTTGTTTTATTCTCGAATTATGAAACTTCAGGAGTTGTTTTAATGGAAAGCTTGGCAAGTGGAATTCCTGTGATTTCTACACCTTGTGGTATTGCTTCTGAAATTATTACGGATAAGAGTGGCATTATTGTTCCTTTTGCTGATGAGGATTCCTTAACGGAAAAAATGAACTGGATACTCGAAAATCAATTTCGTTTTAATAGATATGAGATTAGTCAATCAGCAGAACAATTCCGATTCTCTTGTGTTGGAAAACAATTATCTAAAATATATCACCACGTTATCGAAGACTTAAATAGAGGAAGTTTCTAAATAAAAGTTTTAGTCCTTTTTTTTCATAAATCAGTCGCTTCTTTTCAAAAGCAGGAGTACAAAAATGAAATCCTTTTAGTATTTTCTTATAATTGAAGAATTTGAAAATGTTAGGGAAGGGAACTAATGTTTGTGCTAAAAAATCTAAAAACTGTTTTTGTACGTTGATGTAAAAAGAGTCCTTTAATGAACTGTTTTTTAGATTGTTATAGATATACGTTAATCCTAAACAACGTTTTTGTATGTCTTTGTAACTGCTTTTTGAACCCTCGTTAGAAGAATGTGAAACGTGATAATAAAAAGCGTTGTTGATGACATTTATTTTGCTGGTTGTTGAGAATGTATCTATCTGAAAAAGAACGTCTTCCGGAGTGATTTTTTTTGTATCTACGAATTTAATATTGTGTTGTTTAATCATTTCGTTTCGATAGATGCAACCTTGAATATTGATAAATAGAGATTCTTTTCTTTCGTTATTCCCATTGCCAATTAGGTCATACAAACAATAGTCTTGTAAACTATTGTAGCTTGAAAAATTGAAAGATTTATGCTGATTTGCAATGTTGTTTTCAGAATTTATATGTTGGCAAGGGGAAAATACAATGTCCGATAGATTATTTTTTGCTGTATTGTATAGCGTTTCGTACATGGTTAATTCTCTAAAGTCATCGTGATCAGAAAATCCAATATACTCACCTCGAGCTTCTCTGATGCCGATATTTCTACATTCACCTATATGTACATTTTGAGTATTTTGAATGACTCTGATACGTTTGTCTTTTTCTGCATAATTAAAAATAATTTGTTCTGTTCCGTCTGTTGGACAGTCTAATATCGCTATGATTTCAATTTCTTTTAATGTTTGATTTAATAATGTTTCTATACATTTTTCGATATGTTTTTTTGCATTGAAAATAGGAAGTATGATGCTTATTTTAGGCTTTGTGTTCATAGTGATTATCTTAAACTTTTTAATAAAACATAAGGCCAACGCCAATTCTGATAGCAAAGTTGTACTATTCCAGGAACAAGTATCATTATCCAAATACCAAAGTCGGGAAGTGTATAGAATAGAATTAAAAGTAGAGTAATAGTAGATATTCCTGATAAAAGAGAGGCCTTAAAATAAGGTACTTCGTTGTTGGCAAGAAGAAATCCTCCTGCAATAGAATGATTAGCTTCGAGCCAAGCAAACAGAAATGCAAAGATGAGTATCCTTGTTGGCAATAATTCTGTGCTACTTTTGATAATACTCAATGTCCATTCACCTCCGTAAATGGTACAGATAGCAATGATTAAAAATGTAAAAAAACAAAATACGGAACTTCTGATGTATAATTTTTTTGTTTCATTATGTTTTTTGTTTACTCGTAATTGGCAAATTTGTGGGGTGAAAGATTGGTAATAACTTTTTGCAATAGAGTCAACAATAGCAATTATTTGCATTGTTATCCCATAAGATGCGATTTCGCTTAATGGTAAAAATACAGAACCAATAAAAAGTGCCGATTTTAAGATGGCATATCCACCAATGCTTGTGAGACCAATCTTAATGGCATTTGGTGCGATTTTTTTTAAGGTTTCTTCTTTTTTTGTCGCTTCAACTTCTGATAAATGTAGTTGGATCTCTTTAGTAAAAAATTTATGTTTAGATAGTGCTCGGATTATGACTATGGAACAAACTTGTGCAAAAACAATAGCAATAATCCCATATCCAAGAAGTATGAAAATTACAGCAATTAGTAAGTTAAGAAAACTGCCAATAATTGCATATTGTTTAGATGCTTTGATGTATCCTTTCCCTTGTAATAAAGCTTCGTAGTAAAGCGTATAAATATTAAAAGTACAAATAAAACAAAGTAAAAACCATGCAATATAAATTTCTATTTTGTTGCCTGAATATGTTTTAAGTAGGGTGAAAATGTAGAATGTCCCAATTGTTAGTAGACCTATTAATACAATAAGAGCTATTCGTTGATAGAAATATTTCATTGAGTGAATAACACCTTTTAATAACGAATAATTTATTTTTTCCCCTGCTTTTGCTGAATTGTGAAAACCTTCTTCTTTTAATTGTTGGATTCCAGAAAAAACAAAAGAAACATTTCGAGAAAATGCAGTAGAGAATCCAAAGTCGAACAAATAAATAAGAGCTGTAATACTTGAAAATATTGTCCAAAAAGCTACGTCTTCGCTTGGTAGTTTTTGTAATATAAGAGGGAATAATAATATTCCATATCCTATACGTAAGATGTTTGCTATTATACTCCAAGCTACATCTTTGTTCCCAATTTTTTCAATAGTATTTTCTATCACAATATTATTTATACTGCTACAACTCCTTTTATATGTGGGTGTGGATTGTAATTTTCCAATTGAAAATCTTCAAATTTGAAATCAAAGATGCTTCTCACATTGGTATTTATTTTCATTGTTGGCAAAGAGCGAGGGGCTCTTGTAAGTTGTTCTTTGACTTGTTCCAAATGATTACTATAAATATGAGCATCGCCAAAAGTGTGAACAAATTCACCAACCTCTAAACCCGTAACTTGTGCTACCATCATAAGCAATAGAGCATAAGATGCTATGTTGAAAGGAACACCTAAAAATATATCTGCTGAACGTTGATAAAGTTGCAATGATAACTTTTTGTTTACAACATAAAATTGGAATAATGTATGACAAGGAGGCAACGCCATGTTATCAACTTCTGCAACATTCCATGCACTAACAATCAATCTGCGTGAATCGGGATTGTTTTTTATTTGATTGATTAGGTTTGTAATTTGATCGATAGTTCCTCCTTTATAATCAGGCCAAGAACGCCATTGATGTCCATAGACAGGTCCTAATTCTCCGTTCTCATCTGCCCATTCATTCCAAATTCGAACACCATTATCTTGTAAATATTTTACGTTTGTGTCACCTTTTAAAAACCATAATAGTTCATAAATGATAGACTTTAAATGTAATTTTTTAGTCGTTAAAAGTGGGAAGCCTTTTGATAAATCAAATCGCATTTGGTAACCAAATATACTTCTTGTACCTGTGCCTGTACGGTCTTCTTTTGTAGTTCCGTTGTCTAAAACGTGTTGTAAAAGTTCTAAATATTGCTTCATCTCTTTTTATATTTTTCTTTATTTATGTCGAATAAGATGCCAAGATTGACAGTTATCACTTGGTTGCTTGAGCGACCAAAATCGTTAGTGATTTTACTCGGGAAAACATCTCCTAATCCAAAATTATATCGTCCTTCTATTTGATAAATTCCAGCTCTTGTATGAAATTCAAATCCTGTTCCTCCACAAATCCCATAATCGAACTTGTTTGAAACAACTTGAGTATGCTCTGCTCTTTTCTCCGAATCGAGTAGTTTGGCTGTTGTATTTTCATCAATTAGATAACTTAAATTTAGCCCTAAATTGAAAAACCATCGAAAACTTTTTTTGCCAAAAAAGATATGTGTCATAAATGGTAATTCCAAATAGTGAAATTCTCTGTCATATTTAAATTCAGGTGAGTCGTTAGGGCGAGCTTTCGCTGTCCAACCTCGTTGCATATAATTGAGTTCAATTTGCAATCCGAAATATTTCTCTAAAATAAATCGGGAAGTGAATCCTCCCATATATCCTAATCGCATGGTTTGGTTTACTGCTGGTGCGAACCATACAGTACTAAATGTTACGCCTTGCCGTGTGCCAAAAGTTATTTCTGGAGTATAGGCAGAGGCAGTGGTGCAAAATAATATAAATAAAAGAGTAAAAAGTTTGTGTCGCATTGTTATTCAAGATGAATTAAATAAATATGTTCATTAATCCATCCTCCATCAGCGGTTGTTTTTTTGAAATCCATATCGGATTGTACGTTGTTTAGAGTTGGAAATTGTAATTCGTCCTCGTTTTTGCTATTCTGTAATGCCTCAATCATATTACACATCAAGTCATAGCCTAACTGATCAAAATTTGGATAAGCATTATTTGCAATACCAAAATATCTCTCATATTCTTCTTTATATTTTTTTGAAAAAATAGAATTAGGGGTAAATAACGATGAGAAATAAATAGGTTTGCTTTCGTTTAAAAGATTTAATCCCCAATTGTCAAAACCAATAAGTTCTAAATTTGTTCCTAAACGATATCTATTAATAATGCGTAGAATAGGTTTAACACGTTCTTGAGTTGAAGATGCTAAAAGTAAAACTGCGTTTTTGTTAATCGCTAATTGGCAAATCGAATCTGCATTTTGTTCTGTTATGAAATGTCGTGAATGAGGTTTTTTATTTACCAAACATTCTGCTAATAAAGCGTTTGCAAATGCATCTCCTTCATCTTGATTGTTGTCAAAATATGCTAATGCGATAGGTTTGTTTTTGATTTTTTCTAAAAGTTTGTATTTAGAAATAGTTATTTGGGTTTTTTGAGGAGAATTAAATTGTATGATATATGGATTCGTTTCAATGTCTTTCACTTTTTGAGAAAAAGGTATAACAACATAAATCTGATTTAATTTTGCAAAATTAGTGACTTTTTGAATCTGATTTGTGTAGGCTGGTCCTATAATTAAATTTACATTTTTGAGTTCTTCTTTTTTTAATAAAGAGTCTATTTTTTCTTCAGAAGTTCCTGTGTCGTATACATATAATAAGGAAGATATTCCTTGTTTTTTAACTTTATCAACAGCAAGAAGAATACCTCTATAAAAATCAATAAATTTATCTGCATTTTTGTCTGCACCTACCATTTCTAATTTAAAAGGTAAAAGTATAGCAATTCGTAGAGCGTCTGATAATGTGTCTTTCCCAAAATTTTGAATTATCGGATTTGTCAGTTTAATAGTATTTGTACTATCATTGTTTGAAGGTGATTCCTCGCTTTTCCTTTGTTTGGGAATACGTAAAATATCCCCTTTTTTAAGAGTCCCTTTTATGTCGTTTGATTCTAAAATGGAATTTATGTCCACTCCATATTTTTTACTAATAGAGTATAAAGTTTCTTTCTTTTTTACTTTGTGTGGTATGAATACAGATGTATCAGATACGATCTCTGTAATAGGCTCTCTGTTTGAATTATTGTTAATGGTTATAGGGATTTTTAGTTCTTCTCCTACTTTTAGCCCATTTTTTGAGGTTGGATTTATTGCGAGAATACTTTCTATACTAACATTGTAAATCTTTGAAATAGAATATAGTGTCTGTGATTTTTCTACTATGTGAATTTTGTAGTTATTTTCAGTTGTTGTGTTATTGTATTGTTTAGGCAAGAAAACTTGTTTTTTTACGGGTATTTTTAATGTAACTCCAAATTTTAACCCTTGTGCTATTTCAGGATTATATTGGTGAAGTTCATTTTGTGTAACACCAAATTTTTTACTGATGGAAAACAAGCCTTCCCCCTGTGAAACTTGGTAAAGGTAAAATTCTTTACCATTTTCTGTGGTTTTTGGATAAAATTGTTCTTGACCAAAGACTTGGGTCGAAAATGTTAAAAGAATAAAAAGGATTATTTTATAAAAAAGTGTTTTCATCTTTATTCGTATTAAAATTATACAGTATCCATAAAACTGCGTTGTACTCGATTAAAAATAATGATACCAATAGTTAATAAGGCTATCATAAATCCAAAGCTATAACTTAAACTCCACCAACTAAATGTCCCTGCACCAAGTGTTCCAAATTTAAAAGTCTCTATGATAGATGTTAATGGATTTAGGGTCATTATAAAACGAATTTTATCATTAGTAATTGTATTAAGCGGATAAATTATAGGGGTGGCATACATCCATAGTTGCACAAAAAAAGATAATAGTAATGTTAAGTCGCGGTATTTTGTTGTCATCGAGGAAAAAAGGATGCCAAATCCCAACGAAAGTCCTGCTAACATTAAAACCAACAAAGGGAAGAATAGAATGTAAATATTTGGTGTGATGTTGATATTGGTAAAAATAGTGTAATATAAATAAACCATAATAAATAAAAGTGACTGAATACCAAGACGTACTAATGATGATGTTACGGTTGATAGTGGCACTATTAAACGAGGAAAATAAACTTTTCCAAAGATACCCGCATTAGTAAGAAATGTATTTGAGGTTTTGTTTAAGCAATCTGCAAAATATTGCCAAAGGCATATACCTGAAAGATAAAATAGAGGTTGGGGGATGCCATCGGTTGGGATTCCTGCAATGCCACCAAAAACAACCATGTACATTATAGTAGTCATTATTGGTTGAATGAAGAACCATAAGGGACCAAGAATTGTTTGTTTGTATTGAGTAATGATATCACGTTTTACGAACATTGTCCATAAATCTCGATAACGCCAAATTTCTTTAAAGTCAATGCTAAGTAGACTTTTGTGTGGCTTAATTACCTCAGTCCATTCGTTTCTTTTCATAGAAATAAATAAAGTTACAAATTTAATCATTTAATTGAAAATTAAACTTTAGGGGCCAAAAAAATAACTTTATGTCGTACATTTGTAGTTGAATATGGATTTACAAACAGAAATATATTCTTTTATCGAAAAGCAACTTTCGGTGTGGAAGCTTGTGAGAGATAATTATGATAATTTAAGTCAAATACAAACTCGGACATTTTTGTTGCCAAAAACAGAAATTATATTGCAGTATAATCCGACGAGAATTGCTTCTACAGGTGCAAAAATTGATGCAGAAAGTATTGCTAAACGAAAATGTTTTTTGTGTTTAGAAAATCAACCCGATGAAGAACTTGCTATTGTTTTTGGAAATTATGTTATTCAAGTCAATCCTTATCCAATTTTTCCGAATCATTTGGTAATAGCTCATCGTGAGCATATATTTCAAGATATAAATGAACATTTTTTAGAATATCTATTGTTTGCAAAACAATTACCGAAATTTGCAATTTTTTTTAATGGAATAAATTGTGGTGCTTCTGCACCAGATCATTTGCACTTTCAAGCTGCAGAAAAAAAATCTTTTCCATTATTGACAAGTTACGCTGATTTAGATAAAACTGTCTTTCTGAATCAAAAAAATGGTGTGATATACAAAATAAATAACGTTTTTCGTTCTATTTATTGTATAGAAACATCTGATATGAAAACGGCTTGTCTGCAGTTTGATTATTTAAAAAATCAGTTATTTGGTACACAACAACCGATGTTGAATATATTGTGTTCGTTTTCTGAAGATATTTGGCAAATATTTGTTTTTCCGAGAAAAAAATCTCGACCTTGGCAATATGATGCACCAGAGCCTAATGCATTGATGATTAGTCCGGGAACAGCCGAAATGAGTGGGGTTTTTGTTGTGCCGAAAGAAGAACATTTTTTGCGTATAAATCTTACAGATATTATTGATATTTACCAACAAGTGAGTTTATGAATCGTATTCCACAGCAAATTTCAGTAGGCATCGTTTCTTCTGCAAATCTCTCTTTTTTATTGAAAGGTGATTATCGATTTGAAAATCATATTTGTAATGGAGCGTATGAAGTTTTTGTAAAAGACGATAAGATTGAGTTTTTGGAGTGTTATTATGATGAAATAATATTAGAACCTATTAACTACGAGGAGTCTTTTTTTGAATTAGACAATGTTGTAATTGGAATTGATTTTCACTGGCAACAGACGGAAAGACAACGTTTTCGTGGAACCTTGAAATTGATTGTTGAGAATGGTGTTATAATGGCAATAAATATTTTGTCAGTAGAGGACTATTTGGTTAGTGTAATTTCTTCGGAGATGAGTGCAACTTCCTATTTAGAGTTATTGAAAGCTCATGCCGTTATATCAAGAAGTTGGTTGTTATGTCAGTTTGAGGAGAATAAAACGAGTTATAATAAGAAAAATTTGTTGAATATAACTGATTCTGAAATTTTTGTTAATCGTTGGTATGAACGTGATAAACATACGAATTATGATGTGTGTGCCGATGATCATTGCCAACGTTATCAAGGTGTTACGAAAATAACTACAGCATTTGCGAAAGAAGCAGTTGAGGCAACAAAAGGAGAGGTGTTGGTTTGTAATGGTACAATCTGTGATGCTCGTTTCTCAAAATCGTGTGGAGGTGCAACGGAAACTTTTGATACGTGTTGGGGAGATAAACATTTTGAATATTTGGATCAAGTTCCTGATACTGTTTCGGAAATGTTGGATTTGGATTTGACGAAAGAAAGTGATGCGAAAAAATGGATAATGTCTTCACCATCATCTTTTTGTAATGTTTCAGATAAAGAGATATTACAACAAGTTTTGAATAGTTTTGATCAGTCTACGGTTGATTTTTTTCGTTGGAGACTTGTTTATACAGAACGACAACTTGCTGATATTTTAAAGCGACGTTCAGGGTATGATTTTGGAGAGATATTGGATATTATTCCACTAAAAAGAGGCGTTTCGGGAAGAATATCTTATTTAAAAATTGTCGGAACGAAAATTACCATTGTTGTTGGGAAGGAGCTTGAAATCAGAAAATGGCTGTCGGAGTCTCATTTGTATAGTTCTGCTTTTGTGGTCGAAAAGAATGACTCTAATTTTATCTTTTATGGTGCAGGGTGGGGACATGGCGTTGGACTTTGCCAAATAGGTGCAGCAGTGATGAGCAAGAAAGGGTATGATTATCGTCAGATATTGGCTCATTATTATAAGAATTCGGAAATACAGAAAATATACTGATTTGTAATTGTTATTGGATAGATTCATAAAATAGCATTATTTTTGCAAAAAAATAGATTTATGCCAATAGAAAGAAAATCGAAAGCACAAAAAGGTGTTTTTCGAAAAAGAAACGAGCAACAAGATAAAAGAGTGTATAGTAAATCATCATGTTTTTATACAGAAAAATCATCTGAATATCAAGAGAAAAAGCACTTCTCTAAACGTCCTTGTTTTACAGAAAATGAATCCACGAGACGAAATGAATTTTCGTCGAATGTATATTCAAAAAAGAAGCAATTGGAGCATAAAAAACGTTTTGTTGATATGAATGCTCCAATACGTTTGAATCGGTTTATAGCAAATTCAGGTGTCTGTTCGCGTCGTGAAGCTGATGAATATATTTTAGCAGGTGTGGTTACTGTTAATGGTGAAGTGGTAACAGAGTTAGGAACAAAAATCTTCCCACTAAAAGATAGGGTGTTGTTTCACGATCAATTATTGCGTTCAGAAAAAAAAGTTTATTTATTACTGAATAAACCTAAAAATTGTGTAACTACAACTGATGATCCTCATGCTCGTTTTACGGTTATGGATATTGTGAAAAGTGCATGTGCAGAACGTATTTATCCTGTAGGTCGTTTAGACAGAAATACTACAGGAGTTTTGTTGTTGACAAATGATGGCGATTTGGCAACTGTGCTTACACATCCTAAATTCAATAAGAAAAAAGTATATCAAGTTACTTTGGATAAACCAATTACAGAGAATGATATGCAGAAATTGTGTAGGGGAATTATGTTAGATGATGGTGAAATTCGTGTAGATGAAATTTCATATATTAATGATGATCATTGCCAAGTTGGAGTAGAAATTCATTCTGGACGAAATCGTATAGTTCGTAGAATGTTTGAATATATTGGTTATACTGTTAAGCAACTAGACCGTTCTGTTTTTGCAGGTTTAACGAAAAAGAATTTACCGCGAGGCAAATGGCGTTTCTTAACGGAAAAAGAAGTTCAGATATTAAAAATGGGTGCTTTTGAATAAAAAACTTATAATAAAATTGTGAGAATAAAAACATCTTTGTATTGAGTTCCGTAAGTTTTTATCCACTCTTTTAAAATGCCTATTTCTTTAAAATTAGCTTTTCTGAAAAGTTGAATGCAAGCTTCATTGTCAATAGGAATATAGCTATATAATTGGTGCAAGTGAAGATAATTTTTTGCGTAATTTTTTAAAATTGTTAATGCGGAAAAAGCGATACCTTTTTTTTGATATGTTTCGTCAATAAAAATACCGACACCAGCTCTTTGATGTATGGGTTCAAAATTATATAAATCAATACAACCTACTGTCTTCCCTTCAGCTTTTAGATCAATCATCAAACGCTGTTGCTTTTTTTCATAGATAGTTTTGTTTGCGTATGCTATATAGTTTTTAATCAAGTATTTAGATAGTGGCTCGTTGCAGTCGGCAATATCCCAAAAATTAGAATTATTCTCTAAATTGTAAATTGTATCTATATCTTCTGGTTCTGGTGCTCTTAATTTGATTTTATCATTTTCAAGAATATTCATCGTTTTTTGTAAAAAAAATAAAAAAGTAATTTGTATTTAAAAAAGATAACTATCTTTGCAGAGTTATTGTTAAAGCAAAAGTACGAATAATCAAAAAAAATAAAGAATAAAAATGAGAAAAATTAGTTTTATTTTAACGGTTGTTTTTGTTGCATTTTTGGCTGTTTCTTGTGATTATCAGCCAATTGGTAGTAAGGTGAAAATAAAAATGGTTAAAGTTGCACCAGGTAAGGGTGATGCTTTTTTTATAGGAAAATATGAAGTTTCACAAAAAGAATGGCGTGCTGTAATGGGCACAAAGCCTGCTGGCAATTTAAGTGGAGATGATTATCCTGTTGAAAATGTTTCTTATGAGGAAGTTTTAGAGTTTATTGAAAAGTTGAATGAAAAAACAAATGCAGGTTATCGTTTGCCAACTTGTCAAGAATGGGAAACTGCTGCTAATGCTGCAAATCGTCAGTTTCATAAATATGCAGGAACTTCTGATAGTTTAGATGCGTATGCATGGTATAAAAATAATAGCCAAGATGTGCATAATGAAGCTCAAACTCATCCTGTAGGAACTAAAAAGCCAAATGCATTGGGTATTTATGATATGAGTGGAAATGTGTCGGAGATGACATCTGATATAGCTATTAATACTGATTATGTGTACACGAAAGGTGGAACATGCAAAAGTGTACCTGCTAAATGTGAAGTCGCAGCATTGGATAGTATTCTTTGCTATGGTGGTGTTCGTGGTATTCGTTGTGGATTCCGTTTGGTTAGAGATGTTAAATAAGATTGATAGAATTTTATAGATAAAAAGGTTGAACTATGGTTCAACCTTTTTTGTGTTTATGGTTAGTTATTTACAAGTTGCAAATTTGACAAAATCGTTTGGTGATAAGGTTTTGTTTGAAAATATTTCGTTTGGGTTACACGAAGGACAACGTGTCGCTTTGGTTGCTCGAAATGGAAAAGGAAAAACTTCTTTACTTAATCTTCTTTCAGGAAAAGATATTGCTGATTCTGGTACAATTGTTTTTAAAAATGGTATACGAGTCGCATTTTTAGAACAAGTGCCGAGATTAGATGGTACAACTGTTCTTGATGCATGTTTCTCATCTGATAGTGAAATGGTCCATACGATTGCGAAGTATGAACATTTTATTCAAATACAAGAAAAAAATCCCGATGTTTTTTTAGAATATGCTGAAGATTTTGAATTTCTTTTAGCCAAAATGGATGCTTTAAACGCATGGAACTATGAAAATCGTATAAAGCAGATTTTAGGAAAATTAGGAATCTTTGACTTAGAAAAGCCAATATATCAACTCTCTGGTGGTCAGCAAAAACGTTTAGCTTTAGCTAATGCGTTAATAAAAGAGCCTGATTTGTTGATTTTAGATGAACCTACCAATCATTTAGATTTGTCAATGGTAGAGTGGCTCGAAGAATTTCTACTAAAATCAAAAATGACACTACTTATTGTTACTCATGATCGCTATTTTTTGAATAGAGTGTGTAGTGATATTATTGAGATTGATAATAGAACTTTATATCACTTTCGTGGCAATTATAGTTATTATCTATGCAAAAAAGAAGAGCAAATAGTAAATTTTAATGCAGAACAAAAACGACTAAATTCTTTATATAAAAAAGAATTGGAGTGGATGAGGCGGCAACCACAAGCACGTGCTACAAAAGCACAATCCCGTATTGATGCTTTTGAAGAATTAGAAATGAAAACAAAACTGAGGTGTGAGGATCAGCGAATGAAGTTAGATGCTATATCTATTTATATTGGTTCAAAAATATTTGAAGTTCAGTATGTTAGTAAAAGTTTTGGCAAACTAAAGATATTAGATAATTTCTATTATAATTTTTCTCGTTACGAGAAAATGGGAATAATCGGTGAGAATGGAACGGGGAAATCCACTTTTTTGAAAATGCTTTTAGGGGAAGTCCCAGTCGATAGTGGACGTTTTGATATTGGAGAGTCTGTACGTTTTGGCTATTATAGCCAAAGTGGGTTGTGCTTTGATAAAGAAAAAAAAGTGATAGATGTGGTGCGTGAGATTGCAGAAGTTGTTGATTTTGGAGGAGGGAAGAAAGTTACTGCATCTCAATTCCTTACACATTTTATGTTTGAACCTGAACAACAGTACAATTATGTAGCAAAATTGAGTGGAGGAGAATTGAGACGATTGTATTTGTGTACAGTTTTGATGCAGAATCCAAATTTTTTAGTACTTGATGAGCCTACCAATGACTTAGATATTTCAACGTTGAATATTTTAGAGGAATATCTTCAGCAATTTAAAGGATGCTTGATTGTTGTTAGTCATGATCGTTTTTTTATGGATAAAATAGTCGATCATTTATTGGTGTTTGAAGGAAATGCTGTGATTAAAGATTTTCCGGGAAATTATTCTGATTATCGCCAATGGAAAAGTTTACAGAATCAAGAAGAATCAAAAGTTGTTAGCATTCCGAAGAAAGAGAAAAATCCTACAAGGCCAGCAGTTAAAAAGAAATTGACTTTTAAAGAAAGACAAGAATTTGAAATGCTGGAGAATGAGATAGAAATGTTAGAACAAGAAAAATCGTTGATAGAGCAGGAACTTTCTCAAGGAAAGTTTTCAGAAGCAGATTTAGTTGAAAAGTCAAGAAGATTTGGTGAGTTGGTTAAACTGATAGATGAGAAAACTTTGCGTTGGCTTGATTTAAGTGAGTTTGCTTAGTTTTTCTTATGAACAAAATAGGTGTTCAATCAGGATTTTTATGCCAATAGCAATGAGAATAATTCCCCCGATAAATTCTACTTTAAGGCGAAATCTTTTTCCATAGAAATTCCCAATAAAAATTCCTAATAATGAAAAAAGGAAACTAACCAAGGCAATAATGCTAATGGCGAACCATATTTGTTGTCCGTAAGGAATGAAAATGATACCTGTAGAAAGAGCATCGATACTTACAGTAACAGACATTAGAACAAGATATTTCAATGATTTAAAGATATCGCAGTTAATAGTTTTTGGAGTATCTTTTCTGTTTTCCCATATCATTTTTCCGCCAAGATAAGTAAGTAAAAGAAATGCAATCCAATGGTCAAAATTCTCAATATATGTTTTAAAACTTATACCAAGTGCCCAACTTATTAAAGGCATAAGACCTTGAAATAGACCGAAAAATAGTGCTGAACGTAGAATGAATTTCCAGTTTGATATAGGGTGCTGTATCGACATCGCAATTGAAACTGTAAAGCAGTCCATTGCTAATGCTATTGCTAATAGAATGATTTCAAAGTATGTCATTTCGATTGTTTCTCTTTATTATAAAGTTCTGCAATCTGCTTTAATTGTTCATACCAATTTTTACCAAATCGACGAATTAAAGAATCTTTTAAGAATTCATAAGCTGGTACTTTGTGTTTTTCTCCGTAGAGTTTTGCACATTTGCAAATATCCCATTTATGGTAATTTACAGCAGTAAATGTTTTATATTCTGTTATCCTGATAGGATATAGATGGCATGAAATAGGTTTATAAAAATTACTTTTCCCTTCTTTAAATGCTTTTTCTATGACACATTTACAGATTCCATTTTCTGTGTAAGAGAATACGCATTCTTTCCCATCAACGATTGAGGTTACAATGTCACCTTCTATGTCGGTATAACAGATTCCTTGCTTGTTAATAACTTGTTTTGCTTTATCAGATAAATTATCCCAAATTATTGGTAAAATACGTTCTATTTCTGCTATTTCCGATTGCTCTATAGGTGCACCCGAATCACCTTCGATACAACAAATGCCTTTGCATGTTGTTAAATCGCAACAAAAGAATTGCTCAAGAAGGTCGAGCGATACAATAGTGTTATCAATTTGAATCATTGCACCAAAGTTGCAATTTTTATAATTACTTGCATTGCTTTTTCCATTGATTGAATAGGTATGTATTCGTATCTTCCGTGGAAATTGTGTCCGCCTGTGAAGATGTTCGGACAAGGCAAGCCTTTGAATGAAAGCTGAGCACCATCAGTTCCTCCTCTAATTGGTTTAATTTTTGGTTCAATACCGACTTCTCTCATTGCTTTTGATGCTAAATCGATGATGTGCATAGAAGGCTCGATTTTTTCACGCATATTGTAATATTGGTCTTTTATTTCGAGGTTGACACTTTCTGTCCCGAATTCGGCTGCAATTTTATTGACTAAATGTTGAAATTCTTTTTTTCGACTTTCAAATTTACTTTTATCGTGGTCTCTTATTATATAGAGTAATGTTGTTTTTTCAACACTTCCTTCGAAACTTATTAAATGATAAAAACCTTCATAGTTTTCTGTATGTTCAGGCGTCTCATGGCGTGGAAGCATTGATGCAAATTGTTGTCCAATACGTATTGAGTTTAGCATTTTGTGCTTTGCATATCCGGGATGAACGTTCCTTCCAAAAAATGTGATTTTTGCAGAAGCAGCATTGAAGTTTTCATATTCAAGTTCTCCAATTTCTCCACCATCTATGGTATATGCCCAATCAGCATTAAATTTTTCTACGTTAAAATGTTGAGCACCTTGCCCAATTTCTTCATCAGGAGTAAAAGCAATTTTTATATTGCCATGTTTTATTTCAGGATGGTTGATGAGGTATTCCATAGCTGTTACAATTTCAGCAATACCTGCTTTGTCGTCAGCACCTAATAGCGTTTTCCCGTTAGTTACAATTAAATCTTGTCCTACGTAATTTTTTAATTCAGGAAATTCATCTGGCGATAGTTTTATGTTTTCTTCACTATTGAGATTTATTGTTTTGCCATTATAGTTTTTTATAATATTCGGAACTACATGTTTAGCTGTCATCTCTGGACTAGTGTCCATGTGAGCAATAAATCCTATGGTAGGTAGCGTTTTTTTAGTGTTGCTTGGCAATGTAGCCATTACGTAGCCATTTTCGTCGATTGATACATCAGACAATCCAATGCTTTTTAATTCGTTTTGTAACGATTGAGCAAAAATCATTTGCCCCGGAGTACTTGGTGTTAAACCTGTGTTTTCATCAGAAGTTGTAGTGAAAGACACGTATTTTAAAAAACGTTCTACGATATTCATATATTGATTATTATTTCTGCGAAGTTAATAAAAATAGTTGGCAACAAAAATTAACAAGGTATAAATTGATTTTTATATTTTAAGTATTTTTGTTGCCTTGTTTAGGTTATAGAAAAATGGATAAATTGTACACCAATAAAGAAGAATTGCTGAATGTTTTATCTCATACAATAGGAGTTGTAGGAGGATGTATTGTTGCTTCTTTGTTTATAAAAAAGTCTTTGTCTTTAAATCTTGACTTTTGGGGTATGACAAGCGTTGGACTTTATTTGTTTGGTATGCTAAGTTCTTATGTGGCATCTGTAGCATATCATGTTTGTGCTTTTGATTCTGTTTGGAAATATCGTTTGCGTAAATTGGATCATTCCGCCATATATTGGCATATCGCAGGAAGTTATTCACCTATTATGTTAATAGCAATGCGTAATGTAGATTATTGGGGGTGGGGAATTTTTATTTTTTCTTGGTCGTGTGCGTTGGTTGGAACATTTGTAAGTTTTAGAGGCTTGAAAAAGCACAGCAATGTAGAAACTTTATGTTTTGTGCTTATGGGTTTGACTATAGTTGTCGCAATGAAGCAGTTTTGGGAAACGGTAAGTATAGGAGTCTTTCTTTGGATCATAGGAGAAGGAGTGGCTTATATTATAGGAGTGTTATTTTATAGTTTTCATAAAATAAAATATATGCATGCTGTTTTTCATATTTTTGTTCTTTTGGGTAGTGTTTGTCATATGATGGCTGTGTGGTATATACTTCAATCTGTATGATGTCTAAATGAATGATATTATTTTCTCAAATATCATTCTCTTTCGTTTCTTTATTTGTATCTTTGTCTCAAATAATAAATTATAAAAATTATGCTTTATCCATTGAAGTTTAAACCTATCCTAAAAGATAAAATTTGGGGAGGTCAAAAGCTAAAAAATATATTTAATCGTGAGTTAGGTAATTTGCCAAATGCTGGTGAAAGTTGGGATTTGTCGGGTGTTGATGGTAATGAATCAATAGTTGTTAGTGGTCCGTTGGCAGGCAATAATTTATCGGAATTGTTAGAAATTTATATGGGTGATTTGGTTGGTGAAGAGGTTTATGCTCGTTATGGCAATCAGTTCCCTCTATTGGTAAAAGTAATAGATGCAAATGATGCTCTTTCGATTCAAGTTCATCCTGATGATGAGATGGCAGCAGAACGTCATAATTCGTTAGGGAAAACTGAAATGTGGTATCTCTTGGATGCAGACTATGATGCTCAATTGATTTCGGGTTTTGTTTCGGAGATGGACAAAGAAACTTATTTGAGAAGCGTTGAAGACAATACGATAGAATCGCTTTTGAGAAGTTATGAAGTGAAAAAAGGTGATGTGTTTTTTATGCCAGCAGGTAGAGTTCATGCTATTGGAAAAGGTTGCTTGATTGCCGAAATACAAGAAACTTCGGATATAACTTATCGTATATACGATTTTAATCGTATAGATTCGAATGGAAATCCTCGCGAATTACATACTGATTTAGCTGTTGATGCTATCGATTTTTCGTACGTTGAAGATGCAAAAATTAAATACGAGTTAAAAGCTAATGAGCCTTCGAATGTAGTTGATTGCGATCATTTTACGACTAACGTTTTGATGGTAGATGGAACTGTGGAGCGTAACTATTCGCTTTTAGATTCGTTTGTAATTCTAATGGGTGTCGAAGGTGATTTAGAATTGCATTGGAATGGTGGTGTTGAGACTATAAAAATGGGAGAAACAGTTTTGATTCCTGCAACGATAGAAAATATTACATTAAAATCGTTGAACAAAGGAAAGGTTTTAGAGGTTTATATTAAAAACAAAAAGTAATTTATATATGAGTAATACAAAAGATTTGTTAGAAAATGTTGTTGCAAAAGCACAAACGTGGCTTAATGGAAGTTATAATGACGAAACAAAAGCCGAAGTAAAACGCATGTTAGAGGCTTATGATAAAACTGAATTGATTGAAAGTTTTTATAAAGATTTAGAGTTTGGTACTGGAGGTTTGCGTGGAATAATGGGTGTCGGTTCAAACAGAATGAATATTTACACTGTAGGTGCTGCAACGCAAGGATTGAGTAATTATTTAAAAAGGGAATTTGCCGATTTGGAGCAAATCTCCGTAGTGGTAGGGCACGATTGTCGAAATAATAGCCGTTTGTTTGCCGAAATTTCTGCTGATATATTTTCTGCAAATGGGATAAAAGTTTATTTGTTTGAATCGTTGCGTCCAACGCCAGAAATGTCGTTTGCTATTCGTCATTTGGGTTGCCAGAGTGGTATTATTCTAACTGCAAGCCATAACCCAAAAGAATATAACGGATATAAAGCATATTGGAATGATGGTGCTCAAATGATTGCTCCGCACGATATGAATGTTATTGCTGAAGTTGCAAAAATAAAAGGTCCTGATGATATAAAATTTGAAGGTAATAAATCGTTGATTCAAATTATTGGTGAAGAGATTGATAAGGTGTATTTAGAGCAGGTAAAAACAATTTTTTTGTCGCCTAAATCAATCCGACGTAATAAAGATCTAAAAATCGTTTACACACCTATTCATGGAACGGGTATTAAGTTAATTCCTCGTTGTTTACAAGAAATTGGTTTTGAAAATGTGATTTTGGTTGACGAACAGTGTGTTGTTAGTGGCGATTTTCCAACAGTAGTTTCTCCGAATCCAGAAGAACCTGCAGCGTTGGATATGGCTATAAAAAAAGCACAATCTGTTGATGCTGATATTGTTATGGCTTCAGATCCTGATGCCGACCGTATGGGAATTGCTATCAAAAACGACAAGGGTGAGTGGATTTTAGTTAATGGAAATCAAACAGACTTGATGTTTACATACTATATTTTGCGTCGTAGAATGGAGCTTGGCATTTTGAACAAAACCGATTTTATGGTAAAAACGATTGTAACTTCAGAGTTGATAAAAGATGTTTGCAATAAGTATAATATCGAGATGTTCGATTGCTATACAGGTTTCAAGTGGATTGCAGCGGTAATTCGTGAACAAGAAGGTAAACGTAAGTTTATAGGCGGTGGCGAAGAAAGTTATGGCTATATGCCTGCCGATTTTGTCCGTGATAAAGATGCCGTAGCTTCTTGTGCTTTGATGGCTGAACTAACTGCTTGGGCAAAAGACAATGGAATGACACTATTCGAACTTTTGCAAGATATTTATGTGGAGTTTGGTTTTAGTAAAGAAAAAGGTATCTCTATTGTGAAAAAAGGTAAAGAAGGTGCTGACGAAATTCAACAGATGATGAAAATGTTCCGCATAAATCCACCGAAAGAAATTGCAGGTAGCCCTGTAGTTGTGATAAAAGATTATCAATTCTTACAACAAAACAACTTGCTCACAGGCGTAAAATCGGAACTTGATTTCCCTGAATCGTCGAACGTATTACAGTTCTTTACCGAAGATGGTACGAAAATCTCTGTTCGCCCATCGGGTACAGAGCCAAAAATTAAGTTCTATATTGAGGTAAGAACAAAAATGAATACTCGTGCCGACTATGAAAGTGCAGAGGCTTTTGCTCAAGAAAAAATAGAAGCCGTACGCCAATCGTTAGGAATCTAATACGGATATAACTGATAATCAAAAAAGGAACCTCAGTTTGAGATTCCTTTTTTATTTTGTGTTGATTTACTATCTCTTTTTATAGAAATGGACTGTTATTGTATAACAACTTGAACCCCAAAATGCTACAGGTTCTTTTACTTTTGCCACGTATACTATTGTTGCTCCTATATTACGTGCATCATCCATTGCTGTACGAGTTATTGCTTCATAGGTACAGATTTCTGTTGGAGTGAATCCCGATTCTCCATAAGTACAAGTACCAACCATTACACAATTATCAGGAATTTGCTGTCCTGTTGGAATCAATATCACTTTTTCGTTTGTGGGTGTTCCTCGTTCATAAATAGCCAATGTCTTTTTAAGTTTGCAACCTGTTAGTAATACTAAAATAATACCAAAATACACCAATTTTTTCATAAAACTAAAAATTTAAAATTAAACATAAGATTTAAGGTTAATAATAATAATAAGTCTTTATCTATGGAAATGAAACAGTTAAGGAACCGTCTTTTTTTAGAGTGCCAGTGTAGGTCTTTTCTGTAGCCCATAATAAATATCCGGATTTCTGTTTGACATGTATTTTATAATATCCAGTGTCCATCCCTAAATAACTATTTGTTTTCCCTCCATTAATTGTGACTTGATAGGTATCGTTAATAGTAACGATATATGGATCAGAAGATTTATTTCTTAAGAATAAATCTCCGGTGCTTGGAAATACAATTGTTAGTGTGTTCCCATCTGTAACTCGTGCGTCTAAATTGTATATAGAAGCATATCCATTAACATAGCCATTAGTTTGCTCTATTAAAAACCTATAGTAGCCAGCAGGTACGGATGTTATTGTTTCGCTACTATTGGCTTTTACTTCTTTTTTTGTATCAATAAAAGATACTTTATATGAATTTATAGGTGATATATTTTTTAAAATAACATTGCCTGTTTCTGAATAGGTGTTTTCATAAGAACCATTATATTTCTCTCCTGTTATAGGAGGTTCGTTGTTTTCACAACTATACAAAAACAGACTTAACATACACACATTAATAAAAAATTTCTTCATGACTTTCCCCTAATATGTGTCGGGTGCAACTTTTAAAAAATTAAACAAAAAATTACGGACACAAAAAAAGCGTGAAACTTAACTGTTTCCCGCTAACTCTGGTGTTTGGCGTAACCTGTATCCACGAAATAAAGTTAAGCCCACGCCAACAACGTGAGCATCTCAACTTATTTCTTTCGGATACTAAAAAGTCGCCAAACTTTGAGTTAGAAAGAAAATAAAGCAAAATGCTTTTCTGTATGTCTTGTTCTTTTCTTAAAAGAACGGTAGCAAAAGTAAAAACTTATTCGTTTGCCACCAAACAAAAAGAGCGAGAAATATGCATCTCCTTTAGTCGTTTTTCGCTTGTGAATGTATATATAAGGATAAATAGCGATTATTTTGCGTACTTTTGCATCGCAAAAAATCTGAAGATGAACAAATTTGTTTTTCGCTGTAAAAAAGCAATAAAAGAGGCAACGCCTGCAGCACTTCGCACTGCATGGTGGATGGTGCGGATAACCGTGTCGGTTTCTTTTTTGATGTTTTTGCTGAAGTTCTCGGGTATTCTTATTTGGATTTCGGCGGCACTTGGTCCGTTTTTTCATCTTTTTGGTTTGCCTGGCGATGCTGCTCTTGCCTATATAAGTGGCTATTTCATAAATGTGTATTCGTGTGTAGCGGTGCTTTCTACTATTGATATCCCGTTGCGTGCCATTACTATTATAGGAGCAATGACGCTGGCTGCTCATGCTATGCCTGTGGAGTCGGCAGTGCAGAAAAAAACGGGAAGTTCTCTGCTCTCGGTTTTACTCGTTCGCACGTTGGGCTCCTTCGTGTTAGGTTTTCTACTGAATTTGCTTTTGCCCGGCAGTCCTGATTTTTCGAACGAAAAGCAACAAGCACTTTCGTCGATACCATTTTTTCAAATACAAGGAAATTTTTTACAAGAATTTTTGGTTTGGGGCGAAATGATTTGTCATCTTATACTGAAAATGCTGGTAATTATCTATGTTTTAAATGTGTTGCAACGCTTGCTTCGTGAGTTTGGTATTTTGGAATACATTTCGAAAATGATAGGTTTTTTGATGAGTATTTTTGGATTGCCACGCAAGTTGTCGTTTTTGTGGATTATAGCAAATGTGCTAGGGCTCTCGTATGGAGCGGCAATTATGATAGACGAAGCACAATCGGGAAAACTTTCTAAACGAGAAATCGACTTGTTAAATGCACATATTGGAATCTCGCACAGCAACGTAGAAGATTTGGCACTTGTAACAATGGCAGGAGCTTCGTGTGGTGTAGTGTTGGTAGTTCGCTGGTTGATGTCGTTGGTTGTAGTGTGGTGTTTTCGGCTTTATTATTGGTTTTTAGATAGAAAAACTCTTTCGTGAATCCGTTTGCCCGAAAGTTGCTTTTTAGTATTTTTGCCTAAAATATTTTTCAAATTATGATAAAATCTATGACAGGCTATGGCAAAGCCGTAGGTGAATACGAAGGTCGTAAAATAACTGTAGAAATAAAGTCGTTGAACAGCAAACAACTCGATTTGTTGACTCGTTTGCCAGCTATTTATAAAGAGAAAGAGATGCAACTTCGCAATGAGTTGTCGCAGTTGGTTGAGCGTGGTAAAGTTGAGTTCTCTGTTTTGGTAGAGAATGTAGGAACAGACGCTGTTCAGAAACTTAATGTGCAAGTTGCTGAAGGTTATTACAAACAATTGTGTGAATTGGCTCAAACGCTTGGTGTGGCTCAACCAACCGATTGGTTTGCTACGTTGTTACGAATCCCCGATGTGTTTAAAAACGAGGTACAAGAATTAAGCAATGAGGAATGGAATGTGGTGCGTACAACTACCGATTTGGCAATAAAATCGTTTAACGAATTTCGTATTCAAGAGGGCGAATCGCTTGCAAAAATGTTTTGTCAAAAACTTGAGAATATAGGCTCTTTACTCGAAGAAGTTGAATGTTACGAAACTGCACGTGTGGAGAAAATTAAAACACGTTTGCGTGAAAATCTGGAGTCGTTGACAGTTGATTATGATAAATCTCGTTTTGAACAAGAATTGATTTTCTATATCGAAAAATTGGATATAAGTGAAGAAAAAGTACGTTTGAGAAATCATTTGAAATATTTTGAAGAAACAATGACTCAAAGTACGTCGAATGGTAAAAAACTTGGTTTCATCGCTCAAGAGATGGGTCGCGAAATAAATACTTTGGGATCGAAGTCGAATCATGCCGAAATGCAGATTTTGGTGGTACGAATGAAAGATGAGTTGGAACAAATAAAGGAACAAGTGTTAAATGTACTTTGATGCAACAGTTTTTAAAACAAATAGCCGAAATTTTTTATAAAAACGAACGTAAACATATTTCAAACTATGCGTTTGTTTTTCCTAATAAAAGAGCAGGTTTGTTTTTTAAAAAATATTTATACGAAGTAGCTGATCAACCTCTTTTTGTTCCACGAATTTTTTCGATAAATGATTTTTTTGTTCAGTATACAGATTTAAAGATTGAGGCAAGAATACCGTTGTTGTTTCGGTTGTACAACGTTTTTATGCAACAATTGGAAAATGTGGATTCTTTTGAATTGTTTATGCCGTTTGGCGAAATGTTGCTTTCTGATTTTGATGATATAGAAAAGTATAACGTAGAGGCAAAACAACTTTTTTCAAACATTCAAGATTTAAAAGAAATTGATAATAAATTTGGTGGTCTAACACCAGAACAAATAGATATTATTCGCCGATTTTGGGAGAAACTATTGCCAATAGATGAGCACAAAACTTTTAATAAAAATTTTGTTGAGATGTGGCAATATATTTATCCGATTTACTGTTCGTTTACAGCTTCTTTGAAAAATGATGGTTTTGGTTATGAAGGTTTAGTATTTGAAGATGCCTTGCAACAACTGTATGATGACAAAAAAAATATTGCTTTCGATAAGGTTGTTTTTGCTGGCTTTAATGCATTGAACGAACAAGAGCGACGCCTGTTTGATGTTTTTAAACAAAAAGGTATTGCTGATTTTTATTGGGACCAACATTCGTCGTTTTTCAACGGAATGACTAATGCTGAGATTTTTATAAACGAAAATGCAAAAAAATATCCGTCACATTATTCGTTACAATCGAAAGAGCAGCAAAAAGAGTTGTTTGATATTATTGCAGTTCCATCGGGTATAGGACAAACCAAGCAAGTACATGATATTCTGAAACATTTAAAACAAAATGATGAGAATACGGTGATAGTGTTGCCCGATGAGAGATTGTTGTTGCCGATGCTTTGTTCGATTCCCGAAGAGGTTGAAAAATTAAATATTACGATGGGGTATTCGCTTTCGCTGTCAGCTGTGCATGCATTGGTGCATTCGTTGTTCGAAATGCAAATGGCTGCTCGGGTACGAAAGGATAATGTTTGTACATTTTACTACAAACACGTGTTGTCTATTTTAAACAATAGTTCTTTGCAATGTTGTTCTGAAAAGGTTTCTACGTTAGTTGCTAAAATTAATGCAGGGCGATGTTTTTGGCTTGAAAAAAACTTTTTTGCTGAAGATGATTTTTTGGCGATGATTTTTGAAAAATCTACAGAAAAAGATTTAGTCAGCTATATTATTCAAATACTAAAATGTTTGTACATCAAGCAATCTGGAGTTGAAAAAGAGATTCTTTCTTCGTACATAATGTTGCTGAATCAATTGAATAGCAATATCGAAAAATCGAATTTGAGTTTAAGTATAGAGGCAATAGCTTCATTGGTAGATAGAGCGGTTGGTTTTTCGTCCGTTCCATTCAACGGGGAGCCTTTGGAGGGTGTGCAATTGATGGGCTTTTTGGAAACTCGTTCGCTCGATTTTGAAAATGTGATTATAACTTCTATGAACGAAGGTGTTTGTCCGAAAAAGCTAAACTCAACTTCAATAGTTCCATACAGTTTAAGAAAGGCATTTGGATTGCCAACTTTTGAACAACAAGATGCAATTGCAGCCTATCATTTTTATCGTTTGCTGACTGGAGCAAAACGAATTTTTTTGCTATATGATGACCGTATAGATGATATGAAAAAAGGCGGAGAGGTAAGTCGTTATATTTATCAATTAAAGTATTTGTATGATGTCAAAAAATTGAAATTAGAAGAGAAATCATTGACTTTCGATGTTAATTTTGTAAAAACTGATAACGGAGGACTTGAAATAAAAAAAGATGAAACTATAATGCAAAAAATTGAATGTTTTGCCGATGCAAATAGTAAAGAATATCTTTCTGCAAGTGCTCTTAATAATTATATCCAATGTCCTTTGAAATTCTATTTGTCAAAAATTGTTGGTATCAAGGAACCAGATGAGATTACAGAAAATATAGAGGCAAATGTTTTTGGGAGTATATTTCATAAGGCAATGGAGTTAATTTATGAAGAATATAAGGGAAAAGAGATTATAAAAGATACATTTGTTCGTTTAAAAGCTTCGATAGATGATGCTGTGAAAGTAGCATTCTCGAAAGAGTATTTGAAAATTAAAGACGAATCGAAGTACGAAGAACCTAAAGGTCGTAATGAGTTGGTGACGCATGTAATAAAAAAATATATCCAAACAACATTGGATTATGATGAAAAAAATGTCCCTTTTACATATGTAGAAAGTGAAAAAAAAGCAATATGTAAATTCCCAATTTTTAATGGGGGAAAAACTGTCTTGCTTTCTGGATTTATAGATAGAATTCATAAGAAAGATGATATTTACTTTGTGGTTGATTATAAAACAGGGTCCGATGAATTATCTTATAAAAACATAAAACAACTTTTTGATAAAGAAGATGTTAATCGTCCAAAAGCAGTTTTTCAGACGTTGATGTATGCTATGATGTTGAAAAAAGGCGATAGCTGTTATAATAATGTCAGCGTGTTACAACCAAATGTTTTTCAGATAAAAAAAATAATAAATGCTGATTATTCTCCCCAAATTTATCAGAAAAAAGGTGAGAAATTGGATGATTATAATAAAATTGCCGACGAGTATGAGGATGAATTTAGGACTTTATTGGAAGAGATTTTTGACCCTAACATCCCATTCAGGCAATGTTCTTCGATAAAAAATTGTGAATACTGTCCGTTTAAAACCATTTGTGATAGATAAACAATGAAAGCTCTTATTCAACTTTTTCAGCAAACATTTGCTTCCGATCCTACCGATGTAGTACGATTACCTATCGCAGGAAGCAACCGACAATATTTTCGATTGACTAATGATACGCAAAGTGCTGTTGGGGTCGTAGGCACTTCTACTGACGAGAATCGAACTTTTTGTTTGCTTGCTAATCATCTGAAATCGAGGGATATACCCGTTCCAACATTGTATGCCTATACCGATGATTATACATGTTATTTGCAGGAAGATTTAGGAGACGATATGCTTTTTAATCATATTGTCCGAAAAGATCGTAACTTGAGCGTAGAGACCTTGGCTTTGTTGGAAAAAACGATAGCCTTATTGCCAAAAATACAGTTTGAAGGAGCTATTGGACTTGATTTCTCGAAATGCTATCCACAAAGTTCGTTTGATAAACGGATGATAATGTGGGATTTGAATTATTTTAAGTACAATTTTCTGAAAACGTTGAATATTGATTTTCGTGAAGATTTGTTAGAAGATGATTTTGAAACCTTGGCAATACTTTTGATGAAAGATACAGATGTACAAACGTTTCTTTATCGTGATTTTCAGTCGCGAAATGTAATGGTGAAGAATTCTGAACCTTATTTTATTGATTTTCAAGGTGGCCGTAGAGGTCCTATTTATTATGATGTTGCATCGTTTCTTTGGCAGGCTAAAGCAAATTACTCGTCAGCAGAACGTGAGCATTTGGTTGATGTCTATTTAAAAAAATTAAGTTCGTATGTTGCTGTCAATAAAGATTGTTTTTGGCAACGTCTTTACCTTTTTGTGTTTTTTAGAACTTTGCAAGTGCTTGGTGCATATGGTTTTCGTGGTTTTTTCGAGAGAAAAAAACATTTTTTGCAAAGTATTCCTTTTGCACTTGACAATTTGCGAAATGTTTTAACCAAGATTGATGAAAATCAGTTGCCTTATTTAGTTCAGCTCTTAAAACAAATTTGCTCGTTAGATATTTTTCATAATAATAGAAAAGAACCTGAAAAATTAACGGTAAAAGTATATAGTTTTTCGTATCAAAAAGGTATTCCTGACGATGTTTCGGGCAATGGTGGAGGTTATGTGTTTGATTGTAGAGCAATTCATAATCCGGGACGTTATGAACCTTATAAGAAGCTAACTGGAATGGACTCTGAAGTGATTAAATTTTTGGAAGAAGATGGAGAAATAGCCGAATTTCTGCAATCAGTGCGTTTATTAGCAGATAAACACGTATTACGTTATTTAGAACGTGGATTTAAACATTTGATGTTTTCTTTTGGTTGCACAGGGGGACAACATCGCTCGGTGTATTCAGCACAATATTTGGCTAAATATTTATCGAAAAATTATCCTATTCGTGTGGAATTATGTCATCGTGAGCAAAATTACTTTTGTGTGTTCGAAAATGGTCAAATTGTAGATAAGAAATAGAAATAATGTAGTATGAAAAAATATTTTTCCCTTGTAATTGCTTGTTTTTCTTTGACTTGTTTTGCACAGAATCCGTTTTCTGCTTCGGGAGGTTATGTAGAGAGAGAGGTTGAAGGTATTGATGCGGTATTTGTGTTTAATGAAATAACTTCCACAACAACTATCACTTACAACTCAGCTGATTTTTCTGAGTGGCAAAAAACAGATGGAACATTTATTTCAAATACTCCTCAATTTTCGCCTGACGAAGGAGGTTATCGTGTTAAAACTACCTCTGATGAATTTCTTTATATCTGGGTGTTCGATTATACAAATTACATTGTAGCGATATCCGATATACAACCAAAATGGTTTGATGAAGATAAGTGCTCTTCGTTGTTGATAGAGGTGCAGTTTAGTGATAATACGAAAGAAATGAAATATCAAACTGAAATAGGCGAAAAAACGTTGCCTCGACAATTTGAATTGATATACGAAACAACAGAATGGAATGGTGGTGCTTGGGTAAAAAAAGAAGAACGTATCATACAAGCATATCCTTTTACTTCTATACCTATAACTTCGCCATTGTGCAATACGACTTTTGTATTGCAAGGCGATAAATATGCACAAGAATTTGGATTACAATATCAGTATGAAACTTCGGCATTTCAGGCAATAGCAGTGCAGGCTTACCCGAAAGGTTCTATTTCGAGACGTGATGCGAAAAATGAAATTGATCAAACCTCACTGAATTCAAGTGGCGGCACTTCTAAAAATTGTAGATGCAAACAAGAGGTATTGAGTATGTTGGCTGAAAATCCTACTATAGGAGGTTCGGCTCCGTTGGTTGTTGATTTTAAAAGTAATGCAAACGAAGATGCAACAGATTTTATTGAGTGGTTTATAACAGATGATGCTAATCCTACAAAAAAAATCAGATATACCGATAAGGATTTTAGATACACTTTTGATAATGCAGGCAATTATACAGTTCGGCTTGTGGCATCGAGTGCCGAATGCGAGTATTCTGATTCGGTGAAAATTACGGTTTTGGATTCGTTTATTGATGTTCCGAATGTGTTTACTCCAAATGGCGATGGAGTGAATGATGAATTTCGGGTGGTATATCGTTCGCTGATTGATTTTACGGCTTCTGTTTATAATCGTTGGGGACGTTTGGTAGCTCGTTGGACAGATCCAGCTAAAGGTTGGGACGGGAGAATAAATGGGAAATTAGCGGCTCCGGGTGCTTATTATTATGTTATTCAAGCTGTTGGGGCAGATAAGGATAAAGATGGCAATAATATTGAGTGGAAATGTAGTGGCGATATTAACTTGCTACGTGGTAAAAAATAGAATTCTATGAAAGCTTTTATTTTTGCAGCAGGACTTGGTACACGTTTAAAGCCTTTGACTGATACAATGCCTAAAGCTCTTGTGCCGATTGCGGGAAAACCTTTACTTGAGCATTTGATTCTAAAAATGAAGCGTGCAGGCTTTGACGAGATTGTGATCAATGTGCATCATTTTGCTGGGCAAATAATAGATTTCTTAGCACAAAAACAAAACTTCGGGATACGCATTCATATTTCTGATGAACGTCAGATGTTGCTCGAAACAGGTGGAGGAATAAAACATGCTGCACATCTGTTTGCATCAGACGAACCGATTTTGATTCATAATGTTGATATTCTTTCGAATGTTGATTTTGCTCAATTTTATAAAATGCATGCAAAAGATTCGCTGGCTACGTTGTTGGTAAGCAAACGGCAGTCGTCGCGTTATTTTCTTTTTGATGAACAAAATCGTTTAAAAGGTTGGACGAATTTGCAAACATCTGAAGTGAAAACACCTTATGAGAGTTTAAATATAGACGCTTGTCAACGCTTCGCTTTTGCAGGTATACATGTGGTTTCGCCTACAATTTTTGATTTGATGGCAGAGTGGCACGGTGCGTTTTCTATAGTTGATTTTTATTTGGCGTTAGCAAAACAAGAAAATATTTTGGCTGCAGTCAAAAACGATTTACAATTGCTTGATGTAGGAAAAATTAGTGTCTTGCAACAAGCAGAATCTTTTCTTGAAATACTCTGAATTTATTTTACTACGATTTTTCTATTTCCATCGTTCGTTTGGATGATGTAGATTCCATTGGATAAATTAATTGGAAAACTACAACTGTTTTGTTTACAAATTTTTGCTATAACTTTTCGCCCTACAATATCGAATATTATAAAATCGCCAATACTTTTGTTACTCTCTATTGTCAAAAGGTTGTTGCTGTAGAAAATGGTTAAACTCTGATTGTCCAAAATAGTTTCTGTGCCGTTCGATTTCTCTTCAGGATTTAGAGAAAATGTTTCACATGTCCCATTTTCAATGAAGCGTGTAATCTTATTATCGCTACGATAAGTCCAAATTGTATCGTTTGAGCAAAGTATGCAAATAGCATTTTTAATACCATTGCATTCATAACTATGGAAGTGTGTTCCATCGTATTTCATTAACATACTATCGGAACAAAACCAAATGTTACCGTTGTCGTCTTTTTGAGTTGAGCAGAAAAATATGGTTCCCGAAATCTCAGAGTGGTTTTCCGCAGTGTAATTGTGCATTGCATTTGTAGCCGAAGAATAACAAAAAATGCCGTCATGGCGTGAAGTCAGCCAAATATTGTCGTTTTTATCAATAGTCATTGACAAAAATGTATGTTCGTATTCAGCATTTTTAGTGTCTAATTTGAATTTTTGTTCGGCGGTATCGCTCCCTTTCTTTAGGCGATTAAGAGTGGAGCATCCGTAGTGATTTGTGGCAAACCATATATCCCCTTTGCTGTCAAACCCTAAACCAACGGTTTCTTGAGCCATGCTATTCATGTTGTAAACTCCGGTAATTTGTTTTAAACTATTATTCCCATTTTTGTTGATGAGTAAATTATATGTAAAATCGAAATTTCCTGCGGCATAACTTGTGTTATCTTCGTCGAATGCCATTTCGGAATAACAGAATATTTGCATTGGAGGCCATGGAAAATCTTTGGCATGAACAATATCGGTTAAATTATTGCCGTCGAATTTTGATATGCGCCAACTTCCACCTATGTACAAATTATTTTCTTTATCTTTTTGCAGAGCAAGAATCCATTCTTTGTTGTTTTCGGTACGATAACTTTCTTCTAAATTTTCTTGCCATGCACATCGGGGCATTTCAAAAGGTGCAAATGTAGAAATACCTGTCTTTTTGTTGATTTTCACGACAATGGTATCGTTAAAAACTGCCCAAATGAAATCCCCAATATCAACCATTTTGTCTGAATAATAGTAGGTGTTGGTCGGATAGTCGGTGTCGAAATTGTTGGATATCGATATAGGGAGTTGTGGATAATTCGCCATGGCAGATATTGTTATCCATACAAACAAAAAACAAAGAATCTTTTTCATAGAGGAAATTTTAGTATAAAAAACAAATAAAAAAAACTTTTTTATA
>JAZSBO010000023.1:0-2443 GCA_045602425.1 Paludibacteraceae bacterium | reverse complement strand
GTCAGCCATCCTGAAATCAAGGAAAAACTTTTGGCTCAGAGAGTTCAGATGGAAAAAGATGCGATGAAAGCAAATGAAGAAGTGATTGCTAAATTTGAGGCATAAATGGTGTAGTAGATTGTGGCTAATTTGGGGGCGGAGACGTCAAATATCATATGGAAATGGTGTAGAAACCCATGTGCTTGCCGGGTGGCGGGTGCATGGGTTTGAATGTTTTGTGGAGAAATATTATGCTAATCTAAAAAATAAAGGATTATTTGTTTGATTACTCGATATAGTTAAGAACAATTAAATACACATTATGTAGAGGATTGTTTGTATTTTATCATACCTCAATATTAATCCTAATGTAAGGTGAAAAGATGGAATCTGTATTCCATGCAGTTGGAGGATATTTTAATAATTTTTATGGAAGATTAGGACAATTAGTAAAAAAGGATTAGGATACTATTATAGTAGTGTATTGAACGATGCTCTTTACATGAGTAGCATGTGGTAGACTTTTTGTCGTGGCAACCTTTGCCATCGGCATAGGATTGCCGTGTTGTCATCAATCCACATGCGAAGGAGGCTCATGTCAAGAGCGTAGTGAGCTTAGTAGATTAAAAAAGGTAATTGAAAAATGTAGATATGAATGCCGCAGAGCGATGAGCCTGCGGCATTCTTTATATAAAAATCATAATGTGTCGTCTTTATCGTAGACAGGAATCACCATATTTTCCAACGCATTTCGTAGCTGTGGGTTATGAATAACAAAATGTATCGCTGGTGTTTTGTTTTTAGAAATGACCACCCATTTCCCTTCCAAGATACGAATTTGTATATTTTTAAAGGGATATCTGCTGTTTTGTTTTACAGTATAATTACTGTTGTTTTGGCTATAGGTAATTGTTTGTTCCATATGCTCCAAATATTCTGCATATGTGTAAACAATGTCCTTTTCATAGAATATTTCGGATAGTGGTAATAGCATAGGCTGTTCTAAAAATTCCATTTCGCTAATAACAGGTATTTCATCTATTATCTGTCTATTTGATAAAATATTCTCATATAGCTGTCTTTGCTTTTTGGCAAAATCTAAAATTCGTTTCTTGTCGGCTTCCTCAATATGATTGTGATTTAATATCTGTAAAAGCAACTCCTCCGAAAGTGTGTGTATAGGGAGTGCAGACAGAATAGACCTTCTGTTGCCGGGAGTTACTATATCTCTTTCGACAAATGAGTAAAATGCATCCTTTGATTCTATACGGTAAATATCCATAAGAGGAGATGCCTTTGAAAGTATATCAAGTGCCCGTTGTCTGTAATAGGACATCTCAGTTTTATTCTTGGTCAGATACATTTTTCCATTTTGGTGGTAATCCATAATACATTCGCCGGATAATGCAGCTGCGCCGCTGGAATAAAGGAAATGACCAAAAAGTTTATTGTGTACATCCTTGAGGTAATATGGCGAAATCTGCCCTGTCATATACATAGGAATCCAGCCTTCAAGTCCCATCATCATTTCTTCAAAAGGGCGGTTAATATTGTGTATGAAATGAATATGTAACCCTTTTTTGAGGGTTAGTGCAACAGCAAATATATATTTTTTCATAAAATCAGTACCATTTGCTTTGTCCGCCATTGGTGTATCGTCATTGGCAATAAGGTCTTCTTTTGACTTAGACAACACAGTAGCCTTGAAAAAGTCCAGGGTTCCTTCGCACATTTCATCAATACCATAATAATTTTTGGATGTTGGTAACTGAAAAGGAACAGATGGTACCTTCAATTCATTAAAGTGTATACTGCGGATAAATTCATTGAGATCAAATTCATCCAATTTTGATAAAAAGGGAAGGACTACATCCTTTTTTTCAAATTGTTCATTTAAAAGCCAATGGATAATCTTGTCCCTACAAAGAGAATCATTGTTGATTTCATCTGTGGTGCAATGTACTAGCTTTGCAATAGTCACCTTGTCGGACTCAGAACAATGTCCGGCTATATATTTTGAAACTTTTTCTGCAAAATCCTGTGGGTTCGATGGTCTTCGTTGCCCTTTTCGTATGCGGGAAATATAAGAACTGTCAAAATTTAAAAAATGAGACAAATCTGCAACATTTATAGAAAGAGATGTCAAAAGTGTGTCAAAATTTATTTGAAAAAGCTCATATGGGAAAGTTGCATCCTGCAAACAATCCTCTAGTGTTTTTTGGATTTTTTCAACCGTAAATTCAGAATATCCTCTTTCATTTGCTATGGTTGCAATTCCTTGTACAAGTTGCATGAATTGTTCGGAAGCGGTTGTAGGTACACGGCTTCCGGTGCGATATCTACTGAGAACAGATGCGGACAAGCCAGATACATCTGTTAGTTCTTTTGCAGTACAGTTTAGTTCGGATATATATGCATTCAGTTGTTCGCTAAAAGTCATAAAATTAGTCTCCTTTTGTAAAAA
>JAZSBO010000022.1:0-66100 GCA_045602425.1 Paludibacteraceae bacterium | reverse complement strand
ACCAACGTTTATTGAACAGCTTTACGAAGTACGGCTCCAGAGTCATTGTTGACTTGATTTCCTGCGAGCCGTATTTCCTATATCCTACCTTGACACGAACACCACGCTTCATTGCATCAATGAACTTATGGAGATTGTCTCCGTCAGATGGAATCTGCTCCAGAAGAATACGATCATACACCCCTTTGCTCTCGGAGAGAATGCTGTTTACAGACAATGTAGAAAGCATCCAATTCTGGATAGAATCTTCTTCCAAGACTTCAGAATTATAGATATAGTAACGGAATCCATCTTTCTTGTCACACTCGATAATAACTCCGAACATATCCAGAATGGCATCACGATGGCGATTGAAAGTACTACGAGCAATAGGCAAACCCTCACTCATATCTGTATCAAGCCAATGATGATTAATTTCTGCTAGCGTAAGTTTTCCAAACTTGTGAATAATATTCACCAACCAAATATATTGCTGAAAAATGGCGTATGATTTCATAACTCAACAAAATTTACATTAAAACGACCTTCCAACTTTAAGAGAGAAAAACATATAATCGGAAGATGCAAATTCCGATTTAGCACCGAACCACCACGAAGCACCTCGTTTGCCTTCTGCATTACGCAACCTAGTACCAAATTCAACACCTGTATATAGACCTTTATTTGCCACATCGTAGCCCACATTTGCACCTATATAAGGCACAACACGTTTCTTCCCAAACGAAAAACGTGCATTAGCATAAATTGGGAAAGATGCCATAACTCCATCTTTTATTAATCCTGCTGTCAAATAGGTTTTATAGCCAACTCCAGCACCTACAAAAACATTTTTGTTAAAGTTGTAACCACCAAGAGCATCAAGGCTTAAAAAATTAGGAATCCCAAGTCCTATTTCAAAAAATCCTGCACCACCCTTTTGTGTTTCATTTCCAAATACAACATTATTTGTACCATAGGTTTTCATTTTTTTATTACCACATAAATAGAAAGGAAGTCCTATCAAGGCAACAGCCCCACCTGCAGCAGCACCTACTATAGCAAACATAGGATAAGTAGGCATATCAGGGCAATCCTTATTAGATTCATAAGTAGCGACTCCACCTATATAGCACGCAAGACCAGTCAAAGCTAACGAGGCACCCGTAAACATCAAGGCCTTACCTGCATCTACTAAATGCTGCCCCTTCCCACTATAAGACGATATATTGTTTTGAAAATATACTTGTTTTACAGTATCAATTGGTAAACTATGAACAATTTGAGCATACACATTGTGTTGCGTAAATGCTATTAAAAGCACTAAGTTTACAATCAATATCTTTTTCATATTATAAATTTCACCAAATATAAGGAAATAATCGAAACTTAATTCGCATCATATAATCCTTGTAACCTTCCAATTTTTCTTCTAAAACGGACTCCTCGTTCTTAATCCGTTTAACGATAAGAGGAATATATAGTAGCATAATTACAAAAGAGATAGGAGATGCCAACACCAATGGCATTGCAAGAAACATAAGCGTTGTTGCAGTGTACATCGGATGACGAACTACTGCATAAAGACCTCCATCTACAACTTTCTGATTTCTCTGAACTTCTATAGTTCTCGAAAGAAATGCATTTTCCCTTAAAACTTCTGCGTAAAGCAGATAACAAACCATGAAAAATACGGCTGCTATCCACACAACCCAATCGGGTAATACACTCCACCCAAAACGCCAATTCAAGCCTGCGACAACAAACATTGCTACGAAAATTATACCGCTGAATGCAATTACCGTTTTCTGTTCTTTTTCCGTTTCTTTTACATTCAGACGTTTGCGAAGCAATTCAGGATGCTTTGCCAACATTATTACTCCGATAGAAAACATTGGTACAAACAAAACTCCTATCAAAACCCATCCTTGCCAAAAATGCCACGTACCTGCAGGAAAAAAAATCAAAGACGCTAAAAGGATTACTCCAAACAAGAATTTTAATAATGCTTGTATTAAAAGTTTTGTATCCAGTGTTCAAAATTATTTAACCCAATTATTCATTGACTTCTCTAAAAGCCCCTTTTTCGAAATCAGAAGACTTTAACCTTTGCAGCTACGGCTTTACACTTTTTACGTAAAGCATCTAAATCGCTACCAATTGGAGCGTATGAAACCACAACGCCCATACGGCGATTTTTTCTTGTAGTTGGTTTGCCAAAAATTCTTAAATATGTATTCGCTTCCTTACAAACCTCTTCCTCACCGCTATAACATGGCTTTTCGCTACTTGCAATATCAGAAAGAATCACTGCACTTGCACCCATTCTCTCTTGAGTGATCTCCGGAATTGGCAATCCTAATACAGCACGGCAATGCAACTCAAACTCATTTAAATTTTGAGTACCTGCAAGTGTTACCATTCCCGTATCGTGAGGTCTTGGAGAAAGTTCAGAAAAATAAACGCCATTCTCATTGCTCAAGAAAAACTCAACACCCCAAATGCCTGCACCAGTAAGAGCTTCAGTAACCTTTGCTGCCATCTGTTGTGCTTCGAGCAAATGTTCAGGTTTAACAAAAGCAGGTTGAAAACTCTCCCTATAATCACCATTTATCTGTACGTGACCAATAGGAGGACAAAACAGCGTAGGCCCATTTTTTTGCGTAACAGTAAGAAGCGTAATTTCACTATCAAATTTTATAAACTCCTCAATAATTAATTCTTTGATATCGCCACGACTGCCTTCACAACCATAAATCCATGCTTGCTCTAAATCGTCTGCACTTTTAACAACAGATTGTCCTTTCCCCGACGAAGACATCAATGGCTTCACAACACAAGGGAAACCAACTTTTTCAGCTGCCTCTTTCAATTCTTCCAAAGATTTCGCATAGAAATATTTTGCAGTTTTAAGGCCAAGTTCTTTTGCTGCTAAATCCCTAATTGCCTGACGATTCATAGTAAAGTTCACAGCCTTTGCACTAGGAACAACCTGAATACCTTGTTCTTCAAAATCGTATAACTTTTCTGTACGAATTGCTTCAATCTCGGGAACAATTATATCAGGTTTATGCTTGGCAACCACTGCCTCAAGAGCATCTCCATCCAACATACTAAACACCTCAAATTCATCTGCCACCTGCATTGCAGGAGCTCCTGCGTACGAATCGCAAGCAACTACATATTGTCCTTTACGTTTTACAGAAATAACGAACTCCTTCCCCAATTCTCCGGAGCCCAACAATAAAATCTTTTTAGCCATATATTCCTTACTATTTATTAATCTCTTACCTACAAAAATACAAATTTATGTAGCACTTTCTTGCAATAATTATTGCCTTTCTCGTGAATTTCAAATTCACTTGACTGTTTTATCTTCGTTCTTATCTCCCTTTTGAACATCCTTATTTTTATTGTTTTTATATTCCCGCAAAATTACATATTTCAGATTGAAATACAGAAAATCATATAGAGCACATTCTCTATTCTTTATCATAGAGATTTTATGAATCCAACTATTAAGCATTTTCAGCTGTTTTTTGTACTTTTGCAAAGTTAAAATTGTATAACAATGACAGGTATTGCAGAAATAGGAGAATTTGGTCTTATTCATCATCTTACGGACAACATTAAATTAAAAAACACATCATCAATAAAAGGCATTGGCGACGATGCCGCTGTTCTTGATTACAAAAACAAACAAGTACTTGTTACCACCGATGTACTATTAGAAGGGATCCATTTCGATTTGGTATATACACCATTGAAACACCTTGGATACAAAGCCGCCGTTATCAACTTTTCGGACATCTACGCAATGAACGGGCAACCTAAACAAATAGTTGTTACACTTGGTATTTCAAAGCGAATGTCAATAGAAGCAGTGGACGAACTATATTCCGGAATTTTATTTGCATGTGAGCAATATGGTGTAGATTTAGTTGGTGGCGATACTTCTGCATCTTATACAGGGCTTACCATAAACATCACTTGTATAGGCGAAGCCGACAAAGAAAAAATCGTTTATCGCAATGGTGCAAAAGAGAACGACTTAATTTGCGTTTCTGGCGATTTAGGTGCTGCTTATATGGGGTTACAACTTCTTGAACGCGAAAAGGCAGTGTTTTTAAATTCAAATGAAAAAGATGCTATTCAGCCTGATTTTGCTGCGAAAGAATATATTTTAGAACGCCAACTGAAACCCGAAGCTCGCAAAGATATCATTGCACTGTTAGCAGAAAAAAATATCACGCCAACGTCGATGATAGACGTATCTGATGGACTTTCTTCTGAACTGCTACACCTATGTGAACAAAGTAAAAAAGGCTGTCGTGTGTATGAAGAGAAAATCCCTATTGACTACCAAACAGCAACAATGGCCGAAGAATTCAATATGAATTTAACTACTGCAGCATTAAATGGTGGAGAAGATTATGAATTACTATTTACTGTTCCTATCGAACGTTATGATGAAATTAAAAATTTAGAAGAAATAAAAGTGATAGGACACATAACTCCACAAGACCAAGGAGCACATTTGGTTACACGTGATGGACAAGAATTTAAATTAAAAGCTCAAGGCTGGAACTCTTTTGAATAATATTATGAAAATAGGAATTGCATCAGATCATGCTGGTTTTGAATTGAAACAATTTTTGATAAACTGGCTAAACGAAAACAATTTTGAAGTTGCCGACTTCGGAACAAACTCTACTGCAAGTAGCGACTATCCCGACTACGCACATCCACTTGCTAACGCGGTAGAAATAGGCGATTGTATTTTTGGGATTGCCATTTGTGGTAGTGGGAATGGAATTAATATGACCGTCAACAAACATCAAGAAATTCGCTCGGCTTTGTGTTGGGATACAGAGTTGGCAAAACTTGCTAGAGAGCACAATAATGCAAATATATTAGCTTTACCTGCAAGATTTATTTCGCAAGAAAAAGCATTAGAATTAGTTAAAACTTTTTTAACTACTGATTTCGAAGGTGGACGCCATCAAGGAAGAATTGATAAAATATCAATATACAAAAAAAATACCCAATTAAATACTTGAAAACACCAACCTTAATTTTGACGTATATCTGTTTTTAACGTTACTTTAACGAAATATTTTTACATCTTCCTGAATGAAGTTTTTAAGTCAAAGCCATGACTGATGATTTTGGTTTTATTGTCAGGTTCGGTAATCGGTTCTTGTTTCATACTCCAAAGATAATTCTCAATATCTGTATAGACATCTCGTTTGTCCAAATCATCTTTGATGTATTTTAACCAGTTGGTAGGTTGTTCATTAAATATAACGTTCTTGATGATTTTGAGATGATTTGTATATTTTTGTGTACGGTTAAATCCGGGATAGCACAGAAAAACAGGTGTTTCCAATTGTTTGAAAATATCTTCATCTTTCCAAGATGATTCTTTGATGCCATTGATAAAAGAAAAGTATTTTGACTTCGGCAATATTTCTCGCTTAAAACAAGAATTATTAATTATCTTTGCACATGTATATCATTGATTAGTATGGGAAAAAATAAAATCATAATTCTAATTGTTTTGACAGTAATCGGATTGGCAATTGGTGGCGTTGTATGCAATAAAGCAGTCTATACATTAGAAGATGAAACCGTAAAAAAAACAGAAACCACATTATCTGAATTATCTGTTGAAACAATAGAAAAAAGTATTGAAATATTGACAGATCATATCAGATTTTTTAATAAACAGTTAGAAACAAAAGGTTTAGATCCCGAAGAACGTTTTGGAATAAGACAAGCAATCACTGAAGCACGAAACGAAATCTGTGAACTTCAACAAGAATTGGAACGACGACGTAATACAAAAAGATGATTCTTTTTTGATGCTTTGCATAATAATAAATAGGAAAGGCTCAATTGAGTCTTTTCTATTTACATATAACACAACCCTCACAATGAGAGCCACTACCTCGCAAACGCTTCTCTATCAACAATCTAATTCTATCTTTTAGGCCTTCTATACGAATATTATCTAAAACATCAGTGGCAAAGGCCGACATCAATAACAAACGTGTTTCTTTTTCAGGAATACCACGTGAACGCATATAAAACATTGCACTCTCATCAAGTTGTCCAATAGTTGCCCCATGACTACATTTTACATCGTCGTTATAAATCTCTAACTGCGGTTTTGTACGCATACGTGCATCTTTTGTCAAGCATATATTACGATTTGTTTGATAAGCCTCTGTCTTTGAAGCTCCTTTAGCGACTTGTATTCGACCAAGGAAATTACCCTTTGCATTGTCATCTAAAATGTACTTAAACAACTCTTTGCTCTTACACGAAGGCACACGATGAAAAATAGATGTTGCATTATCAGAGCATTGATTTTCTCCACCAATAAACATTCCGCAAAGAATAGTATTAGCTCCTTTACCACAAAGATTTACATCTATATTATTGCGAGAAATACCATTATGCAAGGTTATAATATTTGTAATCACATTTGAATTTTCTGATTGATTAACAATCAACGTGCAAATATTTTTTGTAGTTGGTGTCGTACTTTCAACTTTATAATGATCATATTCTGCATTTTCAGCGACGAAAACCTCTGTAATTCTATTAGCGAGGAAATCAATACCTTTGTCCATCGTATGATCACAAACTACCAATTTTACTTTTGCTCCTTTTTCTACAACTATCACATTATGGCTATTTGCCAACAACGGGCGATTGCCTGTTAAAATATTTACTAACTGAATTGGTTTTTCTACAACAACACCCTCGGGCACATACATAAAAAAACCATCTTGCACAAACGACATACCAAATGCTACCAAACCATCATTTTTTACATTTACAGACTTCCCATAATATTGTTTCAGTAAATTAGGATAATGCACTGCTGCTTGCTTCAATCCGCAAATTATAACGCCCTCGGGCAAATCCGAAGTCAAAGGATCCTCAAAAATATCATTCACTACATAGTAAAGCCAAGATTTAATTCCAGGAACATCGCAATGAAACTTTTGATAAGGATTAAATGTTGGTTTCAATTGATTTATGTTCATCCCATAATCCGTAGCAAACAACAATTGCAAATCCAAAAAACGATAATAATCAGCATCTTTAGACGAAAACCCTAAACGTGAAAACGCATCAAAAGCCTCATTACGAAAAGCATTCAAAACGGGATTAGAATGCTTCTCTATTAGCGATTTATATTCTTCAAAAAAGGAAATAAATTGATTGTCTTTCATTCTGTAACTAATTCTTTTTTTATCCAATCATAACCTTTTTCCTCTAACTCCAATGCCAACTCTTTAGTCCCTGTTTTTACAATTTTTCCTTCGAAAAGGATATGCACAAAATCAGGCACAATATAATCAAGCAAACGTTGATAATGAGTAATTACAATACTTGCATTTTCTTTTGTTTTCAGTTTATTAACACCTGATGCAACAATACGCAAAGCATCGATGTCTAATCCTGAATCTGTTTCATCTAATATTGATAATTTTGGTTCAAGCATTGCCATTTGAAAAATTTCGTTCCGTTTTTTTTCTCCTCCAGAAAACCCTTCATTCACCGATCGATTAGTTAATTTACTATCCATCTCTACAAACTCTTTTTTCTCACGCATCAAACGCAAAAAATCAGAAGCCGAAAGCGGTTTTTCGCCACGATATTTTCGTTGTTCATTGATAGCCGTACGCATAAAATTCACCATACTAACACCCGGAATTTCAACAGGATATTGAAAACTTAAAAATATACCTTCACTCGCACGCTCTTCTGGAGTTAATTGTAACAAATCTTTACCATTAAAAAGTATTGATCCTTTTGTTACTTTATAAGCGGGATGTCCCGTAAGCACAGACGAAAGCGTTGATTTCCCTGCTCCATTTGGACCCATCAAAGCATGAACTTCTCCCTTGTTTACAGTTAGATTAACTCCTTTAAGAATCTCTTTACCATTTATTTCGGCATGTAAATTTTTAATTTCAAGCATATTATTTATTATTACATTCTAATTTCATTTGTTTATACCATTTTATCAATGCATCTATTGCTATCAGCAAATACAAAAGATACAAAGCAGCTGTCAAATTCATACCCAATATCAACCACAACACGATACTTACCGCATCAACAACAATCCACACAATCCAATTTTCAATCTTTTTCATAGCCAAAAGTAACTGTCCAAAAACATTACTCATTAACAATATTGCATCCAAGATAGGATATGTAGGTTTTTGTACAAATTTAGGAAACCGTTGGGCAAAAAAATCAACTGCATTTCCCCATAGAAATCCAACCAATATGGTCAATATTATTCCAAAGAAAAAGATCATCGGTGTTAGTTTAGTGATTTTTATTTTTCTTGTTGTATTCTGCAGAGGTGCCCATTTTATTATACCAAAAACATTTATTCCGAAAAAAATCAATTGCAAAAACATCATTGAATAGAGATTGGACTGAAAGAAAAATGAGAAATAAATAACACAATTCAGTAAACCTATCCAAAAATTCAAAACCTTACCTTGTCCTGCTAAATAAATTGCGAAAAATCCCGTTATGAATCCAAATAATTCTAACGCACAAGTATCGTAACCCGATATAGAAAAAATAACATTATTTATATCGAAAAAGGACATTGCTAATTATTTATCCCACACTATTTTCCAACGATATCTGTAAAAGTTTCTGTGCCTCAACAGCAAATTCCATTGGCAATTTGCTTAAGACTTCTTTTGCATAACCATTCACAATCAAACCAACAGCATCTTCCGTACTAATTCCTCGTTGATTACAATAGAAAAGCTGATCTTCGCTAATTTTACTTGTAGTGGCCTCGTGCTCAACAATAGCAGTATCATTCTGAATATCCATAAAAGGGAAAGTATGAGCACCACATTTATCACCAAGCAACAAACTATCACATTGCGAAAAATTGCGGACGCCATCAGCATTTTTTGACACCTTTACTAATCCACGATATGAATTTTGGCTCCTCCCTGCCGAAATACCTTTTGATACAATATGACTCCGAGAATTACGACCTAAATGAATCATTTTTGTACCCGTATCGGCTTGTTGATAATTGTTTGTTACCGCCACCGAGTAGAACTCTCCTACAGAATTATATCCTTTTAGGATACAACTTGGATATTTCCAAGTAATAGCAGAGCCAGTTTCTACTTGTGTCCAAGAAATTTTAGAATTAATCCCTTTACAAATAGCTCGTTTTGTAACAAAATTATAGATGCCCCCTTTGCCATTTTTATCACCAGGATACCAATTTTGTACAGTAGAATATTTTACCTCCGCATTATTCATAACAACAATTTCAACTATTGCTGCATGCAACTGATTTTCATCACGCATTGGAGCTGTACATCCTTCGAGGTAAGACACATAAGCATCATCATCACAAACAATCAAAGTACGTTCAAATTGCCCGGTATTACTTGCATTTATACGAAAATAAGTGCTTAATTCCATCGGGCAACGCACACCTTTAGGAATATAAACAAACGACCCATCGGAAAATACAGCACTATTTAATGCTGCAAAAAAATTATCAGCATACGGTACGACAGAGCCTAAATATTCTTTCACCAAATCAGGATAATCTTTCACAGCTTCACTTATCGAACAAAATATAATACCCTTTTCGGCAAGTGTTTCACGAAATGTTGTTTTTACACTTATACTATCCATCACTGCATCAATAGCAACTCCCGACAATGCTTTTTGTTCTTCGAGTGGTATTCCCAATTTTTCAAAAGTCTTCAATAGTTCAGGATCTACTTCGTCCAACGATTTAGGTGCATTTTTTCGTGGAGCAGCGTAATAAGCAATATTTTGATAATCAATATGCGGGATATTAAGATGTGCCCAAGTTGGCATTTCCATTTTTTGCCAATGCCAAAAAGCTTTCAAGCGAAATTCAAGTAACCATTCAGGTTCATTCTTTTTTGCTGAAATTAACCGAACTATATCTTCATTCAAGCCTTTCGAAATAACCTCAGTTTCTATATCCGTAGAAAAGCCGTATTTATAATCGTTCTTTGTAATATTTATTAAATCCATTTCTTCAAAAGAAAGTTATGACACGTTTCAGTGCATCAATAAAAACATCAACTTCCTCTCTTGTATTATACAAAGCAAAAGAAGCTCTCATTGTCCCCTGAATTCCTAAATAATCCATCAGTGGCTGTGCACAATGATGTCCCGTACGCAAAGCTATTCCTAATTTATCAAGCATAACTCCCAAATCGTAAGGATGAATATCACGCACAAGAAAAGACAACACTCCACTTTTTTCTGTTGCATTACCAAATATTTGTACATTTTCAATTTCTGCTTGTAAACGTTTTGTCGCATAATTCAACAAATCATCTTCATGTGTAGTTATTTTATTCCAACCTATATCCAACAAGTAACGAAGTGCTTCTGCCAAGGCTGTCGAAGATATAAAATCAGGTGTTCCTGCTTCAAATTTATATGGTAAATCATTATACGTTGTTTTTTCAAACGTCACCTTTTTTATCATCTCGCCACCACCCTGATAAGGAGGCATATTTTCCAACAATTCACGTTTCCCATACAGAACGCCAATACCTGTTGGAGCATATATCTTATGTCCAGAAAAAACATAAAAATCTGCATCCAGCATTCTTACATCAACAGCAAAATGAGCAACTGCTTGAGCCCCATCGACCAATACTTTTGCACCAGCATTATGAGCAAACTCCACTATCTTTTTTATAGGATTTATCGTACCAAGCACATTCGAAACATGTGTAATTGCCACTAAACGAGTTCTTTCATTCAACATACTCCTATACTCCTTCAAACACAATTCACCGTTTTCATTTATAGGAATAACTCTCAAGCGTATTTTTTTTCGTTCTGCTAAAAGTTGCCAAGGAACAATATTAGAATGATGCTCCATCTGAGAAATAACAATTTCATCGCCTGCTTGACAACAATATTCTCCAAAAGAAAAAGCCACAAGGTTTATAGCTTCAGTAGTTCCTCGAGTAAAAATAACTTCATCTGACGAAGAAGCATTCAAAAAGGAGGCTACCTGACGCCGTGCAGACTCATGTGCTTCCGTTGCTTCTTGACTCAACAAATGAACACCGCGATGAATATTCGCATTCCGAAAACGATAACCTTCGTCTATCTTTTTTAATACAGAGGTTGGCTTTTGGGTTGTGGCTGCATTATCAAAATAAACAAGAGGACGTCCATATACTTGCCGGGAAAGCAACGGAAAATCAGTTCTTATATTTTGTACATCAACATCCATCTTTTCATTCTTTAAGAAATACAAAAATACGCATTTATAAACAAAAAAAGAGTAGCAAATGCCACTCTTTTTTTATTATACAACATTTATTATTATTCAACTACAACATTCGGTGTAAGTGTAGCAGAACCTGTAAGATTAACTGTAGAAGATGTCAAATTAAATGTATAAGTATAAGTTCCATCCCCATTATCAACTACTTCAATCGTACCTGAACGGAAATTATTACCATCATAAGTAACATAATATTCACCACTTAAATCTATAGTTCCAGGTGTTCTATAAATATCTCCTTTTGTAATGTTATCTGTTACTGTCATAGCATTTCCTCCTGCATCTGTAAATACTGCATCAACTGTATAACCATCACCTGAAAGATAGGTATAAGTAAGACTTACTGGATTAAATACTAAAGCTGTCGAAGCTTCTATTACCGTACACCTTATTTTATTTGAAGTAACAGTTGTAGTAGAATGATCTGTTGGATGACCAGGATATTTAGAATAAGTCATACTTGCATACACATAACAATTTTTAAGAGCAGGTGTTACTTTATTTGCACTAAGAAGTCCATCTCCATCTATTGTTAAATAATCTGCTACCTCATCACCCACATTCCATGCATCAGGATTTGGCTCAACATGCCATGTAAGCAAATCACCAAATTCAGCTGCAGCCGCTGCATCATCAATCACAGCTACAAATTGTTTTTGCGAAGACACTTCTATTTCTTGTGCATCAGTTGTACCATCTGCAGTAATAGCAATACCTGTAACAGCGTTACATACCTTCACATCAAATGTTCTTGATTTTGTTTTCTCTCCAATTCCTAAGGATACTTTCACTTGAGCATCGCCAGCAGAGATACCTTTAATTATACGAGAGAATTCATCTGAACTAGCATCTCCAGTTGTTTCAACAGCTACGGTTGTTGGGCTCAAAGATTCCCATGTATAACCATCAGTATAATCAGCATAAGCATTATCTGGGAAACAAGCCACATTCACAAACGCTTGTTGACCTCGACTCAACCATATCTTGTCAAACAAATTGTCATTTAACGTAAATTGTAAAGAGTCAATGGTTGTAAGTACTTGATTATTTTTTACAGTAGTCAAAATTTGAACCGTACGATATTGACATGTAGCTAATACCGTAACCATACCTTCAGCCACAGGCTTAATAACACAAGTATCTCCACGATCTCCACGTATATCAGATATATCAACTATTCCTTCTTCGCTAACAGACCATAAGATAGGAGCTTTTGGTGCAGGCACATCATTTCCATATTCATCTTTGACCATTTCATCAGCAGCAGGAGTTTGATCTACTCCCATCCATACTTTTTGTTCCTTTCGTTTAGAATTTGGATCCTCTGAGTTAACAAAAATAGTATAGTTTTCTACACGATAACCAGTTTCTCCTTTCTTTCCATCATAACCCAACATTTTTGTTGCATAAGCATTTGTAACAGTTGAAGTTACAGACATTTTACGAGATTTATTCTCGATAGAAGCTTCAATAGTTGTCGTTCCAAGTTTTTTTGCCTTTACGACAATATAATTTCTTTCTGTAGATTGCGAAACGATTTCTAAAACTGAAGGATCTTCAATCTCCCAATCAACAACCAAAGCATCATTTGCAGGGTTAAACGATGCATAAATAGTATCAGTGTCATACAATACATTATCAAGTAGCAACCAGTGTCCTAATTCTGAAATTTTTGCACCATCAAGATAAGTCATAGACCCATCAGAACCAGCTGCTAATAACTGTTTTGAGCAAAGATAAGACTTAAGAATAAATTTAAATTCAGGAGAATAAAAATCTACACTTGATGAATCAGGATTTTCGTCACTCGGCACAAAATCTGGATCACAAGCGACAAAGAAAGTTGTAATAACAACCATTACAACACACAAGAATTTTTGCATTAAATTTTTCATAAAAAATAATTTATAATTTTAATTTATTATTCCTAAAATATATACGTTGGCAAAAATAATGCTTTTTTTTAAGAAAAAACAAGTAAAAAAACTTTTTTATTTTATAGCAATACAAAAAAAGAAGGATAGTATTTTTGTGAAAACTAAAAATCAATATTAAAACGAAGACGCACTCCCCATTTAGTGGCATTCAGATTATCATCACGATGAGTAACCCGCCAAACAGACTCTACAGCCAAAAATCGTAATATATTTGCTACACCAACACTGACTTCTACATATGGTTTGTTCAAATTATCCACCGAATATTGAGTAGGGAAATCAAGTACATCAGCATGATGCGGATTCAATATTCCCCCCATAGCACAATTAACCGAGACAACCTCTCGTAAATTTAATTTCTTTACTCCGGGAATCCAATTAAACAACAATCCTTTCGTAAAATAAGTAAACCCTGCATAAGCATACGTATCCGAAATAAATTCCATTGGTTGCATAAGGCAAAAACGTGTATCGGAAATAACTAATCCTGCACCGACACGAGTCACATCTAATAATGTCCAAGGGACTTGGCCTGCCACATGTCCAAGTTCTACACGATAACGAAATTTTCCTCCGAGCAAAGGAAATGAATGACGCATAAATGCTGTAAATTTCATATAATTACCCTTTGATACTCGCTCACGACCAAGCGAATAACGGCCATACTCCATCTGTAAATGTACAATAGGCAGATTGTTGTACAGATAAAAACGATGAAAAAATCCATCAATATAACGCTGCTTAAAAGCAAACCTCGCAGATACAGAAAGAGAACCTATATTAATTTTCTCGAAGGAATCTCCCGAACGCGTAAAAGGGACATATTGATTTGAGAACAACTCCTCGTATTTTGCCTTCGACAAAATTGCGAAACAATTATCTTCGTATCGGTAATTAATCTCAGAACGACGACGACGGGCAAAATCACCATAATATTTCAATCGAACAGAAGTAAACAAATTATAAACATCACCCACCCAATTTTCATTTAAATATTGAGCATAGGTTTGAGTTCCATATTCTTCAACATTATCACTAAAAAATAATCCTATCCGATGTTTGTATTTTTCACCAAAACGAGCCTGAAATTCTCCACCATATTTCCATTGCTTATCACCAAAACCATAACCAAAAAATCCACCTATGGTAAAATTTTTCATCATCGCCTCGCCCGTCCGTAAACCAAACGATATACGATGCCCTTCTAACTTATTATAACGATAAATATTAACTAACGGGCCTATATCAAACTTCCAAGCGTGAACATACCCATGTAAGAATAAATCAACAGTTGTAGTCGCAAATCGTTGAATTTTCGAATTATTCAACGTATCAATCTTTGCACTAACCAACCGCATCTGATTTTCCATCGAATCTGAAAACATTGTTATATTGCTCGTATCCGAAACCACCACAACACTATCAAGACTACTATAATTACTATAAAAACCATTATGCTGATACATTGCAGACATGCCTTTCTTCGTATCTTTATTCAAACGCAAGCGAAAACTCAAAAAATCATCCTCATTCCTTGGGACAAAAGTGTTTTCGTATTGAATAAAAGAATGATTTAGAATTACATCATTTACAAAATTAATATTCGCCGATGTTGACATTTGAGCTTTTATATCAACCAATGCCGCCGTCAACGAATCAATCAACATCTCTCCTTTGAAAGCTAAATCTTTCGTATTTTTGGGTCGGAAACGTACAACATATTGTTTGCGAGCATTGTTGTTCAACGAATCAACCAAATAATATTGATAATAAACATTTCCAAAATTTGCTAACGGACTAATAAAATTTCGACCAAATAAGGTAATATTATTCTCATAAAAATTGACATTGGAGATATAATTCTGCAACAACGCTTGAAAAGGTTCATTACCAAGAGCATTTAACGAATTTTCATTTTTATCAATTGAGCATTCCACTTTATTCCCATCGGATGCAACTTGCATTTGTTTTTTTTCATCTAAATGATACAATGGCAAAACTATCGATGAATCTTTCTTATCGATGGTCCCATTAGCGACATCATGCAAAAACTTACGTTGCAACCATTTTTTCTTTATATTAAATAAGTAAAAATCAATCGTTTCAAAAGCATCGTTTTTTCTACTAATTGCAAAATTGGGGTCATTATTTTTTTTGTTTTCCCGTACACGCTTCATCAAATAAAAAGCGGGATTTTTGCCAGGGAACACTACTATTTCATCTAATAACAATCTCTCCTCCTCCATCTTAACTTCAACATATTGGTCTAACTCATTCTTCAAATCTACCTCTTTCCGTTTATAACCAATACAAGAAAGCACAAGTTTATATTTCTCTTTATAAGGTATCCGCATAAAGAAATACCCCTCAGCATTTGTTGCCGTTCCATAAGAAGAACCTTTTATCCAAACATTTGCGGCACGAATAGGTTGGTTGTCTTTTTTATCAAAAACTTTGCCCAAAACAATCATATCTTGAGCTTGAATTTGACAAAAGCAAGCAAATAAAAAACCGAGAAATAATATCAAACGTTTCTGTAACATTAAACAATCTCTAATCCTATAAATTTTTCTAATCTTTCGCAAGAAATTCCCCTTCTATTTGCATATTCAATAAACTGTGATCGAGAAACTTGTCCTATTCGAAAATAACGTGATTGTGGATGTGCAAATACAAATCCACAAATAGACGAAGAAGGGTTCATTGCTCCATTTTCTGTCAGAGAAATACCTACTTCTTGCAAAGGCAGTAATTTTTCTACCTCAAAAATAATTGATTGATCTGGCAACGACGGATAACCAACAGCCGGACGAATTCCTTGAAAATGCGATTGTTTCATCTCTTCAAAAGAGAGCGATTCGTTTAAAGCAAATCCCCAATAGTACTTTCTTATTTGCTCATGAAGCCACTCTGTTGCAGCCTCTACCAGTCTATCCCGCAACGAGGTTTGCAACAACGAACAATATTCATCTCCTACATCTTTTTCTAAATGAACAGCAACAGCAAATACTCCGATATAATCATCAGATTCTGCAATAAAATCTGCAAGCGAAAGACAAAATCCATCTTCGTTGGCACATTGTTGCCGAAACATTGGTAATAATATTTCTTCGTTATTTTTTTTTACTACAATAGATTCTCTATCAGAAAATGCATCAAACATTCCCACTAACGCATTTATTTGAATCTGTTTCTTATCTATAAAATCTTTCAACAATTGTTGAGTATCTTTCCATAAATCAAAAATTTGTTTTGCCCGTTCATGTTCCGAAATAGTAAATTTACTCAACCACTGTTCTCTATTTATATTTTCATTTGTAATCAAACACGAATAATCACCTATCAAACGCCAAGTACGAAAAAAAAATTTCCAATCAATATAATTTATCAACTGCTTAACTTCGATATTTTTCAGTAGAGAAACCCCTAAATATCTTGGTTTTATAGGTTTATACATCATCATTAATGTAATTGCTCTGAACGCAAAGCATCCATTTTTATAAAAATAAATAATAGAATCGTAAATGCCATAAGCGAAGAGCCTCCATAGCTAACAAAAGGCAAGGGAATTCCAATCACAGGCATCAAACCTATTACCATACCAACATTTACTAGTAAATGAAACAAAAATATACTTGCTACACAATAACCATAAACCCGATTAAACGTATCGTGTTGTCTTTCAGCCATTTTTACAAGTCTAAACAAGAAAAACATATATAACAACAATACTATAACGGACCCAACAAATCCAAATTCTTCACCTATATTACAAAAAATAAAGTCGGTTACTTGTTCGGGCACATAATTAAGTTTTGTTTGCGTTCCTTCCAAAAAGCCTTTTCCAAAAAATCCACCAGAACCAATAGCTATTTTCGACTGATTAACATTATAACCTATACCCATAGGATCATCTTCAAGTCCGAGTAGTACTTTTACACGATTCTGTTGATGGTATTCAAGTACATTATCGAATATATAATCAACAGAATAACAATATGCCGACATTCCCCATAGAAATAACGCAGTAAACATCAATACTTTGTTTTGTCTAAAAAATCCATAAACAATACAGAACAATCCTATCAGCGACGACACAATCAAAGCAATATCTGTATATTTAATTTCTAAAGATGTCCATCTGTTCAACATGTACACCAAAAGGAATATTGCCAACATACCTCCTAACAAATATCGCAAAACAACTTTTTTCAACCCATTCAACAGTAGAACAAACATTCCTATCAATATCACTAATATCAACGCACAAAACAATCCCCAAGATCCTAACGTCTCTGCCATTTGAATATCACCAAATCGCAACACTACAACAGAAAGAACAATAAATAGCAAGCCTAATAACATAACGAAGTTAGACATTCCTTCTCTATACAAAACCAAAAACAATGAGAAATAAACAAGTGCTGAACCTGTTTCTCGTTGCATTATAATAAGAATTATAGGCAAAGAAAGTATCAGCAAAACCTGCCATACATAACGTGATTGTTTCAATGTAAAATCATAATAGCTCATACATTTAGCTAAAGCTAATGCTGTAGCAAACTTTGCGAATTCCGCAAATTGTATTCTTACAGGACCTATCTCCAACCACGAACGAGATCCTTTTACATCCTCTGCAAAAAAGATAGTAACAAGTAATAGGACAATAAATAAAACGTATATATAGTATGGGAAAAACTGATATATTCTGATATCTATAGCCAAAACAATCAATGCTGTAGCAAAAGCAATACCAATCCACACCAATTGCGAATCTGCTTTAGAAGGTCCAGAGTTAGCGACTTCAGGATTATATCCTGCACTATAAATATTTACAACACCAATAAGCAATAGTAACAAATAGCATATTACTATTGGCCAATCAATGTTTTTATATATTTGACTTCTACGACTTGACATTTTATTGTCTTTTAGGTAATATAACAGATCCTGATACTCTATCTTCCAACCATTTACGCTTAGGATCGATTTCCCCTTTCAAATATTTTTCCATCATCAAACTTGCGATAGGAGCAGCCCAAGTTGCTCCAAATCCTGCATTTTCCACCAAAACTGCAATAGCAATACGAGGATTATCTTTCGGTGCAAATGCCATAAATACAGAATGGTCTTCGCCATGGGGATTTTGAGCTGTACCCGTTTTTCCACAAACTACAATGCTATCTATGCGAGCTATTCTGGCAGTACCCCCATCGGTTGCATTAACTGCCATCTCCATCCCTTTTATTATAGGGTCAAAATATTGTTTTTCGATAGAAACATTATGCTTCTCAAAAACAATCGTAGTATCCACACCTTCTGCCGATTTCAAAAAATGAGGAGTGTACCAGTAACCTTTGTTAGCAATAGTTGCTGCCAAATTAGCAATTTGAATAGGTGTAGCCGTAATCTCCCCTTGCCCTATCGAAAGAGAAACAATATTCAATGACTTCCAACGATTTTTACCAAAAACTTTGTCATAAACCTGACTATTAGGAATATATCCTCTATCTTCCGATGGCATATCTACTCCCAAACGATAACCAAAACCTAGCGACACAACATAATTTTTCCACGTTTCAAATGCAGTACTGATATTTCCATATTTTGAATCGTCAAGCATCCCCCTAAAAGCATAACAATAATAAGCATTACACGAATGTTGCACAGACTCTGACAAATCTAACGGAGAACGATGACTATGACAACCCAAGCGAAATCTTCCAACGTGATATCCCATTTTGCAACCAAAATGCGTTTGAGGAGTAATTATTTTTTCTTGTAAAAAGATTAAAGCATTCGCCGTTTTGAAAGTAGATCCCGGAGCATAACGACCTTTCAAACAACGGTCTAAAAGTGGTCGATAAGGATCTTTGTTTAAAATAGGATAATTCTCTGAACGTTTTCTCCCAACCATCATAGAAGGAGAATAAGAAGGAGCTGAAACCGCAGCTAATATTTCACCTGTTGAAGGCTCTATTGCCACTATACCACCTAATTTATTTTGCATCAGAAACTCACCATAACGCTGTAATTGCATATCAAGTGTGAGCTGCAAATCTGTACCTTTTTTTGCAACAATATCGTAGGCACCATTATTATATCTTCCAACAATTCTACCTAACGAATTTCGTAATAGTATTTCTCGTCCTTTCTCTCCACGCAACAATTCTTCATATTGTTTTTCTATACCCGAGATTCCAATATAATCACCAGCCTTGTAATATTCATTTTCCTCAACAACTTTTTTAGATACTTCATTGATATAACCCAAAATATTTGCAGCACTTTCATATGTATATCCTCGCAATGTACGTGGCTGAATATAAATTCCTTGAAACTTAAAAAGTTTTTCTTGCAACCCACCATATTCTTCCACCGAAATTTGCGAAACAAGAACTTGAGGCGTATAAGACGAATAGCCAGGATTCAAACGTCTGTTTTTGATATCTTTTACACGCTCATCAAACTGCTCTTTTGTTATATGTAAAATATCGCATAAGGCTAAAGTATCTAATCCTTTAGCCTCTCGCATTACTATCATTACATCATAACTTGGTTTATTAAACACCAACAATTCTCCATTTCTGTCAAATATCAACCCTCGCGAAGGATAAATTGTTTTTTCCAAAAAAGCATTATCCTCTGCAACATCTTTATATTCATCAGCTATTATTTGTAAATAAAAAAGACGTATTATAAAAGTAAGTATTATCACAGCGATAATACTTAACATTACATTTTCCCTATTTTTATATTTGTCTATCTTCACTTTCTTCGAAACAAAAACAAACAAAACATCAAAACTAACGTATAAATAGAACTCAATAGTGTTTTAAATAAAACTACTTCTATATATTTAAATGAGAATGCTTCAAGCATCAACAATACAAAATGATGTAATAGCACAAGAACAATTGAGAACCAAATAAAATTTATTTTCTGACCAGAAAACGAAAGAGTTTCAACCTCTGACATATCATTTAACGGAGCAAGTATTCGCAACAAGAAAGGACGTACAAAAGCAATAAATGTCGTTGTAGCAGCATGTATGCCATAAGTCCCTGTAAAAATATCAATACAAAGTCCTAACAAAAAACTTATTGGCATCAGAATTTTTGACGATACCGTAATAGGGAATGTTATCAAAAATATAACATATAAATATGCTTGTGCTCCAAACAAATGAATATTGTTGAGCAACAAAACTTGAGCCAATACAAGCAACAAAAAACTGATAATATAAAAACCTTTTGTTTGCATCAATCTTCAGTTTTTAATTCTTCATACTCTTGTTTATTCGCAAAACGAACAACTTTTACATAATTCACCGATCGAAAATCACAAGCGAGTTTTATCTTTAGTTCATAATTTGCAGAATTTTCTCCCAAATGTACATCATCAATTATACCAACTAAAAAACCTTCTGGAAATACAACTGATAATCCACTCGTAAAAATAGAATCACCACACTCTACTGCAACATGTCGAGGGATTTCCTCCAACATTGCATAACGCGAATCAACCGCATTCCAAACCAAAGACCCGAAAGTGCCACCACGACCAATACGGCAACTTAATCGAGACTGCACATTTAAAATTGGCAAAACCATAGAGAAATGATTTGAAGAAGTTTTTACTATACCTACAACTCCATTTCTATCAACAACACCCATTTCTGCCTCAATACCATCATCTGTACCTTTGTCTATTATAAGATAATTTTGAATATTATCAACTGTGTTATAAATAGTTTTTGCTGCAATAAAATCGTACGTATTTTCGAAAACCATAAGCGATTCTTTCTGAAAAGAAGACGCAGCCAAAGCCGATTCTAATGCAACAACACGCTGCTGTAAACGTACATTTTCAGCTACCAATAACTGATTTGTTGTATTCAACGAGAAATAATCTTTTACCGAATCTACAACACGATATGTTGTAGCCACAATACGATTACAGGCAGACAACATCACATTACTTTGATAACCCTCATTTTGCATTATCAATAAAAAAGCGACTATTTCGAGCAATAAGAACTCGAAAAAAGTCGCTGATTTCTTAAAAAACAAAAGTAGGTTACGCATACTTTACGAACACATATTCTGTTTTTTATCGTAACAAGAACTGAAACTTATCTACATTCTTCAAAGCGATAGCTGTTCCTCGAACTACTGCATGCAACGGGTCTTCTGCAACATGAAACTTTATTTGAATTTTATCAGTCAAACGTTTTGCTAACCCACGCAACAAAGCACCTCCACCTGTCAAATAAACACCTTTTTGAACTAAATCTGCATACAATTCAGGAGGTGTTTGCTCCAAAGCTTGAAGTACCGCATTTTCTATTTTTGAAATAGATTTTTCCAAGCAGTGAGCAATTTCTTGATACGAAACAGGCACCGACATTGGCAAAGCTGTCATTCTATTAGCTCCATGTACAAGAAAATCTTCTGGTGCATCATCCAAATCTGTCAATGCAGAACCCACCATTATTTTTATTTTTTCCGCAGTTGGAATTCCCACTTTCATATTATGCTGACGACCCATATGCTCTACAATATCCTCAGTAAAATCATCACCTGCAATACTGATTGATTTATTAGCTACAATTCCACCTAACGACATAACTGCAATTTCGGTTGTACCTCCACCAATATCAACTATCATTGTACCTTCAGGAGCCTCTACATCAAGACCTATACCTATAGCTGCAGCCATTGGTTCATAAATCATATAAACATCTCTACCACCAGCATGAGCCGAGGAGTCTCTCACCGCACGTATTTCAACTTCTGTACTTCCCGAAGGAATACAAATAACCATTCTCAACGAAGGTTTAAACAAATAATTCTTTGTTGGGATTTTCTCAATCATTCCTCTTATCATCATTTCCGCAGCGGCGAAATCCGCAATCACCCCATTTCTCAAAGGACGCATTACACGTATTTTCGCATTTTCACGACCTTCCATCTGACGAGCAACATGCCCTACAGCCAACAATTTTTCATTATATGCATCCATCGCAACATACGAAGGTTCGTCCACAACTATTTTATCGTTGTTTATGATAATGGTATTAGCCGTACCAAGGTCTATAGCCACATCTTGAGTTAAAGAAAAAAATCCCATATTTTATATTTTATTTAAAACGACAATTACTTTTTGAAGAAATGCAAAAATAATGAAATAAGTTTGTTTTTACCATCTTTTTATAAAGAGTTTTTTCATTTATTTTTCGCTCATAATAAAAAAAGCATAAATATTTTTCATCTATTCTATTTTTATTCTATCTTTGCACCCGAAAAGAATAAGGTGAAGGGGACTTACAAAAGTCCCTTTTGTTTTAAACAAACAACAAATGATAAACAAAAAAGACATTGAAGAAATTGTTTGCAGAAAACTTACTGATACTTCATATTTTTTAGTTGACGTATTGATAAATAAAGACAATAATATTGTTGTAGAAATAGACTCTTTCGATTTTGTTGATATTGATTTTTGTATTGAACTCAGTCGTGAAATAGAAAAGCACTTTGATCGCGACATTGAAGATTTTGATTTAGAAGTTGGTTCAGCAGGGTTATCTTCACCATTTAAAGTTGAACAGCAATATCAAAAAAACATCGGAAAAGAGGTCGAAGTTTTAACAAAAAAAGGTGTAAAATATATAGGAACATTAGTTTCTTCTACAGAAGAAAATTTTTGCATTCAATTTGAAAAATTAGAAAAGCAAGAAGGTTGTAAACGCAAAGCAAAAGTCCAACACGAAGTAACATTAAAAAAAGAAAACATAAAATATATTAAACATTTAATCAGATTTAAATAACATGGCTAAAAAAGAAAGCATAAATATGATTGAAACGTTCGCTGAATTTAAAGAGCTTAAGAATATTGATCGCTCAACGATGATCAGCGTATTGGAGGAATCATTTCGGAATGTATTGTCAAAAATGTTTGGCACAGATGAAAATTTTAGTGTCATTATCAACCCTGACAAAGGTGACTGCGAAATTTGGCGTACTCGCGTAGTTGTAGAAGACGGCAAAGTAAAAAAGCCAAACAAACAAATCAGCTTGTCTGAAGCAAAAAAAATTGATGAAGATTACGAAGTCGGAGAGGAAGTTGACGATGCTGTTGATTTCTTATCGTTTGGAAGGCGTGCTGTATTAACACTACGTCAAACGTTAGTCTCTAAAATCCTTGACCTCCAAAAAGATTCACTTTACACACGTTATAGCGAACTTGTAGGTCAGATTGTAAGCGGAGAAGTTTACCAAGTTTGGAAAAAAGAAATTCTTTTACTTGATGATCAAGGGAACGAGATGCTTTTACCCAAAACAGAACAAATCCCTACCGACTTTTTCCGTAAAGGAGAAACTGTTCGTGCAGTTGTAGCAAAGGTTGAAAATAAAAACAATAACCCTAAAATTATGCTTTCGAGAACTTCAAATGTATTTCTTGAACGTCTTCTTGAACTTGAAGTTCCTGAAATCAACGATGGGTTAATTACAATTAAACGTATTGCTCGTATCCCCGGCGAACGTGCTAAAGTCGCAGTAGAATCGTACGACGATCGTATTGACCCTGTAGGAGCATGCGTAGGCATTAAAGGTTCACGAATTCACGGAATCGTACGCGAATTACGCAACGAAAGTATTGACGTAATTCCATTCACGAACAATATTAGTTTGTTTATTTCAAGAGCATTAAGTCCTGCAAAAATTTCGTCGATACAACTTGATCATGAAAACAAAAAAGCAAATGTATTTTTACAACCAGACGAAATTGCAAGTGCAATTGGGAAAAATGGATTAAATATAAAATTAGCTACAAAATTAACTGGTTACACTGTAGATGTATTCCGCGACGGAATTGTCATAGACGAGGAAGATATTCTATTAGAAGAATTTAATGACGAAATTGACAATTGGGTAATAGAAACCTTAAAATCAATCGGCTGTGATACAGCAAAAAGCGTTCTCGGAATCTCAAGAGAAGACCTCATAGAACGCACCGATTTGGAAGAAGAAACGATTGACCATGTATTAGAAGTTATTCGTGCTGAGTTCGAGGAGTAATAAACATCAAAAATTATCAGAAACGTTATGGCAAGATTAGGAAAAGTAATTAAAACATTAAATGTAGGTATTTCTACAGCTGTAGAATTTCTACAAATGAAAGGACATATTGTCGAAGCAAATCCAAATTTTAAAATCTCTGATGAACAAGAACAACTTTTAATCAGTGAGTTTAATAAAGATCTTAGTTTAAAGTTAGAATCCGAACGTCTTAGCCAATTACGTCAAGAGGAGAAAAAAACAACATCTGTTTCAATCGAAGAAATCGAGCCAAAAGAAGATGATTTTATTAAAATAGAAGAAAAGCCTGTTTTAAAGCCATTAGGAAAAATAGACTTGGATCAGTTTTCTCCAAAGAAAAGAAAAAAAGATAGTGAGCCAAAAGAAGATACATCTACAAAAGAATCTGATAAACAAACAATTGTAGAAGACATTCCTATTATCGAAGAATCCTCTACTCCTAACGAAAAAGACAACACTTCTGACCTTGAGGTTGTTGTGGAAACGCAAACAGAAGAAGTTATTTCTGAACCTGAAGAAGATGCAAACAATGAATCAGAAATAATCGTAGAAAATCAAGAAGAAGAAAAATTATTTATAGTACGCAAACCTACTATTAAACAAAACATTAATGTTGTTGGGAAAATAGATTTATCTACAATAAACACAAGCACTCGTCCTCCTAAAAAGACAAAAGAGGAGCGTAAAGCAGAACGTGCGGAAAAAGACAAACAACGTCAGGAAGAGAAAAAAGCAAAGGCTACTATTTCTAACGAAGAAAACGTTTCAAAAAAAGGTAAACGCACAAGAATAGAAGGGAAAAAATATGAACGTGTTGTATTCAACAATACGAACGAGCGAGACAATCGTCCAAAAGGAAATTCATTCTCAAAAAAACATCCCGTAAAACCAGTTATTGATGAAGACGATGTTCAAAGACAAGTAAAAGAAACATTAGCAAGACTTACTAATAATTCGAAAAAAATTAAAGGTGCAGAATATCGTCGTGATAAACGTAAAGCGAACTCTCTACGACAACAAGAACTTGCTGATTTAGAGAAACTCGAAGAAAAAAATCTAAAACTAACCGAGTTTGTTACAGCTAATGAATTAGCTACGATGATGGGCATTCCTGTAACACAAATTATTTCAACTTGTATGAGTTTAGGATTGTTTGTTTCTATAAATCAGCGACTTGATGCAGAAACAATCAACATCGTAGCAGAAGAATTTGGTTTTAAAACTGAATTTGTTAGTGCCGAAGTGGTAAATGCTATTGAAGAAGAAACTGACTCAGAAGAAGACCTTCTTCCTCGCCCACCAATTGTAACTGTAATGGGTCATGTCGATCACGGTAAAACATCATTGTTAGACTATATCCGTAAAACGAATGTTATTGCTGGTGAAGCAGGAGGTATCACTCAACATATTGGAGCTTACAACGTAACATTAGAAAATGGGCGACAAATAACATTCCTCGACACTCCAGGACACGAGGCTTTTACAGCTATGCGTGCTCGTGGAGCGAAAGTAACTGATATAGCTATTATTATTGTAGCTGCAGATGACAATGTTATGCCTCAAACAATAGAAGCTATCAATCACGCATCAGCGGCTGGTGTTCCTATTGTGTTTGCAATCAACAAAATAGACAAACCTGGAGCAAATCCTGAAAAGGTAAAAGAATCGCTCGCTAACCTTAATTATTTGGTTGAAGATTGGGGCGGGAAATATCAATCTCAAGAAATTTCAGCAAAACAAGGTTTAAATGTAAAAGAACTTTTAGAGAAAGTACTTCTTGAGGCTGATTTATTAGAGTTAAAAGCAAATCCAAACCGCAAAGCTGTGGGCTCTATCATTGAATCTTCACTTGATAAAGGAAGAGGCTACGTGGCAACTGTACTTGTTGCAAATGGGACATTAAAAATGGGAGACGTTGTTCTCGCAGGTACTTCATACGGTCGTATAAAAGCCATGTTCAATGAGCGTAATCAACGTATCAAAGAGGCTAAACCTTCTGAGCCAGCTATTATTTTAGGATTGAATGGAGCTCCGCAAGCAGGTGATAATTTCAATGTATTCAAAGACGAACACGAAGCTCGCGATATAGCTAACAAACGCGAACAACTTCAACGTGAACAAAGTTTGAGAACTTCTACTCATTTAACCTTAGAAGAAATTGGTCGACGCAGAGCATTAGGCGATTTCCACGAATTAAACATCATTGTAAAAGGTGACGTTGATGGTTCAATAGAAGCCCTATCTGACTCATTGATAAAACTATCGACTGAAGAAATTCAAGTAAACGTTATCCACAAAGCTGTAGGACAAATTTCAGAATCAGACGTAATGCTTGCCGCAGCTTCAAATGCTATTATCATTGGATTCCAAGTTCGCCCATCAGTTGATGCAAGAAAAGTTGCAGAACGCGAGGAAGTTGATATCCGTTTGTATTCTATCATTTACGATGCGATAGAAGAACTCAAAGCCGCAATGGAAGGTATGCTTTCTCCAGACATCAAAGAAGAAATTACTGCAACACTTGAAATTAGAGCTACGTTCAAAATTTCAAAAGTGGGAACAATTGCTGGTTGTATGGTAAAAGACGGAAAAATCAAACGTTCGAATAAAGTACGTCTTATCCGAGATGGAATTGTAATTTACACTGGTGAATTAGCATCTCTCAAACGAGAAAAAGATGATGTAAAAGAAGTTTCTTCTGGCTTCGAATGTGGTTTGAATATTGCTAATTACAACGATATAAAAGAAGGTGACATAGTAGAAGCTTTCGAGGAAATAGAAATCAAAAAAACATTATAAAGGAAGAGAGTAACTCTTTTTCTTTTTTATGCTATGAATATACTTGATATTATATTTATTATTCCACTTGCATACGGATGTATACAAGGCATACGACATGGTTTTGTAAAAGAGATAGGTTCGTTCATCGCGATTATCTTTGGTATCTATTTAGCACGTTTTTGGTCAGGATCTTTATCAAGTGTTATTGCAGAATGGGTTGATGTTTCTCCACAAGTATCATTAATTATTGCTTATGTAATTACTTTCATTATCGGTACATTAAGCATTCATCTTTTAGCATATTTATTAAGCAAAATCCTTGACCTCGTCAAAATTGGATGGGTAAATAAAATAATTGGAGCATTATTTGGAACATTCAAATGGCTTTTAATTTTAAGCTTGATACTCAATATTTTCAGTATGATTAACAATTTTGCACCTTTAGTTGAAAAAAAAGTTGTTAATGAATCTATTTTATACAAACCTATCGAAAATACAATTAGTAACGTTTTACCTTTTTTAGATTTTGATAAATTCAAGGAATTCTCTCGTAATTTATCAAAATAAAAAGTGAGAAAATAATGAATAAGAATTTAGTTATAGTTGAGTCTCCTGCCAAAGCAAAAACAATAGGAAATTTTTTAGGAAAAGATTTCTCTGTAAAATCAAGTTTTGGACATATACGCGATTTAAAAGAAAAGGATTTTTCTATAAACGTTGAGGACAATTATTCTCCAATTTATACCGTACCAAGTGATAAGAAAAAACTTGTAACAGAGCTAAAAAAAGAAGCAAAAGAGGCAACAACTGTTTGGTTAGCTTCCGATGAAGACCGTGAAGGAGAGGCTATTGCTTGGCATCTTTCTGAAGAGTTACAATTACCTAAGGAGAAAACCAAACGTATTGTCTTTCATGAGATTACAAAAGATGCTATTTTAAACGCTATTGAAAATCCTCGTGATATAAATCTACATTTAGTTGATGCACAACAAGCACGTAGAGTTCTTGACAGAATTGTTGGTTTCAAAGCTTCACCTATTCTCTGGAAAAAAATCAAACCATCATTATCAGCAGGGCGTGTTCAATCCGTAGCTGTAAGATTAATTGTAGAACGTGAACGTGAAATTCAAAATTTTAAAGCTGAAACCTCATTTAAAGTTTCTGCAATTTTTGAAAAAGCAGAAGACAAAACCAACAATGTTAAAATAAAAGCCGAATTACAAAACAGGTTTAAAACAAAAAAAGAAGCTTTTGACTTTCTTGAATTATGCAAAACGGCTGATTTCAAAGTAGATAATATCGTAACCAAACCTACTAAAAAATCACCTGCACCTCCTTTTACTACATCAACACTTCAACAAGAAGCTTCAAGAAAATTGGGGTATTCTGTTTCGCAAACAATGCGCATAGCACAGCAATTATACGAAGCAGGTAAAATTACATATATGCGTACCGATTCTGTAAACCTTTCAAATTTAGCCTATAATACAGCAAAAAAACAAATTGTAGAAAATTTAGGAGAAGAGTATTTGCAAATCAGAAAATATAAATCAAAATCGTTAGGAGCACAAGAAGCTCACGAAGCAATCAGACCTACCTATATCGAAAATCAAACTATTGATGGTTCGGCACAAGAAAAACGTTTATATGAATTGATTTGGAAACGAACAATAGCTTCTCAAATGAGCGATGCAAAATTTGAGAAAACAACAGCAACAATATCACTATCAAACTCAGACAAACACTTTATTGCCACAGGAGAGGTTCTTATTTTCGATGGTTTTCTACATGTTTATATGGAATCTAACGACGAAGAGAACGAAAACACCGAAACAATAATTTTACCTCCATTAAAGTCTGGTGACAAACTTGTTCGGAATCTTATTTCTGCACAAGAACGTTTCTCTCAAAAACCGCCACGATATACAGAAGCTTCTTTAGTCCAAAAGATGGAAGAATTAGGTATTGGACGTCCTTCCACTTATGCCCCAACAATTTCAACTATACAAAAACGTGCTTACGTTGAACGAAAAGATATTGTAAACGAAGAAAAAAATTATACTCTTTTGTCCTTATCAAAAAATGATATTAAAGAAGAAATAAAAAGTACAAAGAATAGTATTGAGAAGAAGAAACTTATACCAACAGATATAGGCTGCGTAGTCAATGATTTTCTTATGATAAACTTCTCAAAAATAATGGATTATCATTTCACAGCAAATGTTGAAAAAGAGTTTGACGAAATTGCTGCAGGAAAAATAATTTGGACAAAAAGTATTGATACTTTTTATAAAGATTTTATCGAAGATGTTGAAAAAGCAGCACAAAAAACAGACAAAAAAGTAGGTGAACGTGAACTTGGAATTGACCCAAAGTCTGGAAAACCTGTATATGTAAAAATTGGGCGTTATGGAGCAGTCGCACAAATTGGTTCAGCTTCGGATCAAGAGAAGCCAACTTTTGCCGCTTTACAAAACGGACAAAGCATCGAAACTATCACATTAGAAGAAGCTCTCAACCTATTTAAACTACCAATGAATATAGGGATTTTTGAAAACGAGAATGTGTCCGTTGCTGTTGGGAGATTTGGCCCATACATCAAATACGGTAACACTTTCGTTTCTATTCCGAAAGATGAGAATCCTTTAGAAATAACCTTAAAACGTGCCACAGAACTGATATTGGAGAAACGTTCTTCAGATAAAAATCGTGAGATAAAGAAATTTGAAAACGAAGGCATTCTCATTTTAAATGGACGTTATGGTCCATATATTTCTTATAAAAAGAAGAATTTTAAGATTCCAAAAAATGTAGAGCCTAAAGATTTAACCCTTGAAATGTGTAAAGAAATTATCGAAAAAGAAAAAACGAAAGTTTCTTCAAGAAAAAAATAAAAACATCTCTCTTTGAGATGTTTTTTTCTTCTTATAACAAACGAACTTTATAGTCGAAAAAAGTTATATTTGCAGATAAATAATAATCTATATGAAAATAAATATTATCAATAAATCGAAACACGCACTCCCCGAATATGCCACACAATATTCAGCAGGAGTAGATTTAAGAGCAAATATCGAGGCTCCTATTACATTAAAACCTCTTGAACGAAAACTTATACCTACAGGGCTTTTTATTGAATTACCTGAAGGATATGAAGCACAAATTCGTCCTCGCAGTGGACTTGCTATAAAAAAAGGAATTACAGTTCTTAATTCCCCGGGGACAATAGACGCCGACTATAGAGGAGAAATTCAGGTAATACTAATCAATCTTTCGGCAGAAGATTTCGTTATTGAAAATGGAGAACGTATTTGCCAAATGGTAATTGCCAAACACGAACAAGCAGAGTGGATCCCAACCGATGTTTTAACAATAACAGAACGTGGAGATGGAGGATTCGGGCATACAGGGAAGAAATAAACATCAATGCAGAGAAGTTTTTTCATCATATCATTTTCTTTACTCTTCAGCATTCCCTTTTCGTTCATTGACAAGGGAATTGTTGCACAAAATACGGAGCAAAATACAACATATTTGCTTTATGAAATTATAAAAAAAAGACAAGCTCATAACTATGATGAAGCTATAGATCTCTGCCAACATGCTCTTTTGATTGATCCTGAAAATAGTGATATTTTATACGAATTGTTTTACATAAATTTTGAATGCGACAATCACGAAAAAGCTTTTCATTATCTTAAGTTAGCATTCGAAAAAAATCCGAATAACAAATACTACAAAGAGAGTCTAATAAATTACTACGAGGCTTTTAACAAACACGAAGAAGCCATTACCTTAATATTAGAACTCATAAAAAATGAACCATACAATGAAGAATACATCCAACGTCTTGCACAACTTTATAGAAAAACGGGTAACCACAAAGATGCTTATAAACAATTGGAAAAATTAGAAAAAATCAAGGGAGTAAAACTTGATATAGGGTTAGAAAAGTTAGCTATTATATACGAACTTAATCAAGAGAGAAAAGTTATTCCTGAATTAAAAAAATTGATCAATTATTATCCCGACAATACTCTATTGTTCATACAGCTTGGAGCAAAATATTTAGCACAAAAAAAAGATAAAAAATCAAACGAAGCATATTTATATGCTATAAACAAAACTCCAAAATGCGAATACACCATTGATGCAATAGGATTTCTCGCTCGTAGTTATATCATACAAAATGACACGCTAAAAAGTGATTCCCTAATTTATGCAGCTTTTGCAGATAAAGATATAACACCGGCTGCAAAAAAACTTATATTGTTCGAAGTCATTGAAGATAAACCAGAAAAAGTTGATAAAGGTTTTGATATTTTAGTAAAACAACATAGTGAAAACTACGAAATTTTAACAAGTTTTGCAAAGTATCTTCTTTTATTCAAAAAAGATACCGTAAAAGCTATAACATATTTTCACAAATCATTAGAAGTGAATCCTCACCAATCAGAAATTTGGACTGAACTAATATTTCTTGCTCCCGAAAATCGAGAAAAAAACATTAATGAAGCATTAAAATACAATCCCAGAGAGGATTATTTTCATTACATGAATGCTACCTTACTAAGTACTAAAGGAGAATATGAGAAAGCATTAATTGCTATAAACACAGCCATAGATGAAGCTACCAAAAGAAGCGAAACTATACTTTCTGTTTATTGGGGATATAAAGGAGATTTGCTTCATTTACTACGGAAAGAGGAAGAGGCCTTCTTTTCCTACGAAAAAGCGATAAGTTATGATCAATCAAATCATTCGGTACTCAACAATTACGCCTATTTTCTAGCATTAAAAAATCAGAACTTGCAAAAAGCAGAAGAAATGAGCAGTAATGCTGTTAAACTAATGCCATCAAATGCAACATATTTAGACACTTATGCTTGGATTCTTTTTATGAGAGAGCAATATACTCTTGCATTATTTTATATTGAAAAAGCTATTGCAAAAAAAGATGGACAACATAGTGAAATTTATGACCATTACGGCGACATTCTCTTGAAAAAAGGTGAAACAAAAAAAGCTATTCAGGCTTGGCAACAAGCAATAATTTTAGGCGATAACTCCCAAATTATTAAAGATAAAATTTTGAGATATTCCAATGAAAACAAAAAATAATTTTTTTCTAATCACAATTGTAATTTGTCTTTGTACCGCATGTAAAACTAAACAAAGTTTGACACAAGTTCCATCAGTCTTTAAAGATACCGAGTTTTTTTGTACACAAGTAGTCAAAAACGAACCACAGTTTTCTTCGTTAAACATCTCAAAGATGAATATTAACTTAACCCTTGGACAACAATCGTGGAATTTGTATGGCAATTTGCGAATGCAAACTGATAGCACAATTATTGTTTCTCTCCAACCACTTTTAGGATTTGAAATCTTTCGAATAGAATTATACCAAAACAATATTAGAATTTTTGATAAATTGAATAAAAAATACTTTGAATCAAGTTATGATTACTTATCTACGTTTACTGCTATCCCTATCAATTTCACCCTGTTACAAGACATACTAAAGCAGAAACTTTTCGTAATAGGAAGAGAAATGAAAGAATATACATTCAACGATTATTTTTTACTCGAAAAAATAGGAGAAACCTATAATTTAACATCAACTTCTGGTGATGGAAAAATACTACATAGAATAGGAATTACGGAAGATTACAAAATAAACAACATCGACTTATCAGTTTTTTTGGAAGGTTCATCTGCACAAGTAACTTACAGTGAAATTAATACATTCAAAAAAATAGCATATCCTAAAAATATCACTATCGCTTTTTTATCAAAAAATAGTAATGCAAAATTGTCTTTTGACATTACAAAAGCAACTTTTGACAATTCCATTGACTTAACACCCATTGATTTTTCTCGATACGAAAAAGTAACTTTCAACCAATTACTAACAAAATAAATTATGTTTAATAGATCTCTAACATTGCTTTTTATTCTGATTTTTTCAATTCTGAATCTACAAGCACAATCATTAAAAGAACTTGAAAAACGAAGAAAACAAGCTCTAAATAACCTCGAAGTAACAAATAAATTGTTGAACGAAACAAATAAATCAAAGCAAAGTAGTGTGAATAAAATAAACATTATTAAACAGAACATTTATGAGCGTCAACAAATCATATCAAATATCAACCAAGAACTCAATGTCATTAATCTTACTATTGATACATTGCAAACAGAACGTAACAATCTTTTACAAAAATTAGAACGAATTAAAGTAGAATATGCTGCATTGGTACAAAAAACACACTATCGTACAAATGCACTTTCTTATATTTCCTTCATTCTTTCTGCTGAAAATTTCAACCAAATGTTCCGACGCATTCGTTATTTACAACAATTTGCCAGATACAGAAAACAACAAGCACAGGAAATTGAGCAAACCACTATCTTATTAGCAGAAAAAGAAGAAGTTCTAACTCAAAGTCGAGAAAAGAAGTCAGAAGTCTTGTCCATAAAACAATATGAAAATCAGAAATTAGAATCCGACAGACAAAAAGAAAACAAGATGCTTAATGAGCTTAAAACAAAGGAAAAAAAATTAATTGCTCAACAAAAGAAACAACAAAAAACAGCAAACGAACTTAACCGAAAAATTCAAGCTCTTATTGATGCTGAAATAAAAAAAGAACAAAAGAGAAATTCGAATAATAAGCAAAACAAAATAATATTGACCAAAGAAGAGGCTCTTATTGCGGGCAATTTTGAGAAAAACAAAGGTCGATTGCCTTGGCCTGTCGAGAAAGGATTCGTAAGTGGTAAATTTGGAATACAAAAACATCCTGTTCTTGAGCATGTAACTACTAACAACAAAGGTATTTATATTCAAACAAATATGGGCAGTGATGCTCGTGCGATATTCGAAGGTATTGTTACTCAATGTTTTTCTGTACCAGGAAGTAACAATGCCGTAATCATAAAACATGGTAACTATAGGACTGTTTATACCAATCTGACAACACTTTATGTAAAAGAAGGAGATAAGGTTTCTGCGAAACAAAAAATTGGTAAAATTTTTGTTGATGAAGAAAACGATAATAAAACCGAAATGTTATTAATGCTCTATTTAAACACAACCCTACAAAATCCAGAACCGTGGTTAGCGAAATAACAGAAACTGATTTTTTAGAAAATCTTAATAAAAGTCAACAAGAGGCTACTCTCTATAACGATGGAGCTTCTTTAATAATTGCAGGAGCAGGATCTGGCAAAACACGTGTTTTAACTTACAAGATAGCTTATCTTCTTACAACGGGATTTCAACCATACCGAATTCTTGCACTTACATTCACAAACAAGGCGGCAAACGAAATGAAAGAACGTATTGCAAGCATTGTTGGGGAAAAGGTTGCTTCTCAGCTCTGGATGGGGACATTTCACTCTATATTTTCCCGAATTTTAAGACAACACGCCGAATTGCTCGGATTCACTCCACAATTTACAATCTACGATAGTAGCGATTCAAAAAGTTTAGTTAAGAACATTATTAAAACAATGAATCTTGATGACAAAAATTACAAAGCGGGAAATATCTTGGCAAAAATATCTATGCTAAAAAATTGTCTTGTTTCTCCTGCTGCCTATGAATCTGACTACGAAAATCAGAGAAATGATTATTTCAAAAAAATACCAGAATTCTTTAATATTTATAAACAATATGTGGAACGATGCAAGCAATCAAATGTGATGGATTTCGATGATTTGCTTTTCAACACAAATTTGTTATTCACATCGTTCCCCGACGTTTTAGAACAATATCAAAATCTTTTTTCGTTTATCCTAATTGACGAATATCAAGATACAAATTATTCTCAACATTTAATAATAAAAGCTTTAGCTGCAAAGCATCAGAAAGTGTGTGCTGTAGGAGACGATGCACAAAGTATTTATTCCTTTCGAGGTGCTAACATCGACAATATACTTACTTTTCAGCAAAATTTTCCAAACTGCAAATTGTTTAAATTAGAGCAGAATTACAGATCTACAAAAAATATTGTCGAAGTAGCAAACTCTCTGATAGAAAAAAACTACAATCAAATTAAAAAAAATGTTTATTCTGAAAATGAACGTGGAAATTTATTAGAAGTTCTTACCTCATATTCCGATTATGATGAAGCGTCTTCGATCACTACTAAAATACGTCAGATATGCCGAACAAAAGATTACAATTATTCTGATTTTGCAATCCTTTATCGTACAAATTCACAATCGCGAGTTCTCGAAGATGCTTTCCGAAAAAACAATATTCCCTATAAAATTTATGGAGGAATCTCATTTTATCAACGTAAAGAGATAAAAGATATCCTTGCTTATTGCCGATTGACAATTAATAAAAATGATGAAGAAGCATTACGACGGGTAATCAATTATCCTGCTCGTGGCATAGGAGAAACTACACAGAATAAATTGTTTTTTACCGCACACATATATAAAAAAAGTGTTTTCGAAATAGCACAACATCCTACCGATTTCGATGTAAAAATTAATAGTGGTACCCAGAAAAAAATTCTTGACTTCACACAGAAAATCGAAAAATTTTCAGTTTTTTGTCAAGAAAATGATGCCTATGCAACTGTTGATAAAATCATCAAAGAAAGTGGAATCATTGCTGATATTTCAAGTGATGATTCACCTGAAAATTTAAGCAAAAAAGAAAATATTAACGAATTTATAAACATGGTTTATGAATTTTGTGATAGAAGAGCCAACGAAGGTGAAAATAATATTTCTTTAACAGATTTTTTAGCAGAAGTTTCATTGTTTACTGACCAAGACAACGAAAAAGACAATGAGCAAAACAATGTAACATTAATGACTATTCACTCGGCCAAAGGGCTTGAGTTTAAGAATGTTTTTATAGCTGGATTGGAAGAACAGCTTTTCCCATCATCACTTTGTCAAACTTCAAGCGAAATCGAAGAAGAGCGACGTCTGCTTTATGTAGCAATAACACGAGCGAAAGAAAATTGTATTCTCTCTTATGCAAAATCGCGATTCAGAAATGGACAAACACAATTTTCAAATCCAAGTCGTTTTATCAAGGATCTCGATTCTAAATATCTGCATCAACAAGAAGATTATGGTACTTTTTATGGGAAAGAAACCGTCAATAATTTTAGCCATTTTAAAACCTACTCCTCACATAAAAAAGAAACAGTATCGTCTAATAATAGAAACGAAAATGTAGCCATCAATAACTCCATTAATGACAATAAATTAAAAGTCGGTTCTAAAGTTGTTCATGCTATTTTTGGCAAAGGAATCGTAATTGGTTTAGAAGGTAATGGCAATGAAATGAAAGCTAAAGTAGAATTCCAATTTAAAGGTACAAAACAACTATTACTAAAATACGCAAAACTTACAATAACCGAATAGTCTGAACGTTAATATTATATGTTGCGGAAAATTCTGATATCCTTTTTTATTTCCTGTTTTAGTATGTTATGTTTAGCTCAACATAACTCTAAAATTTATATTAGAGGATATGTTTTGAACAAAGCACAACAAGCCATCGATATGGCTAACATTTTTGAAACTATCCAATTAGAAGGAGTTACAACAAACGAAAAAGGATATTATGAATTAGCATTACAAAAAGCCGATTCATTTAACATCGTCTTTTCGTGTATTGGATACAAATCTGTCGAAAAAAAGATCTCTACTGACAAAGAATCGTTTACCTTAAATATCACATTACAAGAAGATATAACCGAATTAGCAACAGTAGAAGTAAAAGCCGAAGGACAACAAACAATGATGATGCAAAAAATAGATGCGAGTAAGGTAAAGTACCTCGCAGGTCCTTCAAATAGCATAGAAGCTCTTCTTTCTACTTTTGCAGGAGTTAACTCCACTAACGAAATGAGTACACAATACTCCGTTCGTGGTGGAAATTTCGATGAGAATAGTGTATATGTAAACAATATTGAAATCTATCGTCCATTATTAATTCGTGCAGGTCAGCAAGAAGGGTTAAGCTTTATCAATCCCGATTTGGTAAGTTCTGTAGAGTTTTCATCAGGCGGATTCGGAGCACAGTATAGCGATAAAATGTCATCTGTTTTAGATATCAAGTACAAAACTCCATCAAAATTTGAGGCATCAACATCTGTCAGTCTTTTAGGAGCAAATATGTATGTTGGTTCTGCTGCAAAAAATTTCACACAGATACACGGACTTCGTTATAAGACATCAAATTACTTGCTTGGAACACTTGACACAAAAGGTGAATACGCACAAAATTTCATTGATTATCAAACGTATCTTACATTCCGATTTTCTGATAAATGGAGTGCTTCGTTTTTAGGAAATATCTCACAAAATAGTTATCGTTTCATACCGAAAGATCGTGAAACTACTTTTGGGACATTTCAGTCTGCCCGAACTTTCAAAGTCTATTTCGAAGGACAAGAAAACGATAAATTTAGAACATTATTTGGGGCCTTTACAATTGATTACAAACCTATAAAAAGCTTAAAATTGAGCCTTATGACCTCAGCTTTCAACACATTTGAAAAAGAGACATACGATATTACTGGCGAGTATTGGCTTTCAGATATTGATATTTCTAACAGTATGTTAAATGATAGCGAAGCAACAACTCTTGGTTCAGGCACCTATCACGAGCATGCAAGAAACAAACTCTCTGCAACTGTTGTCAATTTATCTTCTCTCGGAGAGTTTAAAAAAGGTAATCATTTATTGAAATTCGGAATAACTGGACAAGGTGAATTTATCGAAGATGAAATTAGAGAATGGGAATTTCGTGATTCAGCAGGCTACTCCTTGCCATTCAATTCACAACAAGTAAACCTTATTTACAACCTTACATCAAAAAACTCAATGAAATCTTGGCGATTGTCTGCATTCGCTCAAGAGTATTACAAGCTACGGAGACATCATGGACTGTGGACCTTTAGTGGAGGTATTCGAGCGAGTTATTGGTCTTTCAACGAGGAATGGTTGGTGAGTCCACGCCTTGCTATATCGTTGTATCCTAATTGGAAAGCGGATTTTACATTCCGATTTGCTGGTGGACTATACTATCAATCGCCTTTTTATAAAGAATTACGTCTTGAAACAAAAGATGCAAACGGGAATTCTACCATTACTCTTAATAAAAATATAAAGTCGCAACGTTCTTTACATTTAGTATTAGGTGCTGACTATCATTTTCGTCTATTTAAACGGCCATTTAAATTAACGCTTGAAGGTTATTACAAACCTAGTGACAATGTTATATCGTATTATATCGACAATGTACGTGTACGCTACTCGGGGAGAAACGATGCAAAAGCTTATGCAGCAGGTATTGATTTAAAACTTTTTGGAGAATTTGTTCCAGGTACAGACTCGTGGATTTCGTTTTCATGGATGCGTTGTCGCGAAGATATTTTAGACGATTCGTACAATGTTTATAGCAATACAGGTACTTTTCTTGGGAAAGTTGCTCCTGGTTACATTTCTCGTCCCAATGAACAACGCTACAGTATTGCTCTTTTTTACCAGGACTATTTTCCAAATCACCCTGAATATAAAGTTTATTTGAAAATGATTTGGGCAGATGGCTTACCATTCGGGGCTCCTCACAGCGAACGTTATCAAGCTACATTTAGGACTAAAGCCTACCGAAGAGTTGACATCGGAGCTTCTCGTGATTTTGTTGCAGGGAGAGAAAAGTTTATGCGTAAGTCAAAAGTAGTGAAGGCTTGGGCATTAAATTTAGAAATTTTCAACTTGCTCAACATCAAAAACATTAACTCTTATTACTGGGTAACAGACATTTATAACCAACAAAATGCTGTTCCCAATTATTTATCAGGTATATTATTCAATTTCAAAGTAACAATCGATTTCTAATGAAAATATCAGTTATAATTTGCACCTATAATCGCGAAAAGTATCTTTACCACATTTTGAAAAGCATTGCACAAAATACACTTGAAAAAAATATTTTTGAAGTATTGGTAATCGATAATAATTCTAACGATAACACGAAAAAAATCTTTGAACAATTCAAAAAAGATTTTCCAGAAATAAACGCTCGTTATATTTTTGAGCAACAACAAGGTCTCTCTTTTGCAAGGAATCGAGGTATTATAGAATCTGCTGGAGATATTCTGATTTACGTCGATGACGATGCTCTTGTCAATAAAGAACATTTACAAAGCTATTTCGATTTTTTTCAAAAAAACACCCATATTTTTGCTGCAGGAGGCCCGATAATTCCACTATACGAAACCCAAGAACCTAAGTGGATGAGTTTCTACACAAAACAGTTGCTTACAGCATATCTTTATAATGGTGATAAAATTAAGCCTTTTAGGAAAACAGATTTCCCTGGAGGAGGAAATGCTGCTTATCGCAAAATTGTATTCGACAAAGTCGGATTCTTCAACACTGAATTAGGACGAAAAGGAGATAATTTAGCAGGAGCTGAAGAAAAAGACATTTTCGACAAAATGCGAACTCGTAATATGCAGATTTTTTATTTACCGAAATCGATTTTATATCACAAAATACCACAAAAAAAATTAGAGAAACCTTATTTCGACAAACTGACATTAGCAATTGGACATAGCGAACGCTTACGAACATTAAGTATCTCTAAAGCAAAATACATCAAACGCTTAATAATAGAATGCATTAAATGGATAGCAACACTCTTCCTTTTTTGCGGATATATTTTTAAATTTGCTCCACAAAAAGGATGGAAACTCATACTTTTTAGATATAACGTAACTAAAGGATTGCTAAAAAAATGAAAACTATTGCAGTTGTTCCTATAAAACTCAATAATGAACGTTTACCAAACAAAAACATAAAACCATTTGACAATGGAGACCCACTATGTCATTATATTTTTGAAACTTTAAAAAAAGTAAATGGCATTGATAAAATATATGTCTATTGTAGTAATCCAAAAATAAAAGAATTCATTCCCAAAGGAATTGAGTATCTTAAAAGAGACGAATTTTTTGATCAGAATTCAACAAAAATAAACGAAGTATTGGCAGCATTTGCTAAAGATGTTCCTGCAGATATCTATGTAATGAGTCATGCAACTGCCCCATTTATCAAACCACAAAGTATTGAAATAGGACTTAATGCTATCAAAAATAGTGATTTTGATTCTGCATTTGCCGTAAAAAAAATACAGACTTTCTTGTGGAAAAATGGTAAGACTTTCAACTACGACCTTAACAACATTCCACGTACACAAGACTTAGAACCGATTTTTGAAGAAACGAGTGGTTTCTATATTTACAAACAAGAGTTGATAAATAAACACAATTGCCGTATTGGGACAAAGCCTTTTATGGTTGAAGTAAGTGCTGTCGAAAGTTGTGATATTGACACTCAAGAAGATTTCGATATAGCAAATGCCATTTTCAATCAAATAATTATCAATGAAAAATAACATAAAAATATTGGATTGTACATTACGCGATGGTGGCTATGTAAATAATTGGGATTTTGGAGAAAGTACCATTCATTCTATTATAAACAAACTGATAGAAGCAAATATTGATATCATCGAATGTGGTTTCTTAAGTCAAACAAAAAATACATCTTGCAACAAATCCATATTCAATTCCTTAACAACGATCAACAAAATAGTTGAACCTTTACCTAAAAAAGAAGGGTTTGCCTGTATGATAAATTACGGAGAATTTCCAATTGAAGCACTTCCAAAATATACAGGGAGTGGTGTTAATATATTGCGAATTGCATTCCACAAACATCATCTTGTAGAAGCTCTTCGGTATTGTAGTTCAGTAAAAGAGAAAGGATATAACGTTTTTGTTCAGCCAATGATAACATCGAGTTATAGCAAACAAGAATTGGATATTTTAATAAAAGCTATTAATACCTTTCTACCTAAAGCTATTTATATTGTTGATAGTTTCGGGACATTAAGGAAGAAGGATTTAATAACCCTTTTTCATAGTTTCAACAATGACATTAATAAAAATATTGAAATAGGATTCCATTCGCATAACAATCTTCAGTTATCGTTCTCAAATGCACAAGAATTAATTCAAATATCAATAAATAGGACACTAATAATCGATTCTTCGGTTTTTGGTATGGGGCGTGGAGCTGGTAATTTATGTACCGAATTGTTACTTATGCACTTAAACGAAAATTTTCAAAAAACGTATTCTATTCTACCAATCCTTGAGATAATAGACGAATTTTTAAATCCTATTTTTATAAAAAAACCTTGGGGATATTCTGTCCCATATTATATTGCGTCAACAAATAATTGTCATCCTAATTATGCCTCTTATCTCGCCAATAAGCAAACATTAAGTACAAAAGATATAAACTTAATCTTATCGCAGATTCCACAAGAGGAAAAGGGTCAATATAACCAAAAAGTGATAGAAGAACTTTATGTGAAATATCAATCACAAACAATAAACGATAGTCAAACGATCGATAAATTAATATCAACCATCTCAAAAAAAGAGATTCTTGTTATTGCTCCAGGGAAAACAATAAAAACTCACGAGAGTATTATTAGCAATTACATTCAAACAAATAATCCGTTAATAATTGCTCTCAATTTTATACCAGAAATTTATAATGCAGATATTATTTTTATTAGTAACTTAAAACGATTCTCATCACTTTCTACCATTCAAAAAGAGTTTTTAAGCAAAAACAAAATAATAATTGCAACTTCAAATATCAGTACTGAAGAACCATTTTGGGTTATTAATTATCATTCGCTTATTGATCCAAAATACGAAGAATTTGACAACGCAGGAATTATGCTCTTGCGACTACTAAAAAAGATTGGTATTAATCAAATTTCCATTGCTGGTTACGATGGATTTAAAAATAATCCACACGACAACTATTTTTCTGATTCGATGATAAATTCTACAAATAGTGAAATCTTAAATGATAGAAACAGTTGTATTTCGGAACAACTAAAAGAACTCCAAAAAACTGTTCGGATTAGTTTTCTAACACCATCGCTTTACATCGAATGAGAAAAAAAGAAAACATATTAATAGTATGCAACACTGTTTATCAAATAATGGTTGCAGTGCAAATACGCTATACATTCCTTCAAAAAGAAAACGTTCATATCATTATTTCTGACCATATGAACAATAGTTCAACAATTTTTGAAAATGTTCGTAAATCTAACTCCTTTAATGAAGTAATATATATAAAAAATAGGAAACGACGATTGGAACAAAATTGCAGATTTTATTTCTTAAAACAGTTTTTTTATAAAGCCAAAGAAACCATTAACAACTTGAAAATTATAAGAAAACAAATCAACACAAAGAGTAATTATAACCAATTATACGTTTCTAACATATCCATTTTTACAATTCTACTGTTATTCTTTCTATCAAGAAAGAAAGAAATTCGTTTATCAATATTTGAAGATGGCTTTGCAACCTACTGCAACTCTTTTAAAAATTCGGATAAAGCATCACTAATTCATAGATTGTTAAATAAAAAAGGAATGCTTGGTACAGCAGAACAACTATTTTTATTTAATCCACATCTTCTTGAATGGGATTTCGAGAAAAAAATCATTCCAATTCCAAAATTTTCAAACAAAAACGATGAAGTAAAAAACATTCTAAATCAAATATTTCAATTTGAGAATATCAATGATGATTATTCCAAGATAAAGTATTTGTTCCTTGAAGAATCTTTCTTTGCTGACGGATTTAATGTAAACGATGTAGAAATTGTACAAAATCTTACACAACGGATAAATGTAAATGATGTTTTGGTAAAACTTCATCCAAGAAATACTATCAATAGATTTGCTCCGTTGGGTATAAAAACAAATACCAACCTTGAAATTCCTTGGGAATTGATTATCTTGAATCAAAATATTAGCCATATAACTCTTATCACTATATCATCAAGTTCTGCACTTACACCTTTTTTAATTTTCGATATTCCTGTTAAATCAATTTCACTATTAAAAATGCTTCCCCAAAAACCAGGAAACATGAACGGGGAATTAGGTCTCTTTATGCAGAAAATCTACAATATTTATCCTGATATATTTTTATCTCCTGAAACAGAAGAAGATTTTTTTAAGCTCTTAAAATGAAACTTTCACGACACTTATATTTAACACTGGTCGCTTTTTTAGAACAAATGTTTAAACTAAAAAAACTTAACCATTGTCTCCGTATCAATTTCGAAAAATATTCTTTTGCTCCGCAAAGGCTTGATTTAATAACAATCGCTTTCAATAACGAAATAGTTATAGAACAGCAAGCTCGACTTGTAAAAAAATATATAAAAGGTGAATACAATTACATTGTCGCTGACAACTCCACAGACAAACCTATCTCTTTGAAAATAAGAGAATTCTGCAAATCAAACGATATTATTTATATCCGTCTTCCAAAAAATCTTTTAGGTATTGTTAGTGCGAGTTATTCACATGCAGCTTCTCTTAATTGGGTTTATCAGAAAATAATTCTTACAAACAAACCTACTTATTTTGGATTCATTGACCACGATTTGTTTCCTATTCGAGAGATTTGCATCAATAAAAAAATCGCAAACGAAAAAATCTATGGTAGAATTGTAACTCGTGGCAATTATTGGTATTTATGGGCAGGACTATGTTTCTTTAAATTTGACTTTATACAAAATCGAAAATTAAATTTTTTACCAACAACTATCAATAACGAATATTTAGATACAGGCGGAGGAAACTGGAATAGTATTTATTCCCACGTTAATATCAAAGAATTAACTCCTTGCGAAGTACGAACAGAACAAATTAGAGAAGGGAACAACTATCATAGTGATTTCATACAATATATGGATGATTGCTGGATTCACCTAATCAATGGATCAAACTGGGCTAATAAAAAACCTCGAAACCTTGGATTTCTGTTACAAAAAAACAAAACTAATTGGGTAAAAAAACAACCAAAAGGAAAAACGCTGATTGACGCTATTTTAAAGCAATATTAGCAACAAGGACTAAAATGAGATATAATCTGCAGGATTAACAGGTTTCCCATTTTTCCAAAGTTCAAAGTGCAAATATGGATTTTCGGTATCCTCTTCTGCCATACTTACAATAGCAATAACTTCACCTGTTTGTACCTCATCACCTATCGTTTTTAGCAATCGTGCATTATGTTTATATATTGACAACACATTGTTTTCGTGCATAATTCCAATTATATAATCAGCAGTTGTAGTATATTCTGCAAATACAACTACACCTTTATGAATAGACACTACGGGCTCATTTACAGAAGCAATCAAATCACAACCTAAATGCTTTTGATCTAAATCAAAACCTTTTTTTATTCCTCCTTTTACTGGTTTAAAAAACACAGATACCTCTTCTTTCTTTGTTGTTGCTATTGACGAAAGATTGTATTTTTCTTTTTCTTCGTACTCCGCACAAAACTCCTTTTCACGAGCAGTCTTTTCTAAAAAATCTTTTTCTATAATTCTAAAATTATTTTCATCGGACAACGTGTCAATCTCAACATCGCCAGCAAGAATTGCTTTTATAACGTTCATTTGATTCCGCTGCAAATCAACGACTTTGTTTATAGAATCCAAACGCATAGACTCTTGTATCAACTCCGAACGAATCATCGCATCTGAATAAGATGGTGAAAGTTTCTTTAAAGGAGTGTAATTATATAATAAAGAAAAGAGAATAAAAAGAATGAGTAGCACCATAAAAAAGAGAATCCAGAACATCGTACGCGACATTCTCAAATGAAATGCTTCCTCCAACGTATGTTCATCTAATACAGAAAATCTGTATTTATGTGCCCAACGCTCTTTCCAAGTTTTCTTTTTAAGATTTTTCTTCATTTTTATTTTAATTCCATTTCCTCGCAACGAATAATTTTTCCTGGATGATCCTTTATTAAATTTATATTATGAGTAGCCATAATAACACTTGTACCCGAAGAACAAATATCATGCAATAAAGAAACAATATCATTTGCTGTTTCTGGATCAAGATTTCCCGTTGGCTCATCAGCAATAATCAATTCAGGAGAATTCAAAAGAGCCCTTGCAATCACAATACGTTGTTGTTCCCCACCAGAAAGTTGGTGTGGCATTTTATAGCCTTTTTTACCCATTCCAACACACTGCAACACTAATGCAATCTGCTCTTCAATCTTGCTTTTATCTTTCCAACCTGTTGCTCTCAATACAAAACTCAAATTCTCTTGTACAGTACGATCTATAAGTAACTGAAAATCTTGAAAAATAATACCCACTTTTCTACGCAAAAGAGGGACATCTTTTCTCTTAATTTTCCGTAAATCATAATTAAAAATATGAGCTTTACCTTTTTTTATAGGCACTTCTGCGTACAACGATTTTAACAAAGAACTCTTGCCACTACCTACTTTACCAAGCAAATAAATAAACTCACCCTTTTTTACCTGAAAATCAACATCTCGCAATACCAAATGTTCCTGCTGACAAATATCTACGCATTCATATCTTACCAACAAATCTGAATTTTGATCCATAATACCTATTTCTTAACTATTTTTGTACTGATAATGATAACATCATTCAAAGGACGATCATCCTTATTCGTTTCAACATTTGAAATCGCCTCTAACACAGAAAATCCCTCTACTAACTCACCAAAAACCGTGTATTGACTATCTAAATGAGGTGTTCCCCCGAACATTTTATATTCACGTCTTTGAGTATCCGTATAATGAAAAACCAAACGATTCATTGTTTCTTGTCGTGCCTCGTCATATGCTTTTCTCAACTGTGCATTATATTCTATAGAATCCAAATTCTGTGCTATAAGTTGAGATTTTCGTTCAGAAAAAAGTTTATTTAAAAGCGTCTGTTGTAAATTTTTATTAATATTTTGCTCCAATAAATCAAGATCATCATCTGTACAAGGACGCCCTTCTACGATATAAAATTGCGAACCCGAAGATGCTCGATCTGGATTAACAAAATCACCTGTACGGGCAGCTGCTAATGCTCCTCGCTTATGATAAAATTTTGGGAAGATAATTTCAGCAGGAATGGTATAACCAACACTTCCAGAGCCAAGATGCATTTCCATTGGAGCATTTTTCGAATTAGGGTCTCCTGCTTGTATCATAAAATCCGATATCACTCGATGAAACAACAAACTATCAAAAAAATGTTCTTTCACCAATTTGATAAAATTATCGCGATGCAATGGTGTTTCGTTATAAAGTTTTACTTTTAGAGTCCCATAATTTGTTTCAATTTTAACAAATGTATTCGACTCTTTTTCTGTTGCAGAAGAATTTGACACAGTAAACATAAATATCAACAAACAAAATTTTAGCAAAAGCTTATTCATAGTTTAAAAAAACATTTATGCAAAAATACTTTTTTATTGTCAACAAACAACCATTTACAATAACCTAATTTAGTTACTTTTACAGCTTTCAAAAGAGTTTTTAGTATTTTTGTATCTAATTAAAAGAAATGATACAAAAGTTTATTTTTCAAGAGATTATTAACAATCTTCCCTTTACACCTACGGAAGAACAAAACAATCTGGTTAAACTTTTATCAGACTTTTTATTTTTACAAAATCCAAGAAAAACTTTTGTATTAAAAGGATATGCTGGTACAGGGAAAACATCTATTATTAGCTGTTTAGTCAAAACCTTACGAAAATATCAACAACATTTTGTATTGTTAGCTCCAACTGGACGGGCAGCAAAAGTTTTTTCAGCGTATTCAGGAACACTTGCTTCATCTATTCACAAAAAAATTTATCGACAAAAATCCATCACTGAATCAAAATTTAATCTGAATCAGAATCTACATAAACATACGTTATTTATTGTAGATGAGGCATCAATGATCTACACTTTGTCAAACGAACGAATATTCGGAAGCGGTAACTTATTGTCCGACTTAATAGAATATATTTTCAGTGAGCCAACGAATAGCTTACTACTATTAGGCGACGATGCCCAATTAACACCTATAGCACAACAACAAACTCTAGCTTTAGAAATTAACAAACTAAACAGCTACAATCTATCTGTACAAAACTTTTTACTAACACAAATAACTCGACAAACACAAACAAGTAGTATTCTACAGAATGCCACTTATCTTCGGAATTGTATTATTAATAATAATGTATTCAATACGCCTATTTTCAAAATAACACATCCCGATATAGAAAGAATCACAGGAACAGATCTAATCGACAGATTAACTTTTTGTTACAACAATTATGCGTTAGAAGATACAATTGTCATCACTCGTTCAAATAAACTTGCAAACATTTATAACAGAGGTATTCGGTATCAGGTTTTTCAAATGGAAAGTGAAATTTCGAATAACGACCTTTTACTTATTACTAAAAATCATTACTATGAAAATAATGAATCTGAAAGCATAAAGTTCATTGCAAATGGTGACATTTGTAAAATAAAAAGGATATACAAACATCAGAAATTATACGGATTCTCTTTTGTACAAGCAACTTTATTTTTTGAGAATACAAACGAAGAATTAGATACAAAACTTCTTCTTGATTCACTCTATTGCGACAACCAAATTGCAGTAGAAAATTTAAACAAGCGACTAAAAGAAGCTATATTAGAAGATTATTGTGATATAGCTAACAAAACAGAGCGATATAAATCTTTACTAAAAAACGAATATTACAATGCCTTACACATAAAATTTGCTTATGCAATTACGTGCCATAAAGCACAAGGAGGACAGTGGGAAAATGTATTTATCGAACAAGGATTCATAAACGATGAAAATACTAATACCGATTATTACCGATGGCTCTATACTGCATTTACAAGAGCAAGAAAAAAACTTTATTTGATAAATTTTCCTGAAAAGAATTTCAGTAAATAAAAAAGGAGTGAAATATATTTCACTCCTTTTATCTCAAAAAATCATACGTATTATTTTACAACAATAGCAGTTGCTCTTTCTCTAACATTACTACCAACGAAACTACTACCCATTATCACTTCATTAGTTTTACATCTTTCTAATTTTTCAGATGTTCCATTTTTCCAATATACAGCATTACTGCTTTTATTATCAAAATATCCAGAAACGTATAAATCGTCTAACGAAACACAAACTGCGGACGTTTTTACTTTACCATCATTATTTAAATCCGAATATGTCCATAAATCCTTCCCTTCCTCATTCTTGCCTACAATAAATTCTCCTAAATATTCTTTATCCACTTCAGTAGAAACAAGCTGAGCACCATTTTCCCATACTTTTGCTATAATTTTACCAGTATTACCTGAAAATCCACAAGTATAAATTTTATTATCTGCTAAAGTTATCCCTGTTGCTTGTGTATTCTTTTCAAAAACATATAACTCTTGACTATTCTTCCAAACCTTGCCATAAGTCTCATCCGTTCCTGCAGCATACAAATTAGCACCATCAGCCAACAATGCATTTACAGCACCTTTTGCTAATATTTCGGCAACACCATTTTTCCAGATTGTTGCAGAGTCATTCTCATACCCCCCCTCGAAAGAAGTATATCCACCAACATAAACATTATCCGAAACTGCAATCGATTTAAATGTCGCATTTTCTGCAGTATAAAGTTCTGCACCATTTTTCCAAACTTTTGCAGTTGTATTATCCGCACCTGCTACATAAACATCACCTGCTTCAACGAAAATTGCATTTAATGCCGTACCGTAACTTGCTACCTCTGCACCATTTTTCCAAACCTTACCAACACCTGCTACATTTCCTACTACATAAACATCTTTCGTATCAGTAACTACCATTGCATTAGCAAATGCATTCACATCCGATGCCAAAGAGTAAAGCAGCTTGTTATTTTTCCAAACACAAGCAGTTCTTTCCGTCGCATTACCATATTCACCCGAAACATATACATCACGAACTACAACTTTACAACGTTTTTCTTGGACATTATCAACATTTGCAGCCGAAACAATAATTTCTACCTCTCCTCCTGTTACAGCAGTAACAACTCCATAAGAAACCGTTGCAATAGAATCATTTGAACTTGTCCATGTTAAAGAAACATCATCACTCGTACTAACTCTACCACCATCAATTGCTTGCATTAACTTAGCATTCAAAGTTACAGTACCTCCAGGATTTAAAACAACTTCATTCTTATCCAAAGAAATTGATGAGTCAATTTTTATAGAACCATCTTCTTTACAAGAAAAAAATACTACCATAGCTAACAATGGTAAAAACTTAAGGAAATCAATTTTTTTCATAAAATATTAGTTATTAAATAAATGCATTTAAAGAAATGCTTAAAAAATTCAAAGTACAAATGTAAATAAAATAATTATTCCTTCTAACGATTTTTCTGCAAAAATAATAGATTGATATTATTTTAACTGTTTTTTCTTGAGTTTGCGCTCTAATTCTGCTATTTCTTTCTCCTGATTATTTATTGTTTTAAGAAGTGAATTTAACTCTTCGTTTTCTATTGTCGAAGGGAATTGCGTTTCTACTCGCTCAATAAAATCACTTAAAACATTCATATAATTCATAAATGCATCATATGGTGATTCGTAATAACTCAAACCGCAACCCGAAGATTTTGTACTCATATAGTGGAAATGTTCACACGATTGTAAACACAGCCAATCATGCTTCAAGACACGATCAGAACACAAACGCACACGCTCTGACAAACCATAAAGTTTACTCAACGCCTCATTCTGCAAATCATTGCCACGCCAAGTACTTGTATCTTTTTCTTCACCTGCCCACGACATTGGATATGGAGACAATAATTGAGAATTAGTACCTTTTTGTTTTGAAATTACTTCAGAAGGCAAAGCAAACATCACATTCTGCTCCAATGCATGAAATGGTAAAGCTTTAAAAAACTCAAAAATTCCACTTTCTCTGCGGTTAATTTCTCCCAAAGCCTCATAACCCATAAATACAGAGAAAATATCTTCATTTTCAGGAGAATTACTTATCCAACCAATAAATTTTTCTGACGTCAAAGGATATTCATTCCACTGCCAATTCGAAAAATGAAAATTAATATCATCACTCAACTTTCCATTACGAACCAACAATTTCATTTTTCCAAACTGATATAATGAATTGGGAGTTTTCCAACCTAAAATATGCTTGGCTCCTTCTACAACCATAGATTTGTAACCCATATTAGCAACCATGCTTGCTATTTCATCTGAATAAATCAACTCTGTATTACAAAATACTTGCGGTTTCTTTCCAAACAATTCTTTTATTTTTTCAGAATGCAAACATACTTGATCTTGAAATTCGTTTTCATTGTAAAGCGACGACAACGAATAAGCATATGGCATTGCCATAAATTCTACACAACCCGTATCCGCTAATTCCTTAAAACTATCGATTACTTCAGGAGCATATAATTCAAATTGTTCTAAAGCAAGTCCTGAAATAGCAAAACTAACCTTAAATTTTTTATTAGAGTTTCGTATCATCTCCAATAAAGTTTTGTTTGCTTCCAAATACGATACATTAGAATAATACTGCACCGAAGTTTCATTCGAATAGTCGTCATAATAATAATGATCCTGACCTATTTCAAAGAAACGATATCTTTTCAAACGATAAGGTTGATGAACCTTAAAATAAAAACAAAGTGTTTTCATATTCTTATTCTTTTATATTATTTTTTTCAATTGATTCCTAGTACACGATTATATATATCACGTACTTTTTGTCCCGCATACTCCCATTTAATATTGTTTACCTCTGCTATACCTTGCTCACGCAACATTTTATACATTGCAGGATATTTTACTATGGCATAAATTGCATCTGCCATGGCATCAATATCCCAATAATCGGTTTTTATTGCATTAGTAAGAATTTCAGCACAACCCGATTGTTTAGAGATAATGGAAGGTGCTCCTACTTGCATTGCTTCTAACGGAGAAATACCAAAAGGCTCCGAAACAGAAGGCATCATATAAACATCACTTTCTGCCAACATTTCATGCACCTGACGTCCTTTTAAAAACCCTGTAAAGTGAAATCTATCTGCAATACCATTTTTTGCTACAAGATGTATCATTTGATTCATCATATCACCACTTCCTGCCATTACAAAACGTACATCTTTTGTTTTTGCTAAAACACGTTTTGCCACTTCAACAAAATATTCTGGTCCCTTTTGCATCGTAATTCTACCTAAAAAGGTAACTACTTTATCCTTTCTCTGATGCTTTACAAAACTATCAACATCGGGCAAAGGATCAACCGCATTATGAACAGTAGTGACTTTATCTGGATTTTGATGATATTTTTCAATTACAGTTTGACGTGTCAGATTACTCACCGTAATAATATGATCAGCAATATCCATTCCCGCCTTTTCAATTCGATAAACATCAGGATTTACATTTCCTCTACTTCGGTCGAAATCGGTAGCATGCACATGTATTACCAAAGGCTTCCCTGTAATATTTTTTGCAAAAATACCAGCAGGATAAGTCAACCAATCATGCGAATGAATAATGTCAAAATCCGTTGCATGAGCAATGACACTCGCCACGGCCTCGTAGTTAGATATTTCTTCTAACAAATTATCAGGATAGCGTCCTGAAAACGACACACAGCCAAGTTCATTCGTCCCAATTCTTCGAAAATCGTAACGAATACCATTATCTCGTAAATGGAAAAACTCGTCAGGATTCATTTGAGAGCCTATCATACCATTGACCTGATTCCAATTCACATCTTTCCAAACAATAGGCACATTACAAGCTCCTATTATTTTTAGAAAACTTTGATCTTCGTCGCCATAAGTTTTTGGAATAACAAACGTTATGGATAAGTCAGATTGTAAAGACATACCTTTTGTTAAACCAAAACTTGCTGTACCCAATCCTCCTAAAATATGTGGCGGAAATTCCCAACCTAACATCAACGCTTTCATAACTATCCTATGTTAATTTTCTAAACTTTCTAACAATTTCAAAACTCGCAGAATTTCTGCAACTGTCATTGCGTACGACATTGCTCCATGTCCCTTAAATGGAGGATTCCCATCATATAATTCCGACAACGTTCCGATACATAACTCACGCAATTCGCTTTCGAAGCCAGCCATCATTCGTTCCAAAAACGAAACACCACTTCTTCCTCGAATCTTCAAATAAGCTTCAGCAAACGCACCTGATGTCCACGCCCAAATTGGTCCATTGTGATAGTTTCTATCACGCTCCAACTGACCTCCAATATATTCTGGACGATAAAAAGGACTTTTAGGACTTAAACTCCGTAAACCTTTAGGTGTTAACAACTCTCGAGTAACAATATCCAATACCGATTTTTGTTGCGTTTTTTCCAATGGAGAATAAGGCAACGACACCGCAAATATCATATTCGGACGCACCTCTCTATCTTGATATTGCCCATCAACATAATCGTAAAGATAGATACCATTCCAAAAAGTCTCTACAAACGACTGGCGAGTAATTTCTGCTTGATAATTCAGAATATCTGCATAATTCTGATTATTCAATGTTGCCGACACTTCTGCGACAAAACGCAAAGCATTGTACCACAAAGCATTAATTTCGACCACATAACCTGTACGCGGAGTTATTGGCGTACCATTTTCCACTGCATTCATCCACGTAGCTGGCTTCTGACGACCATCAGTATATACCAACCCATTCACATGCAAGAAAAGATTTACATGTTTTTGTGTGCGAATAAATTCAATTATCTCTTTCAATACATCACCATACTTTTTTGAAGCTTGTTCTATTGACGTAGAAAAAGCATATTGCTGAATAGCCCAAACAAACCACAACAAAACATCAGGAGAACTTACCTCCTTTATCTTTGTACTTTTTGGTTTCCCTTGTATAAAATCACGCACTGCAACAACACCAACTTCCATCATTTTTTCAAACATAGAAATTTCGCCTATTGCCAATGTAGCACCCGGCAATGCTATAAATTCATCACGGGCACGAAACTTAAACCAAGGATATCCAGCCAACAAATAATAACCATCATCCTTTTTATTATAAAACTGCCGAACAGCAGCAAATAAGCAATTATAAAAATCGCTACGAGGCGTACGACTCGCTTTTTCAGCGTCGAAAAGTTTCTTTAAGGTTCGAGTATTAATAGGACTTAATCCTGCTGTAAAAACTACCGATTCTCCTTTTTTGATAGGCAACTCAAAATAGCCGGGCACATACAAATCTTCACTAAACTCATAGCCTCGCTCTTGCTCTTTGTAGTATTCTATACCATTGTACCAATTTCCATCCGATACAAAAGTCACTTTTTTGCTAAATTGCATATTCAGACAAGGATAACCTTCGTACAAACAAGAAGCAATACCATTTTCGATTTCCTCGTAATTTCTATTTAAAGTCGAATTTTTATGCGTCAAAGTATTCACATTACGAAAAGCAAGAAACGGCTTAAAACGCAACGTGGTAGGAGAATGTGCATCTAACAATGTATAACGAATCAACAAGCGATTGTCTCCTGACACGAGGATTCTTTCTTTCTGAAAAATAACACCACCTACACGATAAATGGTTCTTATCTCCGAATCGACATGAAATTCACGAATATATTTATGTCCTCGTGGACTATAATTATCACCTTGATACTTATGTATTCCAAGATTAAATTCAGCACCATGCTGAATAACGGTTTCATCTAACGAGGACAAAAGCACATGATTATCTTTATCCAATTCCGGAACAGGGACAACCAACAATCCATGAAATTTCCTTGTGTTACAATCAATAATTGTAGAACTCGAATATGCACCCGCATTATTCGTTCTCAAAGTCTCTTTTGTAAGAGATTGTTCTAAATTCGTCAATAAAGTTTTGTCAAATTTTAAATAGCTCATAGCAGAATTCTAAAAACAACTTCCGAAATTACAGATTATTTTATATTTATACAAAAAAAACCTCACTTTTTATTTCAATATTAAATTTTTCGAATACAGATTGCTGTATCCTTTCGGCGAGGCTTGCCACATCATTGCCCGTGCCACCACCTTTATTCACCAACACCAAAGCCTGACGTTCATAAACGCCAACATTACCTTCGCTATAACCTTTCCAGCCACACTGTTCAATTAACCATCCTGCCGAAAGTTTAACACCCTCGTCTGTTGTATGTAGAGGCATTGTTGGATAAATATTTTTCAACTCACGAGCGATATCTTTATTCACTATAGGATTCATAAAAAAACTCCCTGCACTACCTATCACTTTCGGGTCAGGCAACTTTGAGGAACGAACTTTAACAACAGCATCTCTAATTGTAGCTACCGAAACTTCACCTAAAGCATCAACCTCTTCTCGCAACGATTTATAATCAAAATTAAAAACAGGTGTTTTTCTTAAACAAAAAACAACATGCGTTACAATATGTTTTCCTTTGAGTCGTTGTTTAAAAACACTATTACGATAACCAAACTCGCATTCTTCTGCAGTAAAAACTCTACGTTGCAAAGTTGCTATTTCTATAGTTTCTACTAACGATATTACATCTTTTACCTCAACGCCATAAGCTCCTATATTTTGCACTGGTGAAGCTCCTACCTCGCCCGGTATAAGCGACAAATTTTCAACCCCACCAAAATTTCTACCAACGCAATATTGTACAAAATCATCCCATACTTCGCCAGCTCCTACACGCAGAAAAACAAAATCATCGTCTTCATTTACTTGTTCCACACCTTTAATTTTAGAATGCAGAACAACACCTGCAAAATCAGACAAAAACAGAAGATTGCTTCCTCCTCCGATATGCAACAACTCGTTTTTGTGTGCGACATCAGTTTGCAAAAAAGCAACTAACTCATCTACCGTTTCGTATTCAAAAAAATAACGTGCCTTAACGTCTATTCCAAACGTATTTCGATGCAAAAGGGAACAATTCTCTATTATCATTGTATTCTTTTTATAATTCGCAATTTATGAGAATAACCACCTTCGGGGCTTAAAATCCCATAATTGTCTATTAAACTAATTTTCACCGAACCCGAAGCGTGTACTATGCGACGATTGTCGAGCAACAATCCGACATGAACAATATCGCCATCTTCATTTTCAAAAAAAGCAACATCACCCGATTCGGCTTCTGACAAAAAACAAACCGTCTCGCCGACTGCCACTTGTTGCGAAGCATCGCGAGGAATTTCTTTGCCACAAACAGAAAAAACAATCTGCACAAATCCAGAACAATCGACACCAAACACCGACTTTCCTCCCCACAAATAAGGAGCATTTATCCATTGCAAAGCCACTTTAGACAAATCATTTAAATCGTAAAAAGGCATTTCGGCATCTAACAACTCATATTCCCTATCCAGAATTAAAAATGATGCATCATCGCAATCATACAAAATGCTACCCATTGGCAAATACATCGTATCGTTCGTACCCATATCGCGAACACGAGCAATAGGCTTTGCCAGCACCTGTCTGTAACTGTTTTTCAACTGAAAAAATTCTTCATCAGTAATAAATGTTACCATGTTTTTACTAACAAAACCTTCGTATGCATCGGTTTCATTACAAATAGAACACCACTTTTCGTTTACAATTTCGGCATCGAACAACTCACCGAAAAGTAATTGTGTACATTGCTCGCTCTGTTCGGAAGGTGTTATACGAACAGGCATAATCGGATTTAGATTTATTGCTTTCATTTCGTCAATTTTATTTTTCCAAGATAAGCACCACTTTTGCCCGACTGCATCAATAACACAGAATCGCCTTCAAGGTTTACACATTTTTTACAAACTTGCTTATGCGTATGACCGCCCATCACAATGTCTATAGAACGACTATTTGCCACCAAGAATTCATCACTCGGGGTTGTATTCTCAACCTCGTAGGCCGAGCCCAAATGCGACAATGCAATCACAATATCGCAACCACAGCTGTTTTTCAACGAATCGGCGTAATGATTAGCAACAGTTATCGGGTCTAAATATTTCACTCCTGCAAAGTTGCTTTTCAATATCAAACCATCGGGATTCACGCCCAAACCAATAACCCCAATCTTCCAACCAGCACGTTCAAAAATAGCCGTCTTTTTCACCACACTTTCGAGCGGAGTACCTGCTACATCGTAGTTCGTACAAACAACCGCGAAACACGCTTCATGCAGACGAGAAGCAAGCGTATCAATGCCGTTATCAAACTCGTGATTACCCAACGTTACAGCATCATAGCACATTTCATTGTAAGCCGAAATCTCAACACGACCTTTATACATATTGAAGTATGGCGTTCCTTGCGAAAAATCGCCAGCATCGAACAACAGCAAACAGGGACACTCTTTTCGCAAACTATCTATCACACCTGCACGAAAAGCATAACCGCCCAAACCTGCGGTGTTTTTCATATTCGCACCACAAACCTCTACTTGCGAATGCGTATCATTTGTGCAAACCAAAAGCAAATCGCCTTTGGGCTGACACGCACAAAGCAATAATACAAAAAAGACAACTACACTATTTTTCATAAATACGACCATCTAAAACCGATTCAACAGGCGAAAGCTCCGCAATTGACTCCAATATCAAATCGCGAAGTTGCAAACCTGTATCATAAACGCTCAAACTATTAACCAACGGCTCCATTTTATCGTTGCCAAACGACAAATAATCATTCGTTGCCAAACGATAAATTCGATTTGCATCTATTGCCTTACCTGCAATTTTAGCACCAACTGCCTTGCCGTTTTCTATGCCAAAGGTAATACCCGAGACACCTTCGCCTCCTACCAAAGCTATTGCATCGCAGAGAGCCAACACATCGTGCCCAGACAAATCGAGCAAAACCAAACGATTGTCAAACGGCATTACTTCGTACACCGTTCGCAACGTAACTTCGCCTTGCGAAATAGACTTACGCAACCCACCTACATTCGTAAGAGCAAAATCCGTTGGCATAAACTCGTTTGCTTTTTTGAGCATAGCATCGCAAACAAAATTTGAGAGCAAACTCTCGGGGCGACCAACGTCCATTGTTGCTACGCAAACGCCTACCGGCACATTCATTTTTTCATCTAAAACCGATTTGTATGGTGCTATCATTTGAGTCATTGCCAACGAAGCATCTGAATCGGTCGTTGTTTTTACAGCTATAGTTTCTGCAACAATTTTTATAGGTCTATTTTTGCACGAAACAAGCAATAGCACAACAAAAAACAATAGCAAGCAATAATTTTTCATAAGCTTCGATTTTCTACAAAGGTAAAATTTATAAAACGAAAAAAAGAGGTATTTTGTTTTTTCTTTACCTCTTTTTATCATAAAAAATTTATCCGAGATGTGCAATTTTTCGCAACAAATCTTCTCGTTCTATCGTTATCTTCCTACCTTGTATTGCTACGATGTTTTCGGTTGCGAACTGCGACAACGTACGTATGGCATTCGAGGTTGTCATATTCGAAAGGCTTGCCAAATCTTCACGTGAAAGCAGTATGTTCAACGTTTTGCCATCGGATTCGTAGCCATATTTTTGTTGCAAAAAGAGCAACGCATCGGCCAAACGACCACGGATATGCTTCTGCGTCAGGCTGACGGTATGCACATCGCTCTCGCCCAAATCTACCGCAAGCAACTTCACAAAATAGCACGCCAACTCCACGTTCCGATGTATCAGCGTTTGTATCACATTGCTCGGCACCAAACAAATGATAGTAGGCTCACAAGCAACTGCCTCGGTTACATAGTTTTCTTCGGCAAAAAATGCACGATAGCCACACATCTCGCCCGACTTTATCATTCGCATTATCTGGCTACGACCGCCAAAACCCTCTTTGCGAATCATCACCTTGCCACGCACCACGCACATCAAAAACTCAGGGCGATTGCCTTCGCGGTATATAGCACCATTTTTTTCGTATGAACGAAATTCTGCGTTATCTTGCAAAAGTGTTCGCTCCGCCGGCGTGAGCAACTGCCAAACCTGCCACTGACAATAAAATTCCGAGAATTCCATTTGTTCGTTTTTCAACTCCACTACCTTCTTTTTTTATACGAAACAAAGGTACTTTTTTTATGTTAAAAAACATATTTTTTATCCCTTAAAAGGCTCTTAAAAATTGTGTTTTCGTAACTTTGCCAAACAATGTCGGCACGGAAAACATTCCCTCTTATGGCAAAAGAAAAACTTTGGACACGACATTTCGTTTTTGCTTGTATGGCAAACTTTCTGCTTTGCTTTGCTTTCTATCTGCTTTTGCCCATCATTCCACTCTATCTGATAGAAACGTTCGATGCTTCGCAAACGCTTGTGGGCGTTATTCTCTCGTGCTATACGGTAGCAGCACTTTGCATTCGCCCGTTTTCGGGATTCATTCTCGATACGCTTGATAGAAAAACAGTCTATTTGCTCACCTATTTTCTTTTTATCGCAATATTTTTTGGGTACACATATTCAAAACTTATCGCTTTATTTATTTTGTTCAGAGTACTACACGGACTTGTTTTTGGAATAGTAACAACTGCTGGTAACACCATTGTGGTGGACATTACGCCTTCGAGCCGACGAGGCGAAGGATTGGGTTATTTTGGCATTGCCAACAACCTCTCTATGGCAGCAGGCCCGATGTTGGCACTTTTTATGCACAACAACTCGTCGTACGACGCTATTTTCTATACCGCCATTGCTTTCGGTTTTATTGGTTTTCTTCTTGCTTGCTTTATAAAAACACCGAAAAAAACTTGTTGTAAGGAGAAAGAGCCACTCTCGCTTGATAGGTTTTTCTTGCAGAAAGGGCTCCTTGCTGGTGCTTCGCTGATGTTTTTGGCAATGCCATACGGTATGACTACCTCGTATGTAGCCATCTACGGGCAAGAGCTGGGCATTACATCGAGCATGGGATTATTTTTTTCGATTATGGCAGCAGGGCTTATCGTTTCGCGACTTTTCTCCGGACAGTTGGTAGACAAAGGCATGATACCGCAAGTGATTAGCTGGGGCATTGGCATTACTATTGTGGCATTCCTTACGTTTTCGGCACTGGAGCCTATCAACCGAGTGAGCCATACGGCGTGCCTTGTGCTGTTTTTCGTAGTGCCTGCACTGCTGGGTGTGGGCTACGGCATGATGTTTCCTGCCTACAACACCTTATTTGTGAACCTTGCCCCGCACAACCGACGAGCCACGGCAAGCTCCACCTATCTTACGAGTTGGGATGTGGGCATCGGCATCGGTCTTGTACTCGGTGGCAATATAGCCGAACTGACCTCCACACACGCACTTGCCTATTTTGCGGGATTCCTATCGAACAGCATCGCCTTGTTTGTGTTTATGCGATATGCCGCTCCGCATTTTCTGAAAAACAAATTGAGATAATAAACAAAAAACGGAGCGTAAACCGACCGATTCACACTCCGCTTTGTTTTAGCGTTGTTGCCACGCATCAAATTTCGCCATTTAAAGGCGTAGCCTGCGTATAGGTTCTTGCACCGAGTTCTTTGTCGAGCATATAAATGCCATAACCGTTATCTTTTATCATCTTGATATTGTCGATAATGGTTTGTGCATTTTCCTCCTCTTCGACCTGTTCGTCGATAAACCACTTCAGCATGCTTTGCGTTGCATAGTCGTTTTCTTGCGTTGTGAGGGCAAACAAATTGTTTATCATTGCCGTCACTTTCTGCTCGTGAGCCAAGGTGCTTTCAAACACATCGAGTATCGAATCCCATTTGGTGGGAACGGCATCAATGGGTTTTAACGTAACTTTTCCGCTTCGCGAAACAACGTAATTGAACAATATCTTGGCATGGTCTTGCTCCTCTTTAAACTGAACTTCGAACCATTTTGCCATACCGGGCTGACCTATTGCATGACAGTGAGCAGCCATCGACAAATACAAATATGCAGACCACATTTCTGCATTAATCTGGGCATTTATTGCCTCTTCAATCTTCTTGCTTAACATAAGACACGCTTTTTAAAATTATTTTTTTTGATACGACAAAGGTAACTATTGTTGTCGCACATTATCCAATTTTTTTTACAGAATAAAAAACAAACGCCCCTCTGAAAATGTTCTGAAAAAACACTCCTCTATATCATTTTTTCGGCGGACGCATTTGATGCGTCCCTACTCCCCCTTCAGGGGGCTGGGGGGCTTGGTTTATTCCCCTTAAAGAACAGGGCGAACGGAATGACCGTCGTCGCGGTAGTAGTAGTTCATGCTCGCTACAAACGCATCAAAGCTATCGCTCATCTGCTTTATTTGTTCATCAAAACTTTGAGAAAACAATGCTGACGAAGAAAAACAGACAATAACAGCTGTAATAACTAATTTTCTCATCTTGCTCAAAGATGTGTGCAAATAACTTTTATTGAACTAATATTAGGCGGAAACCGTTGAGGCAGTTGCGACTTGACGGAGCATCGGCGTACCGATACGCCACACGGCAGTACTGAGCACCGCTGCTCCAACTGCCACCACGGCGCACGCGGCGTGAGCCTGAAGACGGACCCGTAGGGTTCGCCTGAGGGCTATTAGCATAATAGCCCGAACCATACCAATCTTGACACCACTCCCATACGTTGCCACTCATATCGTAGATGCCCAATTCGTTTGGAATCTTGCTCTTTACATCGTGAGTACGACTGCCTGAATTGTTTGTGTACCAACCAACATAATCCAACGATGGAGCTCCTGCATACTTATTATTCTCACTCTTCCGTCCTCCTCGGGCTGCATACTCCCACTCGGCTTCGGTAGGGAGGCGGAATTTTCTGCCAGTCATTCTATTCAACAACGTGATAAACAACTGACAATCTTCCCAACTTACCATCTCCACAGGCAACTTTGTCTCATCGCCTCTGAAGTTGCTTGGATTGTCGCCCATCACAGCACGCCAAAGCTCCTGCGTAACCTCCGTCTCGCCTATGTAATAACTATCCAACATCACACGATGTGTAGGACGCTCATCATCATAGCAATCCGACTGCTCTGACGTACAACCCATAACAAAACTACCGCCCTCTACGTAGATCATCGTGAAACTTTGCCCTGTAGGCAAGGTAATAAGCATCTTCCCACTCGTGGCATTTACACGGAAGCAGATATTGTCGCCTACGAATTTATCTACTTCGGAGAGCACGTCCCACGTAATGGTTTTGTGTCCGGGCGAAATGCTCGTGCCTACATCGCCACTCACTCGGTGTAGCGGCTTGTAGGTGCGTCCGCCATCGGTAGAATAGTCCACCGAGATGTCGGCTGTGCGGTCCAAGTGGTAAGTAATCTCTATCGTTTTGCCTACTTGGTTAGCATCGGCATTGGTTACCGTCTGTGCCGAGAGCACAGAACACGCAAAGAGTAAAGTAAAAAATAAGGAACGTTTCATAGTGTTTATTTCAGTTTCCAGTTTTGCCAAGCAGTGGCACACACCGCCGAAGGTATAACCGCAGGCGTTTGCGTTTTTCCGTTTTTCACAATACTATTTCGCTTCACTTCTTCTATGATGTAGTTGCCAAGTTCTTGGTAAGAAACGTCGCCTGAGGTTTCTTGCAGTTTTTTCAGCAAGAAATAGGTAAACATACCGTGTTGCTGGTCGGCATACGGGTATGCCGTTTCGTCGTTTTGAGCAGCAGAAAACACCACCATATTGCCTACGGGTTGCCCCTCACGCACTTTGATGGCCACCGCCCGAGCCGATGCCATCATATCGCCCTCACGCTTGGCACCGCTAAAACATGCGTCGAGAAACACCGTAACCGACTGCGAAGGGAGCTTGCCGAGTGTAGCATAAAGCATGTTGAGCGAAAAGCCCGTACTCACGTCGCTGCCATAGCCATCGACCGGGAGCAGATAGGCCGTCCGGCTCTTCTCGTCGGGGATACCATGCCCTGCGTAATAGAAAATAACTTTAGCCGATCCGCCATATGCCTCTATCACCTTTTCGAGCCAATTGACTTCGGCTTTGATATTGTTCAAAGTAGCATTGCGAACAAAACGAATATTGTCGTCGGGCAAACCCAACGTTTTTTTACAATATTCGACAAAGATGTTGCCATCGTTCAACGCATAAGGCACCGAAGTTTCACGCTGATAACGCTCGTTGGCAACAATAACGGCAAAGGTTTTGTCGTTGATAGCGTTGGTTTGCGGAATGTTTACATCAACATCGCTACGCAACGATGCAATCGTGATAACATCACGCTTTTCGTCTTTCGAATCCACTACGATTTTTGTAGAAGCCAACGTTTGATTAAGTTTCAGATTTATAACCCTATTTTCGGCATATCGTCCGTAACGTTCTGTGAGGTTTACTTTGATGGGAATAACGTCGCTTGCATAGTTGTTGTTCACAATGAGCGAATAGACAAGCGACTTTTTGTCGCCAGCCTTCATCGAAGCAAAAGAAGTCAGTTGCTCGCCATCGGTAAGGAAAACGCCTTCGGGGATTTCTATTTCTACCTTAACATTTTCGGCCAATCCATATTGCGTATTTTGCAACAAAAGTTGCAAATCGAACGGACGTTTCTTTGCCAAAACACCTTGTCCAACACCCGTTACAGTATAATCAACCACTTTGAGCATTGGCGACACAAACTTACGAGTATCCACGCTCAACTTCACGGCGTCGGTGCCAAATCCGTTTGGCTCGTCGATGCGTAAAGAAAATTCGACATTGCCATCGACCGTTGTCATATCGGCAGTGATGGGGAACTCAATGGTTTGAGTTTCGTCTTTTTTGATAAGCGAAATCCTTTTGTTAGCAAGTTTCAACCCTTGACGTGCACCCGTTGCTTCGATTACAGCCGTACAACCATAGGCATCGCCCAAACCCGTATTGCTCACTTGCATACGAATGCGACATTGCTCGTTGGCATCGATGGCATTATTGCCCGTAGCATCAACAAACTGCACAGAGCCTTGCACAATATCCAACACCGGCGGACGCACCTCTTTCACGATATGGAAACTTTTGATTGGAGTTTTATTACCCTGCCCAAAAACCAACGGAGTGAAAACCACTGCTACAAGTAAAAAAATGATTCTTCTCATATATATATTCAATTTTTGATTTCTTTTACAAAACAAGCCCAACACCCACAAGCGGCACTACTACAGAGTGTGGCAACATATATTGGCATCGTGCCGAAAACAGAATCTTGCTTACACGGAACACAAAACCTGTTTCAAGTACAAAATTAAACATATTTTTATTAGAAGTAGAAAACATATTTGTAAAGCTTGTTGACGAATCAAGTTCTTTACAATTAAAGCTCCCTCCTACACCAACAATCCAAGCCACATTTGGAGTTAAGCCTATTTTAGGACCTACAGTAAAGGCAAGACTGAAATCTTTTTCGTTCAATTTTGTATTATAGCCAACACCAAAATCAAGTCCTACATAAACGCCAACACGTTTTTTGCCTGTGTAGTAACAACCACCAACGGGAATTGTGTATTCCAACCCACGAACATTGCTTTCGAAAGGTGTTTTCGCTGTCGCTGTTTTTTTTGTTTTCTTACGAATAGGTTTTGCTTCTACCAAAAAACAAACCTCCGAAAACGAGAAAGAATCATACTCATCTAACACGTTCCACACGATGCGTTTAGCTCCAGTGGAAATGTTTTTCCCTACGTCGCCCGATACAGATTTCAGTGGCGAGGAGTATGTTTTTCCTCCATCGGTGGATACACGCACCGAAATATCCGATGTTTCGGTAAGAACGTAAGTGATTACAATATTGTTGCCTTCTTGCTGAGCATCTGTAGAATAGACCTGAGCCAGCATTCCGATAGGGGAAACAAGGCACAAAAACAACATTATTGATTTGATGTTTGGCATATTTGTTACTCGCTTATGGTTAAAACTTTTTTTACGACCTGCATTTTTTCGTCGTGATTACGATTTCTTGTCAACCACGCCTGAAAATCCACAAACGACAATTCGCGTAAAGCCGACGAATGCTCTCTATCAGAAGCCTTTACAAAATCGTTAGGAGAAAATATCACATATAATTGATTTTGAATAATGCCATTGTAGGACGACAACACATATTCATCAACAAACACTTTTTGAACACTATGCTCTATCGAAAAAAACAGGTAATCGGTATTTGCTTCCACTTCTACCGAATGCAATTGTTCACGCTGATAAGGCAACAAGCAAGTTGCTTGCTGATTTTCATCCACCAAATAGACACAAACAAAACCCTTTATTGGCGTTCGGAAATATAGATAAAAAGAATCTCCCGAAGAGAATGTTTCCGACTCGTTGTGAATCTTGGTTCCATTACGCAACACTCTCACGTTTAAATCGATTTCAGCAGATTTTCGTTCACGTGCTTTTCCACAAACCGACACTTCTACCACTTGCATATCATTTCGGTAATAGATATTATATTCAGGTTCTTTTATATCTTCGAGCCACTCTCCACGAAGCTCAGTACCCGAAGTAGCAAGAAAATAGTCGTTGAGTTCGCCATTGTTTTCTTTCATTATCGAAGTAGTATTTTGCGAAACCATCATACCAAAACGTTCTGCCAAAGCATTTGCCTTTGCTCGCTTTAGAGCCTCTATTTTTGCATCTTGCAACGAAACATTCTCTGGCACCACATAGCGTTCTTCGCCACAAACTTTTACCCAATCTTTAGCAGACGCTACCAACGAAAGCGAAAGAAGATATACTACAAGTAACTTTTTCATAACGATTTTTTTATTTACAAATATATGAAAAATGAAATTGAAATAATTTTTAAAAAAAAGAGACACTAAAGTTTAGTGTCTCTCATAAATTTTTATTTTTTAATAGATTATTCAAAAACCCCACGTACAGAATGACCACTATAACGACTCCCTGAATAAAAGAATATGCTTCCAGAAGAATAGAAAAAGACATGAGTATCTTCAGAAGCGGTTTCATCAAGAGAACTAGAAGAATAATAGGCATGTTCACTGTGATTCTTTAAAGTAGTCTCAATATAACCTGCTGAAGGAAGAAAGATAGAGTTGCTATTGGTTTTACTATTAACAATATATCCTCGTTCTCCTGTTTCGTTATAATTTTCACACCAAGTCCAAGTACATTCAGTTTTCAACTCTTCTAATTCTTCTTTTGTTGGCATTCGCCAAGAGCCGCCCATATTCACTGTAGCTGCATCGTCTTCGGGGTCGAGTGTAGTTTTTCCTCCTTCATTGCTATACTTCAAGAAAGTAGTTCCACCATCTGTCGTGTCAAAATAATTAGACCATTCATAAACAGTCTTTGGTTCTGTTTCGCCCCAAGCATAATGATCACCATAGTGGTGTACACTATCTGCTCCAACATTACAAGTTGCCCATTTCAAACCGCTTGGCAAACCCAAATCAACGTAAGCATAATCGAACTCTGCTGTAAGCTTTATGTTTTCTGTCATCGTAAGCGTACGAGGATTTTCGGTATTGCCATCGCTCCATTTCACAAACATATAAGCCTCTTTCGTTGCAGTAGCCTCGATGATTACTTCTCCGTCTTTGTCGTAAGTGCCACCCTCGGTTACTATTCCCATTGCTTCATCAGAAGAAAGCAAAGTCAGCGTAAACGTTACAGGCTCTTCGGGAATTGGAGTCTCTTCTCCGCCGTTGTTTTCAGTTGAGCCACCTTGTTCGGTTGCCGGGTCGTCAGGTTCGTTACCTTTCTTGTCGTCGCACGAAAAGAAAACAGTCATACTCGCTACACAAAGTAGCATCACCAATGTTCTAAAATCTAACTTTTTCATAGTCATAAAATTTTAAATTAAACATAATATAAATTAACTCTTAAAAATTCCTTGCTTTTTGAAACGAAAAAAGTCGCTCGATTTCTTCTGAAATCAAACGACTTATATATAACAAACGTAGGCAAAAACGCCTGAAACGCCCTATTTCTTGTGTGTGTGTGTGTGTGT
>JAZSBO010000021.1:0-190347 GCA_045602425.1 Paludibacteraceae bacterium | reverse complement strand
TTAAAGTTATTTCTATTTTGTTCATACTATTTTATTCATTGATTTATAGGTGTTTTGTTACATTTCGCTATTTTTACATTTGTATATTCTTTTTAAGTAAAATCTATTGGTATTTAGAAATGTGAATCGTGTAGTTTTGTAAACTATTTATTATATTTGTAAACTAAAAAAATCGCTTAATGATGACAGAAAAAGAACGATTAGAAAAGTTAATGGAGCAAGAGCAAATTTCTCAAACTCAATTTGCTGATAAAATAGGAATTCAGCGTTCGACATTATCGCATATAATGAAAGGTAGAAATGCTCCAAGTTTAGATGTTTTACAAAAAACATTAAAGGTGTTTCATACGGTAAATGCCGATTGGCTTATTCTTGGAATTGGTCCAATGTATCGTACAAATCCCATTTCGCAACAAACGTTGTTTGATATAAAACCTGAAGTTGTTGTTGAAAATATTGTACCTACGGAAAAAGTAGAAGATGTTTTGCCTAAAGAGACTAAAAAAGAACTTGTTGAACCTTTGCAAATACAAGCAAAAACGATTACTAAAATTGTTGTATTTTATTCTGATAATACATTTGAAGAACTTTTAAAATAAACTCCAATAAATTCATACCTTTGTGTTATGATTTATAAGGTTTCGGAATTTATTCATAAACATCAACTCTTTGAAAAAGATTCTAAACTATTGGTAGCAGTTAGTGGAGGAGTTGATTCGGTAGTTTTGCTTCATCTTTTACAATCTTTGCACTATAATTGTGTTGTAGCACATTGTAATTTTCATTTACGTGGTGCAGAATCTGATAGAGATGCTGATTTTGTAAAAACACAAGCAGAAATCTATGGAATAAAATTTTTAAGAGCTGATTTTGATACAACTAAAGTTGCTTTTGATGAAAAAATCTCCATAGAGATGGCAGCTCGCAAATTACGTTACGAATGGTTTGAGGCGATTAGAATACAAGAAAAATGTAATTATGTTGTTGTGGCTCATCATAACGACGATTCGATAGAGACGTTTTTTTTAAATCTTGTACGAGGAACAGGTATTGCAGGCTTGTCGGGTATTGCTCCGAAAAATGGTTTTGTTGTACGTCCGTTATTAGATTGTTTGCGCGAAGATATTCTTGATTATGCAAAACAACACGCCTTAAGTTATTGTATTGACTCTACAAATAGCGATAATTCTTATCGGCGAAACTTTATTCGAAACAAAATAATTCCATTATTCAAAGAGTTAAATCCTTCGTTTCAAAAAACAATGTTTGAAAATATGAAACGAGTTGCGAATATTGATAATTTTGTTTGTAACTATATTAGTTCGCAATGTAATTCGTTGATAATTAGAGATGCAGGTGATTTTCGTATTTCTATCGAAGAATTAAAAGAACAGCCTGAACCATCTTTTATATTGTACGAATTGTTAACACCTTTTGGTTTTAATAGTGCTATTGTAGAGCAAATTTTTCAACATATAGATTCCGAATCGGGCAAACGCTTTTTTTCTTCCTCTCATTTAGTTGTTAAAGACCGCGGTTGTTTGATTGTAAGAGAAAAAAAGCATATTTCAAACGAACAATACTTAATTGATAAAGAACTTTTAGAATTAACATCTCCAATAAAAATATTGATAAAAAAAGGAGCTGTAACTGATTGTTGTATATCGAAATCACTCAATGTAGCAACGCTTGATTTTCATAAATTAAATTTTCCGTTAACGCTACGACATTGGAAGAAAGGTGATTGGTTTATTCCTTTTGGAATGAAAGGACGAAAAAAATTGAGTGACTTTTTTTCTGACAAAAAGTACTCATTGTTTGATAAAGAAAAATGCTGGTTACTTGTTGATAATACCGATACTATAGTTTGGGTAGTTAGTGAAAGAATTGACGATCGTTTCCGAATAACTCCAGAAACAACTGTTTTTTATCAGTTAGAAATTCGGTAATTATTTTACTGAAAGTATTTCGTAAACAACGTGTTTCTGTACGCCACGCCAAGGTAACGATCCGAAATATTCTTTGTAACGCAATTCTACAGTTTTTCCTGTGCAACGCATTAGAGAATCGGCAACAATTTGGCTTTCTACTGAAAAGTTAAATTCGTTTGATTGGATTCCTGTGCCAGAATTTAACGATTTTATACCTGTTTGGATTATTTTCCCCTCGTAAGTTTTAAATATATAGCCTTTGTAAACAAAATAATTGAGTTCGCCGGTTTTTACACCTTCGCCAAATACAAAATAATATTTAAAAAAAATAAACCCTGCAATAATAAGGAGTAGAGTGGGAATACTTATTAGTAGAAATTTTTTCATTATAGATTTTTTTTGCAAAAATACGAATTCTATTCAATTATTTTTTCAAAAAATAATGCCATAAAAGTAGTTTAATTACTTTAAATCTCGCTATTTTTACATAGTTTTTAGAGGTATATTTTTATGACACGAGATAAATTTGTAACCTTGGCTATCCATACAATGGAGCGAGCAAAAATGTTAAAAGCTATTCTTGAAGCTGAAGGTATTGAAACTAAATTAGTTAATCTTAATCTTCTTAAACCGATTATTTCTTCTGGCGTACGGATTAGAGTGCATGAAAGCGATTTGCCGCAAGCATTGCAACTCGTAGAATCGGTAAAAAACTCTGCTATAGAAGTGAAAGAGTATCACGCAAAGCGAATTTTGATTCCTATCGATTTTTCTGATTATTCGAAAAAAATATGCGAAATAGGTTTCCGTTTTGCACAAAAAATAGATGCAGAAGTAGTATTGATGCATGCCTACGATGTCCCTGATTATTCTATTTTTGCACGCAATACAAACATTGTGGATTTCAAAGAAATTGAACAACGTAGAAATAAAATTGTTAAAGCAGAATCTGCTGATTTTAAGCGATTTGTGCAAGAAATAAAAGAGAAAATGAAAGCAGGGGAGTTGCCCGAACGAAAAATCATCACTTTGATGGAAGAAGGCGTCCCCGAAGATGTTATTATCGAAACATCGCAACAATACAACACTGTTTTGATTGTGATGGGTACTCGTGGCAAAAACATTACCGAAGTAGAATTGATTGGAAGCGTTACGGCTGAGGTTATTGAGCGAACAAAAATCCCTGTTCTTGCAATACCTGAAAATGCTGATACAGAACGATTTGATGGCATAAAAAACATTTTCTATGCAACTACATTGAACAATACGATGTTGAGTTCAGTTGATGTGATAATGAATTTGTTTAAGGATTTTTCGTTTAAATTGTTTTTTACACATTTTGAACAAAAAGAAGATGCGTGGAACGAAATCAAACTCGTTGGTTTGAAAGATTATCTTGAGCGTACATATAAAGGTGTTGACGTTGAATATGCGTTGCTGAAACTTCAAAACAGCGATTTGCTCAAAGCATTTGACGAGTTTGTTTTAAATAATTCAATCGATCTGATTGTTTTGAATACGCATCGTCGTAGTATTTTTATGCGATTGTTTAATCCAAGCGTGGCTCGTAAAATGTTGTTCCATTCTGATACGCCAATTTTAGTTGTACGAAATTGACTTTATACTGTGAAATAAGCATTTTTTGAAACTTAAACAAAAGTCCTATAATTAATATTATGTTAAATAGGATTTCCAAAAACAACTCCACTGCAGATATTTCTATCTTTTGTGGAGTTTTTCCTTACGATATTTCTGCGAATTACTTGCCCGATTTGCGACGGTTGCATTCTCGGCAAAGCATTTGGCAGTTTTCCGTTGAGGTTTTGCCGCCAGCGTGCCATGGCGTTATGTGGTCGGCTTCCATTTGCGAGAGTTCAAAACGTTCGCCACATTCAGCACAAATGCCTTGCTGACGTTCGTAGGCAGCCAACTTTTGTGCGTCGCTGAATGCTCGGATATTCAAATGTTTCTCTTTGCGAGTAAGCACGTAGGCATAGATTCCTTTTTTGTTCGTAACGTCGTCGTCGAGAATCAGGCGGCGAATTTCTTGTTCGATGGCTTGCGTGTCCAACACCTCGCTGTGATACGCATCGTAAAGCTCGCCCCAGTTGATGCCTTTCATGATGCGCTGACGCTCTGCGGTATGCACAAAAGTGCCTTCGACCCAAGTGATTACGCTCTGGAAATATTGCCATAAAGCCAACGCATTTTTGTCGTGCTGATGCTCACTCATATACACCTCGATGTTGCCTTTGGAGAGCCACGAAATGGCAGTTTCGAGGTACTCTTGTCTGATGGCCGATCCGCTTAAATACTTGCCTCCGATTTGGTACGCCACGCAACCATTTTTGCTGAAATAACGCTTGGCGTCGCTCACCCACGAGCCCGAATATACGGCATTGCGAAGTTCCTGCTTGGTGAGTTCTTTTCCTGCTATGTTAATGGTTTCGAACCACTTAAGTTTTTCGCTATCAGTACCTTCGCAGAGGTAAACCATCAGTTTGTAGTTGAGAATTTGCTCTTGCTCATCTTTTGTGAGGTTGTGAAAATAGCGAAACATATAGGCAAAATCGCCATTCACGTACTGACAAATGCTGATGGTACGCTGCTGACCGTCGATGATTTCGTACGTGCCGTCTCCACGCACAGCCCAATACATTACGTTGAGCGGAAAGCCCTGCATTACGGTGTCTATCACCGCCATACGCTCCTTGTCGCCATAGACAAACTCACGCTGATACGGCGGACGAACGTCTAATTTTCCTCTGTACGCCACTACTCCATTCTCTTGATTATCAGCATAATTTGCCACTAACTCTCTGACTGCGATTTCTTTTAGTTCTATTTTCATCTTTTTTATTGTTTTTTACGGATTAGAATACGTGCATAGGGAACATCAACTATTCCATTTTTCATCATATATAAATCTCCATCTACTGCTCCCCTTTTTTGAATTTCTTTTCTATACTTTTTATGTTCGGGTTTATATGGTTTTACTCCACATTCTATTCCTGAATTTGATATTCCTAATCCTATAATCTCAAATTGTTCAGGATTGTATTTGTCAAGAAATGTAATTGGAACTCCCATTGCTCCTTCGTAATTAAAAGGAATATCTGAAACTTTATCAACATTTATTGCATCATAATTTTCGTAAGTAGGATATTCTTCTGGAGTATAATTTTTATACAAAATCATTGATTCATGACGTTTTGCAATATCTAGATTTGTAAACCAAGCTATTGCAGGTGTTTTTACGTAGTTTTTATCTGGGTCATATCCTTTGGAGATTACATATTTGCGATTTGCTTCTAATAAATTAGGATATGTTGTCTTGAATACCATTGACAAATTGAACCCATAACCTATCCATATTTTATTTGTTTTTACCAAAGCAAAAATTTCTTTATATGTAATAGCATTCATATTACCTAAAATCAAAAATTTCTTTTGATTTTCAATAAGTTGATCTATGTACTCGCGAAAAAGCGAAAAAGGCGGATTTGTTACCACAATGTCGGCTTGTTTGAGGAGTTCAATACATTCCTCACTACGGAAATCACCATTGCCTTTTAATACAGAAATAACATTCTTGTCATTTTGCAACAGATAGCGCACATCCGCCAAATCGATGGCTCCGTCGCCATTTGCGTCGCTCACTTCGCTGATTTCTATTTTGTAAGCGATTTTTTTGGGCTCCTCGGGGTTGTCGGAGTCGAACTGCAGAAGCAATTCGTTGCCCTGCACGGGCGAGCCGTTGTAGCACGTGGCAACGAGGCGTTTCAACCCTAAGTGGTTGAAATTCATTGCAAAGTATTTGAAAAAATTGCTTTCGTAGGGATCGTCGCAGTTGCAAAACACTACTTTATCCCGAAAGTGTTCGGTGTAGTGTCGGAGTTCTTTTTCGATATCGGTGAGTTGTGTGTAAAACTCATCTTGTTTTGCCACTTTCGCATTAGATAACGTTTTATTCCCTGCCATAATGATTGATAGTTTTTGTGCATCACTATCAATCCACGCAAACGGATAAAAGAAAGGTGTAGGTCTTTCTATCATATTCACGAGGAGCGTCGGTGAACCCCGTTGTCCTATTAGAAGTAGCCCACACCTTAATTGGTGCGAGCATTAACATTATATAGGACAACGGAATACGCTTCCGTGAAAATGCCTTTATCCTTTTTTCAAACCAAGAGTTTCCGACGCTTTTGTTTTGAATATGAATAATAGTCAATGCTTAGTTAAAAAATAAAATGTCGTTGCACGCTTGCAACGTATGAGTGGCAAAGATAGGGAAAATTTTGTCGGTCTGCTCCCCCATTTTTATGAATAAAAAAAGTCCACTCCCTTTTCGAGAGTGGATTTCTGTGTTTTATGAACTAAATCTTAAAATCCTAAAGCTTTAAGGCGTTGTTCCATTTCATTGTATTTATCTTTTTTGTCCAAACGATAGTAGATACTTCTCAACCAGCGGATGTTTTCGTAGTCGTCAGGTTTCAATTCCAATGCTTTTTCGTAGAAAGGCAACGATTTTTCGAGCATGGCGTTAGCTTCTGCTTTAGCTTTTTGGTACTCTTTGTTGTCTTTTATTTCGTTTGCCTTATTATCGATGTCAACAGCTCTGTTGTAGATAATGTTACCTTTGAAAGTGTAAGCATAAATATGGTCGGGTTTCATTTCTATCGTTTTGTCGTATAGAGCTTCGGCAGCATCGAAATCGCCCATTTCTTCTTTTACACGTCCAAGCAAGAAGTAATTGTGTTCGTTGCTTGGGTTGTTTTGAATAGCTTGTTCGAGGTAAACAATAGCTTTGTCGTTTTCTTTCTTTTGAACGTAGTAGTCAACAAGTTGTTCGATGTAGTAATTCTCCGTAGGGAATTTTTTAGCAGCTATTTCCAAGTTTTTTACATAGTTTGCAGTGTCGTTAGCCGAAGTCAAAAGAATGTTTAAAAGAATCTGATAAACAGCATTTTGATCGTTAAAATTCGATTCTGTCAATTCTTGGAAATACTGAACAGCTTTAGCAATATGTTCTGGAGTCCCTGCTTGATAGTGTGCAATACCAGCATTGTATTTGTAGAACGTGTAGTTGGTATCGGTAACAAGCAAGTTTTCTTCAGCTAAAACAGGGAACAAAGGAATGTTGATGTAAACGTCGAAAATGTTTGCAGCAGCATCAAAATTCTTTTGGTTAAAAGCTTCGTTTGCAGCTAATTCGATAGAATAATTGCTATAAAGATTCAACAATTCGCTTTTAATTTTTTTCGAGTATTTAGGTTTTACTTTGCCTTTTTCGTTTGGCATTTGATCCAATTCGAAAGCTTTTTCGAAACAAGGTAAAACTTTCAACAAACATTCTTCACGCAAAGAATTGTCGCAAGGCAATCCCATACGTTGTTTGTCGGTTTCATCTTGCTGAATTTTGTTGAAAATAGCTCCCGCTTCGAACCACGTTTTTGCTTGGTTGGCAGTTTCGGGATGCACCAATGCTTCTTCGATTAAAGTTTTAGCACCTTGAGGATCAGGAGCTTCTACGTTGTAAGCTTTTGTTTTTGCTTTTGAAATGTTGCCTTTTTGAGCAAACATAGTAGTTGCTAAACATAGCAAAACTACAGGTAAAAATACTTTTTTCATAACTAAACTAATTTTTGTTATTGATAAATTTTATTGATTCTCTATTGTATTATTTTCTTCGTTTTCAACAGTTTCCGAAACAATTTCTTCCACATCTTCGGCCACAACCTTACAAACGGAAGCAATCTCATCGTTACGTTTTTCGAGGTTGATGAGGCGAACACCTTGCGTTGCACGTCCCATCGTACGAATGTCAGCTACTTTCAAACGAATAGTTATACCCGATTTGTTGATAATCATCAAATCATTTTCATCGCTAACGCTCATTATGGCCACCAACTTACCAGTTTTTTCGGTAATGTTCATTGTTTTAACACCTTTACCACCACGGTTTGTGATACGATAAATGTCGTTTGGTTGTCCGTTTTCATCAAGAACGATGTTTCCATTTTCGTCTTTTTCTACAATATTAGTGCGTTTTCCGTAACCTTTCTCAGAAACCACCATCACCGTTTCGTTCGACTCTTTGTTTCCACAAATCATACCTACAACTTCGTCGCCGTCATCATCGAGCTGCATACCACGAACTCCCGTAGAAACACGTCCCATAGAACGAACATTTTCCTCGTTGAAACGAATTGCACGACCATTACGATTAGCCATGATAATTTCGCTATTACCGTCGGTCAAGCAAACTTGAATCAAGCGGTCGTCTTCACGTATTACAATGGCATTAACACCATTTTGGCGTGGACGCGAATAAGCCTCTAACGATGTTTTCTTTATCACACCTTGTTTAGTTGCAAATACTAAATAATGAGACTTAACAAATTCCTCATCGTTTAATTGCTTGGTTGTGATAAATGCATTTACCTTATCGTCGACATCAATATTCAAAAGGTTTTGAATAGCACGACCTTTGGCATTCTTCGCTCCTTCTGGTATTTGGAACACCTTCAACCAGTAGCAACGTCCTTTTTGTGTAAAGAACATCATTGTGTTGTGCATTGAGGCTTGATAAATGTATTCGATAAAGTCCTCGTCGCGCGAATCGCTACCCTTTGAACCTACCCCGCCACGACTTTGTGTACGGAATTCGCTCAAAGCTGTACGTTTGATATATCCAAGGTGCGAAATCGTAATTACCATTTCGTCATCAGCATAGAAGTCTTCTGGATTCATCTCTTCGTTGGCATATTCGATAGAGGTTTTACGTTCGTCGCCATATTTTGCTTTTATTTCAAGCATTTCGTTTTTGATGATTTCCATACGACGTTCAACTTTCGCCAAAATATCTTTCAAATCTTCAATTAAAGCCAATAAGTCTGCGTATTCTTTTTTCAACTCATCGATACGAAGTCCTGTCAATTGGCTCAAACGCATATCAACAATTGCTTTTGACTGTATTTCATCCAAAGAGAAACGTTCTTCCAATGCACGTTGAGCTTCCGATGGAGTTCTGCTTGCACGAATAATGCGAACAACTTCGTCGATATTATCAACTGCCACAATCAAACCTTCGAGGATGTGAGCACGATCTTGAGCCTTTTTCAATTCAAATTCCGTACGACGTGTTACAACATCTAAACGATGATCTACAAAGTAGTGAATCAAATCCTTCAAGTTTAATAATCGAGGACGACCATTGACAAGTGCTATATTGTTTACACAAAATGAATATTGCAATGCCGTATCTTTGAACAACTTATTGAGAATAACATTAGCATTTGCATCTTTCTTAATGTCGATAACAATACGCATACCATTTCTGTCTGATTCATCATTGACATTAGAAATCCCTTCAATCTTTTTGTCCGTACATAGTTGTGCAATATGCTCAATGAGTTCTTTTTTATTTACGCCGTAAGGTATTTCGTTTACAATGATTTTTTCGTGTCCTGTCGGTGTAGTTTCAATATCAGCTTTCGAGCGAATAACGATACGACCTTTACCCGTTTCAAAAGCATCTTTTACGCCAGCATAACCATAAATAATACCTCCCGTTGGGAAATCTGGTGCTTTGATGTGTTGCATCAACTCTTCGATAGTAATGTCGTTATTGTCGATATATGCGTTTATTGCATCTACTGCTTCATTTAAGTTGTGTGGAGCCATATTAGTAGCCATACCCACCGCAATACCAGATGCACCATTGAGCAAAAGATTTGGAATTCGTGTTGGTAAAACTGTTGGTTCGGGCAATGTGTCGTCGAAGTTCATTGCAAAATCAACTGTTTTTTTGTCCAAATCCACCAACATATCTTCTGCTATTTTGCACAAACGAGCTTCGGTGTAACGCATCGCCGCAGGAGCATCGCCGTCAATCGAACCGAAGTTTCCTTGTCCATCGACAAGTGTATAACGCATAGAGAAATTTTGTGCCAAACGTACTAATGTCATATAAATAGAAGAATCGCCATGAGGATGGTATTTACCCATAACCTCACCTACAATTCTTGCTGATTTTTTGTATGGTTGATTCGAGAAGTTGCCTAATTCATTCATTCCAAACAATACACGTCTATGAACAGGCTTCAAACCATCACGCACATCAGGTAAAGCTCTCGCCACAATTACCGACATTGAATAGTCGATGTAGGCAGACTTCATTTCGTCTTCAATGTTGATTTTAATAATTCTGTCTTGTTGTTCTTCTATCATTGTTGTAAATACTTTATATTATATGAAAAATCGTGCTAAAATAATGCTTTTTGTTGGTTTAAGCAACTCTTTTTTGAGATAAAGTTATTAACAAAACAAAACAAAATAACAGCTTATTTTATTTTAAAGCATCGATATAATTAAACCATTTTTCGGGCATAGAGAATGGTTCGGGTTTGTGTGAAAAAATGCCAAAAACCGATGATCCTGATCCTGACATAGATGCGTATAATGCTCCATGTTTATACATTTTTTCCTTTAAATCTTTTATTGCTTGATATTTGTTAAAAATGCTTTTTTCGAAATCATTGAAAATAAAGTTTTTCCACTCTTCTATCGGTGTATTTATGATTTTTTCGCACAGCGATATCTCATTTTTTTGAGGTACAATAGAGGCATAAGCCTCTGCTGTTGAAATGTGAATGTTAGGTTTAATTAGATATATGTAATATCCTGCTAAAGAGATGTTTATTTCATTTAATTCGTTGCCTATTCCTGTTGCAAATGATGGTTTGTTTTGAATGAAAAAAGAACAATCGGCACCTAATTGGGTTGCATACTTTTTTTGTTGTATTTCTGTTAAGTTTAGATTGTACTTTTCGTTTAGTATTTTTATCATAAATGCAGCATCTGAAGAGCCTCCTCCAAGCCCTGCACCACTTGGGATTTTTTTTAGTAAATTGATTTCTACCTTTGGCAATGAAAATTCGTTTTCGAGAAGCTTATAAGCTTTCATAACTAAATTATCTTCCTTGTTGCCATTGATATTTAACCCACTGATATTTAGAGTTGTGTCATTTGAGGTAATCACCTCTAATGCATCGCACAATGGAATTGGGTAAAATATAGTTTCAAGATTGTGATAGCCGTCAGGGCGTCTCTCTGTAATGTTTAAACCTAAATTTATTTTTGCGTTTGGGAATGTAATCATAATTTTTATCTCCAATCAATTTCTGATATTCCTTTTGAACGTAAATATTCGTTTGTTTTAGAAAAATGTTTACATCCAAAAAATCCTCTATATGCAGAAAGTGGAGATGGATGTACAGCTTTCATAATTAGATGTTTGTTAGCATCTATTAGAGCTGATTTTTGTTGTGCATAACTTCCCCAAAGCAAAAATACGAGATGTTCTTTTTTTTGTGAAAGGGTTTTTATCACGGCATCAGTAAATGTTTCCCATCCTTTCCCTTGATGGGAACCTGCCATTCCTGCTTGAACGGTAAGGGTTGCATTTAAAAGAAAAACCCCTTGCTTTGCCCAACGTTCTAAATTCCCTGTAGAATATGTTTTAACATTCAAATCACTTTCTATTTCTTTATAAATATTTTGCAATGAGGGTGGCAATGGCACATTGTCGTTTACTGAGAAACACAAACCATGAGCTTGATTTGGACCATGATAAGGATCTTGACCAAGTAAAACAACTTTTACATTTTCGAATGGACAAGAATTAAATGCGTTAAAAATAAGTGATCCTGGTGGATATATTCGCTTTGTTTGATATTCTCCTTTTACAAAATCGGTGAGTTGTTTAAAGTAAGGTTTATTAAATTCTTCTGTTAATTGAATACCCCAAGAAGGTTCTATTTTTACGTTCATAAAATTGTATCTATTTTTTCTGTAAAAGTAGTGAAAATAACAACAAAAGAATTTTTTAAAATAGGTTTTATTATTTTTGCCTTAAAATAATTGAATTATGATAGGAACCATTATCAATACTTTATCTGTTGTTGTTGGCAGTTGTTTAGGTTTTGGATTAAAAAAAGGAATACCTGAACGTTATCAAAAAATTTTTTTTCAAGTCATTGGGCTTTTTACATTGTCGTTAGGCATTACGATGGTTGTAGATATGCAACATATTCTTATCGTTATATTTTCGTTGGTTATCGGTTCTTTATTTGGCACATGGTGTAATATAGAGAAACAATTTAAAACTTTTGGCAATGTTTTGAAGCAACGATTAAAGGTAAAAAATGAGAAATTTGCAGAAGGTTTTATAAGTGCGTTTTTGCTTTTTTGTGTAGGTTCGATGACAATACTTGGAGCAATAGAAGAAGGATTAGGCAAGTCATCCGATTTGTTGTTAACAAAATCGGTTTTAGATGGTTTTTCTTCGATAATATTGGCGTCAGCATTTGGAGTTGGAGTATTGTTTTCTGCATTACCACTCTTTTTGTTTCAAGCTGTTATTACATTATTAGCTGTGCAAGTAGAACCTTTTTTTACTACTGAAATGATAAATGCTTTAACTTCAGTTGGAGGTGTTATATTAATAGGATTAGGATTTAATATTTTGGAAATAAAAAAAATTGCTGTTTCAAATATTTTACCTGCATTGTTGTTTGTTTGCTTATTTATGTATCTTTATCAAACTATAAACTTTTAATTTAACAAGTCTATTCTATAGATATAATAAATATAAATCAATGACTTACAAAATCAAAATAATTCTTTTCTGTTTGCTTTTTTGCTTTTCATGTAAAAATGAAGATGTATCTGACGAAATAGCAAAAGCATTTGATGTTAATGAATTTATAAAATCAACAATGGAAGATATTTATCTTTGGTATGACAAGATGCCAAATGTTAGTCCTAAGAGCGAAACGCAACCTAAAGTTTTTTATAAAAAACTGCTTTATGCAGAAGATAAATGGTCGTATATAACTGATGATGTTACTAGTTTAACCAATTCTTTTTCTGGTGTAGAAACTACGTTTGGTTATCAACTTGCATTCTATAGAACAACTTCAAATTATAACGAGTATTTTGCTGTTGTTGAATATGTTAACAGTAATACACCAGCCTCTGTTGCAGGAATTTCACGAGGTGATTATTTTGTACGAATCAATGGAGAGAAAATAAATGCAAATAATTATTTGGAATTGATAAATGGTTCTTCAATAACGCTTACAAAAGCAAATTTAGTAGATAACAATATTGTAGAAACTGATGAGAAAATTTCGTTGACAGCAAAAAAACTTACTATAAATCCTGTGCTTCAAAAAAGTATTATAGAAAAAAATGGTATAAAGATAGGATATTTGATTTATACGAGTTATGTAGGTGATTTGAACAATTTGTTGGAAGAAGCATTTGCCTATTTCAAAGCAGAGAATGTAACAGAAGTTATACTTGATTTACGTTTTAATAGTGGTGGCGATGAGGTTGCAAGCACATACTTGTGTAGTTCGTTAGCTCCCAAGGTTGCTGTGGATAATAAAGAAGTTTTGATTTATAATCAATGGAACGACAAATACGATGAATATTGGCGTAAAAATAATTACACCAATCGAATTGAGCGACGTTTTGAAGATGTGCCTTACAATCTGAATTTGAGCCGATTGTTTGTACTTACAAGTTCTGCAACTGCTTCAGCCTCCGAATTGACTATTATTGGTTTGATGCCATATATGAACGTTATAAAAATTGGTACTACAACTTATGGAAAATATACATCGATGGTATTGCTACAACCTAAAGATAAAAATATTGCAAATTGGGCTTTGTTACCTATTGTAGCGAAATATACAAATGCTGAAGGTTTTTCCGATTTTAAAGATGGTTTAACACCTGATTATAAGGTAGAAGATGTATTGTTTCCGGCTGTACCATTAGGCGATGAGCAAGAGCCTCTTTTGGCAAAAGCATTAGAGTTGATAGTAGGAACATCTAATCAAATACTTTCATCGAAGGTTAAGAAAGTTGATATTAATTTTGAGTATTTAGAATCACGGAAATCGCTTTTTGATGACATTCGTAATAATTTTTATTTAGCTAATTAAAAAATGAACGCTTCGTATATTCTCGACTTCTATGCCCGATTGAAAGAAAATAACAATCGTGTTTGGTTTGATGCTCACAAAGATGAATATCAAGTTGTAAAAACACAAATAGAGTTTTCGGTAGAAAAGATTTTACAGCAACTTTCAGTTTTTGATATGTCGTTGGCACATACTACTGCAAAAGAGTGCATTTTTAGAATATATAGAGACGTTCGTTTTTCGTATGATAAAACTCCTTACAAAACACATCTTGGTGTTTTTATGGCTGCTTGTGGAGGGCGTAAAAGTCCTTTTGCAGGATATTATTTGCATATAGAGCCTAACAATAGCGCTTTGATTCCTGGAGTATATTGTCCAGAATCAAACGTTTTGAAAGCATTGCGTTGGGCTATTGTTGAAAATATTGATGAATGGAATGAAATAGTTGAAAACGAAGAGTTTAGAAAATATTATTTAAGATTGTTCGATGCTGATAAATTAAAGAAAGTTCCTGCAGGATTTCCAAAAGATTTTGCTCAACCTGAACTATTAAAATATAAGCATTATGCATTCGAATGCCCTCTCCCCGACTCCTTTTTCGATGATGAAAAATGGGAAATGGAAGTTGTTGCTATTTTTAAGAAGGCATATCCATTTATTCGTTTTTTAAACTTTACAATTGAGGAAACATTAAATTTAAATATTACTTGAATATGAGTTTAATAAAAAGAAAACCATTAAGATTGATAAAAAACGATCCTTGGTTAAAGCCTTATTCAGAGGCTATTGAAGGGCGTTATAACTACTATTTGCATAAGCGAGATACAATAGTTAAAGGTAAATCTTTGTCAGATTTTGCTTCTGGTTATTTGTTTTTTGGATTACATAAACAGAAAAAAGGTTGGGTTTTTCGTGAATGGGCTCCTAATGCAACAAGTATTTTTTTAATTGGAGATTTTAATAATTGGCAAGAAGACGAACGATATGCTTTGAAGCCTATAGGAAATGGTAATTGGGAGTTATTATTGCAAGAAGATGATATAAAACATGGCGATTTGTATAAATTAAAAATTGCTTGGTTGGGTGGTTGTGGCGAACGCATTCCTGCGTGGGCTCAACGGGTTGTACAAGATGAAAATACAAAAATATTTTCGGCACAAGTTTGGAATCCTATTGATAAATATCAGTTTAAGGTAAAAAAGTTTAAACCGAAGAAAACACCACTGCTTATTTATGAATGTCATATAGGTATGGCATCGGAAAGCGAAAAAGTTGCTACTTACGAAGAATTTCGCGTTAATATTCTTCCTCGGATTGTTGATGCTGGTTATAACTGCATTCAAATTATGGCTATTCAAGAACATCCTTACTATGGATCTTTTGGCTATCATGTTTCAAGTTTTTTTGCCGCATCGTCGCGTTTTGGTACTCCTGAAGAATTAAAACATTTAATAGATGATGCACATGCGAATAATATATCTGTAATAATGGATATAATTCATTCGCACTCGGTAAAGAATGAAAATGAAGGACTTGGCAATTTTGATGGAACTCCTTATCAGTATTTTCATATAGGAGAAAAACGTGTTCATCCTGCTTGGGATTCTTATTGTTTTAATTATGAAAGTTCTGCGGTACTCCACTTTTTACTTTCTAATTGTAAGTATTGGTTAGACGAGTACCATTTCGATGGTTTTCGTTTTGATGGAGTTACATCTATGATTTATCGCAATCATGGATTAGAGCAAGATTTTAATGGATACGAAGATTATTACAATTTAAATCAAGATGGTGATGCTATTTGTTATTTGACTTTAGCTAACGAATTAATTCACGAAGTTAATCCTAATGCTATTACAATAGCAGAAGAAATGAGTGGAATGCCAGGACTTGCTGCTAAAATCAAAGATGGCGGAATGGGGTTTGATTATCGTATGGCAATGGGAATACCTGATTTTTGGATTAAATACATAAAAGAAGTCAAAGATGAAGATTGGAAAGCAGGACATATTTTTTGGGAAATGACTAATCGTAGAGTTGATGAAAAAACTATCAGTTACGCAGAAAGTCACGATCAAGCTTTGGTTGGCGATAAAACAATTATTTTCCGATTAATTGATGCTGATATGTATTGGCATATGCGTAAAGGAGATGAAACTTTTATGGTTTCGCGTGGCATAGCATTACATAAAATCATACGTTTAGTCACTGCCACAACAATAAATGGCGGCTATTTAAATTTTATGGGTAATGAATTTGGGCATCCAGAATGGATTGATTTCCCTCGTGAAGGAAATAATTGGTCTCACAAATATGCACGTCGTCAATGGAGTTTAAGAGATGATAAAACATTGAATTACGGATATTTAGCCGATTTTGATAAAGCAATGTTGAAATTGATAAATTCAATGAAAAAATTCAATGAACTACCCATCGAAAAACTTTGGGATAACGAAGGTGATCAGGTTGTAGCCTATCGTCGTGGTGACTTAGTTTTTGTTCTGAATTTTAATGGACAAAAATCGTTTACAGATTATGGTATTCTAATAACTCCTGGCTCATACAAGATAGTGCTTAATACCGATTCTAAAGAGTTCGGAGGTTTTGGTTTTGTTGACGAAAGTGTGTGTCATTTTACACAAGTAAGTCATCTTGATGACAAAGGATGGCTGAAACTTTATTTGCCGAGTAGAACTGCCTTGGTATTAAAAAAGATTGATTGATGGATAAAAAAAATACAGATCTCAAACAGCTTTATTTTAAAGATACGTCGTTTGCAAATCTAATGCAGAAACGTATTTATAATATTCTTCTATTAGCAAGTAAATACGATGCTTTTGCGTTAGAGGAAGATGGGCGTATCGATGAACAAATTTTTAATGAATACACATCGTTGAACTTGCGTTATCCTCCCCGATTTACACTTGTTTCGAATGAAGATGATGCAATAAGACTTTTAGAAGAACGGAATTTCGATTTGATTATATCAATGCCAAGTGGAGACAGGATTAATCCTTTTGAATGGGCAAAGGTTATAAAAAAACGCTATTCGGAAATACCAATTATTGTTTTAACACCTTTTTCGAGAGAAGTTTCTCGCCGTATTTCAAAAGAAGATTTAAGTGCAATCGATTATGTTTTTAGTTGGTTGGGCGAATCGAATTTGTTGTTGGCTATCACTAAGTTGCTCGAAGATAAGATGAATGTTGACGAAGATGTCAAATCTGTTGGCGTTCAAGCTATTCTTTTTGTTGAGGATTCTGTTCGATTTTATTCTTCAATTCTGCCTAAATTATATCGTTTTGTTTTTAAACAATCGCGATCATTTATGACTGAAGCTTTGAACGACCACGAACAGATGTTGCGTATGCGTGGACGTCCAAAAATTCTTTTGGCACGTACGTACGAAGAAGCTGTTGGTTTATATCAAAAATATAAACACAATATTTTGGGTGTAATTACAGACATCTCGTTTAAGAAAAATGGTAAAAAAACACCTCGTGTTGGATTCGAACTTTGCGAGATGATTCGTAGCGAAAATAAAGATATGCCGTTCATTATCGAATCAAGCGAAGAGTCTAATCGAAAAATTGCGGAACAACTCAATGTGCATTTTATCAATAAAAACTCAAAAACATTACACAGAGAATTACGTTCTGCTATTTCAGATTATTTTAGTTTTGGTGATTTAGTCTTTTCCAATCCAGTAACAGGTGAGGAAGAATTTCGTGTTCGTAATTTGAAAGACCTTCAAGACGGGATATTTAAGGTTAGTGATGATTTACTTTATGAGCAACTTTTGCATAATCGTATTTCACAATGGTTGTATTCACGAGCAATGTTTCCATTAGCAGAGTTTTTGCGTGATATAAGTATTGGTCAGAATAATGCTGAAAATATTCAACGAGCTCGACAGATTATATTTGGTGCAATTGTGGCATATCGTAAAACTAAAAACCGTGGTGTAGTAGCTGTTTTCCAGAAAGATAGATTTGATCAGTACTCTAATTTCGCTCGTATTGGAAATGGTTCACTTGGTGGCAAGGGGCGTGGTTTAGCTTTTATTGACTCAATGATAAAACGCAATACACAGTTGGATGAGTTTGATGGAGTTCAGATAACTGTTCCTAAAACGTTGGTATTATGTACCGATATATTTTTGGAATTTATGGAGTCTAATCAGCTTTATCCGATCGCATTATCGGACGCTACTGATGATGATATCTTAAAAACATTTTTGGCTGCACGTTTACCTCAATCTGTACGCGAAGATTTAAGTGCATTTCTTAATGTAATAAAAGCACCTTTGGCTGTTCGCTCGTCAAGTTTATTGGAAGATTCTCATTATCAACCTTTTGCAGGGATTTATTCAACATACATGGTCCCTTACAATGAGAATGATTTTGAACGAATGTATCCTAATGTCTGTCAAGCAGTGAAAGCTGTTTATGCTTCTGTTTTTTACAAAGCAAGCAAGGCTTATATGCGAGCTACACACAATGTGATTGACGAGGAGAAAATGGCCGTTGTATTGCAGGAAATTTGTGGACAAAGCTATGGTAATCGCTACTACCCTTCTTTTTCAGGTGTGGTTCGTTCGTTGAATTATTATCCTATTGGCGAAGAAAAAGCTGAAGATGGCATCGCAAATGTAGCTATGGGACTTGGAAAATATATTGTAGATGGTGGTATGACTTTGCGTTTTTCGCCCAAACATCCACATCACGTTTTACAGACAAGTACACTTGATTTTGCTTTGCGTGAGACACAAACTTATTTTTATGCATTAGATTTAAGCCAAAAAGATTTTATTCCTGAAGTAGATGATAGTTTTAATCTTTTGAAAGTAAGTGTGCGAGATGCTGAAAACGATGGTAGTTTACGACTTTTGGCCTCTACCTACGATGTTTACGATCAAGTGCTCTATGATGGTATTTATGACGGAGGTCGTAAAGTGATAACCTTTGCAAATATATTGCAACATAATGCGTTCCCATTAGCTGAAATTTTGCAAGAAGTATTACGCATTTCGCAATTGGAAATGGGACGACCAGTAGAGATAGAATTTGCTGTTAATTTGGATTATAATCAAAATCTCAATCGTTTTTATTTGTTACAAATACGTCCTATTGTAGATACGAAAGAGGTTATTACAGAAGAAGTTGGGGCAATACCTAAAGAGAATTTAATTATTTCTTCGGAAAACGCACTTGGACATGGCATAGATAGTAGTGTTTGCGATATTATTTATGTAAAACCCGATACATTTAATCCAAGTTACAATCAGCTTATTGCGTACGAGGTAGAAAAACTAAATGAAAAAATGCAGAAAGAAAATCGACACTATATATTAGTCGGTCCCGGACGATGGGGATCCAACGATACGTGGTTGGGTATTCCTGTTAAATGGCCACATATAAGTAATGCTCGTGTTATTGTAGAGTCTGGTTTGTCTAATTATCGTATAGAGCCGAGTCAAGGTACGCATTTCTTCCAAAACTTAACCTCATTTGGTGTTTCATATCTTACTATTAATCCGTATAACAACGATGGATTTTATGATATTGACTATTTAAATTCTTTGCCAGCATATGAAGAGACAACATATTTGCGACATGTACGTTTTAAAAAACCGATTGTAATAAAAGTTGATGGACGAAAAAGTATTGGTGTGATTCTAAAACCAAAAGGAGAATAAAAGAATAGCGATATTGCATCGCTATTCTTTTTTATGTGTTATTTAATGTATTTCATCAGCTCTTCTTTTCGTTTATTATATTCTTCTTCAGAAATCAATTCCATTTCTAATTTTTCTTTTTCTTTCTTCAATTGCTCCATTGCAGCATCAGATGTCATTCCTAAACCTTTAATTTCTCCATTCTGTAAAGCATTTTCAAACTGAATAAGAACACCACCTAATCCTTGTAAATGAGCACGAATTTCAATCGAAGCTCCTTTCTTTTTAGAACCATCTACGGAAATCTTTTTAATTTTCATTTTTGTTCCCGCATACTCTGCACTTAATCCTGGTGCTGTTCCTATCAAAATAGCACCAGCTTGCCCTAGTTCTGATTGCAAAAATGTAAATCTTTTTCCATTAAAAGGAACTCCAATCGTAATATCGTCTCCTATACGATAAGCGTGATTATCCGAAGCTACATAAATTTCATAAGTTTTTTCTAATTCTTTTTTGGGATTAACACACTTTTCTATCATTTCATAAGTTACTGTTTGTTGAGCAAAAGCTGTCATTGAAAAACTTGCTATTGCTACCAATAATGCAATTTTTTTATTCATATTCTTATAAATTTGTTTTTTAGATTTTTCCTACTCACTTTAAGGCTTTTCGGGTTACTCCGTGGCACCAGAAAATTTTAAACTTACGCACATAAAAATAGCGTGGTGCTAAATTTTGTTTTCTTTGGGTCTTGAGGATTTCTGGACTACCTTTCTTACCAAATAAACGAACAAAGCCCACGCTCCTTGCGTGTTCATTTTAGGCTTATTCTTGGTAAGAAATCTTAAAAGTGTCCAGTTTTCAAGACCCAAGAGCGACTTAAAACGCTATTTCCAATATTTTCAAGATGTGCGTATCAATACACGCATTTATACCATAGGCAATAAAAATTATTCGGTTATATTTTTCAAAAATTGAGGCAAAGGTAACTTTTTTTGAATTAGGCATTTGCTTTTTTGTACTTTTTTTTTTATATCTTTGCATATCAAAAATAAAATACAAAATTATGCCACAAAATCCATTAAGAGTTTTGTTTATTTCGCAGGAAATAACACCTTATTTACCAGAAACAATTATGTCGCAATTGTGTCGTAAACTTCCTCAAAGTGTGCAAGAAAATGGTTTAGAGATACGTATATTTATGCCACGTTTTGGCTGCATCAATGAGCGTCGCAATCAATTGCATGAAGTACAACGCCTTTCTGGAATGAATCTTATAATAAACGATACTGATCACCCTCTTATCATTAAGGTGGCATCAATACAGGCTGCTCGTATGCAAGTATATTTTATTGATAATGAAGATTATTTTCAAAGAAAAGCAGTTTTTGTTGATGAGAATGGAAAAGAGTTCGATGATAATGAAGATCGTTCGATATTTTTCGTACGTGGCGTGTTAGAAACAATAAAAAAACTACGTTGGACACCAGATATTATTCATTGTCATGGTTGGATGACAGCATTGACTCCATTATATGTAAAAAAAGTTTATAATGATGATCCATTTTTCTCTGCATCAAAAATCGTTTATTCGCTTTACGATGACCAGTTTAAGAATATGTTCTCGAAAGATTTTTCAGATAAACTAATGATGGATGGCATAACTGATGATGATATTATGTTAATTAAACAAAAGAATGTTTCTTATGATGATTTATCGAAGTTAGCTATTAAATTTTCTGATGCTGTAATAGTAGGAACAGAGAATGTCAATTCATCATTGATGAAATATTCAAAAGAACAAAATAAAAAACTTTTGGATTATGTAGAAGATTATGTAGAACCTTACATTTCTCTCTATAAGAGTTTGTAGAAGTATGAAAATAACTCAATTATTTGTAGTTTTTTTTCTTGTCGTTACATTTTTCAGTTGTAAGGACAATGATATGAATTTAGGTAATTCTATAAAACCTGAACACGACTCCATTTATGTTTGTACAGATACGTTTCATTTATCAACATCAAATTACTTCGTAGATTCAATTTTTTTACAAAATGATACGTTTTTGTTAGGTGAAATATACAATCAACGTTATGGAACAACTAAAGCCGATTTGTTATTTCAAATAGCACCTCCTATCAATTATAAATTTCCTATAAAAGATTCTGAATCAATAAAAGATGCAGCAGCAGACTCTTTAGTTTTATATATGTACTATAAATCGTGGTCAGGGTCTAAAAATTCTCCTTTGGAGTTTTGTTTGTATGAGATTGATAAAAAATGCATTGACTACACTACTCTTTATTATTCGAACTTAAATATAGAGGAATATATTTCTTCAGATGCAACTCCAATAGGTAAAAAGGTTCTAACTTCAATAGACTATTCTCAACCCGATTCTGTATTGACAGACTCAACTTACATTCCTTATATAAAATATAAGTTGGATAAAAGTTATGCAGAACGCTTTTTTAATTTAGATGAAAAAGCTTATGAAAGCATTGATGCTTTTCAAGAAAAATTCAAGGGATTTTACATAACAACGGATTATGGTTCTTCTACAATATTGCATTTAGCACAGATAGATTTACGATTGTATTATCACTATACACGTATTTACAATATTAATGGAGAAGAAAAATCGGATATTGTTACGACATGGGTTAATTATGCAGTAAACAAAGATGTTCGTCAAATAAATAGAATCGTTCACGCAGACAAAGAAGAAGTAAAGACGAATTTAAATGCTATTGATAGCTTAAATTTTATAAAATCGCCTGCAGGTATTTATACAAACGTTACAATTCCTATTGGGAAAATGGCAACGAAAATAAAAGATAAAATAGCTGACAATCATTTGTCTATCAATCAAGCATTGTTAGAATTAGAAGTTGTTGAGGAAACTGATGCGTTGGTGAAATTAAAAAATCCTGAATATCTTCTTTTATTGAAAAAAGACTTATTGGCTGATTACTTTATCAATAAAGGTTTACCAACAAGTGCAGATTCCACATCTGTAATTGGGTATTATGACAATTCAACTAAAATCTATTCATTTGATATGGCATATCTTTTAAATAGGTATCTTAAAAACAACCCTTCTGAAACAGATCAATTGGAAATGGTTATACTCCCAATAGATGCAATATCTTCTAATGATGGAAGTTATATAACGTCGGTAACTTCATTATTTAATTTGAGTGGAATTTCTATAAGAAGTGGCTCAAATATATTTTCACCATTAAGATTAAAACTTTTATATACTGGATTTTAAAAAAGGTAGGATTAATCTTACCTTTTTTTACCACCCGAATGGATGTTCTGACAATGTCAATTTTGCTAAAGGATGATAATCTCCTTTTAAACCTATTGGCTGTGAATTACGAATTGTATGCACTATATTTATTGATTCACGTGCATCTTCTATACCAAATCCATTTCCTTCAATTATTTTTCGATAGCTTTCGGTATGCAATTCCGTAAAACCTTGACTAAATTCAAATTCTTCGCCATCAATGCTAATCGTTCTAAAAGTACGTTTCTCACCTTGTACTGCATTTTCTGGTAAGTTGTCTGCATTTATACTGAGAAAATAACGTACTCGAGCTTTTTCTAACTCAAGATATCCTGCACAACGGTCATGCGATAAAACATGTACAACATTACGTGTTACTTTACCAAAAATCCATTGTAGCATATCGTAGAAATGAACGCCTATATTAGTAGCAATTCCTCCACTTTTATGAATATTACCTTTCCAACTTGTATAATACCAATTCCCACGCGAAGTGATATAAGTTAAATCAACATCAAAAATTTTGTTTTCGTTGGAGGCATCTATTTTCTTTTTTAAATTAATAATAGAATCATGTAAACGAAGTTGAAGAATAGTATTTATATGATGTCCTGTTTCTTTTTCGATCTTGGCTAATTGATCTATATTCCAAGGATTTAGTACAAGTGGTTTTTCGCAAATAACATCAGTGCCAAGTCGTAAACTATATCGAATATGTGCATCATGTAAATAGTTTGGTGTACAAATAGAAACATAATCTAATTTTTGATCTGTATTTTTTATTTTCGAACAATATCTATCAAATATTTCGAACTCAGTAAAGAATGTAGCATTAGGAAAATAACTATCAAGAATGCCTACACTATCAAATTTATCATATGCAGCAACTAATGTATTATTGGTATCTTTTATTGCTCGTAGATGTCGTGGAGCAATATAGCCTGCTGCTCCAAATAATGCAAATTTTTTCATGTTATTTTATTTTTGTTACAAAATCATTTTCTAAACAATAATATTGTTGTGTTTCAGGGCATTGTGCGATGCCATTATCATCGAAAACCAATCTTTGTCCATTCTTGCTTACCCAGCCTATTTGTCGTGCAGGATTACCAATCATCAGTGCATATGGTTTTACGTCTTTTGTAATAACACTTCCTGCTCCTATGAGTGCATATTCTCCGATTTCATTTCCGCAAACAATGGTCGCATTTGCTCCAATAGTTGCTCCTTTTCGGACAATTGTTTGTTTATATTCATCTTTTCTCGATACATGGCTACGAGGATTTATTACATTGGTAAAAACCATCGAGGGACCTAGAAAAACATCATCTTCACAAATAACACCTGTATATACTGACACATTATTTTGAATTTTAACGTTATCTCCTAAATGTACATCAGGCGAAACGACTACGTTTTGTCCAATATTACAATTCTTCCCAATAATACAATTAGACATAATATGAGAGAAATGCCAAATTTTAGTTCCTTCTCCAATTTGACAACCTTCATCAATGTATGATGATTCATGTTTGAAATAATGGCTCATTTTAGAATATCATTAATAGTGTTAGTAATATAGATAAGTTGTTCTATGTCTAATTCCGTATGCATAGGTAAACTTAAAACAGAATTACTTAAATTTTCTGCCACATGGAAGTCTCCTATTTTATAGTCTTCATTTTGATAGGCTTTTTGCAAATGCAATGGTATTGGATAGTAAATCATCGAAGGAATACCTTTTGCTTTTAGTTTTTCTTGAAGTATATTTCTATCAAATCCATTAATTTTTAGTGTGTATTGATGATATACATGTGTGGTATTCTTACCTATTTTTGGCGTTATTATATATTTATTACCTGCAAATGCTTTATTGTAAAACGTTGCAGCTTCTTGACGACTTTGAATGTATCGGTTTAGCGATTTCAGTTTAACATCTAAAACTGCGGCTTGAATACTATCTAAACGCGAATTAACTCCTATAAAATCATGATGATAACGTATAATCATACCATGATTGGCTATTGCACGTATTTTGGTTGCTAATGAATCATCATTAGTGAAAATTGCACCGCCATCACCATAACATCCTAAATTTTTTGAGGGGAAAAATGATGTGCATCCAACATTTCCCATACAACCAGATTTCATTGTGTTACCATTAAGAAATGTATATTCAGCACCAATGCTTTGACAAGCATCTTCTATAACAAACAAATTGTGCTGTTTGGCAAGTGCAAGAATATCTTCCATATTAGCATTTTGTCCAAATAAATGTACAGGTATAATCGCCTTAGTTTTAGGTGTTATTGCTTGTTTTATTGCCTCTACTGAAATATTAAATGTATCATAATCAACATCAACAAGTACAGGTTTTAAGCCTAATAAAGCAATAACCTCTACGGTAGCAATAAATGTAAATGTTGGTGTAATTACTTCATCACCAGGTTTTAAACCTAACGCCATAAGGGAAATCTGCAACGCATCAGTACCATTCCCAACGGGAATAACATGTTTCACCCCGAGATATTTCTCTAAATTCTTTTGAAAAACGTTAACCTTACCACCTTTAATAAATGTACAAGTATTCAGTACTTCTTGAATACCATTATCTATTTCGTTTTTTATACGTTCGTATTGTGAACGTAAATCTACCATCTGTATTTCTTTCATAACAAAACTTTTAAAATCCAAAACTTAATCCACAAGTTATGGTAATATTTTTTCCTTGATAGAATTTGGGAGTGTAATAATCTAAATAACCTTGAGCATCCAATCTGTTTTCACCTTCGATAGGCTCTGATTTTGGTGTGTAACCTCTTGCGTTGTTGTATTCAACATTTACAACTGCATAACAATTATTAAATATTTCGTACGTTGCTTTTAATGCTATTAAATCATTTTCCCAAACCATCTCATTGAATGGTTTTTGTGCAAGAATCTGTGAAATTTGGCTAATCCCTGACGAACCTCTTCGCATATATTCGTAATCTTTATATTTTCGGGCATTTGTATAAGAAAGATTTATATTTAATGCCCACACAGGTTTGTAATTTAATGCTACAAAAATTTCTTGAGAATTATCACCCAAATAATGTCCTAAACAATAGCTATTAGAAGCCCAAGTCAGCTGTTGTATAGAGTGTTTATAATTGATAATATTAGAACGCGTAAACTCTCCTACTAACGACAGATTTTTTAGTGGCCAATTGCTTACGTTAAATCCAACTTTATACGAAAAAGGATTTTTTTGAGAATTAGATTTTTTTAATCGTGCACTATTAAATTCATCTAAATAAATTGAACCAAACAGATGTAAATGTTTGATATTTCTAGAGCTTATGTTAAAAAATACTTGAGAATTCTGGTTTTCTGTATTTTTTAGTCCTTTGGTTAAAAGATGATCAATAGATTTGTAGAAAGCAATTGGAATAAAATATGCGGCTTGAACATTTCTTTCGGCATAAATAATAGAATTTCCTAATGAAATGTCTAATCCTTTTATAGGAGTGAATGTGAGCATATTTGCTGCAATGAATTTGTTATGAGGACGATAGTTTATTTTCGTACCATTACCATTTTCTTCCAAATAATAGTTTGTAGAATCAAGGACGTTGCTTATCAACCATCCATGGATATAGTTTAATTCAAACCATTTGCAAGGTTTTAAATTTAAAGTTAACATAGGAAACGATGGTGCTCTTCCTGAAATGATATTTGAGCATGAATACGAATCTCCCCAAACTAAATTATCTTTCACTACCCCAATACTTCCCCACCATGTATAGGCTTTTATCCCTCCACGCATATCGCTATAATCACCTCCGTAACTTGCTTCTTTATATTCACATCCTGCAAGATTGTTCAGATAATTAGATTTTGAGATACGAGCATCTTTTTCTTTTAATCCCGCTTCTGATTTAAGGAATTTACCAGAATAAGATTGATCACGATAGTTTGCCCACACCGAAATATGATTAACTATCGTTGCTTGAAAATCGGCTCCAAACCAACGTTTAAGAATCACACCTTTGTTAGCAGTATTTGCAATAACGTCCATTCCTAAAATTGGCGTTATACGGCATTTGAAATATTTATCTTGATAATGAAATGCAGGTTGTACTAGTGCCAAATCGAAACTTTTTTTGTTTGTCCAATGTACGTACGATTTTGGTAGTGTATCTAATTCTATGGCGTAATCATTTAAGAAAAATTTAAGATCTGTTCGCTGTCTTTTAGTTAAAAGCGAATCTTTTGTTTGAGCTTCTGCTAATTTTTTTGCAATAAAATCACGACTATAAGGTTTTGATACAGAGTTAATATCAATGATTTTATCAATTGCTAATTCATCAATAAAATCATAAATACGATAGTAGGAAATATGTTGAGGTATATTTTGTGCCAGAAAAGAGATAGGCCAAAATAAGAAAATAATAAATGCTATTTTTTTAAAAACAGCGGTCATTTATTTGCTACGTACTTTTTTAAATAAAATATTAACTAATATTTTCCAAAAGTACTTAAAATCTGTTATAAAAACACCTTTTACTTCACACTCTTTTAAGTATTTCATCTCCGATTCCTGAATTTCGTCAAGAGTTTTTGGCATATCAACATAAAAAGGTGGCAACAATCCGGGCTTAAAATTTGTTCGTTTTTCTTGTAATTCTTTTGAATACAAGCTAAAATATTGCTTGCTCAACGGGCGAACACCTACTAATTTCATATCTCCTCTTAATAAATTGATAATCATAGGCAATTCATCTATCCAAAACTTTCGCATAGTCTGACCATACGAAGTTATTCTTATATCATTTTTGAATTTTCCACCTTCGGTCAAGTCATTTTTTTTATAAATATATTCTTGAATATACTCTGCATACGGATACATTGTACGGAACTTATATACATTAAAGATTTTAGCATTTTTGCCAATACGTGGAAGTTTGATAACTAATCCATAAAATTTAGGTTCTTGTTTTTGTGGAATACTCTTTCTTTTGGAAATAATAAAAGTTGTTCCGTTTATAATTTCTATTTTTTCTATTTCAAATCCACAATAAGACAAGCGTCCAAGTATTTCTGTTTGAGAAAAATATCGTTGATTATTTGTTTTATGTTGGTAATAGAATCTTTGAAATAGGAACAATTTTGGTATTATTCTTCGAGTAAAAATATTCCAATAGTATATAACTCGCCTAATTATTTTTGGATAATTCTTTAAAATGTTTTCTTGATAAACTTCTTGAGAAATAAAACTACATACCCAAAGCCCATTATCAGGAAGTTTTTCATTTACTACACAAAAAAACTTATTAACACCAATTATATCATTTAGTAATGAGATATTTATAATACAATCGTATTTGTATTCTGTAAGCAATTGAATATTTAAACGATGCGTGGTTTGAGTAATATATGTATTTGTGCTTTTTAATGGAATATTTTTTAAAAGAAAATCAAAAACTTGTTCATTCGTGTTATTTATAATCAGGTGTTTTAGTTCATTAAATTTTTCTTTATCAATATCTTCAGAAGGAGTTAAAACCTGAATAGGTTTTCGTGCTTTATAATTTAGTAAAATTACATCCATAAATAGAGCATAACGATAACCTTGATAAACAAATATCATCAATAGGTTTAAGAAAAAAACGATAATTATAGAAATAGCTAATGTAAAAATTGATAAATCAGGATAGATATATTTATGATGGAAAAAAGCAAAGATAAGAGTTAATAATGCGGTTATAAATGCTTTTAAAAGCAAGAGTTTATACGAGATATTTCTCCATGATTTGTATTTGCGACTAAACAATGCAAACAAAATCCAAATGCCTGCATATATTATATAAGATATTAAATATCTGGTAATAACAAGTTTATCTACAACTACACGCCAAAATAACAAAAAAAAGATTGTCGTTGTCCAAAACACGACATCTAAAAATATTAAAGTAATAGCAGAACGAATTAAACTCTTTTTCCCCATTAAAAGAAATATCTTGTTATAAACAAAAATAGCAATTATTACTTAACAAAATATCTTTTAATTAAATTTTTTAAATATTGTAAACAAAGTTCTATACTCCACTCTATTAAATTGTTATTCCAACGTTGAGGATGAGTAGTGATTAATAGTTTAGTAGGAATTGTTTCGTTTTTTATAGCAGAAATAATCTCTTTAGTTGTATGATATTTTTTAATAAAAGAGGTTTTTGCTTTATCTCTCACACTGAATTTTTCACCATCCCAACACCTTCCTGTATCAGTTAAATAAAAAACAGAATTGAAATCGGTATCAAAGTAGGGTTCTCCTATTATGTTATAGTTTTTATAGTCATAATTTATCCATAAATCCTTATTATCTAATTTACTATAAGGAGATCCATGCATACAAATTGTTTTAACAGGATAGAATTTTCTGAAATAGTCCAACCATGTCTTAAAATGCTTAATAGCTTTACTTTCATCTCCTTTGCAAAGGTTTAAATCCTCGTAATGGTATCCAATTTCGTGACCTAAAGCTACAACTTGTTTTATAATTTCAGGCTGATTACTATTCGGGAAAATCCGAAAATAATAAGTTGCTTTTATTCCTAAACTGTGTTCTATTTTTGCAAATTGTAGAGCGTTTTTTGCCTTTTTATCAATATCATGACGTAGAACGACCCATTTGGTATCTTGCAAAAATTTTCTTTCACAATATTGTTCAAAGGTCAAGAAATGAAAATCTTGTTCTTGTAAAATTTTTAATAAAGAACGATATAAATTTTGAGTAAAATCCATTTTATTGATTTAGCTTTATTAAGATTTTAATAATTCTTTTTACTGCATTCCCTCCAATAATAGCAATAATTACATATTTTTTATATAAGATATAATTTTTAATAATATATTCTTACCGGCTTGTCCATCGCCAAATAATGGTGGAAAATCCACTTCTTTATTGGCGAGGGAATAATATGCATCCACGATACGTTGATAATCAGCATCAGCAATTATTCCAGCGCCTGCCTCTACTATCTCCACCCATTCAGTTTCAGGACGTAGAATCACACATGGAGTTTGAAAGAAGAAGGATTCTTTCTGTACTCCACCCGAGTCTGTCATCACTACTCGTGCATTCTTTTCCAAACGAATTATCTCAAAAAACGAAGCGGGTTCTATGATTCGTAGGTATTTATTTTGCTCAATGCGTGCTAGAAGGTCTGCTGATAGTTGCTGTGGCAGCATTTTTCGTGTGCGGGGATGCAATGGCAGAATCACATCAATTTGTTCTTTATCGGCGATGTCTAATAGACTGCGGAAAATTGACTGTAGGTTGTCGCTATTATCTGTATTGGCAGGTCTGTGTATCGTAGCCAAAATAAATTTTCTATGCGATAGTCCTAGACGCTCAATGATATCGCTTTTCTTATCGGCCATCTGGCTAAAATACAGCGAGTTGTCATACATCACATCGCCCGACAATACCACCTGTTGTTCTCTTTGTCCTGCAAAGTGCACACGGCTTTTTATACCACCTTCTGCAAACCCTTCGCTTTGTAGATTCCTTAGTCCTGTAGTCGTTGGCGTAAATAGGATATTGGATAGTTGATCACACACGATGCGATTCACCTCTTCTGGCATGGTCATATTAAACGAGCGCAAGCCTGCTTCGATATGGAACACAGGAATATGTATCTTCACAGCTGCAATGGCAGCTGCCAATGTAGAGTTCGTATCGCCATATACGATTACGCCGTCAAAAGGTTTGCCGTCTGCTGCAGCATCGTTTAGTACCTTCTCTACCCCTTCAATGATGCGAGCTGTTTGTGTACCATGTGAACCACTTCCTACATGTAGGTTGTAGTTGGGCTGAGGTATTCCCAGTTCGTTGAAGAACACATCCGACATATTCGTATCGTAGTGTTGTCCCGTATGCAGTATATGCTCTTCGATTTGCCCCTCGAAGTTCATTCGTATCGCACGTGATATGGCTGCCGCTTTGATTATTTGCGGACGTGCTCCAATTATGGTAAGTAGTTTTATCATATCTATCTTTTTTCGTCCCAACCAAATGGGTGAGGAGCAAGTGGTAGTTTAGCTAATGGATGATAGTCTCCCTGAAGTCCTATTGGTTCAGTATGACGAATCGCGCTAACGATCTCAATACTTGGGCGTGCCTCAGAGATGCGGAAACCATTACCAGAGAGAATGTGCCTGTAGCTCTCGGTATACAGCTCAGTAAAGCCCTGGCTGAACTCAAACTCTTCGCCATCAATAGCCAAAGTGCGATAGGTACGTTTTTCGCCTTGTACCGCATTCTCTGGCAAGCAGACTGCATTGATACTCAGGAAATAGCGAACACGCGCTTGCTTGAGTTGGAGGAAGCCTGCTACACGGTCGAAGGACATCACATGTACAATATTCTTCTCTACCGGACCAAAAATCCATTGCAGCATATCATAGAAGTGTACGCCGATATTGGTAGCAATACCTCCCGCTTTGTGCACATCACCTTTCCATGAACTATAGTACCATTTGCCACGACTGGTGATATACGTGAGATCTACGTCATATATCTTGTCCTTAGGACCTTCTTCTATCTTCTTCTTCAATGCAGCAATACGATCATGAAGACGCAACTGAAGAATAGTATATGCTTTATTGCCTGTCTCCTTCTCTAGTTCTACTAAATTATCTATGTTGTATGGATTGAGCACCAATGGCTTCTCGCATATCACATTACAACCCAAACGCAAACCATAGCGAATAAATGCATCATGCGTATAGTTAGGAGTACATATACTCATCCAATGCAACGGGTCATCCTTGCGCATCTGCTTCGAACAAAAACGATCAAACTGCTCGTGCTCAGTAAAGAAAGAACACTCAGGAAAACTGGAGTCTAAACGACCTACTGAATCGAATTTATCATATGCCACCATCAAATTATTACCCGTATCAGCAATAGCTTTGATATGACGAGGAGCTATATAGCCCGCTGCTCCGATGAGCGCAAAATTTAAATTATTCATTTCTTATTTTATTTATCTAAATTGGTTCCAAAATTTGTGATCTTTTGAGTATTGCACCGCTGATTGTGGATAATTTTCCAAAAACCATGTCCAATACTTTGTTACATCGATTTTATCATTTAGCATTCGTAATCTTCTTTCTTGATATACTTCTTGCGCACTAGGCAATGCTAATATTTCATCAATTTTATCATAAAGCATTGATGCATCACTCGAATGAATTCCTTTGGTCAAATGATAAACATGGTCTAATTCTTCAAGTACACTGATTTTCTTTTCTCCAACAAAGTCATTGAATCGTAAACATGGTGTTCCCAACATACTAGCTTCCACTGCCATAGACTGACTATCACCAATATATAATGATGCGAATGCCAAAAGATGATGAATATCTAACGGATTGATACGCAGTCTGTATTGTTCAAATTCTTTTGGTAGCGTAGTTTCTGAAGTGATAAATACACGTCCATAAACCTTGAGTTTATCTATTACTTTTTGTGCTATCTCTTGTGTAAATCCCTTAACACCGACATCGTGATGTGCTGTTAATTTAGCAAATCTAATAATAAAGTAAGGTGATTCATTTACTGGGAAATATTTTTCTACGATATTTTTGTCTGGTGTAAAATATTTAGGATGTAGATATGTTAATTTCTGATAACCTGAATAACCGATTTTCTTGTAATTCCATTTACCTGCATCGCACACATATGGACAAACAACCTTACTATATAATGGGAAAAACATTTTAGCATATAGTTTTATCACACTATAGTCATCTTCAAAAAATTCAAACGATGGTATATTGCATATCTTGCCAACATATGCCAACACCCCATCAGAACCGACCAATAGATCAGGTTTTTCTTTACGAGTAATCTTCAGTACATCAAATATCTTTTCTACCAGGGATATTCCTAGCCCAATCATTCCCCATTTCTTTGGTCTATCAGTCACCTTATAAAATGGTAGGTTTGCATCGATACACAATTGTTCAAGCACATCTTTTGGTCGGATTACACTTACCACCTCATGCCCATGTTGTTGCAAATTATCAATGGTGTACCTGAACATATGGAAATGTGCAGGGTGACTAATCATAAATAGTACTTTCATATCAATTCTTTTACTTTAAACTCTAAACTGTAGGCGCTACGCGCCGTCCTCTAAACTTGTGCCAGAAGCACATATGTTGGAATCATTATTAATTCTTTTGTCAATCGCTCTGCCATTGGGCATGCACCATCTGTATAGCCGAACTGCTTCGCCCACTCGATGGCTTTTGCAAAGTGTGTGGCCGTTTCCACGCCATGCTGTGCAAAATAGGTCTGTACTTGTTTAGGATCCTTGCATCGTGCGATAAGCATAAAGGCGTTCTCTCCATACCAAGCATTTTGCACCAATCCTTCGCGCAATAGTTTATCTGCAATAGCTTGTGCATTTTGCTTGCGAAGCTCTATTGCGTGCGGTATATTGGGGAATGCATGCTGATACATACAACTTACTCCACTAGCCATTTTTCGCATAGCGATGCTTTCTCGGCAATTTGTTGCACCGCGATGCGCTTTCATGCGTTGGGTAATGAGTCCGTAGATACAAGGGATATGCATCCATGCTTTCAGCAGCATGGTGATAAATAGTTTGATCTCCTTGACACGGCCATAAACGGGCAATGAATCATATTGTTGTTGTATCGCAGCAAGATACTGCTCATTATTCACCACTAGTATTCCTCCCTCGCCCAATGCAGGGAATTTCCCTTGATTGATGCTATATACCGTAAAATCGCCTTCTACTGGCAAACCATAGCCGTGGGCATTATCTACTATCAGGATGACGTTGGGTTGTGCAGCGCGTATGGCATCAATATCATTGTGAATGCCAAAGAGATTGGTAACCACCAACGCATCCATCTTCAGCGAGGACAAATGAGTGGTATCTATATGCAAATCTTCGGTTACATCCACAAATATCGGTTCGCATCCTGACTCTACTATGGCATTGGCTACGGTATGGCAGTTGTAGGCAATCACCCCTACTCTACCTCCATTTGGCAATGCCGTACGCATGGCCATTAGAATACCCGTACGCGCATGATTGAGCTGATACTCACCCGCCTGTGGAGTATATGCTTTGCCAAACCAAAATGCATGCTGGCTACGTAGAGGGAATGATATATCTAATCGAGGTTGCATTATTCTAATACGATATCCTTAATCTTTTTTGCTGGTACACCTGCTACTACGGTATATGGTTCCACATCTTTGGTAACTACTGCTCCAGCTCCTATTATAGAACATTCGCCTACGGTCACACCGCTCAAAATAATCACTCCTGCACCAATCCAAACATCATTACCAATGGTTATTCCTTCAGCACGAGTACCCATTGCACTACGTACTTTTGATGCATTGGCATGCTCCATAAGTAGAATCGTTACACGTGGCCCAATAGAGACACGATCTCCTATCGCTAGACGAGCTCTATCATCTACCAAATTTTGACCTATGACTAAGTCAGCAGGAAAATACACGTATTCTCCAACTGCGAAGCCTAACTTGCGCATGGCACGAACGCGTATTTTACTATAAGGGAAACGCATCCCAACTTTATAATAGAATGCTTTTCGAATTCGTTTAATCCATGTTTTGAATGTCATGAGTTATCTCTTTTTTAATAGTTTTACTCCTAATTTACCCATCCAATATAGCAACGGTTTGCGAACGCACAGGAATCGGCCGTGCTCTACTAGTTTTCCACCAAACTCTGCCTTAAAATCACGCACACCATATGGTTCGTCTGGCTTACCTGCACCCATTAGATCAAACAATGGATATCCATTTCGAGCTGCATATTGCATACCATACCATGTAGCAACAGACGAAGGGCGAATACCTTTTCTATAATAATCGTTACCACATACAAACCATTCGTACAGCGCTTTATTTGGCAAGCAAACACATACAGTTCCTCCTACAATTTTTCCCTCTAATTCTACCAAAAGATAGCGAGCATTTGGCTGATAGTATAGTTTCTCAAAAAAGTTCCATGAAAATAGAGGTGTTTTCACCCTGGTGGTATATAACTCCTTCAATAACTCATAACATTCACGCACCTGCTCGATTGTAGGATTCTCTACCATCGTAGCACCATCTCGTATAGAAAGACGTATATACTTCCAACGATGTTTACCGATATTCGATTGAGCAATCTCTTCGGTAGTTGTATCTATATGGAAATTCAAATGCGGCTGATATGCAAAACCACATTTCTGGAATACAGACTTCCAACTTGAGTAATCGCTAAAGTTTCTCGTTTCGATATAGATTGCTTGCGAGTGTAGTTCTGCAGTAACGACACGCAATAGCCGCTCTACATCATGTTCTGTAGCATCATTAGCAATTAATGGTCCACCAATAATGATCGCACGACGGGTGAGATATTGCTTAATAGCATTATTCTCGCGCGTTATGTATCCTACTGTTAACGCACGTAACTCGCCATTTCGCTCTATTCCATATGCAAACGGCGTCATTTCCTCCTTATTCGCCGCATAGAACTGGTATGCCTCCTGGGTCTGGAACCAGGTTGCGTATGGTGACTCATCCACTAGCTTTTTCCATGCCAGCGGGTTTATTTCGTAGTATGTTAGTAGTCTTGTCATTTTATTCTAGTGTATGATTTTGCAGCCTTGCTGCTACTCAACGCCTCTAACCTCTCACCTTTAACCTCTAACCTAATTGGCGTATGGTGTATGGGCCATGAAAATGCAGCCTTACTGCTACTCAACGCCTCTAACCTCTCACCTTTAACCTATAACCTTTAATATATCTCGATATATTGCTATCAGTCGCTCTGCAACTTGACTATTCGTCAGTCCCATTTCTATGATTCGTTCACGGCCGTTTGTCTTACCTTGGAAGTTTATTGCCTTGCTTAGTGCGTTGGCAATATCTTGTGGTTCGCGAGTTGGAACGACATAACATCCTTCCACACCTTCCGTCCGTTCTGCCACATCGCCTACGTCCACACTTACGATCGGACATCCACAAGCCATTGCCTCTTTTACCACTTGTGGACTACCTTCGGTTTTGCTGGTCATTAGTAGTGCGTTTGCTGCGCACATCCAGCAGTTCACTTCGGTGCGACTGAAGCCGCGAAGTTCCTGCAGAACGAGGCGAGAGGCGAGAGGCGAAAGGCTAGAGGCAAGTTCTACGGTTTGCCGTGCTAGTGGTGCATCCTTTACTGCATTATTGAATGCGCCGGCAAAGAGGATTATTATTTCATTCTCGCTTATTCCTAATATCTTGCGAGCTTCGCTACGTGACAGGAGTTGGTCATCGGTGAGATTTATGCCGCAGGGGATAAGCGTACTACGCTTTTTGAGGCGAAAGGCGAGAGGCGAGAGGCGAAAGGCAATGTCCACATTCCGCTGACTCACAAATATATTCCATGCGGATGATCGCATAGTGATCTTTGAGTAACGTAGAATTTTAGGTACATTGATGTCGCTACCATGATAGGTTGTCACTACAGGTACACGACGTTGCAAATTAGCCAACAGTCCGCATAATCCAAAATGCGCATGCACCACATCGGGTTGCTCAGTATGAATCATGTGCTTCAAGGCTGGCAATTCGCGCAAGTAACCAAGAATTCCCTTACCCGTAACAGCGTAGCGCACCACTTGCACACCTATCTCCTGAAGAGCAGCTATTTGCTCTTCTATGAATGGTGCAAAATATCCACCTTTATCCGATGCAACAATTAATATTTTCATTTGTTCTTTTTCTCTAAACACTAACAGTAGCGTCAACTGCGCGTTCACTAAACGCTGATTTAGCATGCGGGCATGCTAAATCAAACCTCGTCCTGCCAATTTAAACCAGTTCCATGCTAATGCTGCAACAAACATGATTACGCACCAATAGTTGTACCAACGAGAAAATTGCTTCTGCTGGCTCAGCAAGCTGATACCATATGCAGCAATCATCAAGTGAAGCGGTAATATAGGTTGATGGAACCGCTCCGATTGAGCGAAGTTACTAAATACCAATACCACCAAATAACCGCACAATATGGCTATCGGCAACACATACTTACGCCAATTGCCGCTAAAGAGCAGCACAAACAATGCCATAATCGTAAAATACGACATAATATTCTTCACAAAGTTTCCACCGTGAATCATCATCTGGTTTTCTTGGCCATCAATATGATTCATCGTTGGAAATGGAATGGTAAAAATCATCGGCGCAAATACTGAGGCACCTGCATATTTCGCAAAACTCTGACTTAATACGCCCTCATATTTACCACGCTCTGAACGCCATTCCATATTGGCTTGTTGAGTAGAACCACCTGTGTCCCACATAGCCATTACATCTTGACCTATTCCCGTACTGCTAAAGAACATTACTGCCACAAATACTACTGCTAACAGAATCAACAATGTTCGCCTTCCCCAACTGATTATTCGTTCGCTACTGAGCACCAAAGCGCAGAAGAATGCCAATATCAATACGGCCGCCAACGCAGTACGAATCATAAACATATAAACAGGAATTAACGTTAGTAATAGGAGCGATATCCATGACATTTTCTTCTGACGTAATAGAAAATCGGCACGTTCGGCAAATAGCATGGCCAAAAACACCATCTCTACTTCTTTCAATTGGAATGAGCAATAATAAATCAAGTTCGGCATCAGCATGCACATGATACCCGCCATACGCCCCACATATTCGCCAAAACTGCGCGAAGCTAGTTTGTAGATCAGTACTGCTGTCCATGCACTTAGAATCGCCTTGATGATACGCACCATAAAAACGCTATCAGAGAAGATGTAATAGACTACGGATAGGTACATCGGATATCCCATATCGGAGAAACCAACATCGCCATCGTAACTAGATACATCAGTATAGAGATTCCAATAACCATCACTTAACCTACTAGCACCATAATGCCCCATTTGATCGTACCACAACTCATCTGCAGCACCAATAGAGAAGGCCGTTCCCGTCCATTTCTGGTAGAGCAGATAGGATATGATCACCCACGCCACGCGCAGCGCAAATCCCAACCAGAAGAGGTTTCTGACAAAGGTCTTTGGACGGAAATTGATCCAGGATTTCGATAGGTGATTCGATAGATAGAAGAATCCCACTACCTCAATGATGCCAAAGAGCATCCATCGCCATTGTAGGGCATATAGGTGGTATATGATCAAGCACATCACCAATGCCAAGATATAGGTGACCATTGCGATGTTAGTGACCTTCTTGGGGATGTAGGGGAGGTCGGGGACCAGTTCGTTATGTTGAAATTTGAATTTCATTTGCTGAGGATTTTATTTTAAACAAAAATTGTAAAAAATTATATCAAAATTATCTAATATTTCTTGGGATATGTTGTTAAACAAAAATACGCTTCGCTACAAAAATATTAAAAAATCACAGATTATTAAAACTCCTTCTCCCTACGGTCGAGAAATCTTATACTATGGGGTTATTAGTGCTACATCGCTAATCGCTTGTCGATAAATATCTAAATATGTGTGTCGATATGTAATATCACACACCTTTTTATCCATTCATCTATCGTCAGTTGTAACTGACTGTAGCACTAATTATCTAATCTATGCTCTTCGAACATTTCAAAGGTCATCCTACTAAAGTAGGCAGGGATAAGCAAATTTTCAGGTATGTGCCATACCTCTATGTCTAACACTTTAGACAAAATTTGCTAATCTGATAAATGGTTAGCAGCTACGCTGCAATAATTAGTATCGACTCTTCCAACGCTGTAGGTATTAAATATCTAATCGGTTGCAAGAGCAGCGATGACCACCGGAGGTAAATATCCAACCGCCTAGTTTCTACGACCTAATACCCTCCGTTTTAACTGTATCAACTTGTCCGTCAGTTTCGTACCTAGCACACGCTGCGTAATGAATATCTTTAGTTTCTGCCAGGGCGTACGCTCCACCCAACTACCTGCAAAATGGTGAATACAATAGGTGTTTTTTGTCAACTTCAGCACACGCGTACTAGTCAGTGGGCAGAAATAATCCACTGGGAACACATGCAAATCGTCCTTATACACCCCATACTCGCCATTGATCACAAAGCCACCATCCACCATAATCTTAGCTATCGTCTGCGTATTCGGCGTCATATCCAATGTACCATCCTCCATGCGGAAATGGCGATTCTCATCGTAATACGCCAATTGCTCCGTCACCCATATGCCGTGCGGTGCACTAGCCATCACTCCCGTGACTGGCGCATTGCTCATACTCGCCTCATAGCCTGTAAATGCAGGAAGATGCATCAGGTCATCTAATGGACGGAGTATCTCCACATCGGTGTCCATATACACACCTCCTTCGCGCTCCAAGGCCCATAGACGGACGTAATCGGTCACAAAGGCAAACTTACGTGCTTCGTATGCCTCTTTCACATAAGGCACAGTGTTGATATCAAAAGTATCTTCGTTCCAAAGACGAAGTTCATAGTCTGGGAGATATTTCTTCCAGCTCTCAATGCATTTCAAAGCTAGTTCAGGCATCTGCTTGCCTCCAAACCAGCAATAATGTATTATCTTGGGTATCATTTTTATTTGTTTAGTGGACGCTATCGCTACTGTTTAGTGGACGCTGCGCTACTGTTTCGTTTATTTACTAATCCGGTTAATAATTTTGCTTCGACATCTATAAGATTCTCAATATGTTGAAATTCATCTTGGGTTATATAGCCGATATCGCATGCCACATCTAATTGAGCAAGAACTTCCATCAAGGATCCATAAGCAATCGAATAGAAATGTGATTGATCTTTAGTGGTCATTCTACCAGAACCTTCAGCAATATTGGAAGGAATGGATATAACAGCTCTACGCAGTTGATCACATAACGCGTATTGCTCTTCTTTTGGAAATTTCTTAAGCAATGTATATATTTTAGAAACTAATTCTTTTGCTTTAATGTATGCATTCAAATTTCTAAAACTATTCATATTTCTTCTTTTAAATAAAATATAAACTCTAAACCATAGCGGCTTAGCCGCTTCCACTAAACTGTAGGGCTCTGCCCGTCCGCTAAACAAGGCGCTAGCGCAGCGCCTCTACGATGCGCTCGCAGGCATTCCCATCTCCATACGGATTCACCGCTTCGCTCATGCGGCGATAGGTTTCCGCATCGTTGAGGAGCATGCTTACGCCATGCTCGATCTTCTCGCGGTTGGTGCCAACGAGCAGTACCGTACCTGCCTCCACGGCCTCTGGGCGCTCGGTGGTGTCGCGCATCACAAGGACTGGCTTACCTAAGCCAGGTGCTTCCTCTTGTACTCCACCCGAGTCGGTGAGGATCAAGGTGCTATGCTGCATCATACACACGAATGGCAAATAATCCAATGGTTCGATCAAGAATACATTCTCCGTACCTTCGCCCAATATCTCCAACACCGGCTTGCGCACATTGGGGTTGAGGTGCATTGGATAGACGAAGTCCACATCCTGATATTGCTCTGCCAAGTGCTTGATAGCGTGGCAGATATTCAGGAATCCCTCGCCGAAGTTCTCACGGCGATGACCCGTAATCAGCACCATACGACGATTGTCATTCAAGCGTTGCACATCATAGCCAATTTGGCTAATCTTAGTAGCCACTTCATTAGCAAGTGCCTTATCTTCCGCCAATCGCTTTACTACCATCTGCAGGGCATCGATCACGGTATTACCCGTCACGATGATTTGCTTCTCATCCACATGCTCACGCAAGAGGTTCTCTTTTGCCAATGGCGTTGGCGAGAAGTGATGGGTAGTGATACGGCCCGTGATAAGGCGGTTCATCTCCTCTGGCCATGGGCTGTAGATATTACCTGTACGAAGCCCTGCCTCCACATGTCCTACAGGTATCTGTTGATAGAACGCAGCTAAGGCTGCAGCCATCGAGGTAGTGGTGTCGCCATGTACAAGGACGATATCGGGTTGCACCTCACGGAGCACATTGCGCATACCAAGTAGAATACGCGAGGTGATATCGTAGAGATCCTGATTGGGTTTCATGATGTTGAGGTCATACTCAGGTGTGATATCAAATAATCTGAGCACCTGATCGAGCATCTCGCGATGCTGACCTGTCACACATACCACAGTCTGAAACTCCTCAGGCATCTCCTGCAGTTTCTTCACCAGCGGCGCCATCTTTATCGCCTCTGGACGGGTACCGAATACTAGTAATATTTTTTTCATTTATTCTATACCTAATAATTTTAAACTTGCTTCAGGTGTACCATAAGTATCCCAATACTTTTTAGCACCAAGCTCTAATTTATGTCTATATTCTGGGTGAGATAATATGTATTCTATTGCTTCCGCAATAGACTCTTCTGCATTTTCAACAAAATGTATATTCGCACCATGCTCTAAAGGATATGGTAAATCATTTGACAATTTAGTAGAAATAATACATTTTCCCAAAGCTAAATACTCACCTAATTTCCAACCATGACAATTCCAAAAAGCAGGAGTGTTAAACACCAATGTACTTACTTTTGTCTTATTTATCCAAGATGCAAATGTTTCTCTCTGAGTTACAAATACATCTTCAAAAATTGAATTTGAACTATACACATCACCTAACAGCCCTCCTTCAAAGTTATCACCTAGTATTTTTTTGCAAGCACGAATAAAATGTGCTCTACGCAAATTTACTCCTTCATCATTTTTATTCCAATCATCGCTATACCACAATGTGCTCAAAAAGAATATATAATTATCTTTTGAACCATCTATATTCTCATAGTAAGATAGAGGTAATCTATTTTTCCATGCTTTATATCTGCGTCCAAAATAATGTTTTAGATTTTGAATTTTATTACATTCTTCTTTCTTAAGCAACTTATTCCATTCTTTTCTATTTAAGACATAGGACCAATTGGAAGTTAATTGAACACCTGCATCAAATAATACTTTGCTTATTGATCCTATACGAATACCAAAAGATGGTACTAATGATACCAACTTAGGATAAAGTTCTTTAGGATAATGAGTATAATTAGCATTGACACATCCGTACACGTCACACCAATTATAATTATCTTCACTCAATTTATATGAATCATTCGCATGAATAAAATATTTCGTCTTTATATTACCTTCAATGATTATAAATCTTAAGTCATTACCTAAATCCTTCAACTCTATAAATGGTTTAAGATTGTAAGAAATATGTCTTTTTCCCACTAAAACTTCTAGTCCATACACATAAAATGAACCATAAGAATAATTACTTCTAGGATCATCTATAATAACTTTTTTCATAATCCTTGCCCTTCGCTTCTAACTTTTAACCTATTTCCTCATCCTAATAATAACCGCTGGATTACCTCCTACGATTGCATAATCAGGTACATCCTTGGTTACGACCGCGCCTGCGCCGATGATGCTATGCGCACCTATGCGTTTACAGCCGGGCAGGATCATTGCGCGAGCTCCAATCCACACATCCTCGCATATCTCTAGAGGTGTATCCGGCAAATCACCTTCTGCACCAATATAAACATCGGGATTATCAAACTTATGGCCTCCACCTTGAAACATTACCTCCTCACCCATCATCACATTGCCACGAATGGTTACAATGCGATTATGACTCACAAAATCCTTACCAATTGCCGCATCACCTAATACATAGAAATTCCTTCCATTGCCTATATAGGCGCCTTGTTCAAGGTTGATATCTTTTCCCTTACATTCTGCAAACATGTGCTTGGCGCATTGGTGACGCATCCACTTGGCGAATTTCCCAAGCACAGGCATAGTAGATTTAGGAAAATGACGGGCAAAGCCGTAATATATAATAGACCAAAACTTTCTCATATTCTTTTAGTTCTTAAACTCATTAATCTGCAATACAACGATGGTGAAAAATTAGCTATCTGGATTTTTAATCTTTTTAAGCCTTTCTCCTTCTTTGTACATAGTGGAAATATACTCAACGATTTCAGTTTGTGCAAATAGGATTTGCGCTCGGATGATGACATTGCGGCTAGCATATTCAAGATGGTCATTGTGTTAAAACTAGTCATCCATACAAACCATATCGGGTCTTGTACCAACTGCATTTGTTTTTTAAATCCATACAACAAAGACATCTTATCACGAAGCACTTTTTCTCGTTTGTGTGGCTCTGTTGGTAGTGTGATAGACCCTTGACGCCATAGGTAGTTATATACGACCATTGGTGTAGAAGCTACTCGTTGAGCGTTGATTAACATTCGTGGAGTCCAATCCGTATCCTCAAAGTAAATCTTAGGTGTAAACTGTTCTTGTAAGACAATCTCACGATGCACGACAAACATAACAGCATAGCAAGCAGGTCCTAATCGTTTATTTAAAAATGTCTCTCCATCCACCACATCTTCACTATAATCAACATCTCTCTTTGCATCTTTAAATGGTAGGAAGACCTCATATTGCTCGTTTACATTCTGGTAATTAAACCGCAGGACATCCAAATTATCACGCTCTACTTGCTCCATCAACGCCCCTAACACGTTAGGTTGCAAATAATCATCGCTATCCACAAACATGATGTAGTCGCCCGTTGCAGTTGCTATGCCCGTGTTGCGTGCAGCACTGAGACCAGCGTTCGATTGATGGATCACTCGAAGCTGGAGGCGAGAGGCGAGAGGCGAAAGGCTAAAGGCGTGGACCAATTCATCCGCTATCGCTCCTGAATCGTCAGTAGAACCATCATCTACCAAAATAATTTCGTAGTCTGTAATATCCTGTGCAAGCAAACTATCTACGCATTTGCGTAGATAAGGGGCGACGTTGTATATGGGAACTATTATACTTAGGTTCATTATTTCTTTTAGTTTAAAGGTTAAAGTTTATAGTTTATAGGCCTTGATTTCAGCTCCGCTGTTTTCCTTGCCTTTAGCCTCTATATTTCACTCCTTAAACGCATTAACCAATCTAACTACTTCCGCTGCCTCTTCAATAGTCATCGTAGGACTAATTGGCAGACTCAACTCACAATCAGCAAGCATTTCTGTGATAGGAAGGACAAGCCTATCCCCTGCCCTTCCCTGAAAGGAAGGGTGATTCTGGTAGCACTCTTGCAAGTGCGGAGGTATTGGATAGTGAATCACAGTTCCTACTCCGTTCTTCTCCAAATACGCCTGAAGGCGATCGCGTAGATATTCATGGCAAGAACTCTTCCCCTTTAGGGGATTGTGGGGCAAGTTCTTGACAAGAATAGGGAACAAATGATACACATTATTCTCATGTGGCAAACGCACAGGCAATTCCACCAACGGATTATCAATATGATCATAGTAGTAGTCCGCTATCGCTTGACGAGCTTTGATGTCCTCGTCCAAATGGCGGAGCTTCACATCCAACACAGCTGCTTGTATCTCATCCAATCGGCTATTACGGCCAGTGTATTTGAACACATACTTCTTCTGACTACCATAGTTTGCCAATGCTCGGATAGCTGCTGCCAACTCATCATCATCCGTTGTCACAGCACCTCCGTCGCCTAAGGCGCCGAGATTTTTGCCTGGGTAAAAACTGTGGCCAGCGGCGGAGCCGAGGCTGCCAGTTCGGCGATAGGTTAAAGGTGATAGGTTAGAGGTTATAGGCATGGAGCAACCATGCGCTTGAGCGTTATCTTCGATAAGCTTCAAGCCATATTTCTCACATAGATCCAAAATATGTTGAGTGCAAGATAATCGACCATATAGGTGCACAATGCAAATAGCTTTGGTACGCTCGGTAATACGTTCTCCGATAAGCGAGTCATCAATCTGCAACGTATCTTTGCGTGGTTCTACCAATACGGGTATTAATCCATTCTCAGTAATAGCCAAGATAGTAGCGATATAAGTATTAGCAGGCACGATAACCTCATCACCTGGCTTCATCACGCCTAGTTCGATATACGCACGGAAGATCCAGATAAGCGCATCTAGACCGTTGGCACAGCCGATGCAATGCTTGCTACCGATATACTCGGCATAATGCTTCTCGAACTGCTCGTTCTCCTTGCCTTGCAAGTACCAACCACTATCTACCACACGAAGCACTACCTCGTGGATCTCGTCTTTGTATTTAGCCGTTACATCGTGTAACGAGAGGAAGGGGATCTTCATACTTTTAATTCATAAAAATCATAAACTACACTACGACCTGCGAAACTTTCTTTTTGGCTTATCAAACCATTGTTTAGAAATTTTCCTGCATCTTCTGTCGAAATACCAAAATCTAGGTATTTTTTCTTATCCTTATATTTCTCTATAATACTCGCAATAACCAAATCTAACCCACCATTAGCGCGAGCGAAGTCTGAACTTGCCATATATTGAGTGTGTACCATATTATCATATTCAAAAACTAACACACCTGCTTCCATATGACCGTCATGGTTCGCAACATACAAATGAATAGACTCTGAAAATCGTGTATGTAACAGCTTCAACTCCGAAGCGGAGTGTACTGCTTTTGTTTGATGATATTTTGCCAGAACCTGATTCTCAAGCGCGATAAACATTTCAAAATCACATGACTCCACAACTTCAAATCCTTCACGCTTGGCACGAGCTATTTGCGCCTTTCTACCTTTTGGCAACTTAATTGGGGTATCCACAAATTCAATAGTTGTCGATACGTCACGCCTAATTATCCTAGCCTCATTTAACCACAATGCATACAAATCCTCTTGACATGGGTACCTATGATAGATATACGGCATTGGTTTGTATATTAAGCTATTGATACCATACTCTCGCATGTATATTTTTAGCGCAGCAAAACAATCAAGCATCACTTGTTGCTTCATTGCATAACTGCAAATCATTCCACCATATGTTAATCCACCATGCGAACGAAGCTCTACCCCATGAATCGAAGCGGGCAAAAGTGCAACAAGTTCCTCTTCATCATAAAATAGTAACGAATGATCTTCAAATCTATCTGCATGATAATCCATGTACCCGCGCTTGAGCATAAATGTACCATTTTTAGATGCATCTACAAATGCATCCCATAGATGTACATCATTCTGGGTATATCGCTTAATCGTAATCATTGATTTTTATAATTAATGAATTCATTATAATCACGGATATAATCTTCTGCTTCATAATGCGTGCTAAAAGAGTTATATTATCTTCTATCGTATTGGTATTTTTCTATTTATTAAAATAATTCGCTCTTATCAATTTGTCAGACATGTTAAATGCCTCCGTCTCATCCATGACGCGCTCTTCGTGTATGTGTAAGAGACTAACCCCTAATCCCTTCCAATAATTACTATCATATCCCATACTGCTCATCACTGTCGGAAAGATATCCATTTGATAGCATGTATCTTTATGCACAATAATTTCATCTATGAGCGGTGAAGAAATAATCAATGGAACAAAGGCTTCCTCTACTGCATAGTCTATCTTATTATTTGCACAAATAGTGGCATACTGTTTACGTTTATCTATCGGAAATATTGTATGATCACCAGTAATTACAATAGTGATATCATTCAAGGTGGAATCTTGTTGAATCCTATTCAGTAAGATACCAATTCCATAATCAGTAAGCTTTAAACAACCTAAATAATCGTGCATCATCGTAGGCATTGCTTCGTGCACTGATATATCCACGGACTTTCCAGCAGAAAAAGGTGCATGCGATGTTATTGTTACTATTTGCATCATATCATAGCCTTCATCCAATAGTTTTACTGCTTTCGCAAACAACAAGCTGTCTTCCGCCGAACATATTACTGTGGTATCATATCCATATGCAGGACTCATATACATTTGATTCCATACTTCGATAGGATGCGGTATCAGTGTAGCTGATTTCCCCTTCGGATATGTTGGGAATGTATTTAATGGAAAACGAAAGCAAACAGCATCTTCTTTTATAGGCAGCAATCCTATATTTACAATCATTTGTCCATCTGCTGAACCGCCTGCACGCACCTGATTCTTTACTCGAGTAGCAAAAAAAGATGGCTGATTAAGTAGATTGCAAACATTAGGCATTACTTCTGGCCTTACCGCCCATGCTTCTAATGACTCTACAAGGATAATAATCTGTTTTCCGCCATTCCAAATGCATGTATCATTGCCTATACAAGGTTGTAAATCGCATATGTCCTGATCAGTTAAGACATACGCATGTTGTTTATCTTGCAATATTGATACATAATCCACTACATCAAAACCAATAAAATGCAATATAGAAAAATCATATTCCAAAGATGTTCCCATACCTACCGATCTAGCATACTTTGAAAATGGCAACACTACTGCCTTCAATGATGGAAGTTCATATTTATAATTCTCATTATCTACTCCACATGTAGAGGCATAAATATAATTAGGCAATAGTACAATCAAACCACACAAGATATAACAACCAACTATGCTAATAAGCCCAGTCTTCCATAATCGTTTATTGATAATAGGCATAATCCATATACAAGCGATAACAATTGTTAGCATGAGCACATATACCAAATCTTTCCATTCAAGATAGATTGCTACTGCATTCCAAAAACCATTCATATTCCCCGCCATCGTCATTGCAAACGCATCTAACGGAGCACCATACGAACGAATATATATTGTGTTAGCATAGAACCATAAAAATAAGATACAGGTATAGAGCAATACACTCCATTTTCGCTTCATAAAAAAAATAGCAGAAGCGAATAACATTGATATAAACAACTTTGGTAGATAAAATCCCCAGAATGACAAAGGATTTTTCCACAATGAAGAAATCAAAATAGATTGCGTATAGCTATAATGAAACCATACACATGCTATGAATAATATACATGTCAGCACAATATACATTATCCAAATAGGGTTCTTTATCCAATGAATATTCTTCAACATATTAATCTATTTTCCCTGCCTTTAACCTATAACCTATAACCTTTAAACTACAAATTTTTGTACTCCAAAAATTCATTATAATCACGGATATAATCTTCTGCTTCATAATGCTCGCTCGCTAAACAAAGTAATACAGCACCACTTGAAAAGTCATCCAAATCACGCCATATACCAGGCACTACAAGCAAACCATAATACGAGCGATTGAGATTAAATGATTTCTTCGCTATACCATCATCCAATGTCACAGTGAACGACCCGCTTGCAGCTATAATCAACTGATATAACTCCTTATGCGCATGCGCGCCGCGACTTTCACCTCCTGGCACATCATAAAGATAATACACTCGTTTAATATCAAACGGCACATCCACTCCGCCCTCTATCGGAGTTAAATTACCACGCACATCGTGAATCTTACGCAAATCTATTATTTTGCAATCATTTATAGTAGAATTTTTCATGTTCTTTGTTTTAGTTCTTTTTGGTTAATATACTTTTTATAAAAATGAAAAGCAACGAAATGCAACCATGAACGTGTAAATCGTTTAGATTGACGCACTTTTGCACTATTCATAATTAAAGGATTTACACTAGCTAGCAATCGCTTTGCAGCTACATAATCGCATTGGTGCAGATAAAGCAAAAATTCCTTATAAAAAAGTTGCTCTTGCAACATTGCCTCTGTAAAACAGGCATCTACTGGAAAAAGTTCGTTTAAATAACGCCGTGTTTCTGCTAAACCACGATGGTACTGCAAGTATTTAGGATGATCATAGGAGATGAATGTGGCTGATTCTTCGTAAATACGATATGTTACCAATAAATCAGGCATACAGGCAAACCGCGTGTGCTGCGACCATATCGCTTGCATAAGATAATCCTCCACAGGCAGTTTTCTACGCAGAATCTCATCATAATCAAAATACTGCAACATCTCACGCCGTATCATTGTTCCTATTGGCTTAAGATAAACCCCACCTTTATAATTTGGTGAGAAATAAAACTCCTTAGCTTTATCATCAGTCGCTGTCAATAGTATTGGATTCAAGCCTTCTTCTTTCACATTTCTTCTCACATAATAGCGATAACCATTTGCACCTAACACGCCCACTTCCGGATATGATTGTAAATAGTTCTTCTGTTTGTCCAACGCATGTTCATCACAATAATAATCATCACCTGCTATATCTCCTATAAATTCACCCGTACATGCTTTTAGTGTTCGAAAATAATTTGCTGTAATACCCAAGTTTTTAGGACCACTTAACAAAACAATCTGCTCTGGATATCGCTCTGCATACTCTTGGCAAATCGCCAATGTATTATCGGTGCTGCAATCCTCACCCACAACAACCTCCAATTCGAAGTCGCCTTTCTGACACAAGATACTATCTAATGTCTGAGCAATAGTATCTTGCTGATTATATGTGATTACTGCTACTGAGATTTTCATTTCTTACAATTTATTTTATCGGTTTCAATCCAAATATTCCACGAATTGCATTATACAATCGAATACGATATCTACGACTATACCAATGCCCAGAATACCAAACGCGAATATATCTATATGCCTTTCTATTGCACTTTATCGGAATACGCTTAACGTCTGTATATTCTGCAGGATTAGCAACATTATAACGAGTATTCGCCATAGAGGTTTCACCTGAATCATCCCAACCGATGTTGTTAGACATTGCAGTACCAGGATATAAGCACAATCCATTCTTTCGATGCATTGAGCTATACCATTTCACATACCATGTCTTGAGCGTACCATTAAGGTTACCTAGCAACTGGCGACTAAGGTTATCCTCACCCATAATATCAAACCCTTTCCAATTATTTTGCCAATAGTTTACATGATCTTCTGTATTTGGATTAAAATACTGCCATGCTCGTTTCCAAGTTGCCCAACCGCCTGCAGGATATGGACTATCGTAGAAGAATGTAGTAGGAAATTGCCCTTTATTGGGATACATCCAAGCAGAAATATGCATCACTTGTTCATCATCCTTATATAGTTCTAATGCATCATTTAGGTATGTCAAACAGCCACGAGAACTAACAATATCATCCTCAAACGCTATAACTCTACCATATTGGTTCACAACTTGAGTTACTGCATCGATAATATTCGCTGCCAAACCGATGTTGCTATCGCGTTCTACTACATGTACTTCTTTGAAACCTTCTATTGCATGTGCAACACGACGTGTTTCAATAATAGATGCGAGATAAGTATCGTATTCTTTTTTAGTGCAATACATTGCTCCATATCGCTTAGTAATATAATTACCTAATGATTTTGCAGATGTAGTTACTCCTCCCCATTCTCGTGCACCATCACAATACACATACAATACGCTCTCACCTGCAAGGTCATTCTTCGCAAGAGCTTGCAATGTTTGCACTAAATGATCAGGGCGATTGTAGCAAAACACTAATATGGGAGCTAGGTTGGTCATTTCTTTAAATATTGAGTTAGTAATTTATCTGCCATCATAGAATTAAAGAATACATGATCTGCTTTAATCATCTGATACTGATACTTTGCACACATCTCTCTAACGAAAGTAAATGGTGGTTCAAAACCACGCTTACGAGCATATAGGATATAATCTGGCAACAAACCATGCATCACTTCCTTCTGGAATCGTTTTGATACTTTTGGATCAAACTTCATATCTAATGGCAATGAATCTAAAAACTCTACCAATTCTGCATCTAGCAAAGGATAACGTAACTCCACTCCATTCGCAGCCCCCAGTTTATTTCCAAGATACACACACATTTGATTGGCAAAAGTAGCAAACTTATTATCATACACATCATTCACACCTGCTGTATAAGGAAAACTAGGTGCTTGTACATCAATATTACGGAAAAGTATGGTTTCTCCATCATGTTGCATCGAAGCGGTAGTTGCAAACTTCTTGTAATCATCATATGTCCATGGCGTTGGCAATTTATCATCTTCCAAAATAGGATAATTCGCCATCAGCACATAGCGCCAGTTCCTCGCCATAAAACGCAGATATTTTCGCCAATTCTTCTTCAGAGGGAAACACGTATCAAAGTCACGACGCAGTTGCAAGGCATATGCTTGTGCATTATCATCCTTATAGCTATAGAAGAGTTCATCCCCTCCTAATCCACTCAATATCACTTTGAATCCCATTTCTGCGGCTTTTTTATATAAGGCAAATTGCGACATCGATGACACATCAAAGCATGGTTCGTCAATATAGGGTACATATTCGTCAAATAGTGATTGGAAATCATTTGCATCCAACTCCACCTCGTGATAAATCAGCCCGTGTTCTTCTGCAAATCGGCGAGCTACAGCACGTTCATCACAAATGAATTGTCCTTTGTAGCCAGCAGAAATCACATGGACCTCTTTTTGACACTCCTTAGCAAACAATGCTAATGTAGTGGAATCGATTCCACCACTCAACAGAACTGCAACAGGCCCATCTGCTTGCATACAACGCTGCACAGATGCACGAATAATGCGTTGCACTTCTACGATAGCTTGCTTCTTAGTTCCATTGAAAGATGGTGTATGATTACGCTTCCAATATGTATGCAAGCGCAATCCATCTCTATCCACTATTGCATATTCACCTGCACGAAGACGTTTAATCTGCTCGATCCATGTATGCTGAAGATCCATAGGATAATTATGGCGAATGGGTTGTGCTAGCTCGTGCGCACGGATCTGCGGATGTTTGACGTGTTGTAAAACCTCGCTTAAACTACTTGAAAATACAACTCCAGTAGGCAATTGTGCATAATACATCTGCTTCTCTCCTACTCGATCACGCGAAACTAGTAGTTGCTGTTTATTCGCATCATAGAGGCAAAAGGCAATAGCACCTTTGAGATGTTTTACACAATCTACGCCAAACTGCTCATATAGCGGAATGATTTGCTCCGCCATCTGACATGCACCATCTTGGCACACCACTTGAATCGACTGGTCTGCGTTGTGCATACATTGCTCCTTCATGGTGCATGTAGATGACGTGAAATTATGTAATGATGTAATAGTTTGCATAATAATCATTATTTTATTACAGAGTCCATTATTTCATTAAACTTATTAGCAACATACTCTATCGTACTATCATAATAGAGTTTATGTATCGTATCGAAAGCAAGTTGTTTGCATCTATTATCTATACAAAATGCCTCTAGTCTCGAGAGAGTTTCATTAGTCAAATCTTCGTATTCATAGATTGTTATTCCTAGAGGATAACGTTCCATCAATGGTAAGGTAGGGCACGAAGGTATTTTGCAAAGATTCAAGATAGGTTTACCCGAACTGATATAATCCAATATCTTACTTGGCATATATGCGTCTTCAGCATTACCCACATGTACCAAAATATCTGACTGAAGCATAATGTCATCCGCCATAGTTGGTGGTACTACCCCATGATAAATAACATTGCTATGGCATGATCTATATTCATCAATCATTGCGGTACAATCACCAAGACGACCTAATATGTGCAATACTATATTTGTATTGCTCAGTTTATCCATCAGATTAAGCAAGAAATGTGGATTACGGATATCCGAGTAGAATGTACCAATAAAGCATAGATTAATCTTCGTTTTATCAAAAGAATCCACAATGGTATTTTTAGTTTGATCGGATAATTTTCGCTCTACAATATTGGGATAATTCAGTAGCAATACCTTATCAGCATTCACCTTGGTTGGCAACTGATTATAGTACTTAAATATCACATCTGTAGTGATGATACGACTAGCGCACGTATCCCACGCTATCTCATTCTCAATGGTAACTAATTTTGTGTCCTTATTAAGTGTATTTGGCAACGGAGCCGTTGATACAGGATCAATTTTATAATATACCACAGGAACTATTTTGCTTATCTCCGCTGCCAGTTTCAACGGATAATATGGAGAACAAGTTGCAATTACAACATCATACTCAGAAGCATGTTTCTTTAGCCATCTACGTGCCTCTACTACATACGGTTCCTCATCGCTATGGATACGATAGGAAATTGTTCTTGGCATCAATATATAGCGCAAGAGATGGAGTTTCCCCAACTTATTTTTTAGTCTCCTCGTTTGCTCAAAACGTCTTTGAGGCTCATGTATTAGTTTGCATCCACGATATGTATCCGCAAACTCCTCTGCATAAGCAGCACGCCCCATAAGGGATATATCCACATCGTAGTGATCCAACAAATATTGAATCAACCGAAAGACTATTCTAGAGTTTGCATCCGGACTCAAAAAAAGATTATCGTGTATGAATAATATTTTCTTTCGTTTTACCATTTGATTCGAAATAGTTTTGATAAAAACACATTTACACGTCTATTGTATAATAACATGGATAATGGACGAATATGCAACCAAGAATGTTCTTCGAACAGACGATTCACTCTTTTAACAACACGCCAATGTCCCCACTTCTTTTTATCTTTTTGATATGCCTCGTAAAAGCGAATATCCTCCCATAACCATACCCATCCCCGTTTTATTTCTTCTTCAGTCAGTGGATATTGATCACGAATCTCTTGTGGAATAATAGGAGATGATTGCTCATCCATCTTTTTTGTTACTACTTGACTTAAGTGTTTGACTTCACTATGAGTTACCAATACATTTGGAATAGCATATTTTCGTAATGTCAGCAATTCATCGCCATCCGCCGAATAGAAATCATACAGCTCATCAAATGGCCCAATAATATCAAATACCTTTCTCTCCCATACAAAGCACCAAGCGGCAAAGTGGCGTTTGTTCTCCCAACCGATATAATAATCTTTTGTCGAAGGCATCTCCTCTTCCGTCATCATTGGATAACTACGATCCAATGGGGAGAAGCACATAAACTTAGGATGTTGCTCTTTTACGCGCTTGATTGCTGTCCACCAATTGGGTTGAAAAAATATATCATTATTGCAAAAAGCAATGAATTCGCCTGAAGTATTATCTAAACCTATATTGAAAAATCGATGAAAGCCAAACTTCTCTTCTGGAATCATAATGCGCACTCGTGCATCGTACTGGTAGGTTGCTGTGCGATTACTCTCCATCAGCAGCACTTCCAATTCTCCATCAGTCCATTGCTCCGAAGCAAAAAGAGAATCCAGACAACGAGTATTCATTTGATATACCTCATCGTCTAATGCATAGGATAATATAATAACACTTAGTTTGGGCATTATAGCATTCATTTTTCTGATTTTCTAAGCCACTTAAATGGTCGTAGTAATATTTTCCCAAGGCGATATGCAGAAGAGGATCTAACCTTTTCTTCTGATAAAACACGCTGCTTTTCGACAACCGATTGTAAGATAATCTCAAATTGATGAGTTATCAATGTAGCGATATATTCATCCGAAACATAGTTACTAAGTTGAATAGGTAGTTCTCCAAATCTTTTTACCAAATATTGAAAAGATTTAATTATTCCATTGTCAACCTCAATCACTTGACGAGTATATGGACTATGCTCTAAAAAACCTTGCATAACATTTTTGAAATAAGTCCCTTCTGAGCAAATATACGGATGATTATTTTTAGCAGCCAAATATGTATATACAATATCACTACTTGTACAATTTTGCATCAAATCCTCATCTATAGCTTTTAAACTATCTCCAAAATGCTCGTATTTAGTTAACGATGCATTCCCGCAATGGCATTGTAAACCAAACAAAACCACTTTGTTCCCACTTATTGGAAATTGAGGATATTTTTCATGTATCACCATAAAATCCTCTATCATATTTGGTGGAAAAATACAATCATCATCAATATTTATGACGCATGCATCTGGATATTTCAATAACGTAGGAAGAAATTTCTTATATACCCTTGTATTTGGTACAAAATTAACTTCTATCTGGTGGTTATCAATATATGTTTGAATATTCTCTGGTATAACTTCTTCAAATCCTAAATTCAATACAACTTTATCAGGCGGCATAGTCTGAGCATAAATAGAATCCAATACAATTGGTATATTTTGTATTCTAGGTTTCCAAGTTGTTAAAGAAACGATAATCTCTTCTCTGATTTTATTCATATTTACAATTGTTATAATTGGCAATCAACACAGAAAAAAGTAGTTGATTGGTCATTAATGCTACATTTATATGCTTTTACTTCACTCAAACATCATAATATTTTCTTCTATTCGCATGATTGTTTTTTGTAACCTAGACACTACTGTATCGAAGAAAAACAACTCTGTAATTTTTGTCACATTAATCATCCTCTCTTCTTCTGTCAATAACTTAGAAATAGATTTTATTGACAAATCATCTTCAATAGAAAAAATCACATAACCATTTGATTTGAAATATTTATATGCCATACTATCTTTGTATAAAAACACCTTGCTTCCTTGCAACATACAATAGATAATATTTCCTACAGCCTGTTGACGAACATGTCCAAAAATGCCGACCCTACAAGACTTTAAAAGTTCTGCATATCTATCTCGAGGAATGAAATCTTTTAATATACATATCTGTTGATCATCTTTTAACAGATTTTCTAAAAATGGCAAGTAGTATTTTTTATCACCATAAGAACAAGGAAGTATGCATTTATTTTTAATGCCTCTTTTTTTAAGTATGTTAATAACATCTAAATGGTTATTTGTTTCGGTTGCAGAATTTCCTAACAATATTTGATCCGCATCGCAATTAATCCAAGTAGGTTCTGCTATTTTACTTGCATACTGAAATGGGAAATATTCTGCATTAAACTCCTTTCTTCTAGACAATATAACATACTCTGATGGCAATACTGTTGACATAAAATCAATGCGCTCTAGTACCTTACTTTGTAGTTTTTTTTCTGCTTGCACACATTGTTTTTGTTCTTTTTGAATCTTATAATATTTCTTGAATAATATGATCTTCTTTATGAAGCGTTTTATCTGCGTGTGCAGAGGCGCCACCTCACTTTTACATGACTTTACATATCGATTCGTTACTGATTTATATATTGGTAATGATAATACAGCAGGTATTATTCCATTTGGACTATAGATATCATATCCCCACGACAACCACAAAACCTTTATTTGTTTTGGAATTTGTAACACTATCTCATATTTATCACGAGTCAATGTATGAAATGCCACCAATTGATATTCTCCTGCGAGAATAAAGGATAATATCTTATTTTTCTCAACTATTTGTACATCATTTGCATGGACTTTAATCCACACAAATGGCTTCTCATCCTCAATTGAAACATAAGTATTTATAGCTGATGTACTATTGAAAATATCTATCGCTCCATCAATAAACTTTTCATCGTGTAATATATGTAGTATCTTAATTGGCATATTTTTAATCAAATTATCTTTGCTGCATCACAAATCCCTCAAAACAATCACGCAAATAGGGTTCGTGGTTGTAAACGAGGCATTTTATAGCTACTAATGGTTGTTTCATATTGTGTTCTCCTCATCTAACATTTTAACCACCTTAGCAGGAACTCCTACAACCAAAGCATAATCAGGCACATCTTTGGTCACTACAGCGCCAGCTCCAATGCGTGCATATTTGCCAATATAATGACACGAATCTAAAATAATGCATCTTGAACCTAACAGAGCACCTTCTTTAATTATGCAATGTGATTGAACTATTTCACCTTGTGAATCAAAAGGATTTGTGTGTTGTTTATGGTGATGTGATTCTATTATCACACCATTAGCAACTTGAACATTATCCTCTATAACAACATGTCCTGTATAATCTATAAAAACATTTTTAGCTAATAATACATTTTTGCCTATCTTGATAGTACCTTCTAAATAATGTTGGCGTGATAATTCTACATTATATTCGATTATACATCCATCTCCCATATTATAACGCTTTTTATAGGCTAGTGTACGCTTTTCACGCAATATGGCATCTTCATATTTACGACTAGTATATTTTAATAAAAATTTTCTATTTTCAACAAAATCCTTCTGCCAATTATCACGAATAATACCTCGTTCTTTGTATCTATTTCCAATGGCAACTCTATCTTCTTTATTCAATAAATAAAATTTTTCAGATAAATATTGATTAGACCACATCTTGTATTTGTAATAACAAGATATAATATCAAAAAACACTTGCACTCTATACACAAATCCTTTAGCACATTCAGTCATTATTATTCCTGAATGCAACCAACCATATTGTAACAATTGTTTTTGTCGTTTAAAAAGTAATGACATATTATTTCAATCCTGATTTATACAATTAATTAGCATGCATATCATACATTTTTTCTATAGTCGCTTCTAATGATACCTTTGGTGTCCATCCTGAATCATTTATAAAGCGTTGAGAAGTCCAACCAACACATAAATGAACATCTTGGGGGATCACACACACATCCACTTTTCCATGACCCAATTTTTCAGTTTGAGTTGCTACCATCTTAGCTATATCAGTAATCAAATAACGCTTTTTATCTAATGTGATATTGTAACTTGGTTGCCATTTATCTATATAAAGTGCTGCAGCAATAGCAGTGATAGCATCATCTATATCAATCCAAGAAAATTGTTGTGTCCCTCCAGTTATATTGATTTGATGATTTTTGCAAGCATTTTCAATAAATACAGGCAATATTCTCTGACTTTGTGCTACACCTCCTAAACGAAGATTCGTTGTTCTATCTAGTACTCCCTCAAATATTGAACGCATTAGAACCTCAGATGCGTATTTAGCCATACCATATATCGTATCAGGACCAATGAGTGCATCTTCATCCATATAATCTTCGCTTGCAGCATAGACTCCTACAGTAGATATATTTACTAATCTACAGGTAGTATGATTCTTTACCGCCTTAAAGACTTTTTCAGAGAAATCTAAACTAGAAGCTATATCTGCGTTTGAACGGAAACGACGAGCAAAAGCAAAATGCACAAGTATATCAACCTGCAACGCAGGAAAGACATCTAATATTTGTGCATTTCTATATTGATGAATTCGTGGATTATTCATCCATTTATCTATGTCATTAGAAGAAAATGTAATAATCTCCCAATCAGTTGTTTGTAATAGATGTTCTACGAGTAATCCCCCTAGATTTCCACTAGCACCTGTTATCGCTATCGTTTTCATACACATTAATTTTGAGGTATACTACTATATGAATAACTTGTTATTAACATATTCTGCCCCTTTTCATCTAATACAAAAAGAGTATTCTTAACATAGTCCATCAGAGCAATCAGCGAACCAATATTTTCAGCATAGAGAAGTACACGAATACCCACTTGTGATAATTTTCCATATTGCTGATCCGTGATTGTAGTTCCGATTGGATATGATACAAAGGTATGTAATACATTAGGGTGGTTCTGCACATCATCTAAACCAACATACTGAGCAATAGTTCCTTTATTTAGCAATAAAGTCACATTGGCATAATGTCCACAAGTAGGATCTATTTGTTCTATCAATTTATCATCAACCTCTAGACCAACTGCATATCTAACAAGTGCAGAAATGTGATTAAATCCATAGTTATGTTCAAACAAATGATGCTCCATGGATGCTGTCAACCGATATCCAGATTCGTATGGAACAAAAGTATTGTTATGAATAAAGCCTTGTATAAACATAAATCCTTCTTTCATGCCCTCTTGTTCTAACATCTCCACTATAGTTATTTCCAATTCCTCTTTCAGTATATCGTATTTGATAGATGGGAAAGTATAACCAATGGGTAAAGGCAAATTTTGGTCATTGTACTGCAACATATGCCTATCAGCAAAACCTAACAGACACACCTTACCATGATGCGCATAATAGAATGCAGTAGCCTCTGGAGAATCACAATATTGTTCAATTATAACACTTTTGTTCTTTGAATAAGCTAAAGATTCATTGTAAAACTCTACTAATTCCGATATATTGCGACAAATAAAAATCCCCCTCGCTCCACTATTATCAATAGGCTTAACTATGACAGGAAATACAATTTTATCTTGCTCAATGTCATCAAATGAATATTCTTTTATGGTAGGTATTCCGTATTGCTCACATCTATTTTTAAAATACTTCTTATCTAATGTCAATTTGTTGAGATTGTGCGTTGTATAACAAGGAAGACCCGCTTGCTGACAAATATCAACATAACTAGACATAAGTACATCTGCATAACCAAAAAGTACACCTTCTATCTTATGTTCCTTTATTAACTGAACTACCTCATCAACATTTGTAGCACTAACCATAAAACTATGATCGGCTAAAGCTTTTGCTGGAGAATCTACATTGTAATCAGTAACATACACCTCTAACCCAAGCTTATGAGCTTCATCTACAATCTCACAAGTTTGTTTAGTACCTCCCAATATTAATATTTTTCTTCTTTTCATGTTTCTACAACCCTATGTTAGAGCTAATTATACTAGTGTATAATCAATTAACATTTTGTTCACTAGCATCGGATTATTGAACATCAATACATCTATGATGGATAATCCTGGAACAAAATTATTGTTATATTGAGAATATTCTGGGATATCAGATTTCAAAAAGCATAACTTTATATTTTCTTTTTCAAAAACACTTTTATCATACAATTCTTGACCACCGATAGCGTTATAATATGTATCTGCATTTAACAATTTACATATTTCCAATATTTTATCCTGACCTTTTAGTGAATTATCTTTTTCTATATCAGAAGACATTATTATTTTAGTTTGTATATCTAAATATTGGCACACTAATTCAATACTATTTGCTATAAAATCTGCTAAATTACTTGACTGATAGGAAAATATCTTATCCAATAATGCCATTACATCATTATAGTATGGAGCCTTATGATACGCCATATGTATAGTTTTGCGTAATTTAGTAAAATCATCCGCTATAGTGATTTCGTTGATTAATTTATTCTGACTCGCTCCGTTCAAAGAAATAGTAAATAACTGCTTATCATTATTCACTAATATATTATTCCTATTTATCCAGCCTTTTTTGATGTAATTCACATCATCATATATCACATACGTATCAACAGCTGCCATCAACTGCCAATAACCGATATACGGCATAAAATATGGTTGCATGATGCCTAATTTCATCCTCGTACACAATCAATTACTCGTTTCAAATCCTCTTCGCTTAATGCATGATGCATCGGCAAGCAAATCACCTGATTAGCAATCTTATTCGCCACAGGTAGATTAACTGGGTTGGCACTTGGAATATCCTTATACGGATCAAAGTCTGTAATCAAGGGATAGAAATAGCGACGCCCTAACACATTATTCGCTTTCATCTTCTCATATAGCGCATCGCGAGATATACCATATTGCTCCTCGTCCACGAAGATGGGGAAGTAGCTGTAGTTGAGGTTAGAGGTTAAAGGTGAAAGGTTAGAGGCAAATGAGTCAACCATTGGTTGGAAGATTTTTATACCGTGCACATCTTGCAATGCGTCCACATATTGCTTGGCAACTTGTTTGCGAGCCTCAATAGCAGCGTCCACTTGGCGGAGATTGAGCAGGCCATATGCCGCACGCATCTCGTCCATCTTGCTATTGATACCTGGAGCTACTACTGTGGTCTCACCACGGAAACCAAAGTTCTTTAGATTATCCACATGGTATTTCATCTCTGCAGAATGGCAAATCAGTGCTCCCCCCTCAATCGTATTATACACCTTGGTAGCATGGAAACTCAAAGTGGAGATATCACCTGCCTTTAACACCGATTGTCCGTTCTCACTGACGCCAAAAGCGTGCGCGGCGTCGTAGATTACTTTCAGATTATGCTTTTTAGCAATCGCATCAATTTCAGCAGTCTTGCATGGTTTGCCATAGCAATGCACTGGCATGATAGCTACGGTATTGGGCGTAATAGCCGCTTCTATCTTGCTGGGGTCAATGCCGCAAGTATCCTCTTCAATATCAACAAACACGGGTTTTAGACCATTCCACCAAATAGAGTGGCTCGTCGCGACAAACGAATAGGGCGTAGTAATAACTTCTCCCTCGTGAATGCCCAGTGCTTGGAAAGCCGTAATGAGCGGCAAAGTACCATTGGTAAATAGTGATAGGTACTCTACTCCAAGATACTCAGCGAGTGCCTGCTCCAATTGCTGATGGAACTGACCATTATTGGTAATCCATTTGCTATCCCAAATCTGTTGCAAATATGAGTTAAACTCCTCCAAAGGAGGAAGCAAAGGGGAAGTAACGGTTATTTGCGATTTCTTTTCGCTCATACTATTAATTTAATTTCTTCTCAGTAAAATCAAAAATAGGTGTAATATCACCTGGTTCTTTGCCCATAAAAGTACCTATTGCATGGGGTTTATTTTCAACGGAGAATGATACAATATCATAATCACGTGCGATTGAATGATGACTATCTGTAACAGCATATAAATCCAAGGCATATTTACCATAATTTAGATAGTTCGCTGGAATTTCACATATTTGTTCATATTCACCAATACCATGTATGCGCTCGTAGCAACGGCCACCTCCACCTGAAAAAGAAAACATTTTTTGACCTTCTTCATTTTTCATATGCATTGTTATATGAAACTCTTTGAATGGAACAATTAGTCTATAGCGAACATATACTTCAATAGAATCTGTCATACGTATTATATCGTCATAAGAACCTCCTTTCTTGCGCACTCCTAATTCTAACAATTCAAATCCCTCTCCTCTTATCTCCGGAGTTGACCATTTTTTATGATTATCAGCATCGCTATCACCTCGTAAATAACGACTAACGATGGGTTCTATATCACCCTGATCTACCAGTTGACCATTCTGTAATATAATACCATGCTTGCACAAGCTCTTCACGCTGGTCATATTATGGCTCACGAAGAGTACCGTTCGACCTTCACCGCGGGAAACGTCTTGCATCTTGCCGATGGCTTTCTTTTGGAACTCGGCGTCGCCGACGGCCAATACCTCGTCAACCACTAGAATTTCAGGATCAAGATGAGCTGCAATGGCAAAACCAAGACGAACGGTCATACCCGACGAATAACGCTTTACGGGTGTATCCAAATAGCGTTCACACCCGGAAAAATCAACAATTTCATCGAGCTTAGAAGCAATTTCACGTTTAGACATACCAAGAATGGCCCCATTCATAAAGATATTTTCTCTACCCGTCATTTCAGGATGGAAACCTGTGCCCACCTCCAAGAGTGAAGCAATGCGTCCACGAGCTCGAATAGTTCCCGTTGTGGGGGCAGTAACTTTACTTAAAAGTTTTAAAAGAGTACTTTTCCCTGCACCATTTTTGCCGATAATACCAACAACATCTCCTTGCTCAACTTTGAAATCTATATCTCTTAGAGCCCAGACATAATCGCTATTACCTTTGGATGAGCGATCGTTGGTTTCTCCAATTTTCAGATATGGATCTTCCTTGCGTAAGACGTTCATTTGCCACCAACGGTTCAAGTCGTGACTCAATGTTTTTGTACTGACAAGTCCTAAACGATATTGCTTCGAAATGTTGTTAAATTCTATGGCTATACTCACTGCAGTCTCTTTTTAAACAATTTAACTGCAATTTTACGATTTTTTACAGAAAAACAAAAGAAAAATTAACAATATAGTTCGGCAATTACATTGCAAATCCTTTCTATGTCAGAGTTTTGCAACTCGTAGTACATAGGAAGCCGAACAAGACAATCAGTATACATATCGCTATTGATTAACATTCTCCCATCGTGGAGAGCAAAATAGTAATCGCTTTTGTGCAGACTTTGGTAATGAAAAAGTGCTAAAATATTGTGTTTTTTCAGTTCATTAATTAACATTGTTCGTTCTTGTAGAGAGTTACAAACAAGATAAAACAGATGTCCGTTATTTGTAGCAAAATCAGGTATTTGCGGAAGTTTTATTTTTTGTTTTTCGGCTAACGGGGATAACATTTCGTAATATTTTTTCCACAAATATTTACGCTTTTTCTGTATTTGCTCCATGCTTTCGATTTGAGCCCAAAGAAATGCGGCAATAATCTCAGAAGGAAGAAAAGAACTTCCTGTATCTACCCAATTGTATTTATCAATTTCTCCACGGAAAAATTTCGCACGATTTGTGCCTTTTTCCCAAATAATTTCTGCTCTAGCAGTGAAACGTTCATCGTTAATGCAAAGCATTCCTCCCTCGCCAGAAATGATATTTTTTGTTTCGTGAAAAGAGAATGCAGATAAATGACCTATCGTTCCGAGTGGCCGACCTTTGTAGTAAGAATCAATGGCTTGCGCTGCATCTTCCACAACGATGAGGTTGTGCCTTTCGGCAATATCCATAATTGCATCCATATCGCAAGCAACACCAGCATAATGCACAGGGACAATTACCTTTGTACGTGGTGTTATCAGTGCTTCAATTTGATTGACGTCAATGTTAGGATTTTCGCTCATCGAATCGGCAAAGACAATTTTAGCTCCTTCGCGAACAAAAGCCAATGCCGTAGAAACAAACGTATAGCTTGGCACAATTACTTCGTCTCCTTGTTGCAAATCACAAAGCATCGCTGCCATTTCCAATGCATCGGTACACGACGTTGTGAGCAAACATTTCTTAAAACCATATTTCGTTTCAAAAAAACTTTGACAACGCTTTGTAAACTCTCCATTTCCTGAAAGTTGCATCATCTTTACAGCTTTGCAAATGTAAGCCGTCTCTTTCCCCGTCAAATATGGTTTATTAAATGTTATCTCGTCCATTTTTATATTTACAAAACAAGGTATCTTCTTTCTTAAACGAATCGTCTTTAAACAAAAAGATTGCAAATTCAAAAGGCATATAATCGTTTCTTAAAACAAGATTTCGTGAATATTTATATGCCAAGGATAAAACTTTTTCAGGGGCATAATGAAAAGAATCTTTTAGTTGATAATCAACCTTATCAGACAAAAAATCAAAAGCAAAGCCATCTTTACAAATAGCAAACGTTTTTTTAAAGACATAGTCTAAATATTCGTAATTATCAGCATCTTGTAAAGCAAGATTAAACGTTCCTGATGCAATGGCAAAATCATAATTTTGGTGTGGTGTAAAATCTAAAATATCAGCATTTTCAAACCTTTTATAATCTTGTGAATTTCGTTCTCGTGCTTCTCTTATAAAATCTTTCAACAAATCAATGCCAAAGTATTTATAGTTCGTGTATTTTCTGTCTAAAAATATCGATAAATCACCAAATCCGCAACCAATATCAAGCAACGATTTTCCTTGAAAGTCGTATTGCGATGTCAAAATTTCAAAACGCACATTTTGTTTCCCTTTATCCCATCCTAAAGATTTAGGCGAGTAGCCATATTCTTCGTAACGCTCTGAATAAAAGTTATTTATATTCTTATAATTTATTTTCTGCATTATCAAAATTTATTTTTTCTTCGATAATGTAAAGAGGTCGATTTTTCGTATTATCAAAAATCTTGCTCAAATAAAGTCCTAACACTCCCATAAACATAATGAGCAGACCAGCAATCAGCCAAAGCGAAATAATCAGCGATGTAAATCCAGAAACATCAGTAATTCCTAAAATATATTGGACAAAATAATAAAGACCAACCATAAAAGATAAAGCAGAAAGAAGGAATCCAAATTTTACCATTAACGAAAGTGGTTTGTTCGAAAATGTTAATATAATGTTTTGCGAAAGCTTTAATAGTTTTCGTAGCGAATAACTTGACTTTCCTTCATAACGTTCTTCATGAACAATAGGAATGGTTGCCTGCTTAAAACCTACCCATGTTGCCATAGTTGTAAAGCAACGAACCGAATCGTTCATCGCTAAAATACTTTTTATAACCTTACAATTAAAAATACCAAAATTTCCAATATTAGGATTTTGTTTTGTATCAGTCAGATAGTTATACAAAGCATAAAAAACACGTGATTGGATTCGTTTCAAAAATGAATCTTTTCGAAGTTTTCTTTCTCCAAAAACAACATCAAAACCTTCTTGTGCTTTAACATAAAGATTTAGTATTTCTTTCGGATCGTCCTGCAAATCACAATCTATTACAATCACCCACTCGCCTTTAGCTTCGTATAAACCTGCTGTTATAGCGTATTCTTGCCCAAAGTTTTTACTTAAGTTTATACCTTTAACTTTTAGGTTTTGTTGACAACATTGCTTTATTTTCTCCCACGAAGCATCGGGAGAAGCATCGCAAACCAAAATTATTTCATAATTATCAGAAATACTTTTTACGTTTTCAACAATACGCATTACAAGTTCTTCTACGATATTTTCTGCTTTGTAAACAGGAGAAACAACAGATATCAATGGTTGCATGTTTTTTTGTTTTATTTGTGCGAAAATACACTTTTTTTATAAAAGATTTTCTCGTTTGTCGCTTTTATAAATCAAATAGCCACTTCTATCAGCACTCGATTGTAGTTTCTTTAAGTTATTGGTAAGAATTTCGGATTTTACAACAAACGGAAATTTATCAGCATTTTTTATTATTTCTTCTATTTTTTTTGTTTCCTCCGATAGAAAATAGACTCCAGCAAAATGTTTTTTTTGAATTACAGGTTCCGAGAAATTTCCTAAAGCTACATCGATAACACCTTTTAGATAGTCGTATCCTGTGGATAACTCTACCAAATGCGAACCTATAAAATCGCCACCCATTCTTGCTCCTACTTCGATTATAAAAACCTCCCCTTTTGGAGAAATTTTTATTTCGGTGTGTGCTGCTCCGTTTTCGATGTGCAAAGCGTTCAATGCTGCTAATGTTATAGTTTTTATTTTATCAAGAACATCATTAGCTAACATCGAAGGTTGATGGTGTGCAATTTCCACAAAATATCTATCGGTAGTAACCTTGTCCGTTATTGCTAAAATATAGTGTTTGCCTTGCCATGAAATGCTTTCTACACTTACCTCTTTCCCCTCAATGTATTGTTCTATTATTACTTCTTTAGAAAACGAAACTTCTTTTGCTTTTTGTATAGCTTTTATAAGGTTTTCATAGTTTTCTACTTTTTCAACAGCCAAACTTCCGGAGCGGTCTGTTGGTTTAACTATGACTGGAAATGGAATTTTGAAAAGATTATAATCTTCTTGTTTTTCAGTAATATAATAAGGCGAAGATATATTATTTTTTAATAATTCATTCCTCATCGCAACCTTGTTTGTTACAAGTGATGTATATTGATAAGGATTAGCTATTAAGTCCATTTTTTCGGCAATATAATTCACAGTTTCTACTGATAAATCGGAGGCTATAGTTAGAATCCCGTCTATTTTTAATTGCTGACAAACTGATAAAATTTTTTCTTTTTCGGTTATAGAAATAGGATGAAAAAAATCGGCAATATGTTTACAGACTGCATTTGTTTCCCATGCAAAACAGTGAGTTTCCAACCCCATTATTTTTGCTTTTTCTACTAATGGAAGTTGCAGATAACTTGCTCCTATTATTGCTATTTTTTGCATAAGGCAAATATAACAAAATGATAGTTGAATATTTTATAAAAATGTGATTTTTATTTTTACCACTGTGTCCTGATTTGGCAGTCTTGAAAAATATTTTTGCGAACGATTTACAAGAAGAAGGGATTTGGCGCAGAATACCCGAAATAGAACATATTAAGGTATGTCATACCATTCATCATATGTTCGATCATCAAGATTTGCCTATTGTCGATATTCTCCACATTTACAACTATAGTTATAAAATTGTTCGTAGATTATTAAATGAGGAGAGTTTATAATAAGTTTAGTAAATTTTATCAACCGATATAATAAAACATAGAAAACAAATAATATATTTGCATGTGATAGATATAAACTTATGGTGAATGAGAAACATTTGATTTTTTTGTCTGCTGTTTTCGGCAGATGTCAAGCATTTTGCTTGATAACATGGTTTGTTTCAGAATTCTGCGTTCCGCTATCGCTTCGCAAATCTTTATGATTGCCAAGTAAAAATTTATTTGGCTTTAATAAAGATTCTTGCTTCGCTTGCCACGGTACTCGAATTCATCTTTAGAAATGTTTCTCGTTTTATCATAAGTTTTTTTATTTTTATATGGACAAAATATTGTACCAAAACCTAAAAATGGATATAGATGTATCTTCTAGAGATGCACTCTATAATTCAATATACAAGGTTATGCCGTATGTATCAAATACATTATTGGCATCACCTAGTGTATTATATAAAAAAATTAGGTTTTATAATAACGTCAAAAATCGTTTATCGGCATATCACGAATTTCTTATTCCCAAAAAAACGGGAGGAACTCGTAAAATTCTTGCACCAAATTCTGATTTAAAAAGCTTGATGAGTGCGATAGCATTTATTTTAAATACAATGTATATGCCCTCAGATTCAGTTATGGGATTTGTAAAGCAACGCTCTGTATTAACAAATGCTCAAAAACATGTAGGAAACAATTATGTGTTTAATATTGATTTGTCTGATTTCTTTCCTTCGATAACGGATTCGATGATAGAAGCCCAACTATTAAAAATGAATATACCTCCATTAGCAACGCGAATTATATCTTCTGTTTGTACATATCCACAGAAAATGGAAGGTGGAACGTATCGTCAAGTTTTACCTCAAGGCTCCCCTGCTTCTCCAATATTATCGAATATATGTTGTATCTCTTTAGACAAAGCATTAGAAGGTTTAGCAAAACGTTTTCATTTGACTTATTCTCGTTATGCTGATGATATCACATTTAGTAGTAATCACTCTGTATATCAAGAAGATGGTGAATTTATGACAGAACTACAAAAAATTATTGCTACTCACCACTTTTTTATCAATCCTAAAAAAACTCGTTTGCAAAAAAGAGGAACAAGGCAAGAGGTTACAGGTGTTTCTGTTAACGAGAAAACAAATGTATCAAGAAAGTATGTAAAAAATCTACGTGCATTAATTCATCAAATCGCTCTTGCTAAAAAATTATCAACGAAGAAAGTAAATGTGGCTCGTGGTAAATTGAACTATTTGAGGATGATTAAAGGAGCAAATGATAGTACATATAAAACATTGTGTATAAAACTTAACCTTGCTTTAAAGGGGAAACATTTTACCCCAAAAAAGAAAAGGGCGTCTGTTAAATAACAATAAAGAACTATCTCTTTGGTGTATAAAATTGTTTTTTTTGACTATTGATATTGATTTTTTATTGAATTTATATACTTCTAAGAAGACGAAAAAATATAATTGCTTTTCAAAAAGTAAAATTATGTTTTTCTCGTAAAACGCCTTATCTTTGCAAGATAAAATAGTAAGGAATATGAATTTATTATCACAACGTCTAAATGCTTTATCGCCATCAGAAACGTTGGCAATGTCACAAAAAAGTAGCGAGTTGAAGGCTCAAGGAATTGATGTTATTAATTTAAGTGTAGGAGAACCTGATTTTGATACACCTACACATATAAAGGAAGCCGCAAAAAAAGCTATTGATGACAATTTTTCTCGCTATTCTCCGGTGGCTGGCTACCCTGCTCTTCGCAATGCAATTGTGGAGAAAATGAAAAATGAAAATAATTTGGATTTCACTCCAGATGAAATTACTTGTTCAAACGGAGCAAAACAGTCGGTTTGTAATGTTATTATGGCAATAGTAGACAATGGCGATGAAGTGATAATCCCTGCACCATATTGGGTTAGTTACCCCGAAATGGTAAAATTAGCTTCTGGTGTTCCCGTTATTGTTTCAGCAGGTATTGAGCAAGATTTTAAAATCACTGCTGAACAATTAGAAAATGCTATTACGCCACGTACAAAAGCATTGGTACTCTGTTCACCATCGAATCCTACAGGTGCGGTTTATTCAAAGAGCGAATTGAAAAGCTTAGCTGATGTTTTAGCTAAATATCCTCAAATAACAATTATTTCGGATGAAATATATGAGCATATCAATTATGTTGGCTCTCACGAAAGTATTGCTCAATTTGAAAACGTAAGACAACAAACTGTAATCATAAATGGTGTTTCAAAGGCCTATGCAATGACAGGTTGGCGTATTGGTTTTATTGCTGCTCCACAATGGGTCGTAAAAGCATGTAACAAATTACAAGGGCAATATACAAGTGGACCTTGCTCTGTTTCGCAAAAGGCTGCAGAAGCAGCTTATGTAGGTACACAAGAGCCTGTAGAAATGATGAGAAAAGCTTTCGAAAATCGTCGTAATCTTATTGTTGAATTGGCAAAAGAGATTCCTGGTTTTGAAGTTAATGTACCCCAAGGAGCTTTTTATCTTTTCCCAAAATGTAATTCATACTATGGGAAATCATACAATGGTAAAACTATTAACTCTGCAGCAGATTTAGCAATGTTTTTACTTGAAGTAGGTCATGTAGCTTGTGTTGGTGGTGGTGCTTTTGGTGCTCCAGATTGTATACGTATGAGCTATGCTACAAGCGATGACAATATTGTAGAAGCAATGAAACGAATTAAAAACGCACTAGCATTATTACAATAAATGATGCAAAGAGCTGTAAATTGTTATAACAATACGAACAAAACAAATTTAAACCCCAAAGCCGTATTATTTGATATGGATGGGGTTTTGTTTAATTCTATGCCCTATCATGCAAAAGCATGGTACGAAACTATGCAGCAATATGGTTTGGATTTTACCGAATACGATGCTTATCTAAATGAAGGACGTACTGGTGAATCAACGATAAATGCATTTTTCCATCAAAAATACAATAGAAATGCCACTGCAGAAGAGGTTGAAAAAATTTATCAAATAAAAAGTGAAATTTTTAATCGAATCGCAAATATTCAACCAATACCACATATATACGATTTTTTATTAAAAGTTAAAGCAGCAGGATTGATGATATTTTTAGTTACAGGATCAGGGCAAAAATCACTACTCGAAACTTTAAATAAAAACTTTCCAAATATTTTTCATCCCGATAGAATGGTTACTGCCTATGATGTAAAATATGGGAAACCTCACCCTGAACCCTATTTAATGGCTTTGAAAAAAGGAAATATATCAGCATCAGAAGCTATTGTTATAGAAAATGCTCCTCTTGGCATTCGTTCGTCTGTAGCTGCTGGTATTTTTACAATTGGGATAAATACAGGCATTTTGCATCCTAAAGAGTTGAAGAAAGAAGGTGCAAATCTTGTTTTCTCTTCTGCAAAAGAATTGATAGAACACTGGATTTTTTAAAAAAAAGACCCTTCAAAAAGAGTCTTTTACTTTTGCAAAATTGCTATAATATATTTTGATTAACTTTTGTGTTGATTTTTTATTTGTAATGGATTTTTACTCATTTCTGCAAATCGTTTTCTATTCTGAAAAATATCCATTGCCAAATAAATAGCATGACGAAACGATGACTCTTCTGATTTTTGCTTACCAACTTTGTCATAAGCTGTCCCATGTGTAGGTGAAGTTCGAACAAAAGGCAAGCATGCCGTATAATTCACGCCATCTTCCATACACATAATTTTAAACGGTGCTAAAGCCTGATCGTGATACATTGCCAACACTGCATCATAAGAAGTATAAGCACCTGAACCAAAAAAGCCATCAGCAGCAAGAGGTCCCACACATACAACACCATTTTGTTGTGCTTTTTTTAAAGCAGGAATAATTATTTCATTTTCTTCATTCCCAATCAAACCATTATCACTTGCATGTGGATTCAGTGCTAAAACTGCAATGCGAGGTCGAGGTATCAAAAAATCTTCTTTCAACGATTTATTTAGTAAAGAAAGTTTCTTAAAAATCAAATCTTCTGTAATAACATTAGATACCTGCGAAATAGCCAAATGATTAGTTGCAAGAGCTATTCGCATTGAATCACTTACAAAAAACATCAACGATTCTTCTTTACCTGCTTTATTTTCTAAATATTCAGTATGTCCCTTAAAATTAAAATTTTCCGATTGTATCGTATTTTTATTGATTGGTGCAGTAACCAAAACATCAATAAACTTATCTTTTAGATCATCAGTTGCTTTTTCTAATGCTAAAAATGCTACACGACCAGCCTCAGGAGTAGCAATCCCCATTTCTACTTTCAAATCTTCTTCCGTACAATTTATGATATTGATACATTTTGGTAATGCATCTTTAGGTGATTTTATAATATTCAAACTACCCTCCTCCATACACAAAGTTCTTCGATAAAAAGCAGCCGCTTTGGAGTATCCATAAATTATAAATATTGCTTTCTCGAATATTCGATTGTCAGCTAATGTTTTCAATATCACTTCATAGCCAATACCATTCATATCGCCATGAGTAATTCCAACTTTTATTAAATCCATAAAATTTTATTTTTTCTTTTGTACAACAACCTCATTTACTTCATGTGGCATACGGGCTGTGTAAAGCACAGCTTCCAATTGTCTAATATAATTTCGTTTATCTCTCTCTGGAGCAAAAACAAAACCTTCAATAGTAATCACTCTATTATTAATTTCATCAATACGTGTGTGACTCACAAACGGTCCTCCCATCAAGCCACCATTCATTACTTTCCACAATCCATGAACTTCAGCACAATACGCATTATTAACTGCTATTTCATTCAAACTTGGTGTATGATATACAAGTTCTGTTCCCATATAAGACTCTTCTTCTGGACCAGGAATATTTGCTTTAAGCACAGAGTCGCGTTTGTGTATCAAATTCTCTAATTTTAAATTTTCTACATTTGTATATGGATACGAATATATTACAATATCTTGACGTGCTTTTACTCCACCATTTGATATCCACATAAAATTCTCCCCATAATTATAGTTTGTCATTTCAAAAGGAATAAGAATTTGAATACCAAAACGCTTAAAAGCTTCAGCCTCCATCTGACTACTATGTGATGTTTCTAAATAATCTTGATATGTTTTTCGTTCTGATTTTATAAAAAAGTCCTGAATTTTTTTTCCATTTTTATCAAGCAAAGTAGTTATACCTTGACGCGAAGGCATAGTAAGTATCACAACAGCTTGGCGACGTGCCCAACGATCGTGAGCATAAGAAACTTTTGGTTGAGTATAGCGAGAATCTACATCTACAATCAAAATATTACGAGCAGGACGCAAAAGGTTATCAAATTCGGCATGATTTACACGTGACATTTTAAACAGAGGTTCTTTTTGTGGAACATCAAGCATATCCGCATTTATCAAATCAAAAATTGCCTTACCTTCTGAAGTTTTCCATACAGAATCGTTAATAACTACCAAAACTTCAAATACTGCACCTGATGCATTTGGTAGAATCATTTTAGAATCACACGAAGTAAGAATAAATAGTGCTGACAACGCACATAAAAGAATTATTCGTTTCATTTTTTTTATCATTTATATATTAATAACACACTCATTAAAATGTTTAAATCCACGTAAAAAATCAGCTGTACTCATTCGCTTTTTTCCTGGCACTTGCAAATTCAATATTGTTAAATAGCCATCATTTAGAGCAACTTTAAAGCTTTCATTATCAAACATTATAGTTCCTACAGAATGATTATGTTGGCAAAGTTCTATTTTTGAATCAAACACCTTTACTATTGATTTGGTTTTATCGGGTAACGTCCATTCAAACCATGCACCTGGGAAAGGTGATAATCCTCGTATAAGATTAAATATACTCATTGCATCGCTATTCCAATTTATTTGACAAGTTTCTTTAAATATTTTTGGTGCAACTTTCAAAGTTATGGCTTCCGATTGAGGGATTGCTGTTACATTACTCTCTAATATTAAATCAACTGTTTTTAACACAACTTTGGCTCCTAAAAACATCAACTTGTCATGAATATCGCCCGCATTTTCATTTTCTGATATGGCGATTTTTTCTTGCAAAATAATATTCCCTGTATCTATTTCATGCTGAAGGAAGAAAGTTGTTACACCTGTTTCTTTTTCTCCATTTATTATTGCCCAATTGATAGGTGCTGCCCCTCTGTATTGTGGCAATAGCGAAGCATGTAGATTAAATGTCCCTAAACGAGGCATAGACCACACCACTTGTGGAAGCATTCTGAAAGCCACTACTATTTGTAAATCAGCCTTATAGGAACGCAATTTATCTAAAAAGGAGGTATCTTTCAAATTTTGAGGCTGAAGTACTGGTATATTTTTAGAGTCGGCATACATTTTTACTGCCGATGATTGCACCTTGTACCCACGACCAATGGGTTTATCTGGCATCGTAATAACAGCTACGACATTATAACCACTTTCCACCAAAACCTTTAACGATTCTACCGCAAAGTCTGGTGTTCCCATATAAATAATTCTTAAATCTGATTTATTCATTATCAAAAAGTTCGTTTGTCAATGCCCCACATCAATTTATTACGAAGCGTATTATAAAAAGTATAATTCTCTCGTTTCAGAAGTTTTATGGTATAATCAGCTTTTTGTATTAGAACTTTTGTTGTTTGATCTAATACCGCCGAACGTCCATCTAATGCTATCAAATAACATCCTGAACGACTCTTCACATCAAGCCCAATTTTGAAATTATCAGGAACAACTAATGGACGAACATTCAAACTATGAGGAGCCACAGCTGCCAATACAAGATTTTTCGATTGTGGCAATACCAATGGTCCACCAACGCTCATTGAATAGGCTGTTGAACCTGTCGGAGTTGACACTACTAATCCATCTGCCTGATAATCTGTCAAAAATTCTTCATTAAGTTGTGTTCGCACAGTAATCATCGATGAACTATCTTGCTTTAAAACAGCAACTTCGTTCAGTGCATAACCAAAAATTGAATTCGATTCAGAAGTCTTCACCTGCAAAACAGTCCGCTCTTCAACTCTATAACGATTATTTAAAATATCATCAAAAGCAGCAACAATTTCTTCGCCTGAAATATCTGCTAAAAATCCTAATCTACCCGTATTTATTCCTAATATCGGGATATTTTTATTTCCAATACGTGATGCTACTTTCAGAAATGTACCATCACCTCCTATGCTCAATGCCAAATCTGCCTGAAAATTATCATCCGAAAGTATAAAATCAACTTTAGGAGTAAAGTTTAAATCATTGCAAAGAAAGTCATAAAACATAGGCTCTATTCCTACAGAAATATTGTATTCTTTCAAAATACAAAACAAAATTTCTGCTTGTTTTAAAGTCTCTTTTCGATAATTATTTCCAAAAACAACAACCGTCATAATTTTTAAGAATTAAATTAATGAAGTCAACTTAAAATCTCATTTAAAATGTTATTTTTGCAATGTTTTTCTCTTCTTGCAAAAGTACAAAAGAAAAGCATATGACAAAAATAAACAAATGCAAACGTCTTCACAGAAATGACCAAATTAAGTGTTAACATAAATAAAATAGCAACACTGCGAAATGCCAGAGGAGGCAATACTCCCAATGTACTACAAATTGCAAAAGACTGCCAAATGTTTGGAGCGGAAGGCATAACTGTACATCCGCGTCCCGATGAACGACACATACGTTACAGCGATGTGTTTGAACTTCGGCCACATATCACAACAGAATTTAATATCGAGGGCTACCCTTCTGACAATTTTGTTAACTTGGTTAAAACAGTTGTTCCTACCCAAGTAACATTAGTTCCAGATGCTCCAGATGCAATTACCTCAAATGCAGGATGGGATTGTATAAGCAATCAATCCTTTTTAAAAGATTTAGTTGATACTTTTCATGAAAAAAATATCAGAGTATCTATTTTTGTTGGAACTGAAATAGAGAACATTTTAGCGGCAGCAAAAACAGGAACTGATCGTATAGAACTTTATACAGAACCTTATGCAAATAATTATGCAAAAAATAAAGAACTTGCCATAGCACCTTTCGTTGCTGCTGCAAAAAAAGCTCACGAATGTGGATTAGGAGTCAATGCTGGACACGATTTAAGTTTAGAGAATTTAGCATATATGTACCAAAGCATACCATTCCTTAAGGAGGTATCTATAGGACATGCACTTATAGCAGATGCTCTCTATTTTGGACTAAAAAATACAATTGAAAAATATAAAAACGCTTTAAAATAAAAACATTATGAATTTAACAATTTTATTACAAGTTATTGCAGATACAACTCCTGTTGTTATCGAAGAAACTACCTCAGAACAAATGAGTCTTTGGGATTTAGCCTTAAAAGGCGGTTGGTTAATGATTCCTCTTGCACTTATGCTACTTCTTGCTATTTACATTTTTGTTGAACGTCTAATCGTTCTACAAAAAGCATCAAAAGAAGACGCTTCGTTTATGAACAGAATAAAAGATTACATCTACGATGGGAAAATTGACTCGGCAATGAATCTATGCAAAGATACTCACACTCCTTCTGCTCGTATGATTGAAAAAGGAATTAGTCGTTTAGGTCGTCCGATGAATGATGTTTTAGTTGCGATAGAAAATGTCGGTAACATTGAAATTGCAAAACTTGAAAAGGGTTTCACAATGATGGCTACAATTGCAGGAGGAGCTCCTATGGTAGGATTCCTTGGAACAGTTATTGGTATGGTTGAAGCTTTTTACCAAATGTCAACAAAAGGAGATAATACAATCAATTTAGGAGATCTTTCAGGCGGCATTTATACTGCTATGGTAACGACTGTTGCTGGTTTGATTGTTGGTGTTTGTGCCTATTTTGCATACAATTTTTTAGTTGCACGACTTGATAAGATTATGAGAAAATTAGAATCTAAAAATATGGAATTTTTAGATCTTCTAAACGAACCTGCTGCAGGTAAGAAATAATCATTTTAATTTCATTGTTATGGCTCTAAAAAAAAGAAATAAAGCTGAAGCAAGTTTTAGTATGTCATCAATGACAGATATGATTTTTTTGTTATTGTTATTTTTTATGTTAGCAGCAACGATGTCATCTCCCAACGACATAAAAGTAAAATTACCTCAAAGTCGTGCAAAAACTGCAACAAAAACAACAATTGTCAAAGTTGGTATTTCTGAAAACGGAGAATACACCATTGCAAAGCAAAAGGAAAAAGCAAAACCTATCCTTTTCGAAGAATTAGAAATGACCCTTTTAAATGAGAAAGCGTTAGACTCTACATTTCATATTGCTCTCTATGCTGACGAAAACGTTCCTTACAAAGAAATTGTAAAAGTTCTTGACATTGCAAATGAAAACAAATTAAAACTTGTAATTGCAACAAAACCATTAGAAAAATAATTCTAAAATGAATAAACCTCAAATCTATAGTTCGCTTGTTACGATCGTATGCGGTGTTTTAATTGCACTGCTTTTGATGTTTATTTATATGCCTTTTAGCAAGGAGGAAGAAGACGAAGGCGTGATGATTAGTTTTGGTGATGGCATCGAAGGATTAGGAGAAATGCCACCCTTCATGGCAACAACAACTCCACCAACTCCAATTACACCAAGTTCTTCTCTTACACAAGAGAACTTGATGACTCAAGACATAGAAGAGACTGTCAACCTTGAAGCTCAAAAACAAGAACAAGAGAAAAAAAGACAAGAGCAAATTATTGCAGAGCAAAAACGTCAAGAAGAATTAGAACGTCAGCGTATAGAAGCTGAAAAAGCCGCAAAAACAGCTAAAGCTAATCAAATGGCTGGAGTTTTTGGACAACAAATAAGTGGAGTAGGACAAACATCTGGAAGTGGTACTGCAGGAAATCCTGCAGGAAAAGGTTCTTCGGGTGGGAACTCTTGGTCGCTTAACGGTAGAGATTTAAAAGGTTCTCTTTATAAACCTTCATATAATAGTAACGAAGAAGGGAAAGTGGTAGTTAGTATTCGTGTAAACGAAAGTGGAAATGTAATTGACACTTCGATTGCTGCAGGGACAACAATTGCAGATGCAAATCTTCGAAAAGCAGCAATGGACGCTGCCAAAAAGACGAAATTCTCTTCTGGCAACAATATTGCTATTGGAACAATTACCTATAATTTTAAATTAAATTAAAAATTTATGAATGCATTTGTTTTTTTAGCTAACGGATTTGAAGAAATAGAGGCAATAACACCTATTGATATGCTTCGCCGTGCAGGAATAGATGTAACAACCGTTTCTATTTCTGAAAATAAGGAAGTGGTTGGAGCACATAATATTCCTATCATTGCTGATACTATTTTTGCAGAAACAAATTTTTCCAAAGCAGATTTACTATTATTACCAGGAGGAATGCCCGGTACAAATAACTTAAATGCCCACGATGAACTAAAATGTTTAGTAGAAAAACATCATTCTGAAAAGAAATTGCTTGCAGCCATTTGTGCTGCTCCTATTGTTTTTGGGCAAATGTCGTTACTCGAAGGGAAAAAAGCGGTTTGTTATCCGAGTTTTGAGAATCAACTAAAAGGTGCTGATGTTCAATTCAATAAAGTAGAAAAAAGTGAAAATATAATTACCGCACGCGGTGCGGGTTGTGCTATCGAGTTTGCTTTAACAATTATAGAAACCCTATGCGGAAAAAGCAAATCCGAAGAAATTGCTCAAAGTATAATATTTTAATAACCAATATAATTTTAATTTTATGAAAAAACTAAACATGATTATTGTTGCGAGTGCGATATTTTTATGTGCTTGTAAACAAAAACCAGTACAAAGTAATTATCAAGTAATTCCGTTGCCTCAAGAGATTTCAATGCAAAATGGGGAAAGTTTTATTTTAAATAAAACAACTGCTATCACCTACCCTGCTGGCAATGAAAAAATGATGCAAAATGCGCAATTTTTGGCAGAATATATAGCTGAATCAACGGGCTATACGTTACCTATTTTCGGTGTAGAACAAACAAACAGAAAATCCATTGTTTTAGAATTAGGATTAGAAAGTGAAAATTTTGAAGCTTACCAATTAACTGTTACTAACGAAAATATAGTTATAAAAGGTGCATCAGAAGCTGGTGTTTTCTATGGAATACAAACTCTTCGAAAATCAATCCCTGCAGTAGCAAAAAACGCAACTATAGAACTTAAACCTGTCATAATTAACGATTGTCCTCGTTTTCGTTACAGAGGTTTTCATTTAGATGTTAGTCGTCATTTTTCATCGAAAGAATTTGTAAAACGTACGATTGACTTATTAGCGTTACACAATTTAAATCGTTTTCATTGGCATTTAACCGACGATCAAGGTTGGCGTATTGAAATAAAAAAATACCCTAAACTAACAGAAATCGGTGCTTGGCGTGAAAGCACTTGCATTAAAGGAAAACCTGAAAATCAAGATAGTATTCCTCATGGAGGTTTTTACACACAAGACGATTTACGCGAAATTGTAGCTTATGCAGCAGAACGCAATATCGTAGTTATTCCAGAAATCGATCTCCCCGGGCACATGTTAGCAGCGTTAGCTTCTTATCCTGAATTAGGTTGTACAGGCGGTCCTTATAAAGTTTGGGGACAATGGGGAGTTTCTGACGATGTTTTATGTGTTGGCAAAGAGTCGACAATGAAATTTATTGAAGATGTACTAACTGAAATTGTTGATATCTTCCCAAGTGAATACATTCATATCGGTGGCGATGAGTGTCCTAAAAAACGTTGGAAAGACTGCCCTACTTGCCAAGCCAAAATAAAAGAACTTGGCATAAAATCGGACAAAAATCATTCAGCAGAAGAATATCTTCAAAGTTACGTAATTCAACGTGTTGAGAAATTTCTTAACAAAAAAGGTCGTCGCATCATAGGTTGGGACGAAATCTTAGAAGGCGGATTAGCTCCAAATGCAGCTGTAATGTCATGGCGAGGAATGAATGGTGGCACTGAAGCTGCTTTGCAAGGTCATGAAGTAATTATGACACCGAACACTCATCTTTATTTCGATTATTATCAAACTCGCGATACTGAAAATGAACAATTTGCAATAGGAGGCTTTATTGATGTAGAACGTGCTTATAGCTTAGAGCCTGTTCCAAGTATTTTAGCTCCAGAAAAACATTATCTCATTGCTGGTGCTCAAGCTAATCTATGGAACGAATATCTCCCAACAGAGGAATCTCGTGAATATATGATGTTACCTCGTATGGCAGCACTATGCGAAGTTTGTTGGACTTTGCCAGAAAAGAAAAACTATGAAGACTTTGTTACTCGTATGCCAAAAATGATTGATATATACGAACGTGATGGTTTGAATTACGCAAAACACTTACTTGAAGTTGGAATACAAATAACTCCTAATATTGAGAAAGGAGCTACCGAAATAACACTTTCTACTTTAGGTGATGCTCCTATATATTATACGCTTGATGGTACAGAGCCTACTGAAAAATCTACACTTTACACTGCTCCTTTCGATATTAAAGAGACATGTGTACTAAAAGCTGTTGCTATAAGAAATGACAATGCTACAAAAGTAAAAACACAAGAATTCTCATTCAACAAAGCAAGTCTAAATCCTATAAAATTCACACTACCCGTTCACAACAACTACGCCTATATTTCAGCAGAAACATTAGTAGATGGCATTGTTGGTGATCCTATTTTTAACTCTGGTAAATGGATTGGTTATCTTGGTACTGATTTTCAAGCAGAAATAGACTTGAAAAATGTTCAAGAAATACGTTCTATAAAAATGGATTTACTTGTTGAACCCGGCAACTACATTTTTGGTGCAGCTGGTATGAAAGTTGAAATATCTGAAGATGGAGAAACTTACCGTACGGTAGTTGATGAGACTTATAATGACTACGACAAATGGGAACATATTGGAAAAACTGTAGAACAAACCGTTGTAGATTTTGCTCCCGTACAAACTCGTTACATTCGTGTAACTGGTGTTTCTGTTAAGAACATGCCTAAATGGCATGGAGCAACAGGTGAACCTGCTTGGATATTTGTTGGAGAAGTAGAAGCTTTTTAAAACAACCATAAATAAAACATATAAAAAACGCATAACAAATTTGTTATGCGTTTTTGTCATTTTAAAGATTGTTTAATTATTATCGTTCTCTATATGAGACATATCCTTTGCAGTACTTGAAATAATAGGAAATCCTTTGTATTTTAACTTACTTGCACCCGACAAATTTGTTTTTAAGCTATCAACTACCCAAATTTTCACTTTGGAAGCAGAATGTACTGAAACATCAGCATTCTGTACTTTAAAATCCTCTAAATCTGCTTTTGATGCTCCATTTGCCAATAAAAACAACCCTTCACTATTACCTTCTATTTCTGCTTTAGAAGCTTGACCAATATGAAGTGTTAATGATTCTACATTCAAATCCAAATCTGCTTTACTTGCTCCATTCAACTGAATATCCAAATCTTTTGTTTTTATAATATTTCCAGTTTTTATTTTTGACGCATTATCTGCAATAATACTTTTTATATTTTTCATTGAAAGTTCAACTTTTGTACTATTTTTAGTATTATTAGTAATATACAAAACGCTATCTTTTACTTCTGTCGTAATGTTTGCAATATGATTTGCATCAGCAAAAACCCTCACCGAACAACTATCTTTTTGAATTAATTCTACTTTTATCGCTTTCTCTACATAAATACTATTAAAATCAGATACTTGTCGTGGTTCGGAAATAATTGTTTCTGAATCTTTTTTTAATACGATTTTTGATCCATTCCATGTCATATAGAAATTTTCATAATTTGAAAGATCAGATGTTCCCAATCTTATACCTGAAAATATCATCATAAAAAATGCTATAATCCAAACAAGAAACGTCAACAAAAAAATCCATAAACGGTTTTTCTTTCTTGGTTTCCGATTAAACAAACGAACAAGCAACCATATACCCCATATTAGAGGTAACAAGCAAAATATGAAAATAGAAACAAATAACAATAAACTGTTAATATTCATAAAATCAATAACCAATGTGGGATCAGCTAATCCTATAATTCCAAATATCAATAATCCTAAAATTACAAAAGAGCAACCAATAGTTATAAGAACTCCTATAATTCCGCCAAAAATTATAAATCCCCATTTTAAAATTCCAACAATGATTTCACCTACTCGTTGTCCAAAAGTTTTTACACTTTTGCCTTCAGGCATCGATTCTACAATTTTAGACTTTATATTTTTTATACTATCTATAGTTACATCCACTCCTTTCATCTCGAGTTTTTGCGACGACGAAATAGCTTCAGGAGCAATCAGCCATATTAACAAATAAATTGGCAAAAAATAAGTAAATCCAAATATGAGTAACAAAACAAACAAAACTCGTAGTAAAGTTACATCCCAACCTAAATAAGCAGCTAAACCGCTAGCAATACCAGCAATAATCTTATTTTCGGGATCTCGATAAAAACGTTTTAAACGTTTTTTATTTTCTTTCTCTGATTGTCTTTCTTCAGAAAAATCACTCACTTTGCCAAGTACAGAAATTACATACTCTACATCTGCGAGTTCAACAACTACACGTTTTTTATCCAAACGTTCTGAAAACAATTCAGAAATTCGAGCCTCTATATCACTCAAAATATCTTTCTCTTCGTCCGATGCAAAACTTTTTTCAAGTTCATCTAAATAATTCTTTAATTCTTGATAGGCATCTTCGTTTATTGTCCAAACAATCCCATTCAAATTAATAGTCAACGTTTTTTTCATGATTTTATTTTTAATTAGTTTCTTTTACAATTTCTACAACACTTTTTACCTCATTCCATGCATTTTCCAATTCCTTGAGCAACATTCTTCCTTGTTCTGTTAATTCATAATACTTTCGAGGAGGTCCCTGCGTAGATTCTTGCCACTTATAGAGCAAAAATCCACTATTTTTTAATCGTGTTAACAATGGATACAACGTTCCTTCCACAACTATAAGTTTTGCTGACTTCAGAATACGAATAATGTCAGAAACATAAGCAGGTTTCTTTTCTAAAATGAGCAGAATACAATACTCTAAATAACCTTTTCGCATTTGCGATTTTATATTTTCAGTATTTATTTCCATAATTTTATTGTTTTACGTCGCAAAATTAAAAATATTTTTAGTACTATGCAATACATAATACTATTTTATTTGTAAAAAATGTCAAAAAAAAGCCTTAAACATTTGATATCTAAGGCTTAAACAAATATGAAAAAGATTAAAATTTCGTTTACTACTCGTGCTTTTTCAACTCTTCGAAGATTTTTTGCTCTAATTCTGCTGTTAATTCAGGATTGTCTGCTATTAAATTTTTAGTCGCTTCGCGACCTTGTGCAAGTTTCATATCTCCATAACTAAACCACGAACCACTTTTCTTTATAACACCGGCTTCAACTCCCAAGTCAATAATTTCACCAATACGAGAAACGCCCTCACCAAACATAATATCAAATTCTGCTTTACGGAATGGAGGTGCCACTTTGTTTTTAACAACTTTTACACGAGTTTGATTTCCTATAACTTCATCGCCTTCTTTGATTTGTCCTATACGACGAATATCCAAACGCACTGAAGCATAAAATTTCAAAGCATTGCCACCTGTTGTTGTTTCTGGATTACCAAACATCACACCAATTTTTTCGCGTAGCTGATTGATAAAAATACAAGTTGTATTCGTTTTATTTATATTCGCAGTAAGTTTTCTCAATGCTTGAGACATTAAGCGAGCTTGTAAACCCATTTTAGAATCGCCCATATCTCCTTCCAATTCTGCTTTTGGTGTCAATGCTGCAACGGAGTCTATTACCACAATATCAACTGCCGACGAACGTATCAACTGATCTGCAACTTCTAATGCCTGCTCTCCACTGTCAGGTTGAGATATCAAAAGATTATCTATATCAACACCTAATTTTGCTGCATAAAAACGATCAAAAGCATGCTCTGCATCAATTATTGCAGCGATACCACCTGCTTTTTGTGCTTCTGCAATAGCATGTATGGCCAATGTAGTTTTCCCTGATGATTCTGGTCCGTAAATTTCAATCACTCTACCACGCGGATAACCTCCTACACCTAAAGCCAAATTTAACCCTAAAGAACCCGTTGGTATTACAGCTACATTTTCCTCAACGTGGTCACCCATTTTCATTATAGTACCCCTACCATGGTCTTTTTCAATTTTATCCATAGCCAATTTTAAGGCCTTCAATTTTTCTTCTGACGGTTTTTTAATATTTTCTGCCATAGTTTTATATGTTTTTATTGATTCAAATATATAAAATTTTTTCTTTTTTAAATTCGATTAGTTGCTTTCAGCATTTTTTTTAATAAAAAGTTGAAATCCGTATTTTCTAATAGAGAAGATAAATCTACAAACATTCTATAACACCAAAAATGATGTGGATTTGCTGGATTGTTTATTCTCTCATCTGCTGGATTTTCTGTTACAAAATTCTCGTTCATTGCCAATATATCTTGCAAAGGCAATATAGTCAATACACTATTCGATGAAAAAATATTTTCTAATACACTCATAGCTACTTCCGGTGTACAAGATAAAGGTGTATTGCCACTTTTGCCTAAAACATGGTTATAATAGTGTTGAGTTTTAAAAAAATTTTCTCTCCACCACTCTCTCAAACTCGATGTATCATGTGTACCTGTGGTGTAAACAGAAAAGTAAGGCGTTTGATTTGAAACGACAAATTCCGAATAATTTTGTTTTGACATACGTTGAACTTCTAAACTTAAAATTTGTAACAAGTTCATAACATCGGGTACACATTGTGGAACCATTCCTAAATCTTCACCACAAACCAACATATTATTTGTACTCAACAACGATGGTAACTTTAAAAGTGCTTCTTTTTTCCAAAACTCGTTATGACGGACATAAAAATAATCATCATGAATGTTACAAAAACATTCTTGCTGAAAAGGTGTTAATTGCAAAAACCATTCAGTAGTAAATGGTATAATTCGAGGGTGATAATGATTTTTCTTAGTCCTATCCTCAACAAAAAGGACATTCTTATAAATATCTAATAAGTTTCGTTGGTTTGCTATAGATATAAATTTTTGATTTTTATCTAAATAATCCACTAAATAACGTTGAGAAGAAAACTGCGGAAGGAATTTATAAGTATTACCTTCTTTCTTGAAAAACGTATTAACAATAGTTTTATACTCATCATTAAATAACTTTTTGCAAGTTGTTTCGGTAACAAAAGGCTGAAGCATTTGTTTTGAGAATGCAAAACCTTTATTTCTTAAATCTTCTTCAGACAATGGTAATGCGGGATTAAAATAGCCTAAAATACCATCAATCGATTCTATCGGAATCTGCCATATTCTAAAAAAACCTAAAATATGATCTATACGATATGCATCAAAATATTCTGTCATATTTTTAAATCGAGCTTTCCACCATTTAAAATCATCGGTTTTCATTCGTTGCCAATTATATGTTGGGAAACCCCAATTTTGTCCATTTACAGAGAAATCATCGGGCGGAGCTCCTGCTTGTGCATCTAAATGAAACAAATTAGGATTCATCCATGCATCAACGCTATCAGCACTAATTCCTATCGGTAAATCTCCTTTTAAAGCAATTCCTTTTTTATTCGCATAAAGATGTGCCTCTTTTAATTGTTTATTAGCATGATACTGAACAAAATAAAAATACTGAACACGATGTTTGTTTTTAATAGCATAATCATATGTTTTCGATGAAGAATAAACCGCATAATCTTCCCAAAAATTAAAATCTGCTGTTTTATAATCTTCTCTTAAACAAGAATATACTGCATAAGGCAAAAGCCAATGTTCATTTTTACGAAAGAATGTGTTATAAGATTTTGAACAAAATAAAGTGTCAGAGTCTTGTTCATAAATCAACTTCAAATATTTAGTTTTAAGAGCAAATACCTCCTCATATAATACAAACGGACTTTTATTTAAAAAAGCTGCTTCTTTTTCAAAATGAGTTTGTAGAGAACGATCTTTTAGAACTCCAACTTTTTTCATATTAAGCAAAATCGGATGTAAAGCATATATAGAATTTGCTCTATAAGGATAAGAATCGTTGTTTGTACACGTATTTGTAGTGTCGTTTATCGGCAAAATTTGTATTACTTTTAAGCTAACATTTGCTGCCCAATCCGCTAAATGCATTAAGTCAGAATACTCACCTATCCCCCAATCCAAAGCAGATCTCAACGAAAATACAGGTATCGCAACACCCGCTCCTTTCCAACGAAAATTATGCTTAAATATAAGATTCAGTACAGAAACGGTATTCTGATTTTTAAAATTGGTTATCCGATTATTCCCATCTTCCCAAAGAATTATCTTTTGGGATTTATCAATCACAACAAACTTATATTCAACAACACCTTGTGGCTCTATGGCAATACTCCACCAACCATTGCCAATATAATTCATCGGCAAATATTTGTCTTGTTTCCAATTCCCTAAAAATTCGCTTGAACCTATAATTCCAACTTTACAAGCTTTATCAATAAAGGGAACATATACTTGAATTAACCATTGATTTACTACTATGCTTTTTGTTATTTTATGATGAAAATAGCATTGCAGAAATGGCAATGTCTGAAAAACACTAGTTTCGCTAACAAAATCATCATAAATTTCAATCGTATAATTATTCGATTCTAATACAATCTTACGATTCAACTTACTCCATGCAACATACTCTTCATCACGTTTTATAATGTACGAATAAGAAAAATTAACGGATTCTTTCAAATCATGGACAATCACCTTCCACTGCTTATCGGCAACGTACGTCATTCTAAAACACTTATCATTTAGATGCAAATAAGCATTCTCGCCCCAATTTGTTTTACAATGCAAATAAAAAATAGCTTGCATCAATTTATTTTATTTAATTGGAATAATAAATCTTCAGCAGAAGCAGGAGCTTGCTCAAAACCACTATCGTTTTTTTGTAAAAAAACAAAGATTGAATCTTTTTCATAACATCCATTCTGAACAGAATCTATATCTTGAGCAACAACACACACAGAATCAATCACATAACCGCCATTTAATGCTTCTATCAAAAATTGTCCATTAGTATTTGTCAATGTTTTTGAGAAAACTCCTAAAGCATTATTCTTCAAACTAATTTGAATATTTTCAAGTGGTCTATTTGTATTTCTTTCAACTACTCGACCCGTAACCCGAAAATCAGCGTAATTTACTTCCTTAGCAATATCGCAAGAAATAAAAATACTAACTAACAATATTCCACTAATCAACCCCTTCATTCTGTTCCTTTACTGTTGCTTTCAACGCATCAGAAATCAACTTTTTCAGTGCGAGAGTTCGTTCCTGCAATGCGTTACGTTTTTCTGGTTTATACATATCGCCATACTTGGTTTTCACCAAATCGAAGTTCATATCGTCAAGATTTGCAGCATTCCCCGAAACCTTCAATGCCAAACGAATAGGCGAAAGTGTTTCAATATGAGCATTGTAATTCTGATTCAAATCATAGCGACCTCCGACCACTGCAGAGTACTTATCCATCGACATCACAAACGGATAAAGATCAACCTCATTGCGGAAAAGAGTGGCTTCAACGCTGATGCTATCCACCAAATTTCTTGTCTTACGATTGAACATTAGCGGTTTTGCTATTTTGGAAAATGTTTCGCTATCGAGCAACACAAGATTTTTTCCTTCAATGGCAGCAGCTCCACGAAGTGTCGACATTTTTAGATCGTAATTCGACTTCATATATGTTTCAGCTGCAAGGTGAAACTCTGCTCTTCCCTCAAACGATTTCAGCATCGGAACAATCGTGTCAATGTCCGGAATCATATCAATAAGTTGCTTAATATCGATGTTTAGCAAATGAAAATCAAGCCCTGCAAAAAGATGATTTTTGCGATCGGAACGATACATTGCAGTCAGTTGCATATTGGCAGCATCGCACGTAAAACCCATCTGTTCGAGAACGGCAACACCATTTTTCACCATCAATTTTCCGCCAAGATTTTCCGCCAAGATATCCCCCAAAATTGCTTTTTTGATTTTTGTGTTTAGCGTTAGATCAACACCTTTTGGCACCATAAACGGATTATCTTCTTTCACCACAGTTTCTTCTTGTGCAACAACTTCAGCAGTTGCTTCGCTTGAAGATTCCTCTTTAGCTCCAAATCCGCTTACCAAGTCGAGCAATTGGTTGACATTGGTTTGGTCGGAAACGAAATCGAATGTTCCGATTAAATCACCTTTTTTACGAATAAACTTACGAATATTTGTTGCATGTCCGCTAAGTTTGAAATCGGAATCGGCAATAATGATTCTACTATCTCCAATGTACAGATCGCGCGGCGTAAGGTTGAATTTGATCGATGGAATTTGTACCTTATGAGGCAAACTTGCCATCTGAATAATGCCATTGTTGAAATCTATGCCGAAGGTTGGATTCCATTTCAAATAAGTATTCTCTTGTTTTTCGTTGTATGTCGTAGAAGCAACCATTTTGATGTACTTGGTTTTTACATCGAGAAATTTGCCCATTGCAGCAACTAACGATTCGCTACTGTACTCCAATTCCAAATGAGGATTTTTCTTGTTACGAGGTGATGGAGAGAAGGTAATTTTCCCACTTGGCCTTTCCACATCGGCCACTATCGTATCCATCTTTGCAGAAAGATGCTGCATATCAAAGTTACAAGCCAAAGTTGGGATAAGGGTTGTGTCCAAAATATTGGAAACACCAAGGTCTAAGTTTGCATCGGCAACCTTTGCAGATAAAGTCTCCGTCATCTCAAAATCGATAGATGAGGAGGATATTTTTGCCTCTATAAATTCTTCTGCCGACTTGTTTTCTCGTTTACTTGGCAGACTAAACGCCAACGATAAATCAGGTGATTTTACAAACATACTGTCCTCGTATACCACATCAAGATTGCTGAGAGCAATGTTGCCCGAAGCACGAATCTTTTGTAGATTAAGATTGACTACATCGTCGAGAGCGAAACGTGCATTTAAGTTGGCTTTGGTTCGACCCTGAAGCTGCACATTCATATCAGCAAGCAAAGGCTTCAACTCTGGTAAATTCACATCACCTTTTAGTTGCAAATCGCAATGCAAATTGCCCAATAAATCATTCACTACACCCGATGCTTGCAACGTAGATGTTCCTGTTTTTGCCGACAGTTTTTTTATTTTTGCGGATGAAAGTGCACCCTCATTCAAATCAACATCTGTCGATAAATCCGCAAAAATATCTCTCAAACGATAAGGGATACCTTCGTAGCAACCCTTTCCATTTTCAAGAAGTAATTGGGCTGAAATTTTTGGGAAAGTAGAATCGTTGTAAACTCCATCTACATTGCCTTGCAAAAACAACTCGCCATCTACTTCTATACCATCCAAAAGCGATGCGTATTCCGAAGGAACAAGTGGCAAAACTTCCGAAATTACCCACTTGTTTGTTAAGAAATCGACGTTCATTGCAATGTCTTTATTTTCGCAATATTGTGCCTCACCGGTCAATACAATTTCGTGATTTTCGAGAGCCAACTTTGCCTTTTGGAGCGACAGCTTCAAAGAATCGAGCGAAGCCGAAAGAGGAAGTTCCAAACGGATGTTTCGTTTATCCAAAAAAGCCGTTTCGCCCATTTTGAACGACACTTCGGGAAGAAGAAGAATGAGGTTTCCATCGACAATGTCAACTATTTTTTCAGCATCGACATCTAATTTCAAATTAGAGACATCGGCAAAAATAGGATTTTCGCCCGCGAGCTTTGCAGAGACAGCTTTAATGCTGGTTTGCAAATTTGCCTTTCCTGAAAAATCGGCTGAAAGTTGTGCATCGAGCGAACAACAAAACTGACCAACCGCAGCAGAAATGCCACTTTGCAAATCATTGTATGTTGCACAGAGATTCTCAATGCTGACAGCATCGATGGCGATGAAATCGAATGGATTGACAAACGAAGAAGTATCTTCTACACTTTCCGAAGGAGGGAAAATATCATAGTTTGCCTTTCCGCAACTATCTACAAAAACATTAGCCGTTACGTCCTTCAAATAAAACGAATTGAGTTGCACCTTGTTGTCGGTCAAGAAAGCCCATACATCTACAGTTGCTACAAGCTCGTCAACAAACGCTAACGTATCGTTTGCTCCTTGCATAGGATTCGTTAAACATACGTCGTCCAGTTCCAATCCAAATTGAGGGAAAGTACTGAAAAACGTTAATTCTACTTTTTGGAGGTCCGACTCACAAGTTACGATTTCGGGCAAAACTTTTTTTACAATAGGTGTAAGTCGCTCGGGAGTGAACACAACGTAAACAGCCACCGAAGCCGCAATAAGTACCACGCCAAGCACCGATGCAAGCACAATGCCCGATATTTTCAATGCTTTTTTCATAAAAAACTTAATTTACTTTTATAAAATCATGTCTTATTCCATAGTCATCTTTATAACTTAACTCCGAATTTGTAAGTTTGGTTAATGTATAAACCTTTGGAATTCTCTGACCACCTTCCATTATGTGTATTTGTGTCATTGTCGCTTGATCTAACTCCCACATAAATGGTTGTGCTTCAGACTCAAATACATCATCGGCTTCATCCCACTTATAACCCGTTCCATCTTCGTTATAAACCTCAAAATTTAACGTAGCACCATCTACATTAAATTCTTGCCATTTCCCAAACAACATTGATTCGTCGAAAACTGTTGGTTCTTCTACGCAAGAAGTAAACAACGGGATCACAGATAAAACCACAAAAAAAGGAAATAATTTTTTCATAATATTTTATTTAAATGTATTAAGTTCACAAATTTACAAAAAGCCAACTTTTCTATCACAAATCATTTTATTAAAGTTATAAACAATAACAAAAAAAAGCGGACTAATCCGCTTTTTTTGTGAATTTTGTAATAAAATTATCCTCCGCACTTCGAATATCCACAATTGGTACAAATGAAACAACCTTCTTTTACAACAATTGTTTCTTGATGACATTCAGGACAAACTTGCCCTTGCATTTTTGTTCCATCAGGAATATAACGTTTCAAAGCACGTTCAACACCCGATTTCCAGTTATTTATTGTTTCACTATCTAATTGTAATCCTGAAACAAGTTTTACTACTTGATCAATAGGCATTCCGTAGCGTAACACACCAGAAATGAGTTTTGCATAATTCCAATATTCTGGGTCAAATTTATCATTCAAACCTTCGACAGTAATTTTATATCCACGCTTATTAACAAATTGGAAATCATAATGTTTATTTCCATTGTCATCTACATTCTTAATAATTTTTCCTGTTGTAACATTTTTAGGTAACATAATACCCTCTTCATCATCATTCAAACCTGTAAAAATTTCATAAGGTTTTCCTTCTTTCAAACCAATGAATGCGATCCATTTTTCCTTTTTATTTTGGAAACGAACAACATCGCACTCTAATTCTTTCGGGCGAACCAATTGTTCTGTAGAATAACAAACACAACGTTTCTCTTCTTTCTTATCATCTTTTTTTGCGGAAACTAAAACTCCTGATCGGCAACCATCACGATAAACTGTAATACCTTTACAACCCGACTTCCATGCCTCCAAATAAAGTTCTGCAACCAAATCTTCGGTAGCTGTAGCTGGCAAATTGATAGTTACACTGATAGAATGATCAACCCACTTTTGAATGCATCCTTGCATACGCACTTTCATTACCCAGTCAACATCATTTGCTGTTGCTTTGTAATAAGGTGATTTTTGTATCAATTCATCAAGTTCTTCTTGTGTATATTGTTTTATTGGATCGTATCCGTTTGCCTCCATCCAAGTAACAAACTTATGATGGAAAACAATGTATTCTTCGAACGAATCGCCATTCTGATCAACATAATCAACACGCACATTTACATCGCTTGGATTTACTTTACGACGACGTTTATAAACAACCATAAATACAGGTTCTATGCCCGAAGTTGTTTGTGTCATAATGCTTGTAGTACCAGTTGGAGCAATTGTTAAACACGCAATATTTCTACGACCATACTTTTTCATATCTTCGTAGAGTTGCTCATCTTGTGCTTTCAAACGATTGATAAACGGATTGTTCTTTTCTCGTTCTGCATCAAAAATTTTGAATGCTCCACGCTCTTTCGCCATATTTACCGACGAACGATAAGCTTCTACGGCTATTGTTTGGTGTACTTTTTCTGCAAAAGCAATAGCCTCTTCGGTTCCATAACGCAACCCTAAAGCTGCCAACATATCGCCTTCGGCTGTAATACCAACGCCTGTACGTCTTCCATTTGCTGATTTTTCCTTAATTTTTAGCCATAATTCTTGTTCCGTATGTTTGATAGCTTCTTCTTCAGGATCAGACTGAATTTTTTCTAAAATTCGATCTATTTTCTCTAATTCCAAGTCGATAATATCGTCCATTATACGTTGTGCCAATTGCACGTGTTTACGGAACAAATCAAAATTAAATTTCGCTTTTGCAGTAAATGGATTTTCTACATACGAATAAAGATTGATTGCTAACAAACGACAACTATCATAAGGACAAAGAGGAATTTCTCCACAAGGATTTGTTGATACAGTTTTGTATCCCAAATCTGCATAACAATCAGGAACCGATTCCTTTATAATTGTATCCCAAAATAATACTCCGGGTTCAGCAGATTTCCATGCATTGTGAATAATTTTTTGCCACAACTTTTTAGCATCAATTTCTTTTTTGTACGTTGGTTCTACAGCATCAATAGGATATTGTTGAACATAAGGAACTCCATCTATGGCTGCTTGCATAAATTCATCGTGCAATTTTACAGAAATATTAGCTCCTGTAATTTTTCCCTGCTCCAATTTTGCATCAATAAACTTCTCCGAATCGGGATGTTTTACAGAAACAGACAACATCAATGCACCACGTCGCCCTCCTTGAGCAACTTCACGCGTTGAATTTGAATAACGTTCCATAAAAGGGACTATTCCTGTAGATGTCAAAGCAGAATTTTTTACAGGAGAACCTTCAGGACGAATATGCGACAAATCGTGCCCAACACCTCCACGACGTTTCATCAACTGAACTTGCTCCTCATCTAATTTTATAATTCCACCATACGAATCGGCATTCGATGTAAAACCAATTACAAAGCAGTTAGATAGCGAAGCTACTTGATGATGATTACCGATACCCGTCATCGGACTTCCTTGAGGAACGATGTACTTAAACTCATCAAATAAATCGAATAACTCTTGTGCCGAAAGCGGATTTTTATAGTTTTTTTCTATCCTTGCTATCTCGTTTGCCAAACGCCAATGCATATCTCTCGGGCTTTTTTCGTACAAGTTCCCGTCCGAATCTTTTAAGGCATATTTATTTACCCAAACTTGAGCAGCAAGTTGGTCACCTTTAAAATACTCCAACGACGCTGCTAATGCATCTTCTTCTGTGTAAATTTTATTTTCCATTTTTTCTTGAATAATTTTACATTTAATTTTATTTTATAATAATTTCATTTCTTTCAAAAACCAAAAAGTTTCCCAATCAAGACAACCAAAACACTAAAAATCAATCTGTTATTTTTTTAAAAAACAAAAAAAGTTTCCAAAAATATCAGACCACAAAAATCTGATAAAAGATTTTATTGTACAAGCATTTTCAAATAAAGTTTTCAACAACCAACCAAAAACCAATCAGACAACTATTTTTTATTTTCCTTGTTTTTCGTTTATGAAGAATAACATTTATTAACAAACTATATACTATTCGCAAAAAAATATTCACAGAAGCCCATTTTTTCGTTTTTATTTTATTATTATTGCATTTAAGAAAATCAGAAAAGCTATGTTTACAACGAAAGATTTAGAACTACTTACAGAAAAAGGCATTTCATTGGAGCAAGTAAATGAGAATTTAAACGCCTTTAAAAGCGGCTTTAAACCATTATGTATCAAAGATATTGCTACAGTAGAGAATGGTATTATCCACACCATCGGCGACAAAGAGAAACAATCTTACATCAACGAATGGAAAAGCTATCAGAAATCCAATTCGAAAATTGTAAAATTCGTTCCTGCATCGGGAGCTGCGAGCCGAATGTTTAAATTCGTTTTTGAATTTTTACAAAGTAGTAACAATACTCCAACCTCTTCTGACGAAGTGATACTTTTCGGACATATCGATCGTTTTGCTTTTTACGAAGATCTAAACGAAGCATGTTTAAGAAATAACTCATGCACAATAGAAGAACTTATCGAGCGAGGAGATTACAAAGCTATCGTACAAAACTTGCTTGAGAAACAAGGACTTAATTACGGACAATTACCAAAAGGATTATTAAAGTTTCATTCTTATCCCGACGAAAAACGGACACCTTTTCATGAGCATCTGCTTGAAGGTGCACTCTACACCAGCAATTATAAAGGCGAAGTAAATCTGCATTTTACGGTATCAGCAGAACATCTTAAACTTTTCCAATTCCTTACAGAGATAGATGTTCCAAAATACGAACAACGATACAACATCAAATTCAACATCGATTTTTCAGAGCAGAAACCATCAACCGATACATTGGCTGTGGACGAAGCAAACAACCCTTTCAGAGAAGAAAATGGTGATTTACTATTCCGTCCGGGAGGTCACGGAGCGTTGATAGAAAATCTTAATGACATTGACGCAGATGTTATATTTATAAAGAATATTGACAACGTTGTGCCCGACCGACTAAAATCTCCAACTGTTGACTACAAAAAAGCTATTGCAGGGCTTCTTATTCAATACCAAAAACAGATTTTCAACTACTTAATACTTTTAGAACAACGTGATGTAAGCGAAGAACTGCTGAACGATATACAACAATTCTGTGAAAAGAAGCTAAATATTCACTGCGACAGTATTGCATCCCTATCTTATGAAGAAAAAATAGACTATTTCCGCAAAAAACTAAATCGTCCTATTCGCGTATGTGGCATGGTACGCAATACGGGCGAACCAGGTGGAGGTCCGTTCCTCGTTTTGAACAATGACGGGACATACTCTCCTCAAATACTCGAAAGCTCACAAATAGACCAAACCGACCCCGAACAAAAAGACTTGATGAGAAAATCTACACATTTCAACCCTGTTGATTTGGTGTGTGCTACACGCAACTACAAAGGCGAAAAGTTTGACCTAAAACAATACGTAGATAAAAACACAGGCTTTATATCTTCTAAATCGAAAAACGGACGCTCGCTGAAAGCACTCGAGCTACCCGGGTTGTGGAATGGTGCCATGAGCGACTGGAACACCATTTTTGTAGAAGTGCCGATAGAGACGTTCAATCCCGTAAAAACCGTGAACGACCTCTTGCGGGAACAACACCAATAAATCAATAAAAAAATCCTACTCAAACAGAGTAGGATTTTTTTAACAATTCCTTTCGTGATTACTTTCGTTCTCTGCGACAGTCATTGTTGCAAAGTCCCAAACGGAATAAGAGATTTCTCCCCGCTCTACTCCACAAATGTCATCAGTTCTCTCATCAAATAATCACTCCAATTTTTCTCGCGTACGTCTGTACTTATCCAAACCAAAAACATCATTTGACAAATTACGAACGATTTCCGTTCTAAAGTTACAAATGTGCAGAATATCTACAATAGGTAAATCTTGATGGTCGAACATGTGATGAATAGTATGACATACCTTAATATGTTCTATTTCGGGTATTCTGCGCCAATGTCCCTCCTTCCAGTCCTCTTCATACATATCTTTCATAGATAGACCTAACTCTTCGTCACTCATGGATGGTTTATCCGTTTTCATTGGATACTTAAGAAACTCTGCGCTCTCTTTAACCCAAATAGTATCATCTGATTCATATTTAATATCAATCATACTTTCAAAATCAGAACCATACACCTCATCTCCTTCATACGATTTAGAACCACAATCCCAAGTTACATACCCTTGATATTCACCATGCCAGTCATTTTGGTAAGGATGCTCCAAGTCTCTTCGATAGAGGGTAGCGATTTTTTGTTCCATAGTTTTGAGTATTTCTTGCAACCTGCCATTCACTTCTTCCAGACGAGCAATTTCTATGGGATTGGCTAAAAACATTTCATCCAATAAAGTAGTTCTCACGCCAAATAATCGCTCCAATTTTTCTCGCGTACGTCTGTACTTATCCAAACAAAAAACATCATATGCATGTATTGAACCTCTTGTACAATCTGAGTTAGGTTCGTCTTCTCGCAAAATGCGCTTAATACGTTTCTCTATTCGTTGTACTTTTCTCTTACGCCATTGAAACTGCTCTTCCTTTGTCATCTTGCTCAAACGCTTCTTTTGCAGTTCCTCTATTAATTTATCAATACGGTGTTTTGATTCATACCCCCAGTCACGAATTGTATTTCCCCAATCTTGTGGGCTCCATAATTTACGCCATTTGATTAGTTTTTTCAGATATTCTAATTCAGCCGTCCACTTCGCTAGCTTATCATAGACTTCCAATGGAATGTTTACAGACCAAGAATGGTCTTTATTCTCTTTCCATTGGATGTTATGTTCTTCTTTAAGAAGCTTAAGTTCCTTTTTTATCCAAAAATATGCAGTTCGCAAGGTATGCAAATTTTCTTTACGATATGCACTAAAATTATACTCTTTCATATTAATTTTGTTGTTTTTCATGTTGATAAAATCGGTGATAGTTTTCTAATAGGTGTTGGATATCTTCTTTCCCGACAGGGTTAGATGATTGGATTGCGTATGGCGGAATGTCTTGATTGTGCTCCATGCAGTAGTTTACTACGAGTTTAGCGCAATCATAGCCTGTACGCTCGTCGTAGTTATCTTCCGCCAAGTCGTGATCAAAGCAAATAGCATCAGGCAAACCATATTGAAGAATAAAGTTCTCAAACTCATCAAAATTCTTCACCCAAACTACATCTACTTCTGTCCCTATAGGAGAGAATCGAGCAATGTAGTTGTAAGTGTGGGGATCTCGGCAATCATCCAACCAAAGTAATGTTCGTTTTTTCATAAAAAAAGCAGCGATTTTTCAAAACCGCTGCAAAGATAATGTATCTGTTTGCCAAATTATGACATGGTATATAACTTTTAGGATTTTAAACCCTTGCCAAACGCAAAAATGGGGATTTCCCCACTTTGGTGCTTATTTCAAGGCTACCTCTACTAGCTGGCGAGTCTCCTCATCCTCTTGCTCTTGGCGATCAAGGTAGATGGTGTACGCGCTCACTTGTTTTGGGAATTGCTTTGCGATTCCATCTAGTGTCCATGCGATTTTCTCTGGTGTTTCACCTACTGTTTGCGTAGGGATTTCCCACAAGTCTTGTGTCGCAGCTTGCACATCTCCATGATTGTATGCCAATGCCATAATCATGGCTGTAACTCTTATTGTCAGGATATCCAGCAAGTCTGCTGACGCTTCCAACTCAACTAAACGATTGCTAATACTCTCGCGTAAGAGATCTTTGATTGATGTTTCCATAATTTGAGTAATTTTAAATTTATAAAACATCATAAGGTTTTCAAACCCTAGCTAAACGCCAAAATTCTTGTGTTAATTGTTCATTATGTTCTCTATGATACTCTTCAATTCATTTAAAACGGTTGGATAAGAATAATCGGGATTTTCTAAGATTTGTAGCATGTGTTCCTCTTCGTTATTTCGTCTAGAAAACTGCAAAATCCATTGTTTGGGTTGCTGTTTATACCGTATATAGAAAACTACATCAGCAGCGTGTTTGTTTTTTACAACAACTAAAGGTCTAGTTCCGTAGTCTAGTCTAATTTCCCAATCTTCACGCTCTAATTCAGAATTTAAATAATGATATAGGTGCATATTCATTACTGACATATATTTATATTTTGTTGCACGTTTCTGCTGAACACATAACCAACCCTCACCATCATCCCATTGTATGTTTTTTTGTTGACAGTATTCTAGTAAATACTCGCGATGAACAAATTCTGCCCACTTTTCATTATTCATATATTGTTTTTTCATGGTATCATAACTCATTCCATCACTAAGATCGTCGAAGAATAATTTAAATTTCTCTGTGTTCTCGTTAATCAAATTTTGCCAATCGCTCCATTCCCAAGCGAAAGAAAAATTTGTGTACCCACTAAATTTTTTGGGATAGTTTTTAAGTTTTCGTGTTATAAGTGCACGTCTAACAATATCTATACTTTTATCGCAGTTATCTACAAATACCTGATCAAATATATGAGAATATTTTTTGAACATGTCCTTATTAAAACCATTTTCGTCTTGTGCCCATTCTATCAGCGGCATAATTTGACCAGACCAAATACGATGGCTCTTAATTTTACAACTTTGTGCGCTCCAAAATAATTCTTCTATTTCATTTCGATCAGCTTGATGCTCCTTTAGAATTTTTAACTTTAGTTTCTCTTCTGTTGATAAAATAATATTTGATATCGTGTCGTACAATGGAGTATCTATTATATCAATTATGTCACGACATGTTTTGGCTATTTGATTCACATCATTTACTAATGAATTAACAGATTTCCTAACATTATCAATACGCGATAAGTTATGTAAAAATTCGTATAGCCTATGTAAATTCTTATCATCTGGACGATTCACCTCCCATTGAGCACAATAGACTATTAGTGGAAGGATGTGAAAACAGTCAATTTGGTTAACTACTTTGTTGCCTTTCATTTCTCTGTTTGGAGATGGAGACAAGTATTCTTTACTCAACCGATCTTTACACTCCCATTGTTCAAACAAGAATTTTACTATCTTCCAATACTGTCGAATAGTATGGAAGGAAATATTTTCCTTCGGGAAAGTATAGATACCATCTGCTAAGATTTGTTTGAGCATTTTTTCATCTGCGTGCAACATGGAAATCCAGCGAAGAAACTCATTAAATCCCGCATCAGCAGTATCGTTTTCATTCTGCCTGTTTTTCCAGAACCAATTTTCTATTTCTTCCCAATCTTCCGAAAGAGTATGCTCTATATGATTTTCATCTTCCCTATAGTACGCTTCGTTCAATGGTTCCATTGAAATCAGTGGTTTTAGGTTCTGGGTATTAGTGAGGGGTTCACCTGTTGTATTTATTACTACAAATGTCTCTTCTCCATTCTTTCTATTTTCCATGTCGTAGTACATAAAATTCAGCATTTGTGTAAGATACGTACCGAATTTTATACACCAAGTATCACTTTTGTCTTTGAGAATTGAATGAATGATAGATAATGCCCGAATCATACTTCGTATACTGGGATCTAAATTATATTCCCTAAAAAACCAAGCACTATCTTTAATATTTTCTACTTTATCTACATAATATCGATCCTCTTTCTCATGTATGAAAAAATGACATACTAAATCGCTAATGAAATATAGTGAAGACTCTCTAATAGCATACTGCAAATAAGGCTCTCTATCGTCGTGATTATACTCAAAATCAGATATCAAATATTTCTTAAACATATTATCAGGGACAACCCTATTTAACATTCCAAGTAAGAGAAATAGGGTGGTTATTCGTTGCTGTCCATCACATAGTTGAATATGATTTTCTGGAGCTTCATAACCATAGATTAATCCTAAATTTAGCGACTCCGTTCCCTGATTATTTTCAAATAGTTCTATTAGTGTAGAGACGAAACCAGAAACTAATTCTTTCTTTTCCGTAGTATGCGTTTTATCTCCCCAACAATAGTCTCGCTGTAAATCGGGAATAATAATCTTACGTGTTCCAGAGAATAATTCAGATAAATTATACGTCTCTCCAGTAATGAAGTTAATCTTGTTTTTCATAATCAAATTTAGTTCTTAATGAAGCATAGTCTGCCTCAAATTTATTTACTGTGTTAATCTTGTTTATGGCAATTGATTCACCATCCCATTCCTGTTTTTCCGCAAATACACATATAGTATGCAATAAATGCTTACTTCTGAAACGTTCATTCTTATTAGGATTGAAGAACAATTCTTTCTTTTCGAAAAAATCGCTACTATTAAATTGAGAATTTTCGTTTTTGTACAATAAAACAAGATTACCAATACTATGTTCTGAGGTATTAAATATTTGGGAATCTATTGTGGTCTGTATGTCTGTGCGAAGCATCGTAAATTCATCTTTGTTTTTAGCCACATCATTCCCGTCATACCAGACTCCATCTACATCATGTCCAACTTTTGATTTAGGTTGAATATGTTCCAATGAACGTTCATCCCATATGTCAAAGTTAAACAAACGATTTTGTTGTATATCTTGATCTATATTTAGCCGTAACAACAAACGAAAAGCCTGTTCTTTTTTATCGTCATCTAGATAGATGAAGTCATCGTTTATCGCAGCATGGGCGAGATCGTATTTAACTGCGAACTCTTTCTTTTTCTTCCCTATTATTTCATCATGCGTTAGACCAAGAAATACCAATTTGTAATAATCTTCGAGGTTCTCTCGATAGTCTTCAACAAAATAATGAAAAATGAATTTCCTTTGGTCTTCTACACTATGTATTCGTAAAATGCCTCCTATCATATTATGTACTGATGGCTCGTTGTAAGCATCTTCGAATCTTTTTTGTATACGTCGAAGTCCATCAAATGTTTGCTTAGCCTCATAAGACGACTCCAGAGGTAAGCATTTGGCTTTAAAGTTTTCAAAAGTCAAGAGATCGCCTTTTTTTTGCTGTAAATATGAGGAAATCAAGAGTCCCATAATATTATGACAGCGAAATAATGTTTGAACATCCTTTTCATTCCACCAGTGCAACCACTTATCCCACTCTCTTGCATATCTACTTCTCAATAAGTTATGTTCCCATTCCTGCTGGAAATCAATAACATCAGAAGTGTTTAATGAGGCTATTCTTAGAATCTCAACTTTAATGATTTCTTCTTGTTTCATTTGTGCCTTACTGCCATTCATCATGGTAAAGATCCTAGTCGCCTTATCCTCTTCAACGTTAATATACAAGAACTTCACTTTAGAGAGCAGGAACGATAGAAATTTTTCTTTGTCTATACCATCCAGTTTTGATGATATGATTCGCAAGGTTTTCTTAAAGAAGAATATGTCTTGAAATTCCTCTTTGATATTTTCTTCAATTTTGCTTATGTCCAGCGATTTTAGATAGTCATTAGAAGCTTTACGTATTTCATATTGAATTTCTATTGGATTTGCATACCCAAGCCATTTCAACAATAAATATAAACACGTGGTGCGTTGCTGTCCATCAATGATTACTATTTCATCTGTATTTTCAGTTACCGTAAATCCCTGAAGAAACACTTCGCTGGAAGCGTTATATTTAGAAATTAAATCATCTAAAAGATTTTCAACTGAATTTTTTTCGCCATCACGATTTTTTCCCCATACATATCCTCGTTGATATTCAGGAATGACAAAGGTCTTTTTCTTGTCAAGATACTCTTTTAATGTAATTGTTGCATCCATATCAATGATTTATTAGTTATACTTATTTATACCTCTCTCCCATTTTCTCCACTTTCTCCTTAATCTCTTCGCGGAGGGAGAGAGGGAGAAGGACCTCGATGAATGGACCATTGGAAAGAATCTCTTTGGTGAGTTCGAAAGTGGGGACTAAGTAATACTGAAATACAGAATATGCGTCCGTTGTTTCAATCTCCTCTTGTGAGTGGTGCAAAGGCAACGTGCGGAAGAACTTCACCTGCGAAGCATCTACGCGTAATTGCACAATCTCGGGTTGAGCGTTCGAAAGACTGGAGACACCATAGAAAGAACGAAAATGCTCGTTAATGTCAAAGTCGGAGGGAATCGTATAGCTAATATCTGTGCGCTCGACCTCTGTGAAACGATCAAGGCTATAAACCAATAATCGTCCATCGGGATACTCCGATGCAGCCAAGACATACCAACGTTGCTTGAATACCTTTAGTCCGTAAGGCGCAATCGTAAAAGACTTGGCTTCGGACTTGGAAAAGCCCTGATGCGTTACACGCAAACGCACTCCATCACGGATAGCCTCTAAGATAGTTGTGAGATATTGCTGTCCTGAAGGCATGGGTTCGAAGCCAATGTGTTTGCGGAGATGTACACCATCGTTGATGAGATTATTGACGGCAAATGTGCTTATTAGCCACTTGCGGAGCTCGTTTCGTTGAAAGTCGGTAGTGTTTTCGATGTAATAACCACGCGATTTGCTGAAGGCGATATTGATCTGAAATAGCTCCTGAATAGCATCTTTATAGCGATGGAAAGTGCGTTCGGAAATCTCCATTTCACCCTCACTCAATAGTGAACGACACCAACGACGATTGATCTCCTCGCGAGTGATATGCCCAGCAGAATAGATGGTATCAATCAACCAAATATAGCGGCTGAGCAAAAGAGCTGTGTTTTGTTTTGGCATAGCATTTAAGTTTTCTGCCGCAGAGTTACTATTTTTTTTAGATACATGCAAGTGTGGTTGTCAAAATGTGGCAATTTCAACGCATTTTTGCGTTTTTTAACGAACAGGTTAGTATATACTAACCCGTTCGCCCTGCTCATTTATGAAATACACTTCACCATCTTTGCTAACTGCAATCTCATCCAAACCTCGTTCGTTGCTGATGCTGATATTATCGTATTCGATAGGGAGGATTATTTTTCCATTGCCATTTATCAAACCGTATTTGCCACTTTGCTTAACCATCATCACATTGAACATCTTGCGAGGACATATTGTATCGAATTCTGTGGGTAATACCATTTCACCATTAGTTCGGATAGCTCCTTCTAATGTACTCTCTTCGTCGCGGATAATAATTACATCACGCAGATTGCATTGCATAACGTGCGAGTACTGTGGTTTAGCAATGACCTTACCATAAGCATTCATAATGCCAAATAATCCCTCTTCAGCAAAAGCTATGCACTCCGCATTGCACCAGTAGAAGAGCCAATTTGGGTAGCAATTTTCGCGGTAGTCATCTTGGTATTGGGTTTGCGCGATAATTTGCTCGTCTTTATCAATGATGGCTAACCCTATCTCATTTCGGATGATTGCAAAATCCGCTTTATTCGCTGGTCGAAGATAATCGTATTGCTTGCTGATACGATTGCCGTTTGTGTCAATGCGGAAGTATTTACCATCTTTAGCCACTACAATATCGTCCTGTTTCTCATTGACGGAGGCGCTTACAACATCATCGTATTCAAATGGAAGGTGAACCTCGCCTTTAGCATCGATAACTCCCCATTTGTCATCTTGACTTTGCGCCCAGTAATAACCTTGTATTACATAGATGCTCTTATAGATAGGCTCAATAATGGTTTGATAATTAACATCGCATACCCCTTCTAAGTGGTTTTCTTTATAAACGATATCTGTGCCCAATCCTGGATATTGCAGGCATTTGTCGATGATCACTTCTGTGGCTGCGTCAATTTGTTGGCGTAAGAACTTTGGTCGGATGGTCATAATCTCGAAGATTGTTCCCCAACTGTGTGTGATGTGCTGGCTCTTGTCGTCTGCAACATAAACTACATTTCCATGACGATCTACAATGCCTTGCTCGCCAGTAGTAGTTGTAAACACGGTGTAATCACCATTGAATGCACGCATCTTTGCTAAATTCTCAATTTTCTTCATGTAATTGTTGTTTTTTATGGGTTTGTAATTTGTGCTTTTTTTAAAAGTGCTGCAAAGATAGAGCATCAACTTGCCAAATAATGACAACCTAAGAAAAAATGCAAAAATAATGCACTTTTTTCCATTTTCTTCAAAATTGCGAGTTTCCGTCAGGGAACGAGCGCGATTTTTGGCAGTCGAACATAGTTCCGCCCACCTCATTTGAGATGGGCGGTTCTGCCTATAGATAGCGCGCCATAGTGTTCCATGCTGCGACCAATGCAATATGCGTGTTTGCGCTGCACATCAAGCCGCCTGTTTCTATCTCATCGATTGCGCCGCCGATTTTCCTTACACAAATTTTGCAATTTTTTCTAATATACAAGATTAAAGTGGATAATTCCGAATAGATTTAAGAAACCAGTTAAATACGCACACAAAAAAAGGCAACCTTTTTAGGTTGCCTTTTTATTAAATTTTCCTCTAAAAGGATTATTTATCCAAAGCTTGAGCTACGCTAACAGCAACTGCTACAGTAGCACCTACCATTGGGTTGTTACCCATACCAAGGAATCCCATCATTTCTACGTGTGCAGGAACCGAAGAAGAACCAGCAAACTGAGCATCGGAGTGCATACGTCCAAGCGTGTCGGTCATACCATAAGAAGCAGGACCTGCAGCCATGTTATCTGGGTGAAGCGTACGACCAGTACCACCACCTGAAGCTACAGAGAAATATTTCTTACCTGCCAAAACACGTTCTTTTTTATATGTTCCAGCTACTGGGTGTTGGAAACGAGTTGGGTTTGTAGAGTTACCTGTGATAGAAACATCTACATCTTCTTTCCACATCACAGCTACACCTTCGCGCACATCGTCAGCACCATAGCAATTTACTTTTGCTCGTGGACCATTGCTATAAGCTTTAGTTTTTACCACTTTCAATTCGCCAGTGAAATAGTCGAATTCTGTTTGAACGTATGTAAAACCATTGATTCTTGAAATAATCATAGCAGCATCTTTACCAAGTCCGTTCAAGATTACACGCAAAGGATTTTGGCGTACTTTATTTGCCATTTCAGCAATTTTGATAGCACCTTCGGCAGCAGCGAAAGATTCGTGTCCTGCCAAGAAAGCAAAACATTGAGTTTCTTCGCGAAGAAGACGAGCTGCAAGGTTACCATGTCCGATACCAACTTTACGGTCGTCAGCCACAGAACCAGCGATGCAGGATGCTTGCAAGCCTTCGCCAATAGCTTCAGCAGCATCAGCAGCATTTTTGCAACCTTTTTTGATAGCAATAGCAGCACCCACTACATAAGCCCATTTTGCATTTTCGAAACAGATGTTTTGAGTTTGTTCGCATTCCAAATATGGATCGAGTCCGTATTGTTCACAAATTTGGTTAGCTTCTTCGATAGAAGCGATGCCATAGGAGTTCAACACTTTGTTAATATTTGCCAAACGACGATCTTGGCTTTCAAATTTTACTTCACGTATCATTTTTCTTTTCCTCCTATTTTTTTAGTCAATTCGTGGATCAATAAATTTAACAGCACCTTGCTCTTCGGTGAAACGTCCGTAGTGTGCAGTAGCTTTTTTCAAAGCTTCGTTAGCATCTACGCCTTTTTTGATTTGTTCCATCATAACACCAAGGCGAACAAACTCATAACCGCAAACTTCGTCATCAGCATCCAAAGCAATTTTTGTTACATAGCCTTCAGCCATTTCAAGATAACGAACTCCTTTTGCTTTAGTAGAGAACATTGTACCTACTTGTGAACGAAGTCCTTTTCCAAGGTCTTCAAGTCCAGCACCAATAACCAAACCACCTTCAGAGAAAGCAGATTGTGTACGTCCGTAAACAATTTGCAAGAAAAGTTCGCGCATTGCAGTATTGATAGCATCGCAAACTAAGTCGGTATTCAAAGCTTCGAGCAAAGTTTTTCCTGGAAGAATTTCTGCTGCCATAGCTGCTGAGTGAGTCATACCAGAGCAGCCGATAGTTTCTACCAAAGCTTCTTCGATGATACCATCTTTTACGTTAAGTGACAACTTGCACGCACCTTGTTGTGGAGCGCACCAACCAATACCGTGTGTCATGCCCGAAATATCTTTGATTTCTTTGGCTTTTACCCATTTTCCTTCTTCAGGAATTGGAGCAGGACCATGGTTAGGACCTTTTTTTACAACACACATGTGTTCTACTTCGTGTGAATAAATCATAATGTTTTAAAAAATTTATTAGTTAAGTAAATCTTATTTTCCTTATCAAATGCAAAAATACATTTTTCTGAATTATTTTTACATTGTTTCACAAAAAAAAGGATTAACAAGTAATCCTTTTTTTATTTATCCATCATTATAAAACAATCAAAGCTTTTTTAGTTTTTTTCAATTGGCTCGATTGACACGTATGATTTGTTTGCTTTTTTCTTTTTAAATACAACAATGCCATCTACTAAAGCAAATAAAGTATGATCTTTACCCATTCCCATATTTTCGCCTGGATTGTGTACTGTTCCTCTTTGACGAACAATGATGTTTCCTGCTTTTGCAAATTGCCCACCAAAGATTTTTACTCCAAGTCGTTTACTTTCTGATTCACGACCGTTTTTCGAACTTCCGACTCCTTTCTTATGTGCCATTTTTCTAAATTTTTAAAGGTTAAGCAACTATGCTATTAATTTTTATTTCTGTAAAATTTTGACGATGTCCGTTCAATTTACGATATCCTTTTCTACGTTTTTTGTGGAATACCAACACTTTTTCTCCTCTTACATGCGAAAGGACTTCTGCTTCTACTTTTGCTCCTTCTACAACTGGAGTTCCTACGGTTACAACACCATCTTTGTCAACTAATAACACTTTGTCTAAAGTGATTTTTTCACCTTGTTCGGCCTTCATTCTATGCACAAATAGACGTTTGCCTTCTTCTGCTTTGAATTGTTGCCCCAATACTTCAATAATTGCGTACATTTTTTATTATTTTATATTTTTTCGGGAGGTGAGATGCTTAAACTCTTCTTAAACATTGCTTCTTCAATTAACCTCTTTACGAAATGAGTTGCAAAAGTAGAATATTTTTTTCAAATATGCAAAATCTTTATATTTAAATTTCACAAAAGAACTAATCTAACACCGCACGTACAGATTTTCCATAAGTACGATTATAAGTATGACTATATACTGTATTTGAATAAAATCTGATATAATATGCTTTTGCGTACTCACTTTTAAAAGAACTTGACCAATAACATCCACTCAAGCCTTTGTCGTATATATTAGTACCCGTACGATTACCTGCAGCAGGCAAAAAAATAGAATTACCATTAGGTCCTATTACCTTATAACCACGCCCCATCCATGTCTCCATTTGCATTTTTCTTTTAATTCTTGAATTTCGTCCGATGTTGGCATTCGCCAATTTCCTCCCCAATTTACAAAAGCAGCATCTCTATTCAAGGGTAAAACAGAAGGAGTATTCAAATATGTATAAGTTGAACCCATATAATTACTTTTAGGAGCAGTTTCTCCTCAAGCGTAATAATTTCCATAAGCTTCTGGAGTTGATGCTCCTACATTACAAGTCGCCCATTTCACAGAAAGTCCCAAATCAATCCACTCGTGACCATTTTCATAGCCTCTGCCACTCATAGCATTTACACGAAAACAAATATTATCACCTACTAATTGCTCCATTTCAGCAAGGACATCCCATATAATGGAGTTATGTCCAGCATTCACACTACGCCCTACTGCTCCATTCACATAGTGTAACTTTGCATAGGTTCGTCCGCCATCGGTAGAACACTCTACCGAAACGTCGGATGTACAATCTAAATCGTAAGTAATCTCTATTTTTTGCCTACTTGATTAGCCTCTACATTACTTACCTTTTGCGAATAAATTACCTGAAATACAATAAGCAATAGAGAAATAAATAATACAAATCGCTTCATAAAACTAAAATAACGTATCCATTCCACTTAAACGCACTTTTCCAAGATGTCGGTAAGCCAATTCGGTTACCTCACGTCCTCGTGGAGTACGTTTCATAAAGCCCTCTTTTATCAAAAATGGTTCATACACATCTTCGATTGTTCCAGCATCTTCGCCAAGAGCTGTTGCTATAGTAGAAATACCAACAGGTCCACCTTTAAACTTATCAATAATCGTACAAAGGATTTTGTTATCAATTTCATCTAATCCATATTGGTCTATATTCAATGCCTCCAAAGCAAAACAAGTAATCTCGTAATCAATAGTTCCGTTACCTTTCACTTGTGCAAAATCGCGTACACGTCGTAGCAAAGCATTAGCAATACGAGGAGTGCCACGGCTACGACTAGCTATCTCTGTAGCAGCACGCTCGTTGCAAGCTACGTTTAATATTTTTGCCGAACGAAGTACAATCTTTGTCAACACTTCTACATCGTAATACTCCAAATGACTATTGATACCAAATCTTGCTCGCAATGGACTTGTAAGCAAACCACTACGTGTAGTTGCCCCAACTAATGTAAAAGGATTTATCTCAATCTGAACAGAACGTGCACTCGGTCCTTTATCAATCATAATATCTATACGATAATCTTCCATCGCAGAATAAAGATATTCTTCTACAACGGGACTTAAACGATGAATCTCATCAATAAATAAAACATCATTAGGTTCCAAATTAGTCAGTAATCCTGCCAAATCGCCAGGCTTATCAAGTACGGGCCCTGATGTAACTTTAAAACCTACGCCTAATTCATTAGCTATGATATTCGACAGAGTAGTTTTTCCCAATCCGGGAGGCCCATGCAACAAAACATGATCAAGTGGCTCTTGACGCATTTTTGCCGCCATTACAAATATTTTTAAATTTTCAACAATTTTACTTTGCCCGCTAAAATCATCAAAACTCAACGGACGTAATGCTTGTTCAAAATCATTTTCTCTCTCTGCTGTATTATGTATATTAAAAGTTGAATCCATAACTAAAACCAATCATTTAAATCAACAAAAGACTCTATTTCATTTTCGAGATTATCAGGTAATATAGGAAAAAAATCTATCTGCGTTAATCGTTCAATGCTATCCACCGAAACAACAAATGACTGTAAATTGGCATTGCTTTTTTCGTTTGGCATAACAAAACCTATCATACAAGGTTTTTCTCTAAAAGCAGAAAAAACTATTTTATAGAAAAGCGTTGGAACATAAACTCGCCCCTCTCCTATCGAATAAAATTCTCCAGTTTTATCAATAGGTAGCACAGGACCTGCAACCACACAAATAGCACTATCGCGTACCGACCAATCACGAACAAGTTCTTCTAAAGATTTCCATATACCTCGATTAAACGATGGATGTTGTGGACACATATTGCTCAAAAAAAACGATTCATCTTTGGCTTCGGCATTCCAATTAAAATCTGCAGCAGGAGCAATGTGTCCTCTGTCATAACCCGATTTTTGATAATCTTTTAAAGTAGCACTTTCGTTAGATGCGACAAAAGGATCCTGACGAAATTTATTGCTACGCTCGGCTTCTCCTGCTAACTCCTCTCTCAAAAGCTCATAAAAAACCCAATTTGGCACTTTGTAATCTTTATTATAAGAGAGCGTGTATGCTGAATGATTGATATGCTGTGAAGCACACCCACTACTTATTATAGGCAATGCTTCTGTTTCGTAATCTATCGAAGACAAATCTACAACTGAAGTTTCTTGTTGTACCGTACAAATAGCTGGCGATTGCGATTTCAATGTTGGCAAAAGCCATACTACTATCAGAACTACAAGCACTAATAAAAGAATTATCAATCTCCGCTTATTCATCATTTTTATTAAAAAAAGTTTAACCATTCGTTGTTTGAAGCATCACTTGGCATAACCAATCCTCCCCTTGGCGAAAGTGATATCGACTCAACTTTTGGGCCATCAGGCAAACAAGATCGTTTAAATTGTTGTGTAAAAAAACGTTGATAAAAGTTTTTCAACCATTTTTCTATCACCCTCTTTTCAAATATACCATCAAAAGCTCTCTCTGCGAGCAATTGTATTTTCTGCGGAGAACTATTATTTTTCAAAAAATGATATAAGAAGAAATCGTGCAGTTCGTAAGGTCCTACTAAATCTTCTGTTTTCTGTGCTATTTTTCCACAATCATTCGTAGGCAATAATTCAGGACTTATAGGAGTATTTATTATATCCAACAAAATCTCTTTTATAGAATCGTCTATTTTTTCTACTTGAGTATACCAATTTATCAAATACAGAATTAGAGTTTTGACAACACCTGCATTTACACCATACATTGACATGTGGTCGCCATTGTAGGTCGCCCAACCTAAAGCTAATTCCGACATATCACCTGTTCCCACAACCAACGCACTTTCCTTATTTGCAACATCCATCAATATTTGCGTACGCTCTCGTGCTTGAACATTTTCGTACGTAACATCATGACATGATGCATCGTGCATAATATCATCAAAATGCTGCAAACAAGCCGCTTTTATATTTATCTCACGAAACTGAACGCCCAATTTGTGTATCAAACTATCCGCATTGGTATGCGTCCGCTCCGATGTTCCAAATCCGGGCATAGTTATTGCAATAATATTTTTTCGATTAATACCAAGTTTGTCAAACGCTCCAATCGTTACAAGTAATGCCCAAGTAGAATCCAATCCACCAGAAATTCCGATTACAGCTTTTTGTATATGTGTATGATTCAATCTCGTAACTAATCCTTGCACTTGAATAGCAAAAGTTTTTTCACATTTTTCATTCAACTCTTCCTTATCAGAAGGAACAAACGGATGAGCATCAATCTTTCTCGAAATGTTTTTCAATGATTGTGGTTGTTGATTTATCAAAACTATATTATTTACTGTCTTAAGCAAATTACTCTGGCTACTACAAAAGGCGGAATTTGCTCTTCGTAGATTTCTAATTGTATCGACATCTATTTCCGTAAACGACAATTTATTTTCTAATTCAAAGCACGAAGTAGAATCTAACATTTGATCGTTTTCAAAAATCAAAGTCTTGCCTCCAAAAACAAAATCAGTAGATGACTCACCAAAACCTGTAGAAGCACAAACATAACCCGACATACATCGCAAAGCTTGTTGCTCAATTCTTTTTTCGAAATCAAACGAACCTGCCATTTCGCTTACTGCAGAAAGATTAAATATAATTTCTGCACCATTTAAAACATGATACGAACTTGGCGAAACGACAGCATACAAGTCGGACCCAAATTCTATAGCAAAACACGTAGTTTTTGTTCTAAACAACATATTTGAGTCAATTACCACTTGCTGCCCACAAAGATTTATTTCTGCGTTTTCTGAAATAGTAGAACCAACGCTAAACCATCGCTGTTCATTCACTTCTCGAATATTTTGCGTACAACTTTTTGGCACAACACCATAAATACGTCCTTTATGAAAAACAACAGCGACATTGTAAAGCAAGCCATTGAACAACAGCGGCATTCCTACAATGCCAATAACATTTAAGTCTGCAGAAACATCAAGCAACTTTTGCAATGCTTGTTCAGATTTCTCTAACAACGTTTGTTGAAAAAACAAATCGCCACAAGTACATCCCGTCAATGTCAATTCTTGAAAAACCACGATTTCTACTTGTTCGTGATCGGCCGATTTCAATAGCGATACAATTTGCTCTAAATTATATGCTACATCGGCAACACGAATTGCAGGAACTGCTGTTGCTACTCTCACAAACCCCATATTTCTATTTTCCATCATATTATTCAAGCGAATTATTTATTTCTTCAATATAATTCAACAAATCTTCTTTGCCTACACATTTTTCAGAAGACGTAACAAAAATAGGAGGCAAACTCTCCCACTGTTCCAAAAGCTTTTGTTTGTAGTTTTCGATATTGAGATTTAATTTCGAAGCTGACAATTTATCAGCTTTTGTAAAAACTACCGAAAACGGAACGTTACTAACCCCCAGCCACTCCATAAATTCCAAATCAATTTTTTGAGGTTCGTGCCTACAATCAACCAACACAAAAAGATTTGTCAACTCTTTACGCATCAGAATGTACGACTCTATCATTCGGCGGAGTTTGTCTCGTCCATCTTTGCTCATTTTTGCAAAACCATAGCCGGGCAAATCGACCAAATACCACGAACGATTTATAAAAAAGTGATTTATCAACAGTGTTTTCCCCGGTTTCGACGAGGTCTTTGCTAAACCTTTCTGCCTACAAAGCATATTTATCAACGATGATTTGCCAACATTCGAACGCCCAATAAATGCATATTCTGGCAATGTATGGACAGGACATTTGCGGACATCGGTATTACTAATCGTAAATTCTGCAGTATTTATTTCCATTTTTATTCGATTTACTCAACAATAACAATCCTACAAAAGTAATCAATCCGTTTATCATTAACAACTCATAACCAAACGAGTAAAGCACCACTCGCTGAAAAAACAGATTCAATACATAACACAAAACAGGCGATACGATAACTAAAATCGGAATATTTTTATCCTCTACCTTTCTGTGAGAAAATAACCCAAAAGCATACAAGCCGAGTAAAGGACCATACAAATATCCTACTATCGTATAAATCAAGTCAAGTACACTTTTACTTTTAACAAAATCGAAAAATAGGATCGTGATAAAGAAAAGCAAACAAACAAATACGTGTATTGCATTTCGTCGTAGTCGGAATCGTTCGTTTTCGATATTTTTAATTCCAAGCATATCGACAAAAATCGTTGTTGTTATTGAAGTTAACGCCGAATCGGCACTCGAGAAAGAAGCTGCTATCATACCAAGTAAAAACAAAATTACTGAACACTCACCCAAATACGAAGACACAACAAATGGCAATAATTCATCACCCGTAGCAAGTGTAAAAATATTATTCTCCGAAACAAAAAGCAACAACAAAAATCCAAGTATCAAAAACAAAAGATTGACAGGCAAAAACATCGAACCATACGAAAGCATATTGCGTTGAGCATCTTTCAACGACTTGCAAGTCAAGTTTTTCTGCATCATATCCTGATCCAAACCCGTCATCACAACGACAACAAAAATGCCACTAAAAAACTGCTTAAAAAAGTTTTTTGGAGTATGCCAATCATCAAACACAAAAACACGACATTCTGGACTTTTCAACAACTTTTCGTACAACATTTGTGGTGTAAGATTTAGCTGAAGAAAAACATCTTTCACAATAAAAATTAGAGACAAAAGCAGCACAAATGTTTGCAAACAATCCGTCCAAACAAGCGAGCGGATTCCACCTCGATGCGTATAAACCCAAATAAAAAAAACAAAAATTACTGCGACAACAACAAAAGGTATATCCCATTTCGAAAATAAAAACTGATGCAAAACCAACATCGTAACATATAGTTTCGAAGCTGACCCAACAAGCTTGGCAACTATAAAAAACAAAGATCCGATTTTGTACGTCGAATTTCCAAATCGTTGTTGAAGAAATTCATAAATACTCGTAAAACGCAAACGATAATAAAGCGGTAAAAGCAAATACGCAACAATCAAATAGCCAACAAAAAAGCCTAACACCATTTGTAAATACGTAAACTGACTTTCGCCTACCATTCCGGGGACAGACACAAACGAGATGCCTGACACCGAAGCCCCAATCATTCCAAACGCTACAAGATACCATGGCGATTGACGATTGGCAGTAAAAAACGAGGCGTTATTGGTATGATTTCGTACAGCAAACCACGATGTCATTATCAACAACACAAAATAACCAAACAGAATAAAAAGAAGTACGGTTGGCGACATCGTTTTTGGTTTAATGCACAAAGATACTTCAAAAAAAATTATAACTCTTTTTTAACAAATAAACTATCTTTGCATTCCATTATCATATACACAATATATGGCTATCGAGATTGAAAGAAAATTTTTAGTAAAAAACGCTGACTATCGCCAACATAGCGAACGCACGTACATCCATCAAGGATATATTTGTGCCGAAAAAGAACGTGTAGTGCGTGTACGTATTTATGGAGAAAAAGCCTTTATTACAATAAAAAATGCCGCCATCGGATTTTCACGCGATGAATTTGAATACGAAATTCCCGTTGACGATGCAAAAAAAATGCTACAATCGGTATGCCTGCACCCTACTATCGAAAAATATCGATACAGATTTCCCTACCGAGGCTATACATGGGAAATAGATGAATTTCTTGGCGAAAACACAGGGTTAGTTGTTGCAGAAATAGAACTTGAAAGCGAGTCGTCCACTTTCGAAAAACCCGATTTCATTGCCGAAGAAGTAACCAACGATGTACGCTACTACAATGCCAATCTGATAAAGAATCCTTTCTGCAATTGGTGATTTCTCAAAAAAAATACAAGAAAAAAGATTTCTTGCTTTTTCAGTTTCAATCATTACCTCATTTTCCAAATTTTCCATTCTTCGCCTAATATGGCTGACGGTGTAACACAAGGGGTTTGCGATTTGCCATTAAGCAGAATAGATTGTTGGCTCACATTGGTTTTGATATATTCGCCTAACTCCTGTAAAGTGACATCTCCTTTTGTCTCTTGCAGTTTCTTTAGCAAAAAATAAGTGAACATACCATGTTTTTCCTCGTTGTTAGGATAAGCAGTTTCGTCACCTTGTGCCGCAGAGAAGACCACCATATTACCTTGTGGCATACCACTTTTGGCTTTGATAGCCACACCACGTGCAGAAGCCAACATACCTTCCTCACGCTTACTACCAGAAAAACATGCGTCCATAAATACTGTTACATTTTTAGCGGAAATCGTACCCAATGCTGTATAAAGATCGTCCAACTTATAAGCTGTAGTAACATCATTTCCAATTCCATCTACTGGAAGCAAGTACGACGTACGACTTTTTTCGTCAGGAATACCATGACCTGCATAATAGAAGATAATCTGTACATCTTCATATACTTTGCAGACATTTTGCAACCAATTGACTTTTTGTTTTATGTTATTGAGGGTAGCATTTTGCAGGTATTCCACATGTTTCACACCCAAAGTTTTGAGACAATACTCGCGGAATATATTTCCGTCGTTGAGTGCATAAGGTACAGAAGCAACAGATTCATACTTCTCATTAGCAATAATCAAAGCAAATGTATTAGCATTCCTTTGGTTAGATACAGGGATATTTTCATCCACCTCGGATATTAGCCTTTTACGTGTTATCTCAATTTCGTGATCATGGCGTTCCACATCCATTGCAATGCTACTACCAATATACTGACCAAACTGTAGGGGAATATTGGCATTCTCTGCATACTTACCATGTTTTTCAGATAGTGCAATTTGAACATTCATTTGTTCAGCAGCTTCTTGATTAGCGATAAGTTCATATTCCAATAAGCGGCTCTCTCCTGCTTTGAGCGAAGCGATTGTCACATACTCTGTTTCTCCACCAATACGGTTTACATTATCAGGTATAGTGATATCTACCTTCACATTTTGTGCCTCGCCTTGATCGGTATTTTGCACAATCACTTGCAAATTAAAGGGCTTGCGGCGCTCCAATATGCCAGAAGCAGAACCTGATACTTTGTAACTTACCACATTCACAAATGGAGTTTTTAACTTATGTGTACCAATGGTGAACTTAATATGTTCCGTGCCAAAACCATTAGGCTCATCCACATAGATATCCAGCGCCATCTCGCCCGTCATGGTGTGTTGGTTGGCTTTAATAGGCACATCCACCAAGTATTTCTGCCCTATGGGGAGAACAGGCAAAGTAACATCTTTTACTTGAATGCCTTGCGTTGTACCCTCAGCACTCACCCGAGCTACGCAACCATAGCCATCACCACGACCTGAGTTAACGATGGTAAATTGGATTTTGCATGCCTCATTGGCATCTATAACATTGTTGTTGTCTGCATCAATAAACTTTACCGAACCTGGCACTATATCTAACAAAGGTAGCAGTACTTCCTTCTTGATATAGAAGTCCATTGGTTGGCTGATGTTGGATTGAGCAAGGAGATTGCTACACAGCAATAGTCCTAAAATAACAAATATTACTTGTTTCATATACTTTGAATTTTGTTTCACCATAAATTTATATTTAAATCTTGCATCTCCTATTTTACGACCTCAGGGATACAGAACCCCACATTATTCACAGAAAACAAGTTCTCTCTATTTTTGGGGTAAGATACAATCTTATATTGTCTATAGAAACAAATCCTAATTTACGGCGTTGTAAAGTTTTTTTGTTCACCATAACTTATACCATTCTGATGGATGACATACGCACGAAAAAAGTAGGTGCCTAAATAATAATTATAATTTGGGAGAGTAAGATTGCAAGTAAACATCCCCGCACCGCTACCACTTACTAGTTTATTATCCAAAATTGTCGGATTTTGATTTCTACTATATACCACACCCCGCTCTGTTACACTAATCCATTCATCTTCAACCACATAACCAATAAATGTAATATCCCTATTCTCGGAGTGGGAATTATAGTTAATTATCTCAGGACATGTCACTACAATAGAATCTTGTGATAAAGTCTGGAATGAACGAATATCCTCTATCTTTGCAGAAGAATAGGTATTAGACATAACATAACGGACATAATATGTGGTGGTAAGCTGTAAGTCTTCTAAAATTGCAATATACATTCCATTTTCTTGTATCATTTCTAATTCCACGTATTTCGAAAAATCTTTTGTAGTTGCATATTGTACATAAACATTAAGCAATGTTGCATACGTATCAAAATTACATTGTACAATTGCAAATGTACCCGATGGAGTAATTTGCTCGTTCTCTACAGAAATTGTAGTCGGAGATATCTCTGGATCGCATGCAACGAATAAAGCACTCAAACTAAAAGTAATCAATATTACTATGAATAAATGTATCTTTTTCATTTCCTTTTTCTCCAATTAAAACATAAAACCAATACCTGCTTCCAATTCACACCATTCAAAATTGATTGTATTCACTCCGAATTCAAATGTTACGCCATAAATGCTAAACAAGAAACCCAAGTTCCCACTAAATCCAGTATGGGCGAAATCTTTTACCCACAAACCATCTGTAGTTTCCCATTTAAATTCACGTTTTCCATATCCGCCACCAATATACATCCCAAATGTATTAAACATATTATCAGAAATCGGGCATGCCATAAGTAAGCCTGCATTGATGATATAATAAGTAATCGATCTGTTTCCAGAATAGAATGGCCTTTCGCCATCTATATATCCTCCTGCATTACATGTCAATTCAGCAGGAGTAAAGTTAAAGTTCGATCGCCCATTTACATACCAACCAAAAGCGTAATTATAGACTTGTCCTATCTTTACGCCATAATTTAATTGCGATGTTACAGGAATGCCCACCTGCCCCAGGACAAGAGTTCTTATCTTCGCATTTTGTGAATAATAATCATAACTATCCATCGTTTCCACCTTAAAGCGCACTCCTCGAGCAATAAATTCCTCATACTCATCCAATGGCTTCCATACAATTTGACGGTCTTTACCAGCAGACACACCTTTACCCACATTGCCAGTAACAGCTTTGAGTTCAGTATATTGGGTGGAGTTACCCGATGCCATGAGCAAACGTACAACTGAGTTTTTGCTCAAGTCATACGTAACGACAATCGCTTTCCCCTCCTGTCGCACACGGATATTAGAGGCATTTTCAGCAAAAGAAGTAATCGCAGAAAATAGTAGAAATAATAGTATAATGTATTTACGCATAAATGTATATTGAAAATTCAAAAGAAAGATTTCGTTCTTATTTTCTGATAGTAACAATTTCGTGGCGGACAAGCATATTTTCATCGCGTGCTTGATTGCGTGCAAGCGTCAATAAACGCCTTTTTTATATGTCTACAAAGTTCTCTTTGGGTAAAATGCAAGGGAACTTTGAGATTATTCCCAACCCTCACACCCCAGCGTAAGAACTTTGCTCTGCAAATATATGGCTAAATATTTAAAATGATAGAACGACAACAGAAAAACTTTCTTCAAAAATTTGTTGATAAGTTTTAGAGAATATTTTTTTCAGGAACGATAAAATACACTATTTTCGTAACATACCGAAAAAGTAAAAAGCATCACACTAAGCTTTTTCTTTTCAGCAAAATATTAAGAATAAAATAAGAAACTTTATATATGAAATTTACACATCTACACGTTCACTCGCATTTTTCTATTCTTGACGGAATGTCAAAGATTCCTGATTTAGTAGATAAATGCCTACGCACAGGTATGAATGCAATAGCTCTAACTGACCACGGAAATATGTTTGGCATTAAAGAATTTGTTGACTATTGTGGAAAAGTAAATAGCAAACCCAAAAAAGACCTAAAAGCATGCGAAGAAGAAATCAAAAAAGAAAATGATGCTACAAAACGTGCAGAACTCGAAAAGAAACTAATCGAGTTAAAGCAAAAAGTAGCAGATTTTGTCCCATTCAAACCAATTATTGGAATTGAGACATATTGTGCTCACGAGAATTTTGATGAAGAGATATTGCCAGGGCATAAAAAACATCGTGGTTGGCACCTTATATTGTTAGCAAAAAACAAGAACGGGTACAAAAACCTTTGTAAGCTCAGCTCGTTAGCCTTCACCGATGGCTACTATTTTAATGCACGAATAGATCATCGCTCTCTTGAAAAATATCACGAAGATTTGATATGTTGCTCGGCATGTTTGGGAGGCGAAGTTCCTCAAAAAATTATGAAAAACGACCTTGCTGGAGCAGAAGAGTCTGTTCGTTGGTTCAAAAATCTTTTTGGAGACGATTATTATTTGGAACTCCAACGCCACAAAACAGATAAACCAAATGCGGCTGTTGACACCTACGACAAGCAAAAATATGTCAACGAAGAACTTATAAAATTAGCTCGAAAATATAATATTAAACTTATTGCTACAAACGACGTACATTACGTAGAAGAAGAACACAGCGAAGCACACGATCGCCTAATCTGCCTCAGTACGCAAAAAGACTTCGACGACCCTGATCGTATGCACTACACCAAGCAGGAATGGCTAAAATCTCCTGAAGAAATGGCGGCTATTTTTTCTGATATACCAGAAGCCTTGAGTAATACGCAAGAAATTGTCGAAAAGGTAGAATTTTATAGTATTGACAGCGCTCCTATAATGCCAAAATTCGATATTCCTACCGAATTTGCTACAGAAGAAGAATATCGACAGAAATTCTCACAACAAGAGTTGTTTGACGAATTTACTCGTAACGAAAACGGCGAAGTTGTACTCTCTCAAGAACAAGCAGAAGAAAAAATAAAAAAACTTGGTGGTTACGACCGACTTTATCGTATAAAATTAGAAGCCGACTATTTAGCAAAACTTGCTTGGGAAGGAGCAAAAAAACGCTATGGAGACACACTCAACGATGAACAAAACGAACGAATCAAGTTCGAACTACACATTATGAAAACGATGGGATTCCCCGGTTATTTTCTTATCGTACAAGATTATATTCGTGCCGCTCGCGAAGAATTAGGGGTTTCTGTTGGTCCGGGGCGTGGTTCGGCCGCAGGTTCGGTTGTAGCTTATTGCTTGCGAATCACTGATATCGATCCACTACAATACGATTTGCTTTTCGAGCGTTTCTTAAATCCTGATAGAATATCATTACCCGATATCGATATTGATTTCGACGACGACGGTCGTGGAGCTGTACTCGATTGGGTAACAAAAAAATATGGCAAAGATAAAGTTGCACACATCATTACATACGGCACAATGGCTGCAAAATCTTCAATTGCCGATGTAGGACGTATTCAAAAAGTATCACTCAATAAAGTAAATGAATTAAAAAGTTATATTCCTGACAAAAAATTCGCTGATGACATAAAAGACGAAAAAGGGAAATCGCCAAAAGTAAATCTAAAAAATTGCTACAAGTACATTCCAGAATTGAAAAGCCAGCTCAATGGTGACGATCAAAATATTTCCTCTATGCTCACTTATGCCAGCGAGCTAGAAGATACTAACCGCCAAATAGGCATTCATGCGTGTGGAGTTATTATCGGTGCTGACGATTTAACAAAATTTGCTCCTATCTGTACGATCGAAGATCGTGAAAGTAAAAATCGTGTTGTAGTAACCCAATACGATGGACATGTAGTAGAATCGGTAGGATTGATAAAAATGGATTTCCTTGGGTTAAAAACCTTATCAATCATAAAAGAAACACTCGCTAACATAAAAAAATCGCAAGGAATAGAAATTGATATTGACGCTATTCCTCTCGATGACGAAAAGACTTATAAACTCTTCTGTAACGGACAAACAACCGGAATCTTCCAATTTGAATCGGCAGGAATGAAAAAATACTTACGAGAATTGCAACCAAGCCGTATTGACGACTTAATTGCAATGAACGCCTTATATCGCCCAGGTCCGATGGATTATATTCCACAATTCATCCGTCGTAAACATGGATTAGAGCCTATAGAATACGACATTCCCATTATGGAAAAATATTTAAAAAATACCTATGGAGTAACTGTCTATCAAGAGCAAGTGATGCTATTGAGCCGATTGTTAGCAGGTTTTACTCGTGGGCAAGCCGACTCCCTACGAAAAGCAATGGGGAAAAAAATCAAGGCTATGCTTGATGATCTAAAACCTAAATTTATAGAAGGAGGCAAAAAAAACGGACACAATCCTGACGTTTTAGAAAAGATTTGGGCTGATTGGGAAAAATTTGCAGAATATGCTTTCAACAAATCGCATTCGGCTTGCTATGCGTGGGTCGCCTACCGAACAGGCTATTTAAAAGCTCACTACCCTGCCGAATTTATGGCGGCTTGCCTAACTCGAAGTAAAGACGATATAAAAGAAGTTACAAAACTCATGGACGAATGCAAATCGATGCGACTTGCCGTTAAAGGTCCTGACGTGAATGAATCTGAATTGAATTTTACCGTAAACAAAGCTCACGAAATTCGTTTTGGATTGGGAGGAATAAAAGGTGTCGGCGAAGGTGCAGTTGAAGCAATTGTAAACGAACGTAACAAAAATGGAGCTTACAAAAACATTTTCGATTTCGTAGAACGAGTCAATCTAAGTGCTTGCAATAGAAAAGCAATCGAAAGTATGGCCTATGCGGGCTGCTTCGATGCACAAAATGATCTCACTCGTGAACAATTTTTTACTACAAACAAAAAAAGTGAAATCGTAATTGATTCGCTTATTAACTACGGCAACCGTTACAAGCAAGACAAGCAACAAAATCAAAATTCTCTTTTTGGAGGTTTTGAAGAAATTGAAATAGCAAAACCTGAAATCCCTAAAGCAGAAGAATTTTCGTTATTAGACAAACTTAACAAAGAGAAAGAACTTATCGGAATTTTCTTGTCATCGCATCCACTCGATCGTTACAAAATACCACTGCTTTATGGTTGTATTCCATTAACAAAACTTACCGAACTAAAAAATTCACAACAAAACTACGAATTTACAGTCGGTGGAATGGTTGTTGCCATACGCGAGGGAAAAACCAAACGTGATCAAAATTTTGCAATTCTGACATTGGAAGACTATTCTGACTTATTCGAATTTCCTTTATTTGGAAAAGATTATGCTGATTATAGTAAATTTTTGAAAAAAGACTTTTTCTTATTGATAAAAGGGAAGGTACAAGAACGTGGTTCTGATTGGAAATTTGCGAAAAAAGATGACAATAAACCGAAAGAATGGGAAACTAAAATCACAGAAATTCAATTGCTTGAAGATGTTTACGAAAAACTAATCACAAACATCGTAATCAAAACAAATACAGAAAGCATCAATTCTCTTTCTACAAATATATTATCTACGTTAGTTAACGAAAATAAAGGCGATGTATCTTTATTTTTTGAAGTAAAAGATTCGAATATAAAAAAAACAGTAGCATTAAGATCTAAGAAAAAAATTAAACTTGATGAACATTTTATTGATACAATTAGCGAACTCGAAGGATTCTCTTTCGAATGCAATAAAAAATTTTAAAACTATGAAAAAACTCACTATTCTACTTTTTTCGTTTTTCATCTGCTTAAATGCAGTGAGTATTACAAAAGTTGCTTGTGTAGGCAATAGCATCACCTATGGTATGGGTATCAGCAATCGAAATTACGACTCTTATCCCGCACAGCTACAACGTATGTTAGGAGATAAATACGAAGTAGGTAACTTTGGAAAATCAGGAGCAACTCTTTTGCGTAAAGGACATTTGCCTTATATCAACCAAATAGAATTTAAAAAAGCTTTAGACTTTGAGGCTGATATTGTAGTTATTCATTTAGGCATCAACGATACCGACCCTCGCAATTGGCCAAATTATCGCGACGAATTCATTAGCAATTATTATGCGTTGATTGATACTTTCAGAACAGTAAACAAAAAATGTCGTATTCTTATTGCAAAAATGACTCCTATCGGACATCAACATCACCGATTCGATTCTGGCACAAGACTTTGGCACGACGAAATTCAACAAGCAATTATATCTATTGCAAATACAGCAAAAGATGTTCAATTAATTGATTTCTATGAGCCTATGTTACCTTATCCAAACCTCATTCCCGATGCATTGCATCCGAACGAGGCTGGTGCAGAAATTTTGGCAAAAACAGTTTATCAAAACATAACTGGTGATTTTGGAGGATTAAAAATGCCTGAGATTTATTCTGATAATATGATTTTACAACACGACCAACCTATTACAATATGCGGAACGGCTGATGCTAACGAAAAAGTTACCATAGAAATTGGTAATCAAAAACAAAAAACTACTACCGCATCAAACGGGAAATGGGAAGTAAGACTCAAACCTCTAAAAGCAACAAATGTTTATACCCTAACAATTTCTACAAAGAAAAAAACACTAACCTTTAAAAACGTTTTAGCAGGTGAAGTTTGGCTTTGCTCTGGACAATCGAATATGGAATTTCAACTCAACCAAAGTGCTAATGCAGAGAACACCATTGCTAACGCAATGAATCCAAACATTCGCTTTTATAATATGAAAGCACGTTGGCACACCGATATCAATGAATGGGATGCAGCAGCTCTCGATTCTATAAATATGCTGAAATATTTTGCAAAGAATACATGGGAAATCTGCCAACCAACTACCGCACAAAATTTTTCAGCAGTAGCCTACTATTTCGGGAAAGTTTTACATGACAGCCTAAATATTCCTATCGGTCTGATTTGCAATGCAGTAGGCGGATCACCTACCGAATCATGGATCGATAGAAGAACCATAGAAAAAGAATTTCCTGCTATATTGCGTAATTGGTCAAAAAATGACTTTGTACAAGATTGGGTACGCGAAAGAGCAGCTTTAAACATAAAAAAATCAACAAATTCTGCACAACGCCATCCTTATCATCCTTGCTATTTATACGAATCTGCAATTGAACCACTTGCTAAATTTCCAATAAAAGGAGCTATTTGGTATCAAGGAGAATCGAATGCTCATAATTGCGATTCACACTCAAAATTATTTAAAATGCTTATAGAAAGTTGGCGAAGAAACTGGGGAAACGCAGAAATGCCATTCTATTTTGTACAACTTTCAAGTTTAAACCGCCCTTCGTGGACGTGGTTCCGCAATAGTCAACGCCTTTTATTAGACGAAATTCCTTTCTCTGGAATGGCAGTTTCTTCTGATTGTGGCGATTCACTCGATGTTCATCCTCGACAAAAAAAAGAAATTGGCGATCGATTAGCAGCTTGGGCTCTAAATAAAACCTATGAATACAAAAAAATAATACCATCAGGACCTTTATTTAAAGAAGCAAAATTCTCAAATTCAGAGGTAGTAATTTCTTTCGAATACGACGAAGATTTGCATACTTCGGACAATGAGCCACTGCGTACATTTGAGTTAGCTGGCGAAGATGGGATTTTTTATCCTGCTGAAGCTACTATCAGTCGCAATAAAGTAAAAGTAAAAACAAAGAAGGTGAAAAATCCAAAATTTGTTCGCTATGCATGGCAACCCTATACAAGAGCTAATTTAGTAAACAAAGCAAATTTACCAGCATCAACTTTCAGAGCAGAAAAAAGAGACTATTAATTCTCTAAATTATAAAAAAAGCCGAAATTTTAAAAATTTCGGCTTTTTATGTATTACAGAATTTTCTTCTTAAAATTCCATTTTAGTCATACGAATATAACTTTGATAACGTTTCTTTGCCATTTCTTCGCACGCATTAAACAATGTTTCCGCTTCTTGAGGATATTGTTTCATTACTGAAGCAAAACGAACTTCTCCTTTCAAGAACTCTTGGAAATTTTCCCAATTAGGTTCTTTCGAATCGAGTGTGAAAGGATTTTTTCCTTCTTCCTCTAAAGCAGGATTATAACGCCACAAATGCCAATAACCACAAGCGACAGCAGCAGCCTCTTCTGCTTGAGCTTTACCCATACCTTTCTTCAAACCATGATTGATACAAGGAGCATAAGCAATAATCAAAGAAGGACCAGGGTAAGCCTCTGCTTCACGAATAGCTTTCAAGCATTGTGCAGGATCTGCACCCATAGCTATTTGAGCAACATATACATATCCGTAAGTTGTAGCAATCATACCAAGATCTTTCTTACGAATACGTTTACCCGAAGCAGCAAATTTTGCAATAGCTCCAAGAGGTGTAGCTTTTGACGATTGTCCTCCCGTATTCGAATAAACTTCGGTATCAAGTACAAGGATATTTACATCTTCGCCTGAAGCAATTACATGATCCAATCCTCCGTAACCAATATCATACGAAGCACCATCACCACCAATAATCCATTGCGAACGTTTTACCAAGAAATGACTTAACTCTAAAATAGCCTTACAAGTATCGCACTCACATGCTTTACAAGCCTCTACTATTTGTGGAGCCAAAACTTTAGTTGCATCAGCATCTTCTTGTTTTTCAATCCATTCATTCATCAACGCCTTTAATTCATCAGAACAACAAGTACAAGATTGTGCTTTAGTCATCAAATCGGTCAAGCGAGCTTTCATTTTTTTGTTTGCTAAAGTCATACCCAAACCAAATTCGCAAAAATCTTCAAACAACGAATTTGCCCAAGCAGGTCCTTGTCCTTTTTCATTTGTTGTATATGGAGTTGATGGTATTGATCCAGAGTAAATTGACGAACAACCTGTTGCATTGGCAACAATCTCTCTATCACCATACAATTGTGAAATCAACTTAACATAAGGAGTCTCTCCACAACCAGAACAAGCTCCTGAGAATTCAAACAACGGAGTTGCAAATTGTGAATTTTTAGGATTAGATTTAATATCAACTAAATCTTGTTTGCTCTTAACATTTTTAACGCAATAATCCCAATTAGCAGCTTCTGCCAATTCGCCTTCCAATGGAACCATTTTCAATGCAGGTCCTCCAGCCTTTGGATTACCAGGACAAACGTCAACACAGTTTCCACAACCCAAGCAATCCATTACTCCAACTTGAATACGGAAATGCATACCTTTCATTGCAGCAGGAGCTTTCATTTCAAGTGTTGTTGCATTCAATCCTTTTACCTCATTTTCATCAAGCACAAACGGACGAATACATGCATGAGGACATACAAACGCACATTTGTTACATTGAATACAGTTTTCAGCCGACCATGTTGGAACAAATGGGGCAACACCACGTTTTTCGTAAGCAGAAGTTCCTTGAGGCCATGTTCCGTCTTCAATGCCTTTAAATGCTGAAACAGGAAGCAAATCACCATTTTGAGCATTAATTGGACGTACAACTTCATTGATAAATGCAGGATCGTTATTTGCAACAATCTCTTCGTCAGCTAAATTTACCCAAGCCTTATCAATTACCAATTCTTTATACTCACCACCACGATCAACAGCAGCATAGTTTTTATTTACTACATCTTCGCCTTTCTTACCATACGATTTCACAATAAATTTTTTCATCTGTTCAATTGCCAAATCTACAGGAATAACACCCGTAATACGGAAAAAAGCACTTTGAAGAATCGTATTTGTACGATTTCCTAAACCTATTTCTTGTGCAATCTTTGTAGCATTGATATAATAAACCTTAATATTTTTCTGTGCGAAATAACGTTTAACGTTGTTTGGTAAATTTTTTGCGAGTTCTTCACCTTCCCAAATTGTATTCAACAAGAAAGTACCATTCTCTTGCAAACCACGAGTTACATCATACATACGCAAATATGCTTGTACGTGGCATGCCACAAAATTAGGAGTGTTTACCAAATAGGTCGAACGAATAGGAGCATCACCAAAACGCAAATGCGAACAAGTGAAACCACCCGATTTTTTAGAGTCGTAAGAGAAATATGCTTGACAATGTTTGTTTGTATTATCTCCAATGATTTTTACTGAATTTTTGTTTGCACCTACAGTTCCATCAGCTCCAAGTCCGTAGAATTTCGCTTCAAACATACCTTCGCCACCAAGAGCAATTTCTTCTTTTTTAGGCAATGATGTAAATGTAATATCATCAACTATTCCTAACGTAAAATGATCTTTGGGTTGTGGCAATGCCAAATTTTCGTAAACTGAAATTATTTGTGCAGGAGTTGTATCATTAGAACCTAATCCATAACGTCCGCCAACAATAAGAGGAGCATTCTCTTTCCCGTAGAAACATTCTTTAACGTCAAGATAAAGTGGTTCGCCATTTGCTCCCGGCTCTTTTGTTCTGTCAAGCACAGCAATACGTTTTGCTGTAGCAGGAACTGCAGCCAAGAAATGTTTTGCAGAGAACGGACGATACAAATGAACTGAAACCATACCTACTTTTTCGCCTTTCGACACCAAATAATCAATAGCTTCACGAGCAGCTTCGGTTGCCGAACCCATCAAAATAATCACACGTTCTGCATCATCGGCTCCATAATAATTAAACAATCCATATTTACGTCCTGTAATTTCAGAAATCTTATCCATGTATTCTTCTACAATTGCAGGCACTGCATCATAGTAAGAGTTACATGATTCACGATGAGCAAAGAATGTATCTGGATTTTCAGCCATACCACGAGCAACAGGATGTTCGGGAGACAAAGCTCGTTGACGGAATTCTGCTAATGCTTGTTGATCAATAAGCGGTGCTAAATCTTCATTTTCAAGCATTTCTATTTTTTGAATTTCGTGTGATGTACGGAATCCATCGAAGAAGTTCAAAAATGGAACTCTCGATTTGATAGTTGCTAAATGAGCCACACCTGATAAATCCATTACCTCTTGCACCGAACCTTCTGCCAACATTGCAAATCCAGTTTGACGAGTTGACATCACATCTTGATGGTCGCCAAAAATACAAAGTGCATGCGATGCTAACGTACGTGCAGAAACATGAAATACGCAAGGAAGGAATTCTCCTGCTATTTTGTACATGTTTGGTATCATAAGCAGCAAACCTTGAGAAGCCGTATAAGTTGTTGTCAATGCTCCTGCTTGCAAAGAGCCATGCACAGCACCTGCTGCTCCACCTTCCGATTGCATTTCTTGAACAAGGACTGTTTCGCCAAAAATGTTTTTACGACCTTGAGCAGCCCACTCGTCAACATACTCAGCCATTGTTGATGACGGTGTGATAGGATAAATAGCAGCTACTTCCGAAAACATATACGAAATATGTGCGGCTGCCTGATTTCCATCACAAGTGATAAACTTTTTTTCTTTTGCCATTGTAGTATTATTTTTAATAAAAAATTATTGCTAAAATTCTTGCAAAGATAATGAAAACAACTAAAAATACCTATAAATAAAACAACAAAAACTTACCAACAATTTTGCCACAATCACGCAAACCGTGCCACACACAAAGAAATACGCCTTGATGAAACAAATTGCCATTGATAACACGATCACCAACCTTACGGGTGCAGGGTTACAGGCAAGTGTAACGGATAAGATAAACGACATTCTTCTCCGTGCCGTAACGAGTGGAGCGAAGTATGCCGACTTGACAAAAGAACTACACGAACATCTGACCGCAACAGACAAAGGGAGCGGTGCGTTATCGAAGTACGCAAACACTTACGCCACTACTGCCATAAGCCAATATGCAGGGGAGAACAACAAAATCTTGACAGATGATTTGGGGCTTGAATGGTTTGAGTACGTGGGTAGCAACATTGAAACCACACGAGAGTTTTGCGAGCATTTGACCGAAAAGCGGTACATACACAAGAGTGAGATTAAAACCATTCTTAAAGGCGAGATTGACGGACACCAGTGCGAGATTTATGAGAAAACGGGACTGCCCAAAGGAATGATAGAGGGAACAAATGAGCAGAATTTCCAAGTGAACTGCGGAGGGTGGAACTGCCGACACCAGCTCGTACCTGTGGCAAAAGAAGCAGTGCCGAAAAACGAAAAAGAAGCATTGCCATACAGAAACAACCCTGATTATACCGATGTAAAGACGAACAAACAAGGCGGTATGAAAGCAACGCACGTGGGGCATATTAAGCATTCTGCAACAAAAGAAGAAACATTTTTTGATGAAAAAATAACAAGTACAGAATTAGAAAAAGAATGCCAAAACATCCTCTTCAAAGAGGGAAATTCTGCGATACTATTACAGGAGGGAATAAAAAGAGCAAATGGGACAGAAGCACCAGCGTTAGACATAAAATTGAACGGAGAAAAGATAGATATTCGTTCAATTACGCAAGAATGTGATACATATAGAAATGCATTAAACGCAAAGAATAAACAAATAAAGAAATTTCTGAAAGAATATCCAACAGAAAAAGTTGAATCAGTTTGCTTATACTTTCACGATCCTAAAATGTATAGTAAAGAAAAAGTAATTGAAGGGTACAAGCAATATGTAGAATTTCAAAACAATAATAATCGAAATGCTTTTATAAAAAAAGTTGTTTGCATCATAAATAAGGATAAAGAAAGAATACAAACTTTTATTTTCTAAATAAACAATCCCGTTTAGCATTAAAGCACCAGTGGTTCACACCACTCGCACCGAGGCTAAACGGGGTTGTTCATATTGCAAATATACAAAAATTATTTATAAAAATACCCTCTTTTTTTAATTACGTTATTCATATCACGAGCAATAGCGGAAATGTCACGTTTCATTTTCGCTTTGTCTTTTTTGTCAAGAACGAGGGCAATTCCATTCCTATTAAAATGAAACCCTAAATCTTCTCCGCATTGCCTAAAAATCTCACGTGAAATCATATAGCAAAACTACAAAAAAATAAATATGTCAAAAACTTTTTTCTTTGTTTTTTTGCAATTATCAAATAAATAACTTTATTTGCTTATTATTAAAATAATTATCAATTATGAACTTAAAAAGATTTATCAAAGTGACGCCGAGAGATAGCGAGAAATACATCGTTATTCTTGCTACGAATCGCGAGTTTTATCTTGCACAAGGCGCAAAGGTAGAACAACCTACAGAGGAAGAAGTGTTGGAATTTTTCTCCTGAAAAAGGTAAGGAAAGCTAAACAACTAAGGCATTTTTTGTACCCTCATACGGAATCGAACCGTAATCAAAGGAACCGGAATCCTCCATTTTATCCATTAAACTATGAGGGCAAATTGTTTGGCAAATATAGTGAAACAAGATGAAGTTTTTCCTACGAGAAACAAAAATATTCCACCATCAGATTCATAATTAAAAAAAGTTGCGTTATATTTGCATTGTAAATTGAATTGCCCTATTGTGTAATGGTAGCACAGCAGATTCTGGTTCTGTATGTCAGGGTTCGAGTCCTTGTGGGGCAACAAAGCAAAATAAACGATTGATAAAAAGGTATTTACAACGGTTTTTTAAGAAAAATCAGAAATCAATCGCCACAAAAACGACACAATTTTATTGCTGAATTTATTCGGCAATAAAAAAAAATGTCTTTACAAAATTTCCCATCTTTTACGTTTGCTAACTCTGTTACGTATCTTCCAGCACAACTGAAAGAGTATGGTTCAGATTGGAGAATTGAGTATTATTGCATAAATCCCCAAACAGAACGCCTGGAAAGGAAACAGATAAAAGTCAATCGAATTATCAAACGCTTTTCGAGCAAAAAAGAGGCAAGAAGATATTGCCAAGACCTGATTTTGCATATTAACACAAAATTAATATCTGGCTGGAATCCGTTTCTTCAGGAAGAAAACTCTAACTTATATGTTACACTGAAAGATGCTTGTAACCATTTTTTAAACAACAAATCGAAAGAATTAAGAGAAAATTCAATGAGATCCTACAACTCTTTTGTTGTAATCTTCACAAAATGGGTGGATAAAATAAATCCAAAAATGTATGCAAGTACATTTAATCACATTTTAGCGATGAAGTACATGGACTATGTTTTTGAAGAAAGAAATTTAAACGCAAATTCATACAACAATCAATTAAAATTGGCAAATTCTGTATTCAATTGGTTTCTTGAAAGGAATTACATTAAAGAAAATCCATTTGCTACCATTAAAAGAAAAAAGAAACAAGATAAACAACGGATTCTTATACCTAATGAAACTCGACAATCTATTAGTACTTTTCTAACAGATGAAAATCCACAATTCTTAATAGTCCTGGAATTGATATTTACCTCTTTAATTCGCCCCAAAGAAATAAATATGATTCGCCTTGAACATATCCATCTGGATAAAGGGTTTATTACAATTCCTGCTGACAATGCAAAGAATCATCACGAACGCTACTCCACGCTATCGATGAGCTTAATTGACAAACTAAAAAAACTCAACCTTGAACGCTTTCCTAAAACATATTATCTATTTGGTTCAGATCTTCAGCCAAGTAAAAAGCCATGTCATCAAGGTCTATTTAGAAAACATTGGTATAAAGTTCAAAAAGAACTTAAACTACCAAAAGAAATGCAACTTTATTCTTTTCGTGATTCGGGAATTACATACATGCTTCAAAATGGAATACCAGCTCTTACTGTTATGCAGCATGCAGATCACAGCGATTTGAGTATAACTACACGTTATGCACGCCACGCAGATCCTAATCTTATAAAGACTATAAAAGAAAATGCACCTGATTTTTGAACAGAGCTATTTTATGGGAAAAATTTTGTATTTCTGTACCTTTGTGTCTAAGTTCTTATAAATAATTGATATTTAACAACTTATTTAAGATACAAAACAAGTTACAAAAAATACAAGAATGGGTACAAAACAAAAAAAAGCGACTTTTTTGTCGCTTTTTGGTTATTTAAACAAATCCTTTCTTATGCCAGGACTACGTTTTGCCAGTTGTTGTTGATGTTCTTGTACGATGAACCGTTGTAGTCGAGCATGGCCAAACGATTATTCCCACTTCGTTTGTAGCTCACATGTACCCACTGACCGCCTTTCTCCCAAATGAGCTGGTCGTAAACGCCAAGTTCCGCTATTGCTTGAAATATCTTCTTATTGTTCGCAATGCTTCCACCTGTAATGTCGGCAGCTTCGCCTTTAGTGTGTTGTGATGAAGATGCTCCACCTACTTTTTCGTTCAACTTTGAACAACGATAACCACTATTCACTTTGATGTACGATCCGTAAGCTCGGCGAGCTGGATTCAGTACATTGTCGATAAGTGCTTGTAGGTTTTCTTTTGCTTCTGGTGTTGGACTATTGTCAATGTTGTACTTTTCGGCAGTGTCGCTTTGACACAATTCGTCGATTGTAAAATAAGATTCTCCCATATTACCTCTTAATGTTTGCATTATTCTTTTAAAGCATAAAATAACAAGTACAAGCGTTGCAATGAGCGACGCTGCACTTATTGAATAGAGAATTATTTTAGTGTTGTTTGTCATTTCATTACAGATTTCATTGATTTAATGAGTCTCTCCATTTTAGGCAATAACTTCTTAAAATTACTTTCGTTCCAATAAACTGGACAGTCTACATATAAAATCCATGAAGAAGTCAAGAAAGCATCTCTATATCCTTTTGTTTTGAGCTTGTAACAGCAATATTGCTCGAATAATCGTGCAAAGATTTCGGTTCTGCGTTTCCAATAATTTGATGCTGGATAATCCTTTATCATTTCTGCTGCTATGTTTACAACTTCATTCATGAGGTTACGTACTTTGCCACCTGTATTGTCTTTTAGATTTACTGCAAGCGAGCGTCCACCTGAAAGATAGTTGTAGCATTTATGCTGATCCAAGTACTTGCCAATGTTATAATCTAACGCATGGCCAAACTCATGAGCAAGACAACCATCGCCTTTTTCTTTAGTGATGTTTATCATGTTATATCCTGGTTCGTAATGTGCCAATGCTCCTTTAGTACCTCTAGCACCAAAGGCAATCCCAACCAAACAATTCATTCCAAGATTTTTAGTACCTATGATACGTGATAATTCTGCTAGCGAATCCTCACACGCAAGAACACGATCGTAACGGTCGTTGTTTGTTAGCCAATTACCAAATTCAAAACCTTTGAGATTATAGGTTTGTAGAATTTTGTGCAGATCCACATTATCCATACTTCTTACTGGTTTAGAGCTTCGAGCTTTTACAGCTCTACCTTGCCACCAACGTTCAGCACGGCCACCTTTATTGATGGTGTTGCTTGTATCTGTTATTTTCGTTTTCATTTCTTCTTGCTTTTAGGTTTTGACGTTGATTTTTTAACCGTTTTCTTTTCTAGAATAGGATACTTTGTTGTGTTAGTTTCCTTTTTAAAACAAATAGGTTTCTTGATTTTCATAGTTTTTCTCTTTTTTTGTTATTGGTATTTATTTTTTTTCTATCTTTGTGGTCGAAAGGAATTTGTAATAGCGATATGTCCCTGTATGGGGGAGCTTCGGTTACTTATTCCTTTTTTGTTATACAATAGTGAATTATTTTAGTATTACTTCTTTCCCCAACAATTATCTTTATTTCTCCAATACTTTTCAGAGAACTGGATAATTCGTGAACTTTTTTAAAATTCATTTTCTTTTGCTTATTAGATTGAGGAAAATCCGTTTTAACCAAAACTGATTTTTTTAAAGCTTCTACAACTCTCAAAGCCGCCAATGTTGATTCATAATGTTTAGCTGCATGAGTAGCTGTTTCATCTATTGATGCAAATTCAAATTTGACATTTTTACCATTGAAAGCACTGCACGAAACACTCTTACCTATAAGAGGTGCCAAGCGTTCCACTATGATAGCTCGACGGATATAGACATCTTCTTTGCTTTCGCCTGTTGGAATATGGTTTTTCCCAGTTACCATGGTAATTTGTATTAGCTCATTCGTTGAATCAACTTTCCATTCTTGTAGAGTTCTGCCCTTGGGTGCTTATATTCGAAGAACATAGCATAGAGCATTCCTGTTAATTCAGCTCTTGCCCTTGCGTCGCTTTCGCACCAGTGTTCCCTTCTGTATTCTTTTTTGGTAGAAGGGAAAAGTCTAAATTCATAAAGATTACTTTCTTTCATAGTTTATATCTGTTAATTAAATATTTTATCAATTGTAGAATAGTACCTACACCGATAAGTACCATCAACATCACGCCCATCTGCTGTTTGAATGTTTGCCATTTAGTAAGAGGCTTCTCTACCTCTTTTATTTCGGTAATGTAGGTTGGAATACTTTTTTTTACCTCTACATATATGGTATCAGTTTTTTGTTCTGCTTTGAGCCAAAAACCATTACTGGTAGCAGACAGAATAGCTGTAGCGTTCCCTGCAACCACCGACGTGGCGTTACTTGAATTTTGCTCACTCATCGATGTGGTACTTGCTACAGCTTGCAAACTGTCTATTGTATGGTTTGTGATATAAATACTATCTCGCACACCTGGCATTTTGATAGTATCATGGAAAAACACAATAGAATCACGATGCAATTCAGGATGCTTTTGCAGAATACGTGCAAGTTGCTTATGAGGAGAGCAACTACACAATAAAATTGACATTATGAAAAAAAGTAATTTCTTCATTTTTTTGTTTTCTTGCTGAGTTGATCTTTAAGTTCGTTGATGACTTTACTATTTTTGGCTACTTGAAGTTTCAGTTCTTCATTTTCCTTTTTAAGCTTTACGATCTGTGTGTTCTGAAGAACAATAATCTCATAAAGTTCATTGTTCTTTTTAGCGAGCAAATCAATACTCTCTTGCAATTGTTGAAGAGTATTGTTATTTCGCACACGTCTCGAAGCAAACCAGCTCACAATACCTGATATAAAAGGAAGCGTAAAGGTTAGCCATTTGTATATGATTGTTTCCATAGTTATTTAGTTATTTCGGTTTCTTTAATCTCTTGCCAGTTGTCAGCATCTATATCACACGTAACAGTATTTGCATATACACGTTGTTCGTTCTCGTTTAAGTGCTTTTGCGTAAGTAGGTATCCTTTTTTTGCAATTAGTTTCATAGTAATTCGTTTATGTTGGTTTCGATATTGCCCTCATCGTTTACTCTAAAATAGAGGTGCTGATTTCTTCCTTGGATAAGCAATCCATCACTGCAAATAGCTATATTTTTTGTGTAATCTTGATAGGCATTTTCAGTGATAACTGACTTTTGGAAATTGCCATATAAGTATCTTGAATTGTAGTCATCATAAACTTCCGTACTACCTTTTTGCCAGGTTTGAATTGTAAGTTGAACGCCTTCATAAACATAGACCTCGTTTGATGTAATTTGAATTGAGAAAGGCAAAATCTTAGAAAGATCCCTACACGTTTCTCCATCTTTCAGAAAATAAGCGATTTGCAACTCTCTTTCGTAACTATTGATATAAGAAAATTCGCCCATTATTTCTCCGAACTTATTTTTGAGAAAAACACGAACATTTGTTGTTGGATTTGAAAGTTTAATATGAAAAATATATTTTCCTATTTGATAGGGATAACGAGCTAATCCGATTCGTAATTCTTGTAGATAATTGTAATCTTTGTATTCGTTTTGAGCTAACTGATAGAAAAGATTAAGAGCGTTAAGCCAAATATTATCAATGACAGTTTTAGTTGTATTAGGCAATAAATCATCCTGTGCCGATACGTATCTGTAATCGTTATATGGGGTATCTGGCGAACAACAAATAACAGAGTCTATTTGTCTTTCGGCATAATCAGTAACAGTTTCTTGAGCTTCTTTATCGGTATAAGTATGTTTTGCCTCTTCAATAGTTAAATTTTGGTTTATCTTTAGCAACAATGAAGAAAGTACACCATCAGAAGAATTATCAACAATTTCATTGATTATTTGCGTTACATTTATACTTCCATCGGTATTTACAAATACATTTTGCCCACCTTTTACAAGTCCAAGTTCATTTTGTTTGGCTTGAGCAAAATCCAAAGACTGACATTCTTTCCATTTTGAAAAAACAAATTTGGATCCATCATAAACGCCAAAACGTTGTAAAGATAAATTTGTGGTATCTATCTTTAGAATTGTTATGGTCTGCAAAATGGAGTTAAACATACCAAGCATAGCAGACAAAGCGTGATTGTTGATAACTTCCAACTTGAATACGTCGAAAGTAGAGGTTTGAGCATTGACTATAGCACCAGTGTAAAGTCCTATCTCGGTGGCAGACATAAGAACTTCGCTTTCCATAGAATCTGCAATACCAAGATAGGTAGATGATACGAGTTCTTTCCATGGCTCCCAATTGTCTGGTTGGCCATCGTAGAACATGGTTGCATTACGAATATAAATTTTCGTTTCAGATCCTTGACGATTACCCAATATGAGCGTTTGGCTCACGTGAGCTGGCACATGGGTATCACTCGAAATAAACCCATTAACCTTATCAACGATCAACGTAAAAGCAATGTTTGTTTTATCGCCGTAGTTGTCGATAGGCAGATTGTCGTTATTGTTTAATCTATATCCAGCAAAATGATACACGCCTGTTGTGGTATAATCATTGGCGTTACTATTTGCATTCCAGGTGGATGGTTTATCACTTTTCCACAGGTTGAATTTTCCAGTTATAGGGTTTATTTTTAGTGCCATTGTTTACTTTTTGTATTCGTAAGTAAATTTGTCTCGATCAAAAACGGAGTACTCGTAAGCATCACGTCCATTAGGATAGAGTGTACGATACACTTCAGCTCCATTTTCATCAATAGTGATTTCGGTTTTAACAATTCGCCAAATGAAGAGATATTCTAGTTCTTCGATTGACTTATTAAAATCAGCTTTGCTCCTGTCGCACCAGCATTGATAGATATACTTTCCATCTTGCTGAATAACCACGTCAGGAGTAGTCGCTAAATTTTGTAGTGGATTGTAAAAGTTGTTAGCCATAATTACAACATGCTATTAACAAGTGATTGAATAGTGTTATAATCATAACCAGCCGATGCAAGACGTTCTTTGCGTTCGTCGCCATTGCCCCATTCGCCACGGATAACTTCTTTGGCTATTTCTTCATTTGATTTTTTACCTGAAGAAACAGAGGAACCAACAGAACTACTTACAGATCCACTTGAAGTGCTTTGTCCGAGAAGTGATTTCTCTTCAGATTTATCACTTGCTTTTTTATCTCCTTTGAAGATTAAGAAATAAGCTGCTACAGCTCCGCCCAATAGTAGCACTGCTACTACGGCAATAATGATTAGTTTTTTGTTCTTTTTCATTTGATGTACTTTTTAGATATGAAGAATAAAATAATAGGTATGCTAAGTGCTAAGGCTAAGTATATAGCCGACGAAATAGGTATGTTTATATCCACACCTATACTCACTAAATTGCTGTTTTCTGTATTCATAGTTTAGTATTTATAATCAATGTTTTTACTTGCGATAATCTCGTTGATGTGAGCGATTTCATCTTCGTCGAGTAGATCGTAAATGTGTTCTTTGAGCGTCATGTCTTTGTACACACCAAACTCTTTTTCTACTGAAAGAATATCGCTACGGCTACCAATCATGTTGTAAGCTTCGTAAATGGCAACTTCATCTTCGGTAGTTCCAAATAGTCCGCTATAGAAACCACTTTTTAACTTCTGAACCACGTTGTTTATCTGCGTTGGTGTCATCGTCAGTTTAGTAGTATCGATTTCGGCATTTGCTTCGGCCGTTAGCTTGATGTTGGTAGTAACGTTCTTTGTTTTCTTTACAATCCAGTAAACAACAATAACGATTAGGCAAACAACTATAAGTCCGCCTATCAGTTTAATACCAAGATTGATAAGTTCTTTTTTGTCCATACGTTTAGTTTTTAAAGATTAAGTGTAAGAACAACAAAAAAGCAATAAGAGCTAGCCACCAATTGTGAGCCGTATTTCTACGATATGATTTAGTAGTAACACATTTTTTTACCACTGGCTGGCTTGCAGCAACAGGAACTGGAGCATTAGCGATTTCTTGCTGTACACATTTTTGTGTTTCGGTAGCAATTTTAGCACTGGTTTGTTCTTGAATGGCCGTTTGCGTTACTTGAGCATTTCTGTTTTGAGGAATGCTGTTAAGTTCTGCAATAAGTTCAAGCTCAATATTTCCGCTTGCTTCATGCTTCTTTGATTCTTCAATGTATAAATCAATTTGTTGTGTCATTTTGTTTATTCTTAATTTTTGTTTTATCTTTGCAGAAAGATTTCTACTCGTGTGGGCATTGAATGCGATTACATCAAGTTCTGCAGCGAGTAGAAATTTTTTATTTTATAATGTTAATTTCGTGGCAGTAGTAAGCTTTTCCATTTGCTTTTACACGAACTGTTATTCGCACATGCTCAATAATATTATTGATTTTTACTTTTGCTTTGAAATTGGCATATCCAAACACATTCTTCTCGTCAGTTACTTTTCTTGGACCAAAATTGTTATATTCTGCAACTTCTAATAATTGAGGTAAACATTGTACGAGTGCTGCCTTTTTAGCATATATTGCTCTCCCATAAGACAATTCATTTTTACCATCACTACCGAAATATATTGTCAGACCAATATGCTTATTAACAATAATTTTACCCTGAATATGCTTTGTGTATTCATTTTTTACATATTCTCGTAAATCTTTATGTGTTAATATATTTACACTGGGAATATATGTTTGCTTATACTTCTGCATTTAAGTTTTTATTTAACAACCTCACCATAAATATTGACTGTACCAGTAATTGTTTTATAGGTATTTCTTACTTTTACAGCTATCTCACTATTTTTCCTATTCATACCATTGCCACTAGGTAATGATGCTGTTATGCTATGCACTACATAATAGTCCGATTTAACTAAAGTATAATGAGGAGCAATTTTAATTCCTAATGTTCCAAAATATTGATTAGCATATACTTTATCACGATATTCAAATGCTAATAATTTATTAAGGACATTAGCATCAAAAGGTTTTTTATTTGCAGAAGTACCTCTATCTGTTAAATTATTTGCATAAGCTTTAACTATACTCTCTATTTCACTTTTTCGAGTTGCCCAAGAGACTTTTTGCTTCTCTCTTTTAGCTGCAGCAGCTTTAGCGTCAGCATCCTGTTGTTGCAACTGTTTTAATTTTGTTTCGGCAGAGGTGAGAGTAGAGAAGTTGGTAATCTCTTTTTTCAAATCTTCACTAAGATTGTCGTAATAAGTACGAGCTGTTTGTATTGCTGTTTTAGAATTGAGCGTAACCGTACCGATGGCGTTAATAAGGGTTTTAACAGTATCTATTTTATCCTTTTTTGCTGCTTCGATAAGATCGTTGATTTGACTAAGTGTCATTTCTGCTTCATCTTCAGTATCGGCATCTCCGGAAATTCTAACGTAGGTTGCAATAGCTTCTGTTTTTGCCTTTGCTTCCTCTATACCTTCTTTAATCATTTTAAGAGTCCACGTCGATTTTGGATAAGAACCTACCAACGTTCTATACTCTTCACGTGCAAGATTGAATTTCTCTTGGTCTGCATCCATTTCTACCACTTGCACAGCTTCTTGTGTGTTTGCAGCAATTTCTCTTTTAACATGATCAATTGCTACTGCCTCTTCGTTTACCACTTGAGTCTCCTCTTTTTTCTTTCTGAAAAACAGAAAATAGGCTGCAATGGCAGCTACTATAATTCCGATAATAGTTTTGTTGTTCATAATTTCTATTTTGTTTTTTTAATAATGATAATAATTGCGATAATTGCTATTGGAACCAAAAAGAGCCAGCATTTTTTGCCATCGGCATTAGCATAAAATGGCAATTCCAAAAGTTGCTTTGCTTTTTTACTTCCGTTTTCGGCTGCTATTTTAAGAGCGTTGCGTTCTGCATTTTTAATGCGTTTATGGTCATGGCGTGCTACGTTCCTGACAGACTTAATAAAATTGCTGAGCGAATAAGGCTTTTTCATGGCCAGTTGCCGAAGAGCATATTCATCAGCTTTGCTTTCATCGTATGTCTGATGTGCGTAATGTCCTATCTCATGCTGAAGAACAAAATCACGATCTTCAGGAGAGAGAAAATCCCACCGAGATTGGTTAATTTCAATCTTACCTGTTGGCACATGGCACCTTGCAGGGTTCGATGGGTTTTCGGGAAAATTAGGCAGAAAACGTATAGTCATGTTTATTTCTTTATATTGATAGCAGCACTTATAGTTCCACCAAGAATACTTGCAACACCTGTAGCGATGCTCGAATACATTGTGTATTCGTTATCTTGCGTTGCTTCTACATGGTAGTAACTGTTATCGTTCACATTAGAAGTAGAGTTACCACTATTCGTGCTCGAAGTAGTGTTTGATATATTGCTACTTTTAGCCGAAAAGTAAACTACTACAGCCACCACTACGACCAACACAACAGTTCCTATGATGTACTTCTTATCCATATTCATTATTCGTTTACTCTCAAATCAGTAGTTGCATCATTAAGGCCACCATTAAGAATATCCGAGATATTAAGGTTGGTAGTTGTGTTTTTGGTTGTGTATTGGTTTTGGTTCGTTACGTTGCTTGTAGTGTTTCCTGATCCTGTAATGGTAGTAACACTGTTTGACGATTGAGAATTTTTGCTCAACCAAACAGCAACAAAAACAACCAAAACAGCTGCTATGCCAGCTATGATAGTCCAATTTGTTTTTTCCATGATTACTTACGTTTAATGATGAATACTCCAGCTACCAACATAACAGCTACTACGGCCAATACGATCCAAAGTGTTTTGTTTGATGATTTTTCTTTTTGTTCTGCCAATTCTGCTTGACTTTTAGCCTGTTGAAGAGCCAACTCATTAGAGTTATCTTTAGTTCCCATAGTAGACAAAGCACTACCTGCACCTTGCATTAAGCCACCAACAAGAGCTTGCCAGTTGAATGAACTTTTTTCTTTTTCTTCGGTTTGTTCTCCCTGATTAGCATCTGTTTCTCCCTCTGCATTTGCTTTTTCTAAAGCTACAATGTCAGGATAGAGAAAATCCATCATAGCACTAAATTGACCAGGATTGCTTTCATAAAGATTGCGAACGTCCGTAAGTTCAACACTTTCATCGTTCTTAAGAGGAACACCAGCTTGTTGGAAATACATACGTACTCCGTTTTCGTTTGCTTTCACTCTACGACGTAATTCGTTGAACATATCTATTTTGTTGATTCGTTGAGAAACAACTCTACCACTTTTTGTAGGGATTCTTATTTCGACAATATTATTTTCCATTTTTTTCGGTTATTAAAAAAGGAGTAAAGCGTAGCCTTACGGCATGGCTCCACTCCTTTTGGTTAAAGACTTATTGACTACTTTTTACTTTTTGCTTCTTACGTAAGCAGCAGCAACAGTTTGAGCAGCTTCGTCTGCTTTGTTGTCAAGAGCTTTTTTCAAGTCGATGCCAGCACCGAATAAAATGCTCAAGTTTACAGTACGACCAGCACCTACTTTGAATGCTACAGTAGAGAAACGAGACAATACCCAATCCTTAACGTCAGACACTTCTGTCATCAATGGGTTGTTTGTGTCTTGCGATTGATAGTTAGATGGAATACGTTCTTCTTCAACACCAGTTTTGAATGGAGTTTCTGTGATGTAGCGAAGAGGTTGATCCAATTGCTCTACGTTGTCTACGTTTAATTTGATTGAACGCAAACGAGTAGGGTTTTCTCCGATGTAGTTTTTCAACAATTCGATTGAACGAGGAGATCCTTTTGCAGTCAAATTAGCTTTGATTTCGCCCTCTTTAATAACCGATGCACCATCAATAGCAGCGATGATTTCGTTAAGTTGAACCAATTCATCAGCTTCCGATTTGTTAGTAATTTTTAAAGAGAAACGTTTTGCAGAGCTATCTTCGTCTACGAATGAAGATGCCGAGCCAAAGTCAATTAAGTTGTCGCCAGCACCTGTGTAACCTGTGCCTTCAGCACGTGCTGCCAATGCGTCTTGTATCATTTTTTCAGATACTTCTACACTTCCAATTTTTGCCATTTTAGTAAAAGTTTAAATAGTTTGTTTAATAATGTTATTCTTCTGTTTTTTCTTCTGTTGCTGGTTCTTGTTTGTCAGCAGATTTTTCTTCTTTGCTGGGTAAGAACTTATCACGACAAGCGTAAAGTATAGCACCCAACATTACAATAATTACGATGCAGAGAATTACTGCGGTTTTTGTTTTGTCCATAGTTTATTTGAATTAAAAATTAGTCATAAAAAATCCGTGCTTCATCTTGAAACACGGACAAAAATACCATTGTAGAAATTGGCGTTAAGTGTTTTTGCTGTTGTTTGCGGTAATTTGCTGTTGTTTGCGGTGATTATACAAAAAAAGCAACCTTTCGGGGTTGCTTTTTTGGGGTTATTTGTTCTTTATAGATTAAGTAAGCGTAAGTAAATCAAAATACATTGCTCTTGTTTTTTGTCCTGCATCTTTATTTGTCAAGTATTTAAATCCCATTTTTTCGTAGAATCCGAGTGCACTTTCATAAGCATCAACTGTAGCAAATCTACAACCCGATTTTTGTTGTGATGCAACAAACATTTTTTCAATAAACAATACGATTTCTTTTCCTAATCCTTTGTTCTCATATTTTTTTGAAACAGCCAATCTTCCTATTTTTATGGCAGGATAACTTTTTCGACGTTTACTATTAGCTATAAGCCTATTTATTTTATTCCAAATGTTTTTTTCTTCATCATTCATCAATATTCGATCGTTGAATAATGAAAAATAAGCTATTGTTTCTTTTTCATTTTCAACTAAATAGGTTACAGCCAATAAAGATTTTGAATAATTTTTGGCATCGTTAAGCAAAAAATCATTCAAATCCTTATCTGCACACAGAAATGGTTTAATAATAGTATCTTGTTTTAATATGCTAATTTTCATTATAAATCAAATGTAGCGATTTTCTTGAACTTATTGTATGCTTTATCCATTTCTCGTTTATAAGAATCAGAAACAGGTTTAATATTATACATGTTGCTTACAAAACGTTCAGCATCTTTTCCATTTAAAATAGGTGTTTCTTTTATTGGTCTTGCCATATTATTTCCTCCGTATCTTTTATTTCCTTTGCAAATATACAAAAACTATTCCAAGTTATTTAATTTCAATAACATATTTTTCGCACAGGTAACGTACTGCAGCAGGATTAAGCAAATGATCATTTTTCTTACAGCCGAGTTCCTGAAGAATCTTTTCATCGGTTTTGAGCCAACGACGAAACGTATCATTACTTACTCCAGCAATACGAGCCAACTCATATTTATACATCGACTTATACATTCTTAATGTGTCTGAAAAAGTGAGGATCTTTCAAAGCTTTGCTATTGACAAAGGCCTGACTTTGTTTGATAAAATCAAAATTATTGGCGATGCAGTCTTTCCGACGATCAATGTTATCAACCGTTTTGAACAAAATATAATCACTTGCAAAAGTAAAGAACACTGGTGGCACTTGCGTAAAACCATGTCCAACAGCAAATATATCTACCTCACGTTGTCGGCGACGAATGAGCAACTCACGAACCTTTGGATCCGTGCGATCCTGGAAGTAACTTCTACAGTCGTCAAAAACAAGTATTCCTTTACGAAAATGAGCAATAGCATCAAGTGAGTATTCAGGATTGAAGATGTGTCTTTGTATCCCTGTAAAAGCATAATCGCTACGAGTTTGTAAAGGATTTTCGGGAAAATCTGTCCATTCCACATCGTCAGGAGTAACTACCAGTGCTCTTTGTTGGCTATGAAGTAGTACCTCACGTAAGAGTGTAGTTTTTCCAGTTCCGTTAAAACCTAATAGAATAGTAAGTTTAGTTGCTCTTTCGTTGTTCATCATCTTCCTTTTGCTGTGTTTTTATTCGTTGTAGTTCTGCTTCTTTCAATCGTTTAAATTCTTCTTTTTCGATTTCCAACTTTTTACGCTCCAGTTCCAAACGTTCACGCTCAAGGTTGAGTTTGCGATCTTTCAGAGCTTGTGGAATTTGGAAACCGTAAATTGTGGTCAAGCAGATGAGTAGTTGTGCCCATAATGGAATGTTACCACCAGTTTCTTTGAAGTATTCCGTGAAGATCCTTTCGAGTTCCTTTAAGTCGTCCGAATCAGCTTTGTGTGAATCAACGCTGTTTTTGGAAATTAACGACAATCCGAGTGCAGCACCACTATCGACAATGTGAGTAACAAACTTTGATGTTTGTCGAGCATGGCGAGTCATAGCAGCTCTATCTTCCACCTCTTCCTGAGTTTCCTGTTCAACGTCCTCTAAATCGTCAGGTATATCTGATATTCCCATATCCTGCTTAGGCTGAGAAAATTCACTTTGAAAGGCCGATAAATCGCCATCTGCAAAGTTGTAATCACTATTTACAACTTCATCTTCAACTAATGAATCAGTTAGCATGTCATAGTTTTTTAAGGAGTTCGTTTATAAATTCGTCTGTTGATATTTTGTTGATCTGTCGTACTACACAATCATCTTTCGACATGGCCACGGTAACAATAAATGTTTTTCCTATTGTGTTTTTCAAAATCAAAACACCAGCATAAGCTTCGCCATCACGAAGAGTAGCTTCCGCCTGTTGTAAAAATTCAAGGAAAAAATTGTTTATAGCTGGTGCTGCCATTTCTTTGATCTGTGGCAAAAATGGCTTTACGGCCATTGCTAACATTTTATCTTTCATTTTGGTAACGTTTTTTTGATTTCGTTGATATTCTTGATTTCAGGATTTATCTGTTGTGCAATTTCCAGTATCTCTTTATCGGAAAGCACAAACGGATAGAACCATTGACTCCATTTCTCAATGGTATATCGCATAAACATATCGATAAGAATCTGAAGTGGTTTTACCTCTTTGTTGTATCGAGCCGAAAGTTTTTCAGCTGTATTTTCCAGTAAATACGCGGAAAATGGCGTGATATTCCGTTTTATTTTCAACCATATATCCTCATTTTCCGATGATATTCGCTCATTTTCCAACCGTATTCCGTCATTTTCCATCTGTATTCGCTCATTTTCCAATTGGAATATTTTATTTTCCAATGATATTCGCTCATTTTCCAACGATATACAACGTTCTTTATACGATTTACAACTTTCCAAAAGGTCATTTTCCGAACAGGAATATAGCTCTAAAATAGCTTTTATTAGTTCGTTTGATTTTTCATTTGCAGTTGAATTTTGCTCTCGTGATTCGTAAGCATCTAAAAGATCAACTAACACTTCTTGATTTCGCCCAGCTGGGAACATCTGTTTGCAACGAGTATAAACATCTTCGTTTACACTAAAAGAAATTGAAAATTTTGCCATTATGTTATGATTTAGAATATCAGCAAAAATATTCATAACTATTTTATTATCAAAAAATTAGACAAATGTCCAAGATTGGACACTTGTCTAAGAGAAATTATCAAAAATTGATAAGTTTTTGAAGTTTGTACCTATTTTGTATCTTTTTTGTACCCTATTTTGTAACTATTTAATTAACTATTTTTTAATACTTTATCCTTTTAAGATACAAAGTTACAAAGTTTTTAGTATAAAATAAGGGGTAAAAGGGGAACGGCAAAGCCTGCAATATATTGCCACCGACAAAAAAACAAATCCGCCAATTCACTTTGTATCGTGATGGCGGAATGTATGAGGGTAGAGAAATGAGTTCTTTTATTATAGATAATCCTTAAAGTTGTTGTTGATAGCTTTTCCAACCTCTTTGAGGTAGATACATTCGATGTTGTTAGATCCTTTCTTTCGCATTAAACGTCCTTGCGAATTACGCAGTTCTTTAGGATTGAGTTCTTCTATATAATCGCTATTGGCCACAAATGCCTGTAGAGCTTTAGTGAAGCGTTGCATCTTCCAGTTGTTGTTTCCTGTGTCCACCTTAAAGGTATTGAACACTTCTGAACGATTGAGCAATACGTTTAGGTTGTCGTTGTCAGGAGAGAAATACGATTCTGCCCAATCTTTGAACGAATTACCCATTTTGGCGATATTGATACGCTTGATCACATTCTCCATCGGTGGCTGACAAACAACCTTTCTTGGAACAGAAAGATAGAACTGTAGGCATTGCATCATAAAGTTTATATCCTGGTTATAGAACTCTTCGCTGTAATTAACGCCAAACAGATCATAACCAAAATCGTCGTAAATAGATCTGCTTTCTAGATAGTCGTTGTTAGATGTTTTTTGATGATAGTAATCAGAAAATACTACGTTGAGCATACGTCGCATGGTGCTGGCATCGTCATTCGGTGGTGGAAAGTTTGAAGTAATTGCCATTATTGGAGCATCTTCGTACGATATTTCAAAAGATTTTCCACCTTTGGGATTGACGGTCGTTTCGCCTGTAATCATGGTATAGAAAAAGTCGAAATCGAAATAACGATGAGCATCATCGATTAGTAGAATATCAGTGTTTGACGACACACGATCCAAAAGGTGCTTATTTTCGGTTGCCTTTTTGTCTCTCCCCTGAAGCGTAACAATAGAAGATAATGCAAGTTTTTTTATTGCTTTTAAGAAGAAACTTTTACCTGATCCACCTGAAGATTCATCTTCCTCTGTTAGCTTATTCTCCATGATCCATACGGCCATACTTTTACTATCGAACTTAAATCTGTGCAAAAGATAACCGACAGTGTATATTTTGTTAATAAGATGCTTGCATTGCTCAATTTTCTCCTCGTAGGTTAGCCTTTCGCCACACGGATTGAATTTGTTTTGTTCTCTATATTGCTCATCTTCATCAGCATTATTGCTAGCTCTATACTCGTATTCTTCACGCCAAAAGATACGGCTAGAGTTGATCAGAAAGCGGAAATAATGGCTATCCATGTTGAAGATGTCCAAACCTAAAAAATTACCGTTTTCGTCTAATTGGATATTAAAGAACTTATCCAGCTCTTTGAAGTGATGTGGAGAAATGTTATCTCTCCATGTTTTTACTTCGGCAGTGCCGTACTGGTGTTGTTCTATGCCTTTTGCCGTAACGGTTACACTTTTGTTTTCAAAGAAAAAAGTCCGAGAATTGTGTGTGTTCTTGGTAAATGATATATCTGTAGGAGTTAAGTCATCGGCCAGAGATGAGTTTGTGCGTTTTGAGTTCAAAAATAGGTTAATCACTTCCGTTCCAACCATTCTACGCTCAAGATCAGATTTAACGAATGATCGTATCTGTTTTGGTGTATATTCTTCAACCTTATAATCGTCGATACGTACATACTGGTCGAGCTTAGATACTTTGTCGGTAATCTTTGCAAAACCATTACAACGCAAAAACCATAACAGATAAGCCGTATTGATGTTTGTACGTTTGCCTTTTTCGGTTTCTTCAACGCTCCAAAATTTACATTGATGTGCTGAATTGAGCAATTTTATAAACTCTGAATTGTTTGGTCGGAGTTCGAGAAAATCTCGAAGATCCTTTCTTGGTTTTCCTCTATTATCTCTATAGTTCTTTATCCATTCAGGTAGTTCTACGGTGTAAATATCGAGATAACGCAATGCAAAATCACGTCCACGACGTATGCCTGTTTCGTCAATATCAGGAATATTATACACACGATCCACATAACGCAAAATTTCATTAAACTCTTTTTCTTGCAAGGTGTCTGTTTCGCTGTTGAGCCATAAAGCGAAATAACCCATTCCTGCACAATTCATCGCATCACGCTCGCCACTGCAAAAAATAGCTTCGGGTAACTTCTTTTTGCCCTTAGTTTCGCTATCGTCGCTTTTCCATTCTTCACTTTCTAGATACTTGCGATGTGCAGCACGTAGTTCATCAAGTCCGTTGATGTAGTTTTTCTCTTTTTTACCTTTGTAGAAAAAACGAAAAGCTTTATCGTACTCCAAAGGCTTATATATTTTTTGAAAATCGCCACAGTCGTGAAGAAATATCGGATAATTGTCGGTACTAGCAAATGTGGTAGTTTTCCCATCTTTGGTAATGCTATAACTCTCCAAAGCGTAGTAATGATACTTCTCCAATGTCGTTGCTTTGACAAAATGACCAAACACTTTCAAGTCGTTGTCTGATGGAGTGATTTTTACCTTATAGGTAAAGTCGCCGTTTTTCTCTTCAGCTGTAGCCTTACGTGAAGTTACTTTTGGTTTGTTTATCTCTGCCGATATTCTACTTTCTACTCCATATCGATCTGCCAAAAGAAATAATGTTTGGTTGAATGGTAGTGATTCTTCTTTCATTGCAATATCAAAACAGTTACGTCCTGTTTGATCTTCGCCAAAGTCAGTAACATACCACATATCCTTATATTTCTTCAAGCTGGCAGATGCTGTTCTTTCACTTGGACGAACTTTGAACATCTTACTTCGGCCATCTATCACTTCACGAGCTTGGGGATAGTAGTATAGAATTATATCCAATCCGCCATTGGTGGCATCTAAAATACGTTGTTTCATTTATATATCGTTTTGTTAAAAGAATCAAATGCTATTTTATTTATTCTTAGTTGGAAGTAACGTTTGGGTACTGTTCTACCTCGGCTCCAGTTGTAAAATGTACTACGTACAATTCCGCAAGAGGAAATAACCTCTTCACGGAATTGCAACATTTCCTTATAACTAAGTTTGTCTAAGAATAAAACAAATTCGTTCATTGTATTTTTTCGTTAAAGTTTTTTACCATTTCACTTAGATAGCTTTCTGGATCTTCGTCGTTTGCCTTAAAGCGAACAACTACCACGCCCTGACGAGCTTTTGGGATATACTTCACTTCGATAACCTCTGTAATCAAACTATTCTCATCAATAAAGTCGGCCAACGGACAAAGCAAACTTTGCTCATCGATATGTACATAGTAAAAATTAAGTACCTTAAAAATCTTGTGTGTCATATTATCTATTTCTAAATTTAATTATAAACACATCTTCGGTAGGTGCACCCCATTTGGGATTGCCTTTACCGATTGTAATACTCTCTATCTCGAATGTCATTGTTCGCTTTGTGTAGCCGTAGGAGAACTTGACTGCATCGTACTTATAGAAATTGTATAGTTTTGTTTGTATGCAATTTATACAGCAATTATTTATACAATCAATAAACCAATCTCTGTTTACCCAATTATCACACAGCCGTTTTATCCAATACGGCTTTATCTCTCTGTACTCTTCGGTCTTAATACCGCTCTCAATCATTTCGTACCACTTCTTGCGAAGTGGCAAGTGCAGTGTTTTCATTTCTCGCTTTTCCTCTTCGGTGGCAAAAGTGATTTGTGCCATAGTTGTAAATATTATTTGGTTAAATTTTTATAAACACTTTCTCCGATGAGTCGTTCTGTGATTTCATTGATTTTCATTTTAAACAAAGTAGGTGGGTTATTCTTACCAGTTCGCCAATGATGAAAAGTCGAACGATTGATAAAACACTCTTTAATAATCGCATTTTGAACATCCTTGTATTGATGAACCTTAAGATTGTCTAAAAAATTTTTCAATTCCATATTATAGTCTTTTAAATTTTCTTTATGTTTGCAACAGATAAGAAGTCGTTGGTAATGGATTCAGGTGTGAACGAACTCTGTGATTACTTACGATTTTTTATCTTTTTTAATGCAATATGTGTTATTGAATAAAGGATATAAGGTGTTTCAAAATCTCCTTCTCCCACCGTTATTTTTGCATATCCAACGCCTTTTATCGGGCATATAAGGATGTGCATTTTCTTAAATACTTTTTGTTTTTTGTTATTTTTCGGAGGTGTTGAGTATATATAAGTTGCATTACAAACCAATTCCTTTGCATTAAGCACTGAAATTGTTGATTTCCAACCTATACCACCCCAATTTCTTATTTCCGACTGTGATATTTTAGTTACTTCTACATAATTATTAAGAGCTGTACAAAAAATTAAACTCTTTTTGATTGTTCTAACATATTCATCAACAATCTTACGTCTTGATTTTGTCGAAGTTCTTTCTTTAGGTACGTGTTTAGTAGTTCCATTTTTAACTGAATCTGATTGATAGATTTGGTGTCGCTCTTTATTTGAATAAATATGTTTCATTCTTCAACAATGTTTATTTTCTTTATTTTGTTTATATTTGTAAATGCATTGCAAACGTATAAAATATATTTGTAGTTTCTACTTTTTTTTTTGTAATTTTTACAATAAAATAAGAATTTTATAATTATTCTAAAAAAATATTACATGCAACAATCTATAGAAGAAAGAATTAAAGAGTTATTGAAAACAAAAAGATATTCTATCAATTCTCTTGCAAAAGAAACTGGCATTGTTCAACAAACCTTAAATAAACAAATAATGGGTTCAAGCACAATACCTGTAGATACTATAACTAAGATATTAGATTTATTCCCTGATGTATCTGCCGAATGGTTATTAAGAGGCGAGGGATATATGACAAAATTATCTCAACACAATGTTAATGGAGATAATATTGGAGGAAATAAAACAGTTGTAGATACTCAACTTATAGAACAGCTAAAAATAAAAGATAACCAAATAAATGAGTTATTAAGTATCCTGAAAAACAAGTAGATAGATAGTAAAAAAACGGCACAGTATCGCCACAAATAGAGATAAAAACAAATAGAAAGAAATAGTTAAATAACTTATAATCAGCAATAAGAAAAAAAGCGAAAAGTTTTGTTTGCAGTCAGGGTTCGAGTCCTTGTGGGGCAACAAAAAAGTAGAAATTAATTTCTACTTTTTTTTAATTTAAACACTTCATTTCCAATCGAATATATAAGCAATGCCAAGAATATGCTTGTATGCACGTTTATATTCTAAATTCACAACTTCTACAACATAATCAATATAATCAATACTAATATCACGAGTATTATCCACATCAAAACGATAGTAAAAATTCAACGTATGATAGTCCACTATACTCCATTTTAAACCGACCTCACTACGAATTCTGCTGATATAATTACCTTTTGCAAACCTTGGTGCATTCAACGTATTGAACAATTCAAAAGCCAAACGAGGTTTTAATGGCTTATTACGGACCGAATATTCGGCAGTAATCCGGGAGCGTAATTCCCATGAAGGATTCGATATTTCTAATGGATTAAAATTTCCCATTTTTACCAAAAATTCAGGACGCTCACGCAGCGAAAACTTCCATTGTTTAACAGCATAACTTCCTTCTACATCCAAATGCAAACGATGACGATGATTTAAAGTATTACTGCTACCAATCAACATATAAGTATAACCTAATGCAGTCTTGAAATATTTATTAACAGAATAATTAAAACTCAAAGAAGAATACAATCGATCAAATTTCGACGAAAAGGTTTTAAAACGTACTTCTTCTGCCCACGTTAACGAAAAGTCTTTATAAAGCTTTCTTTTTATATCAAAACCGACACGAGTTGTAAAATCAGACGATTCATCAACTTTTTGCTCTCTCGTTTCATAAGCAAATAACGAAGATGAAAACAATAAAGAAATTATTAAAAGAGTAAATTTTATTCTGAATTTCATTTTGCAAAATTATAAAAATACACTTTAGGCGACAATATAAAATCCAAAGTTTTAGTAAGTTTGCCAAGTTTTATGCAAAACGATTCTCTCAAAATAAAAGAATTAGCCAAAGAATGCGGATTTGATGCTTGCGGAATCACATCTACCGTCTCGTTGCCAAACGATTTAGAATTCCTTGAGCAGTGGATTTCCAAAGGTTTCAACGGGGATTTAGCCTATATGGAACGGCACAAAAGCGAAAGAGCAAATCCAAGTATGTTATTCCCAAATGCGAAATCAATAATTGTAGTATTACTCAACTATTTTTCAAAGCAAAAATTTCAACCAAATACACCACTAATTGCAAAATATGCTTGGGGGAAAGATTACCATTTTGTTGTTAAAGAGCAATTACGGCAATTACTTTTTCGCATTCAAACAGAAGTAAAGCATTGTAATGGTATTGCTTTTTGCGATTCTGCTCCCCTCTTCGAACGCCGACTTGCCGAAAATGCAGGATTAGGTTGGATTGGGAAAAGCACAATGCTCATAAATCCCACATTAGGTTCATATTGTTTTATCGGAGAGTTATTGTTAGATATCGAATTGGAATATGACAAACCTATTGAAAATCGTTGTGGAAACTGCGAAGCATGCTTACAAGCGTGTCCTACAAAAGCGATTAGTTCGCCCTGTGTTTTGAATGCCACAAAATGTATTTCTTACCAAACTATCGAACAAAAAAGTGATGTTGAGAACAAGATTTCTACTCTTTCTGGATTAAAACTTTTTGGTTGCGACACATGTTTAGATGTTTGCCCATGGAACAAAAAAGCTAAACAACACAATAACGAACTACTAAAAGCTTCACCCGAATTACTGGCGATGACAAAATCCGATTGGGATTTTTTTTCGAGAAGCGATTTCAAACGTCTATTCAAAAATTCGCCTTTACAACGAGCGGGTTATAGAAAATTACGCAACCGACTTGACCAATTAGGTTTTTTAACTAAACGTTGAAAATATTCGCAAAAATTTCAACTCTTTTTTTACTTTTTCTGGAAAAACTTCAAACGAATAATTCTGGATTTTAACAATTTGTTCGTTACTCCACATTTGTTCTGACACAACATTCTCTTCCAACGTTTTTATCGGACAGTCTGTTTCTATACAAAACACAAACACAAGTTGCTTGGTTGATGAATCTTCATAAAGATATTTTGTAACGAATTTCATTTCAAAATCCGATAGTAGTATTTTTTTCTTGACAAATATTTTTGCTGCATCAAACACATCATCGCCATAGTAAACATATTCGCTCACCACCGTATCCCAAACCAAATTACCGAATTTATCTACTTTTTTTTGCATATACAATTTTCCATTTTGTATAACGTAGACACGCACCAACGGATGAATATTGTTGCTCAACTTTTCGACAACAACCGAACGTGCCTCTCGACCAACAACTTTACCTTCAGTATTAAGTATTGGCAAGAACTGCTCTGTTTCCAACATATTACGAAATGTCCACACTTTCACTTCTTCGTAAATCAACACAATCACAATAGCCACAAATGTTATCATTTGCAAACGTATTTCGTATTTATGCACATTGAATGAAAACCAACCATAATGATAAAAACAAAACAACACCGTACGCAAAATGAAGATAAAAAGCAAGATATATAACGTCTGTTTATATTCACCCAAATTTATCCTGATATACGGAATATGTTTCGTATTTTTCTTACTTAAATATCTATCAATAAATGGTATAGACATTAAAGTTATCGAAAAAATTGACATTACTATAATGTCCGAAATAACAGAATGAATGTAATGTTCTTTATAATATTGCAACGATATGGGATAAAACAAATCTACCAACATCAAACTTATAATAAGCAACATCAGTTGTTCACAAAGCAACAAATAGAGCGAACGCGAAAGGCGAAATCTATTGTGAAACAGCAACATTGCACCAACCGCAATTGCCACAACATAACCCAGTATCAAGTTGCTAAGTGTTTCTACTAAAACCAACAACAATACTGGATACAAACTCCTTATTGGATTTTGGAATTCGAGTTCCTTTCTTTTTATTTTTTTAAACATTATAGCAATAAATCTTACATATTCATCAATTTGCAAAGGTATTTTCCAATGATGTCAAATTCCAAATTTACCACACTCCCCTTTTCTATTTGATGAAAATTGGTATGCTCGTAGGTATAAGGAATAATTGCAACCGAAAATTCATTGTCTTTTGAGTCGCATACTGTCAAACTCACACCGTTTACTGTTACCGAACCTTTTTCTACCGTAGTATAACCTTTTCGTTTTTGTACTTCGTCTATTTCGTAGCGGAACGTATAATACCAACTTCCGTTGTTTTCCACCACCGACTGACACACGGCCGTTTGGTCAACATGCCCTTGCACGATATGTCCGTCCAATCGTCCATCAATCTTCATACTACGTTCGATATTCACCTTGCTTCCAATATTTAACAATCCAAGATTCGACTTGTCGAGCGTTTCTTTTATAGCCGTTACGGTATATTCTTCGCCTTCGATGTTCACCACCGTTAAGCAAACTCCGTTGTGGGCTACACTTTGGTCTATTTCCAACTCGTTAGTAAACTTACACTTCAACGTAATGTGCAGATTATCTTTATCTTTTTCTAAACGTGTAACAATTGCTGCTGATTCTACAATTCCTGAAAACATATCTTTTCTCTCCTTTCTATTTTTTATAACAACAAAAGGCAAAAAAGGTTTTTCACTCCTCTCCGCCAAATTCCATTAAATAAGCTTTTATAAATCCATCGATGTCGCCATCCATCACTGCCGTTACGTTTGAGGTTTGATGGTCGGTGCGATGGTCTTTCACACGACGATCGTCGAACACATACGAACGAATCTGCGATCCCCACTCTATTTTCTTCTTTCCTGCCTCTATTTTTGCAGTTTCTGCATTGCGTTTTTCAAGTTCCAATTCATACAATTGCGAACGAAGCAATCGCAAAGCATTTTCTTTGTTTTTCGGTTGGTCGCGACTTTCGGTGTTTTCTATCACTATCTCGTCCATTTGCTCCGTTACAGGATTGCGGAACGTATAATGCAAACGCACACCCGACTCCACTTTGTTCACATTCTGACCTCCTGCACCCGATGAGCGGAACGTATCCCACGAAATATTTGCTTGAACGATTTCAATCTCTATCGTATCATCAACAAGAGGTGTTACAAATACGGATGAAAAAGAAGTCATTCGTTTACCTTGCGCATTATAGGGCGACACACGCACAAGGCGATGTACGCCATTTTCGCTTTTCAAAAAGCCGTAAGCATAATCGCCTTGCACTTGGAAAGTTACCGACTTGATACCTGCCTCGTCGCCATCGAGTATGTTCGAGATTTCTATTTTGTAACCTTGTTTTTCGCAGTAACGCATATACATACGCATGAGCATTTCTGCCCAATCTTGTGCCTCCGTACCGCCTGCTCCTGCCACAATTTTTATCACCGCTCCCATTTTGTCCTCCTCTTTGCGGAGCATATTGCGGAGTTCTAGCTCTTCGATGAGGGCGATGGCCTTTTCGTAAGCCGCATCTACCTCTTGCTCGGTAGCGGCTTCTTCTTTGTAAAACTCGTAGGCCAATGCCGCCTCTTCGGTAGCCGAAGCCACCTCGGCGTAGCCATTTATCCAATACTTAAGCGAGCGGACTTTTTTCATCTGCTCTTCGGCCGCTTTGGCATCGTTCCAAAAGTCGGGCGACTGCGTACGCAATTCTTCTTCTTCGAGAGCTATTTTCTTCGACTCGATGTCAAAGATACCTCCTCAGCGCATCTACGCGTTCGGATGCTGCTTTAATCTGTTCTTGTGTTGTCATTTTTCTTTTTGTTTAATTATTTGCAAAGATACGGCTTTTATGCTTAAAGCCCTTTTTAAGCACACAAAAAGGCTGTTTTTTATATTACGTTCCTTTTAACATTCCGAATTTCTCAATCTTATTTCAAAAATTTCTATAAAATAGGATTATATTTGCATTCTAATTTTAAAAAAGTTTATTAAGATTTATCACAATAATTTAACATCTCAATGAAGAAAAGTTTAGTTTTATTATTATTGTTTCCTTTATTGGCTGTATCTCAAAAAAACTTTAAACTTGTAGAACAAAGTCAAACACAAAAACCTAATTGGCTTACAGAAAGTAATTATAGTGAGGCATTCATAATTCAAGCAGAAAGAAAGGCAACATTAAAAGAAGCTGAAGAATCTGCAATGACTATACTACTTAACAATATTGCATCATCAATAGCTGTTCATGTTACGGGTAGAACTGATGTAAAAACAGAAGAATATACAAAAGGGGGAAATGGGATTCATACAGAATCTTTTCAAAGCACTATAGTTGTTGAAATCGAAGAGATGCCTGCATTGCAAGGAATTAGCCTTTCAAAAGCTATGAAGTATTGGGAACGTTATTATAATAAAAAGACCAAAGAAACTTATTATGACTATTATATTCTCTACCCATTCACATCACAAGACTTGAATAGTTTGATAGAGGAATATAATAAGATAAAAAGCATGCCACAATATCCTTTAGAATGGGGAAATTATACTAATCAGGATTTTATATATGACATACAAGAAGAGAAAAGAAATTCAAATGTCCCTGATACCGAATTGAAGAAAAAACTTCTTGATATAGCAAGAATAAACATAACAAAACAGATTCAAGTTAAAATTGAAAATAATTCATCTGAGAGCAAACAAACTTCTACCACAGATTTAGACTTAAGCTTGATAGAAACAAAATCTCATTTAAATTCCAAAATGAACAAGATTTTTGTCATAGCTTATGTAAACAAACCTAATGCAGTTCGTTTTTATCAAAAACAAATAGATATTATTTTAAATAATATAAAAAAACACGTATCAATAACAGATGATTATATTGAAACAGGATTTCTTTCAAAAGCAAAAGAAGAAATAACAAAAGCTGAAAATGAACTTACAAAACTCAAAAAGAATATATTCTTTTTAACCATATTTGATTGTTCAGAAAATGAGTTACAAAATATTTTACAAAGATATAATGAACATGAACAAGTAGTAAAAAGAAAGATTACTGACATGAAATATGGAACAAAAATTTATGTTCAATGTTATGCTGATATATTCGGGCAGAACTATATGAGTCTATCAAAAGAACTAAAATCCAAACTTTCAGAAATGGGATGTAATTTTGTTGATGACAAAAATTTAGCTGATTGGGCAATAATAATTAATGCTAATAGTCGCGAATATAATAAAGTAATTCGTGGTAGCATTTCAAATCATTTCTCATATGTAGATGCAGAAATCACATTGGAAAAGGTTGTAACAAATCAACGTATTTATGAAGATATTCTTACAGAAAAAGGAGGACATACCCATAATTACAACGAAGCAGCAAGAGATGCTTATAAAAAGATTACTCCAAAAATTATCAATTTGATTATAGAAAACATAAAACAATAAAACAATGCAAAAGTATTTATTAACATTAGTGATTACCACAGTAGTTTTGGTTATACCACTACAAGCCGAAGATGTCAGTTTTACTGCAACAGCACCAGATGCAGTAGCAAACGGCCAGACTTTTCAATTAGTATATTCGGTAAACGCATCTGCAAAAGAGTTACGAATTCCAGAGATTCCAGATTTTGAAATCGTGGCTGGTCCATTCCAATCCAAAAGTGCTTCAACACAAATTGTAAATGGTAATATCATGCATTCTATGTCGCTACGTTTTACCTATACACTTCTTCCAAAAAAAGAAGGGACTTTTACAATTCCTGCTGCAACTATAATGGTAGACAAACAAAAATATTCATCAAATACACTTACTATCAAAGTTTTGCCAGCTGAAGAGACTACACCTTCAAACAACAATATTGGAATTTCAGCACAAAAAACTCAAGCACAAAATCAAAAATTTAAACTTGCTGTATATGCAACAGGCAATATGGAGATACCGTTGAAAAACATTGCTCAAAATACGGCATCTACAGAACTCGTTAATGGAGGACGTTACCAAATGATAGAACGTTCTTCTGAATTTCTAAAAATAGTATCAACAGAGCAGAATTATCAACGTTCAGGTGAGGTTGACGACAACCAAATAGCAGAACTTGGAAAGCAATATGGAGCTGATTGTGTCTGCGTTGTAGATATTACAATATTAGACACTTATCTTTATGTAGCAACTCGCATGATAGATGTTGTTAAAGCCACATCTCAATCTGCTGGCGATGCAGAGAATACAAACTACTCCACACCAGCCGATTTGAGAAAATGTGTTATAGCATCAGTGAAAAAGATGGAAGGAATAAAAAATAATAGTGAACAAAGTGTTAGAGAGAAAGAACAAAGCAATCAAATGGCTGGTGTTTTTGGGCAACAAAAAACAGGGGAAGGTTCATCGGGCGGAAACACATGGTCGCTTAATAACAGAACTTTAATAAGTCCATTATACAAACCTGTTTATAATAGCGATGAAGAAGGAATAATTTTTGTAAGTATCTGCGTAAATGAGAATGGAGATGTAGTTGCAGCTTCTATTGCATCAGGAACTACAATATCAGACAAAAATTTACTAAATGCTTCTATCAGTGCTGCAAAAAAGATAAAATTCTCTTCAGGAACAAATGTGATTATAGGAACAATTAGATATAATTTCAAATTAAACTAATAAAAACACATTTGTTTTTTTAACTACCTTTGCACTCGCAAAAAAACAGAAAAGATATGGCAGAGTTAAAAGATTTGACAAAACGAAGCGAAAACTATTCGCAGTGGTACAACGAATTGGTTGTGAAAGCCGATTTAGCAGAGCAATCGGCCGTACGTGGCTGTATGGTAATCAAACCTTATGGTTATGCTATTTGGGAAAAAATGCAACGATATCTCGACGATATGTTTAAAGAAACAGGACACGTCAATGCATATTTCCCGCTTTTAATTCCAAAATCATTTCTTAGTCGTGAGGCAGAGCATGTCGAAGGTTTTGCCAAAGAGTGTGCAGTGGTAACGCATCACCGATTGAAAAATTCGCCTGACGGACGAGGTGTTGTGGTTGACCCAGAGGCACGCTTGGAAGAAGAACTAATCATTCGCCCAACATCGGAAACTATTATTTGGAATACATACAAGAATTGGATTCATTCGTACCGCGACTTGCCTATACTTTGCAATCAATGGGCAAACGTTATGCGTTGGGAAATGCGTACGCGATTGTTTCTCCGCACTGCCGAATTTCTTTGGCAAGAAGGTCATACGGCTCATGCTACTCGCCAAGAAGCAGAAGAAGAGGCTGTACGCATGCTAAATGTGTATGCCGATTTTGCCGAAAAATATATGGCTGTACCTGTAGTAAAAGGTATAAAATCGGCTAATGAACGATTTGCGGGTGCGTTGGAGACTTACACCATCGAAGCGATGATGCAAGATGGGAAGGCTTTGCAGTCAGGCACTTCGCACTTCTTAGGACAAAACTTCGCAAAGGCGTTCGACGTTCAATTTATCAACAAAGAAAACAAAACCGAATACGTTTGGGCAACATCTTGGGGTGTTTCTACCCGATTGATGGGAGCTTTGATTATGACTCACAGCGACGACAATGGTTTAGTGCTTCCACCAACATTGGCTCCAATTCAAGTGGTGATTATTCCAATTTATAAAAACGCAGAACAACTTCAAAAAATCAACGAAAAAGTAAATCCGATAATTGATAGTTTGAAAAAATCAGGAATTTCTGTCAAATACGACGATGCCGACAACAAACGTCCCGGATTTAAATTTGCCGATTACGAGTTGAAAGGCGTTCCTGTGCGTTTGGCTATCGGTTGCCGCGATTTGGAAAACAACACCGTAGAAGTAATGCGTCGCGATACACTCGAAAAGCAATCGGCGTCTTTAGACGGAATCGATTTGTTTATCCAAAATCTTCTAAAAGAAATTCAAGAAAACATCTATCAAAAAGCACTTTCGTTGCGTCAGAGCATGACTCGCGAAGTTGATTCGTACGAAGAATTTAAGATAGAAATTGAAAAAGGCGGATTCTTGCTTTGCCATTGGGACGGCACTCCTGAAACGGAAGAACGAATCAAGGAAGAAACAAAAGCAACTATTCGTTGTATTCCTTTGGATGGCGACAAAACTCCGGGCAAATGTATGGTTACAGGCAAACCATCGGCTCAACGAGTGTTGTTTGCACGCAGTTATTAAAATTTATCGTTTTGATTTAAAAAAACGAAGCATCAAATCGGCACATTCCGAACACTTGACACCCGAGATAACCTCTGTTTTCGGATGTAAGATCAAAGGCGAGAACGTAGAAAAACCACGTTTCTCGTCTTTTGTTCCATATACAATTTTTCCTACATGAGCCCACCCTAAAGCTGCTCCACACATAGCACAAGGCTCAACCGTAACATACAGCGTACAATCCGAGAGGTATTTTCCTCCTATATAGTTAGCAGCAGCTGTAATTACTTGCATCTCAGCATGAGCCGTCACATCAATCAGCGTTTCGGTCAAATTATGAGCACGAGCTATAATCTGATTGTTACATACAACTACCGCTCCAACAGGCACTTCTCCTCTATCGAAAGCCTTTTGAGCTTCGACTAACGCCTGCGACATAAAATATTCATCAGAATAGATTTCCATTATCAAACTTTTTACGACAAAGGTAATATCAAAAATGACATGTTCTAAAACTTCTGATTTGGCTTTTCAACAAAATTTTCATTCCTTTGCAAAAATAAAATATCTCAATATTATGGCAGAAAAGAATATCAACTCGGGCATTATTTACAATATGCTTGCTACGGGAAGCAAAATTAAAGGTGAATTTTCATCTGATAGCGATTTTCGTATTGATGGCACATTTGAAGGGAATATCACATGTAAAGGAAAAGTTGTAATTGGTACAAACGGGAAACTTGTTGGCAATTTAATTTGTACGAATGCAGAAATAATGGGTACTACAGAAGGTACAATCATCGTATCGGAAATGCTTTCGCTCAAATCGACAGCAAAGGTAAAAGGCGACATAAAAACCAAAACGCTTATGATTGAACCAAAGGCTATTTTTTGTGGAACTTGCGACATGGAAATGCCAAAACAAACAGAAAAGAAATAGTCGTAGAAATACATTTCACAACAACTCACAACGAAGAACTCCAAAGAGTTCTTCGTTTATTTTTTGAGTAATTCTAATGAATCTTTCAGCAATTTGGAGCCAAACAATTTTAACATCGCAAAATAAAACAATCCTCCAAATAAAACTTGCACTCCAAATAGCAAAAAAGTATTCAAAGGTATTAGAGCCAAAACCTTAACAAGAACAAACATTAGTACTGCGACAAAAAGATAAGGGAGGATGTCAAAAAACTGATTATAAACACGATAAGAAGTTTTTCGAGCAACCAAAATCATATCCACAAGCATCGACAAAATCGTAGCAACAAGCAATCCATACAACATCTGCATAATATCGTTATGCCAAACTATCAACAACAAGACAACTAACCCGTTGCGTATCATTTCCAAACAAAAATTCCACTTCGGGAAACCTTTTGCTGTCAGAATATTCAGAGCCAAAGTATGAAATGGATAAAAAATACCTGCTACCAATAGTAATTTAAAATAAGCTACTATCGGCAACCATTTTATCGAAAGAAACACCTCTACAAAACCATCAGCTACAGCTATCAATCCTATCATTACAGGGAAAGTAAGCATTGCTGTCAGGCGAACAAGTTTTCTGAAATATAACAATTGTCTCTCTTTATTATCGTTAAGTTTTGAAAGAACAGGATACGCTACAGAGGTTAAAGTTCCCGAAATCACCGCACTTGGTATTTGTTGATATTTATATGCTTGAGAATAATAACCTAAATCTTGAACCGTATAAAAACGTCCAATAACAATATTGTAAACATATCTTACAACGTTTGTTATAACACTTGTAATCAACAGAAAAGAGCTAAACGAAAAGAGTTCTTTTATGACCAAGAAATTTGGGCGACAATTGATCCGCCATTTACTTACATACCAAAGTAAAATTGATTTTAATGTTACCATTATTATTTGTTGCCACGCCAAGGCCCAATAAGACATATCAAGCAAAACAATCAAAAGTACCGTACAAATACCCGACACTACAACAGCTATCAGATTTACTTTTGTAAGCAGTTTAAACGATAATTCTTTTGTCAAAATCACATTCTGCACCAACCCGAAAGAATTGATAATAATTGCTAAAAACAAAAATCGAGATAACGAGCAGAGTTCTGGCATTCTAAAATAAGCAGCAATAAACGGTGCAAAAGCAAACAATACACCATAAACAATTATACTCAACAGAATATTAAAATAAAACGTAGCTACATATTCCGAATTTGTGTTCGAATTTCGGCGAACCAAAGCTGCAGTGAAACCACTTTCAACCAGCGTATTACTCAAAATTGTAAATATGGTCAAAGCCCCCATCAACCCAAAATCGCGAGGCGACAACAATCGTGCAGTAGCAACCCCAACAAGAAAAGCAACAAGCTGAACTCCTACTTTATCGAAGGCACTCCATAACAAAGAGTAAAAAGTTTTGGTTCTCAATCCGTCGGACATTATTTTTTATTTAATAATTGAGGATAATAAATATCGCGAAGATACACAAATGCAGGTGCTATCGTCAAAATCTTCTGACATACTTCTATTGCTTTTGTTTTATCACCAAGTTTTTCATACGCTTGAGCATAACAAAGCATTGTTGCTACATAATTCCAATTATAAACCACAGCATTTTGTTGTTCAAAAGCATCTATCGCCTTTTTGAAATACTCCAAAGCCTCTTTTTTTGAGCCACCAAACATTGCAGGACTATAAAATTCGATATTCCCTTTTAGACTCAATGCCAACGGATTATTAGAATCGGACTCTACGGCTTTATTTGCAAAACTTATAGCCCGAGAAGCATAAGTTGCCAATTTCCATTTATTGAACGACAAACTATATGCATTTAACGAAGAACGATAAACAGAAATAGTTGAAAGTTTTTCTCCTTTAGCTTCAAGTAAATCAATATGTTGAGCAAATTTTTCCATATAAGTTTTTGCCTCTTCTTCGTTTTTCTGACCTAAACACCATGCAATATAACCATATTCATAATTGGTAACTTGCCGCAACAAATCAAACGACATATCAGTTTTTTCAATGGATTTTAAGGATTTTCCCCAATAAGTCAAATCACCAGACATATAAGCCTGAAACATTAATTCATGATTCAATTGTGCCGACAACAGAAACGGACAAAAACAACCAAATACAAAAAGTAGTTTTTTCATTTCCACACCTATTTTTTTACGACAACAAAAATACATCTTTTTAATATTAAAACATCAAAGGAGTTTCTATTTGAATATACAGAATCTTTTCGTTGCACTCAATCTATATTAAACTTCCCCAAATATGGATTGGGTAATCAATGATAGATGCTATACAAGAGGGTTATTTATCCTATTTTTTATTTTTTAAACAAAAAAATATTATTTATCTTTGCAAGCCTATAAAAATATTTTATACAAAACATTAAATCATTTAATAATGAACGTTTTACGAACAGACATTGATGCAGTAAATGCAAAGCTTACAGTTCAAATTGCAAAAACAGATTGCAATGAAGATTTAGAAAAAGAACTTCGTAGTTACAAAAAGAAAGCAAATATTCCTGGATTTCGTCCGGGTATGGTTCCGATGGGAATGATAAAAAAAATGTACGGAAAATATGCATTGGTTAATATCATCAATCAAAAAATATCTGATGCACTTTATCAATACATAAAAGAAAACGACCTTCAAATACTTGGCGAGCCATTGCCAAACGAAGAAGAGCAAAAAGAAATGAATCTTGATACAGATGAAACATTTGAATACGTTTTCGATATTGCTCTTGCTCCTGAAGTAAATGTCGCTCTTGACAAGAAAACAAAAATCACATATTACGATATTGAAGTTTCGGAAGAAATGGTTGAAAACCAAGTAAAGTCTTACGCAGGACGTTTCGGAAGCTATGAATCTACCGACATTGCAGAAGAAAAAGATATGATAAAAGGTTCTGTGAAAGAGCTAAACGGAACAATTGAGGTAACAGATGCAGTACTCTGCCCTGCTTATATGAAAGACAAAGAGCAAGCAAAACTTTTTGAAGGTGCAAAACGAGATGATAAAATTACTTTCTCGCCAACAAAAGCCTACGAAAACAACGAAGCTGAAATCTCTGCATTTTTAAAAATCAAAAAAGACGAAGTAAAAAATATTTCTACTGATTTTGAAATTACCATCAACGAAATCACTCGTTACAAAGAATCGGAAATTGATCAATCATTATTCGATAAAGTTTTCGGTGAAAACACGGTAAAAAACGAAAACGAATTCCGTGAAAAAATTAAAGAAAACATTAAAGAATCATTAAAAAGCAATAGCGAATACAAATTTGCATTAGATGCAAAAGCAACTTTAACTAAGAAGTTGGACAAAGTAGTATTCCCTGAAGCATTTTTGAAACGTTGGGTATTGGCTACAAACAAAAATATGAATGAGGAAACTATTGAAAAAGAATTTCCCGCTATGCTTAACGAGTTAAAATGGCAAGTTGTATGTGATAAAGTAGCAAAAGAAAACGAAATTAAAATCGACGAAAACGACGTCGTTGAACAAGCAAAAATCGCTACAAAAGCACAATTTGCACAATACGGAATGATGAATATCCCTACCGATGTTCTTGACAATTATGCAAAAGAGACACTAAAAAAAGAAGATGCGAGAAAACGTCTATTAGAAAAAGCTCTTGAAGACAAAATTTTAGTAGCAATAAAAAATGCCGTTAAAATCGAAAATAAAGCTATTTCAATTGACGATTTTGGAAAATTGTTCGAAAGCAATAAATAATTATTTTTTTCATTCTAAAAATTTCAGGCCTTGTAAGTTTTTACAAGGCTTTTTCTTTAAAATTTGTGAGAATATAGAAAAACTGCTATTTTCGTAACAATTTCATCTGTAGAGAAAATGAAGAAAAAAGCGGTTATAATAGGAGCTGGTCCAGCAGGACTTACAGCAGGTTATGAATTTTTGAAACAAACCGACATTCAACCTATTTTATTTGAAGCTACAAACGAAATAGGAGGAATATCACGTACAATAGTTCACAATGGAAATAGAATGGATATTGGAGGGCATCGCTTTTTCTCAAAAAACGATATGATTATGAATTGGTGGCAAAACATTATGCCATTACAAAATAAACCTGCTCTTGACGATATACTTCTTAAAAAAAACAAATCGTTCAACCTAGAAGGTCTTAATCCTCAAACCGAAAACGAAGTATTACTTTTACGAGAAAGAATATCAAGAATCCTTTACCGAAAACGATTTTTCGACTACCCTATTTCAGCTAAACCACAAACATTTTTCAATTTAGGGTTAAAAAATACATGGCGTATTTTAATAGGTTACTTATACTCTTCTATAAAAAAGAGAAAAGAAACTTCACTTGAGGATTTTTATATCAACCATTTTGGACGTCCGCTATACGAAACTTTTTTTGAAGGTTATACCCAAAAAGTTTGGGGTATTCATCCGTCAAAACTTGATGCTGATTGGGGCAAACAACGTATAAAAGGTCTTTCTTTATTTTCCATCATCAAAAACATTTTCAAAAAACCTTTTGAGCGGAATGACCTTCAACAAAAAAAGACAGACACTTCTCTCATCAAACAATTTATTTATCCAAAATTCGGACCCGGACAATTATGGGAAAAAGTTGCAGAGTCTATTACTGAAAAAGGTGGTATTATAGAGAAAAATTCTACCATTGTTGGCATTAATATAAAAAATAATCGTGTGCACTCTATAACTACTAACAATAATGGTTGCTTAAAAACACAAACATGCGACTACCTACTATCATCAATGCCCATAAAAGACCTTGTAAATGCAATAAAAGGCATCGAAATTCCGTCTCAAATCAAAGAAGTAACTGACAATCTACCATATCGTGATTTTATATCCGTTGGTATTCTTGTGAAAGATTTAACCATAAAAAATCGTACAAAAACAAAAACTTACAAAAACCGTATTCCAGACACATGGATTTACATTCAAGAACCAAATGTAAAAATCGGTAGAATTCAGATTTTCAACAATTGGTCGCCATATATGGTAAGCGACTATAAAAACAGTATTTTTTTAGGATTAGAATATTTTTGTAATGAAGGAGATGAACTCTGGTCGATGTCTGAACAAGAATTTACAAAAATGGCTATCAATGAATTAGAGCAAATCAACTTTATAAAAAAAGAGGATATTTTAGACTCAGTCCTAGTAAAAACAAAAAAAGCCTACCCTGCCTATCATGGAACCTATAACAACTTTGATGTTGTAAGAAGATTTTTAGATTCTATCGAAAACTTGTACTGTATTGGGCGTAATGGACAACATCGCTACAACAATATGGATCACTCGATGCTAACAGCTATCGAAACTGTCGAAAATATCAAAAACAACACTACAGACAAAAGTAACATTTGGAACATCAACACTGAAAGCGATTACCATGAAAAAAAATAAAGAAAAAAAATTACCAATTATAGAAACAACTCCCAAATTTGCAGCACCAACAAAATCTTTTTTTCACGAACTACGATTTGGTTTTCACGACAAAAAGAATTGGATTCCTGCTTTTGGTATGTTTTTATTTGGGTTGTTTTGCTTACTTTATTTTCCCATAACTGCTTCTGATTTTGCAATTTCTGGCGATGAAATAATAGATAATAACCAAGCTACATATGTACTAAATTATTTCAAAACTGGTGACAAAACAGCATTAAGTCAACCACAGACAAAACTCCATTTATATGGAAGCGAGATTCAAGTTGTTATAAAGTTTTTATCAGATTTATTTAAAATTGAAGATGCTTATGCATTCCGACACATTTGTTGTGCGTTGATTGCAGTTTGGGGTATTTGCATTGCAGGATTATTAGGTTTCAGAATCGGAGGCTCTTTATGCGGACTATTAACAATGATTCTATTGTTTTTTACTCCACGATTTTTTGGGCATTCAATAAACAACCTAAAAGATTTACCTTTTGCTGTAGGCTATATTGTTTCTATTTATTACTTTATTCGATTATTCGATTTTTATCCAAAACTAAAATACAAATATCTTTGGGGCGTTTTAGTTGGATTATTTTTATGTTTAGGAACACGCTCTGGTGGATTGATGCTTTATCCTATGCTATTTATGTATGCAGGGCTTTATTATATTCGCTTATTTGGGATAAAAGAAGCTTTTCGCATAAAACACCATTTTAACGATTTCAGTAAAATACTTGGATGTGTACTTTTAGTATTTGTTTGCGGATATTTTGTTTCAATAATTCTATGGCCTTGGGCATTGCAAGATCCATTACACGCAATGACAAAATCTTTAAAAGAATTTACAAATATTGGGACAAGCATAAAAACTATTTTCGAAGGGAAACAAATGATGTCAAATATGCTTCCCGCAAGTTACGCTCCCAAATATCTACTTATCACTACTCCCATTGTCACATTAATCGGATTGTTTGGAAGTTTCGTTTATTTAATATTCAAACGCAATAAATTTTCGTTAGAGATATTCTTTATCCTATTTTGTTTATTTGCTCCTTTAACATACGTTATATACAAAAATTCTAACCTTTATGGTGGCATTAGGCATTTATTGTTTCTCATCCCTTTGATGACTATTATTGCAGGTTATTTTTGGAGTTCTATCATTAGAAATTCAAAAAGATGGATAAGCATTATCACTTCTTGCTTATTTATCCTACTACTTTCATTACCAATAAAACATTATGCTGTAAATCATCCTTATGAATACATTTACTTCAACGAAATAGTAGGAGGATTCAAAGGTGCTTATGCTAACTACGAATCAGACTATTACTTTAATTCGTTAAAAGCTACAGCCGATTTTCTTAAAAATGATAATGAAATAAAAACAGGGAAAGCTATAACAATAGCAACCAATCATAGTTCTATCATGCAACACTATTTTCGTAATTATCCTAATGTAAAAATTATATACTCAAAATACTACGAAAAATACTCAAAAGATTGGGATTATGCCGCATTCTCAAATGTTTACATAAATATTTTTCAGCAAAAAAACGGATTATTTCCTCCTGAAAACACCATTTTAAACGAACAAGTAGATGGAAAATCTATTGGCTGTTTGATAAAACGAGGTGACAAAACAGAGTTAAAAGCTTTTCGTTTAGTAAACACTGACAAAAGAAAAGCAATCTCTATTTTTGAAGACTACTTAAAAGAACATCCCAAAAACGAAGAGGTTTATTGTGGTTTAACAAAAATTTATTTTTCATTGCAAGAATACGAAAATGTTTTTGCTTCTGCACAAAAAGCACTACAACTGATGCCAAACTATAATGACGTTTTATACATTTTGAGTTATTCGCAAATAAAGCAGAAGAAATATGCCGAAGCAGAAAAAAACATATCATTGATGCTGAACGAAAACGAATTGTCACCTGATGCTATTTTCTTGCGTGCAAACATAAAAACAGCAAAAGGTGAATTTCAAAATGCACTGAAAGATTTGGATTATGTTCTTACTCGAAAGCCTAAGAATGCTGATGCATTCATTTTAGGAATGTATGTATTAGGCAATCTTAACCTATGGAACAAAGTTGAATATGCGGGAATGACTGCACTAAAATTTCATCCAGAAAATGTAAAAATAATTGTTATGATAAGTAATGCTATTTGTCACCAAAATCGCTACGACGAAGCTGAACAATGGTTGGCAAAAGCTCTCTCCGTACAACCCACTTATTATGAGATTTACAAAGTTCGCACTCGCATTTGCCTTGCTCGCAACGATGTACAAGAGGCTTACAGTATGCTCTCTATGCTTGACGATATAAAAACAGATTCCGACTTATACCTCGTCCGAGCCTTGTATTTTGCAAAAATTGGAAATTCCACTAAAGCTATACGAATGGCTCAACAAGCATTAATACTTGACACAAATAATCAAGAAGCTATTAACTTTATGAAAAGTTTAAAATAGAACTGATATAAGACAAATTAGTATAAGGATTTGTTTTTTCATTATAGTTTTTAAAACAAATACTCCCCTCTTTTTTCAAGAAGATATTTTATAAAAGTCTAATGATGTTTTTACTCTTCAGGAAGTAAATTTTCTGGCAATGATTTTTTAGGAGCAAGTCCTAATTCTTTCATTTTTTCAAACCTTGTTATTAGATTTCCATTGCCCTCTTTCAATTGCTTTTGTGCATCATTATAAGTTTTTTGCACGGTTTGAAGTTGAGCTCCTATCTTAATAAAATTTTCAGAGAACGTAACCATTTTTTCATATAATGCATTTCCCGCTTCTACTATTCGCTGAGCATTTTGCTCTTGTCGGAAACGTTGCCACAAATTCCCTACCATATAGAGCATTCCCAACAAATTTGTTGGTGATGTCAAAAACACTTTTTTCGAGAGAGCATAGTTCCATACATCTGTATCATGTTGTAATGCAAGCATATAAGAAGCCTCATTAGGTATAAACATCATCACATAATCCAACGAATAAGAATCATGTTTTGAATAATCTTTTTCACTTAACTCATCTATGTGCTTTCTAACAGACCTTAAGTGTTCTTTCAAATGATTTATTTTAAGCAACTCATCGGTTTCTGACATATAATTTGTATAAGCCGTGAGCGATACTTTTGAGTCAATTATCACATCTCTTTTATCAGGGAAACGAACAATAATATCCGTACGCAAACGAACATTATCATCTCCCACTAAATTTTTCTGTACAAAATATTCAACATCACGTTTCAACCCTACGCTTTCAAGCATTCTTTCCAAAATCATTTCTCCCCAGTCTCCCTGTGTTTTAGAGTCACCTTTCAAAGCTCGTGTCAAATTCAACGCTTCTTCACTCATTTGACGATTCAATTCCTTCAAATGCTTCAACTCCGTATTCAACGACGAACGTGCTTCTGTATTATCCTTATGCACAACTTCGATCCGTTCTTTGAAAGTTTTTAAATTTTCAGTCAATGGTGTCAAAATTGAGTCCAAACGTTCCTTATTAAAATCGGCAAACGATTTAGATTTGTCTTCCAATATACGATTAGCAATGTTTTGAAACTCCGTTTTCAATGCGTTTTTCTGTTCTTCCCAGTTTTTTTCTTGCTCTTTTCTTATTGTTTCAAAAGTTTCATCTTTCAAACGCAACTCTTTTTCGGCACGTTCTTGTAATTCTTCTAACTGAGTTTGCAAACGAACATTTTCAAGCTCCAATTGTTGCGACTTTACATTAGCAATTTGTAATACTTGTAAATTTTCTGCTTGCAAATCGAAATCTTTTTGCAAAGCTGTCAATTCCATATTTTTTTTCTGAATTTGAACATAATACAACACTCCAACGACAATTCCACCAAGCAAAATCCCAACAAAAACATACAATGCTATCATAATTTTAAACTCTTTTTTTAATTCTTTTACAAAAATAAACCATCTACGAGTTTTTATAAAATTGATAACGATTTTTTTCACATTTTTTTCTTTGGTGTTCTAATTTTAAAAGGCTACTTTTGTATGTTTATAACAACATATCATATTTGAATTATTACATAATTTTTTATAAATCAATTTTATATGGCTAATAAAGAAAAATTGTTTACTGATTTCCCTCCGGTTTCAACAGCCAAATGGAAAGAAAAAGTCATTGCCGACCTAAAGGGTGCCGACTTTGACAAAAAATTGGTATGGAAAACCAACGAAGGTTTCAATGTCCAACCAATGTATCGTTCTGAAAACCTTGAAGGTATAAATGTAGAAACATTACCCGGCGAATTTCCTTATGTTCGTGGCACAAAAACTGACAACAAATGGCTTGTTCGTCAAGACATTGCAGTTGAAAACATTGCAGAAGCTAATGCAAAAGCATTAGATATTTTGAACAAAGGTATTGATTCGTTAGGATTCACAATTCCTGCTGATTTAGTTTCTGCAGAAAATATTGCAGCATTACTCAAAGGTATCCTTCCTGAATGCGTAGAATTGAATTTCTGTACTTGCCTTTGTAAAACCGAAGAATTGACCAAATTGATTACAACATATTTCAAGTCTCAAAATGTAGATTTGAAAAAAGCATGTGGTTCTATAGCATTTGACCCTCTAAAAAAATCATTAATCAAAGGAAAATCTTTTGAAGGTAACATTTGGGATGCTTACAAAGAAGTGCTTGATGCAGGAAAAGAATTAGAAGGATTCCGCGTTATTGCTGTAAACCCTGTTTACTTCAACAATGCTGGAGCTTTCATCTATGAAGAACTTGGTTATGCAATGGCTTGGGGAAATGATATTATTGCCAATCTAACAGAGCAAGGACTTGATGCATGCGAAGTAGCTGGCGATATAAAATTCAATTTCGGTGTTAGTGGTAACTATTTTATGGAAATTGCAAAATTCCGTGCTGCTCGCCTACTTTGGGCAACTATTGTAAAAGAATATACAGCACATGCTTGTGCTCAAAAAATTAAAGTTCACGCTACTACTTCTGAATGGAATAAAACTATTTACGATGCCTATGTAAACTTGCTTCGTACGCAAACAGAATCGATGGCTGCAACACTTGGAGGTGTTGATTCGTTAACCGTTTTACCTTTTGACAAAACCTACAAAACTCCAGACGATTTTTCAGAGCGTATTGCACGTAATCAGCAACTTTTGTTAAAAGAAGAGTCTCACTTCGACAAAGTAGCAGACCCAAGTGCAGGTTCTTATTATATCGAAAATTTAACTATTTCGTTAGCAGAACAAGCATGGAAACTTTTCTTAGAAATAGAAGAAAAAGGCGGTTTCTTTGCAGCAGTAGCTAATGGTGAAATTCAAAAAGCAGTAAATGCAGCAGGGAAATCACGCCGTGAAGCTATTGCAAAACGTAGAGAAACATTGCTTGGTACAAACCAATTCCCTAACTTCACTGAAAAAGTTTTAGATAAAATAGAAGACAAACAATCATGCAAATGTGGTTGTAACTGCCAACCTACAATAGAAAAACTTGATTTCACTCGTGGAGCTAACGATTTTGAGCAACTTCGCTTAACAACAGAAAAATCTTCCCATCGTCCAAAAGCATTTATGCTTACAATTGGAAATTTGGCAATGCGTTTGGCTCGTGCTCAATTCTCTTGTAATTTCTTTGCTTGTGCAGGATACGAAGTGATTGATAATCTTGGTTTTGAAACTATAGAAGCAGGCGTAGAAGCTGCACAAAAAGCTGGTGCTGACATCATTGTTCTTTGCTCAAGCGATGACGAATATGCAGAATTAGCTCCTGCAGCATTTAAAGCAATTAACGGCAAACAACTATTTGTCGTTGCTGGAGCTCCTGCATGTATGGACGATTTGAAAGTCGTTGGCATTGAAAACTTTATTCATGTAAGAGTTAATGTTTTAGAAACGTTGAAAGATTTTAACAACAAACTAATCAAATAAGAAATGAGACCTAATTTTAAAAATATTGATATTAAAAATACAAAAGCTTCAGGCACAACCCCACAAGCTGGTGAAAGTTGGAATACTCCTGAACAAATAGCGGTAAAACCCGTTTATACAAAAAAAGATTTAGAAAATTTAGAACACCTTGAATACGTAGCAGGACTTCCTCCTTTCTTGCGTGGTCCTTATAGTGGCATGTATCCTATGCGTCCTTGGACTATTCGTCAATACGCAGGTTTTTCTACTGCCGAAGAATCAAACGCATTCTATCGTCGTAACTTGGCTTCGGGGCAGAAAGGTCTTTCTGTTGCATTTGACTTGGCTACTCACCGTGGCTACGACGCCGATCACGAACGCGTAGTTGGCGACGTGGGTAAAGCTGGTGTTTCTATATGCTCTGTAGAAGACATGAAAGTTTTGTTTGATGGTATTCCTTTGAATAAAATGTCGGTGTCTATGACCATGAACGGAGCTGTACTTCCTATTTTGGCATTCTACATCAACGCAGGTTTAGAGCAAGGTGCTAAATTAGAAGAAATGGCAGGTACTATTCAAAACGATATTTTGAAAGAATTTATGGTGCGTAACACTTATATTTATCCGCCTAAATTTTCTATGAAAATTATCGCTGACATTTTTGAGTACACATCTAAAAATATGCCAAAATTCAACTCAATTTCAATCTCTGGTTACCACATGCAAGAAGCTGGTGCAACTGCCGATATTGAGTTGGCTTATACGTTGGCCGATGGTTTGGAATATTTGCGTGCGGGTGTTAATGCAGGTATGGATATCGATGCATTTGCTCCACGTTTGTCGTTCTTCTGGGCTATCGGAACAAACCACTTTATGGAAATTGCAAAAATGCGTGCAGCTCGTATGCTTTGGGCTAAAATTGTTAAACAATTCAACCCTAAAAATCCAAAATCATTAGCATTACGTACGCACTCGCAAACATCAGGTTGGTCGCTAACCGAGCAAGATCCGTTCAACAACGTTGGACGTACTTGTATCGAAGCTATGGGAGCGGCTTTAGGTCATACACAATCATTACATACAAATGCATTGGACGAAGCAATTGCACTTCCTACAGACTTTTCTGCTCGCATTGCTCGTAATACGCAAATCTACATTCAAGAAGAGACAAACATTTGCAAACAAGTTGACCCATGGGGAGGTTCATTCTATGTAGAATCTTTGACTAATGACTTAGCTGAAAAAGCATGGGAACACATTCAGGAAATCGAAAAACTTGGAGGTATGGCGGCTGCTATCGAAACTGGCATTCCAAAAATGCGTATCGAAGAAGCTGCTGCTCGCACACAAGCTCGTATCGACTCTGGAGCTCAAAAAATTATTGGTGTAAATGAATATCGCCTTGAACAAGAAGCTCCAATTGATATTCTTGAAGTGGACAACACCACTGTTCGCAAACAACAAATCGAACGTTTGCAACAACTTAAAGCTAATCGCAACGAAGCTGACGTACAAAAAGCACTCGATGCATTAACAAAATGCGTTGAAACTGGCGAAGGCAACTTGCTCGAATTAGCCGTTGAAGCAGCACGTGTTCGTGCCTCATTAGGAGAGATTTCCTACGCTTGCGAAAAAGTTGTAGGACGTTATAAAGCAACAATTAGAACTATTTCAGGAGTGTATAAAGCAGAAACTAAAAACGACGCAGACTTCCAAAAAGCCTGCCAAATGACAGCAGAATTTGCAAAGAAAGAAGGTCGCCAACCTCGTATTATGATTGCAAAAATGGGACAAGACGGACACGACCGTGGTGCAAAAGTTTGTGCTACTGGTTATGCAGATTGTGGTTTCGATGTGGATATGGGACCATTATTCCAAACTCCAGCCGAAGCTGCTAAACAAGCAGTAGAAAATGACGTTCATGTTTTAGGTGTTTCTTCATTAGCTGCAGGACACAAAACTCTTGTTCCTCAAGTTATCGATGAATTAAAGAAACTTGGGCGCGAAGACATTATCGTTATTGCCGGTGGTGTTATTCCTGCTCAAGACTACGATTTCTTGTACAAAGCAGGTGTAGCCGCTATTTTTGGTCCAGGCTCTCCTGTAGCGAAATCAGCATTGACTATTATGGAAATTCTTCTTGAAGAATAAGAAGTAGTTTATCAGTAAAAAAGGGAATCTCTTAAAGAGATTCCCTTTTTTATTTTTACTCATTTTTCTTATTCTATTACACCACGTACAGAACACCCTATGCAGCGGCTGCTGCAAGAAAAATACAACTTGTCCGAATTGAAGCTGAGGCCGTAGGCGTTGTCTGAATAGCCCGTATAGAGCGAACTCGACAAATATACACCCTTCAGCCCTGAGTAGTCGTAGTCTTCATATTCTCTACGATAGCCAGCAGATGGAAAGAAAATAGAGTTACCATTAGGACCTTCTACATCCAAAAATGTAACACCCATCTCCGTAGTACACGTCCAAGTGCATTCATTGATGAGTTCTTTTAGTTCTTCTATGGTTGGCATTCGCCATGAGCCGCCCATATGTACAGCAGCAGCATCGTCTTCTTTGTCGAGAACGGTTTTGTTATCTACGGTACCGAGAGTGCTATCAGTGCAATATTTGGTAATATACTCAACAGAATAATATTCATGTCCAAATTCATCAAATTCAAGCAACGCAGTACACCATTTATAGGTATTCCAGTTGTAATTATTTTTTTTGGGAATAGTTTCGCCCCAAGCAAAATAGTCGCCACTCTCTCCTGGTCTAGTTGCACCTACATTGCAAGTTGCCCATTTCAGTCCGCTTGGCAAACCCAAATCTACATATGCATGTCCGTTTTCAGTACCTGTAATTGAATTTTCGGATTCAAAAGTTTCTTCTCCTTCATTTCCGTTGTTTTCAGTAGAGCCACCTTGCTCGGTTTGTTCACCCTGCGTAGGGTCGTCGGGTTCGTTACCTTTGTTGTCGTCGCAAGAAACGAATCCTAAACTCAATGCTGCAAAAAGCATTGCCACGAATAAAAATCTGTTCTTCACCATAATTTTTTCTGTTTTTTAGTTAGACAATAAATTTAATTTTTGAAACGAAAAAAGTCGACCGATTTTCCTCGAAATCGACCGACTTATGTATAACTTATGCGTAGGCAAAAACGCCCAAAACGCCCTATTTCTTGTGTGTGTGTGTGTGTGTGTGTGTAAAATGCTCGCTACGCTCGCAGCGGGTTTCCATCAAGAATAATATGTCGCACACGCTCATCATAAAACTACATAGCCATACCGCCATCTACCTGAATTACTTGTCCCGTAACATAAGCCGCCATATCTGAAGCCAAAAATAAAGCAACAGAAGCCACATCGGCAGTAGTACCACCACGACGGAGCGGAATTGTGCGACACCACTCTTCGCGAACCGATTCTGGCAACTTAGCAGTCATATCCGTTTCTATAAACCCAGGAGCAATAGCATTTGCACGTACTCCCCTTGCACCAAACTCTTGTGCAATAGATTTTGTAAGTGCTATCATACCAGCTTTCGACGCCGAATAATTAGCTTGTCCAGCGTTGCCATGCACTCCTACAACAGACGACATATTGATAATGCAACCAACACGTTGCGAAAGCATAACAGGAGCTACAGCATGAACAAAATTGAACGCTGATTTAAGATTGACATTTATCACATCGTCCCATTGCGATTCGGTCATACGCAACATCAATCCGTCTTTTGTAATACCTGCATTGTTTACCAATACATCTATGCGTCCGAAATCTGCTTTCACTTGCTCAACAATTTGTTTAACAACACTAAAATCAGAAACATCAGCCACATAAGCCTTTGTTCGTACTCCCAAAGCAAGTATCTCTTTTTCTAATAAAGCAGCTCGTTCATCGGCTTTTTGCACTACAAAAGCTACATCAGCCCCCTCTTCAGCAAAACGCAATGCCACTGCACGCCCAATACCTCGGGCAGCACCTGTTACAATAGCAACTTTACCTATCAACAATGCCATAATTAAATATCAAAGTTTATATCCAGATCATCAACAATAGGCTTTTGCTCAAGATTTTGATTGTGTTCTTGTATAAAATCAATCACTTCACGCATTCCGTCCATAAATTTATCAAAATCTTCTTTGTAAAGAAATATCTTATGCTTTTCGAAAGAAACTTGCGAAGCATCATCGCCCATTACTTTTTTCTTACTCTCTGTAACCGACAGAAACATTTCCTCGTTACGACTTTTTTTTACATCTAAATAATAAATGCGTTTACCAGCTTTTATTGCTTTTGAAAAGACAATTTCACGCTCTGCTCGCTCTTGCTGAGGCTTTTTTAAATCTTCCATTAAATAAAATTTATCTATCAAACTTTTATGAATCCATTGCAAAGAAATAAAAATTTCTTCAATTTCTTAACATCAATGCAATATTTTAAACACAAGCAATTTGAGTAATTCATTTTCACCCATTATCAAATCACCAACACCCTTGCTTGCCGCATCAGTCTCTCTTATATATGAAATAATTCGAATGATTTTTTGCATATCGTAGTTAGTAGCGGCTTTCTGATAAAGCGTTACAAAAAAAGGATTTATTTTCAACGCAGAAGCAACACTCATTTTCGATTTGTCTTTCAACGTAGAATAAATCAATAAATTTGAGAAAAAATTAAAAACAACCGAAAGTGTTACTACCAAAGGATTTCCATTTTTATCTTGACGGAAATAATCCACTATACGATTTACCTTTTCGACGTTTTTCAGTGCCAACGCATCAATAAGTTCAAAATTATTATAGTCTTTACTAATTCCAATATTCAACTCAATGTCAGCTGGAGTAACGACAGCTCCTTGTGGCAACGCAATTTTTAGTTTATCTATTTCGTTAGAGATTTTACTCAAATCAGCACCCAAAAAATCAGCTATAATATTTACAGATTTCACATCGATAATAAGCCCCTTTTCACGAGCAATTTCTGCAACTTTTCCCGCAACTTGATTGTCATAAACCTTTTTCGATTCATAGACAACGCCCACTTTGTTTATTGCAGAATAAAGCGACTTGCGTTTGTCAAGCGTACCATATTTATAACAAAAAACCAACACCGTACTCGATAATGGTTTTTGTAAATAAAAATTCAATCGATCCCAAGACTTTATCTGCTGAGCTTCCTTTACAACTACAAGTTGCTTTTCAGACATCATAGGATAACGTTTAGCAAGATTTATAACCACATCTATATCAACATCTTTACCATAAACAATAGTTTGGTCAAAAGCTTTATTCTCCTCTTGCACAACATTCTCTATCAGATAATCAGCTAATTTGTCAATATAATAAGGTTCTTCTCCCATAAAAAAATATATAGGTCGAAAATCTTGTCTCTTAAACGAAGAAATCAATTGCTCGTATGTAACTGTAACTTCTGCCAAAACTATTTATTCAAAACGCAAATGTTTAATCGTACGACTATTATTTTTAAGAGAACTTAACGACTTAACGCCTATTTTCAAATGCTCACTTACGAAATTTTCGGTAACTCGCTTATCACTTTCTTCTGTTTTTATTCCTGCTTCAAACATCGGCATATCCGATACTAAAAGTAAAGCTCCCGTTGGAATGCTATTATAAAATCCAACACTAAACAAAGTAGCAGTTTCCATATCAACAGCCATTGCACGTGTTTTTCGTAGAATCGCTTTAAAATCATCATCATGCTCCCATACACGTCGGTTTGTAGTATAAACCGTACCTGTCCAATAATCTTTCCCAAAATCACGAATATTAGACGAAACAGCCCGTTGCAAACTAAAAGCAGGCAAAGCAGGAACTTCTATCGGGAAATAATCATTTGATGTACCTTCTCCACGAATAGCCGCACTTGGCAAAATATAATCTCCAACTTGATTTTTATCTTTCAAACCGCCGCATTTACCCAAAAATAAGGCTGCTTTTGGTTGCACAGCAGACAACAAATCCATTATCAAAGCAGCATTAGGACTTCCTATCCCAAAGTTTATAATCGTAATTTCTTCTGCTGAAGCATTTGGCATATTTCCTTCTTTCCCATATATAGGCACATTGAACCATTCTGCAAAAAGTTCTACATAATGATTAAAATTAGTCAACAAAACATACTTACCAAACTCATTTAAAGGACGTTTTGTATAACGTGTAAGCCAATTTTCTACAATATCTTTTTTTGTTTTCATAAGTGCAAAAAACTTTTTAATATTCTTTCGTACCTTTGCAAAGATATATAAATCTACGAAAATGAATAATCTAAATTTACCTGAATACTCTTTTAAAACGAAAAATATCAATGGTAAATCTTATATTTTCGACAAAATAAGAAAGCGGTTTGTAGCTTTAACTCCCGAGGAATGGGTACGACAAAATATCATAGAATTTCTTACAATAGACAAAAAATATCCAATAGGTAGATTCGGGAACGAAATAAAAATAAATATAAACGGAATGACAAAACGTTGTGATTCTGTCTTTTACGATGAAAAAGCAACTCCTATTTTAATAATTGAATACAAGGCTCCAAACGTACAAATAACCCAAAAAGTATTTGACCAAATTGCTACCTACAATATGCAACTACAAGTTCGTTATATCCTAATCAGTAACGGGATAGAGCATTTTTTCTGCGAGATAGACTACGAACAACACCAATACATTTTTTTAAAAGAGATACCTTCTTTTGAAGAGTTAATGAACTCTATCGCCTAAAACCTTAACCTCAACAGAAGTTCTCTCCATTTCTACATTGTCATCCTCAATCGTAGTCTCTATTATACTTTCAGCAGATTTTTGTTCACTTGCATTATTTCCACAAGCGACAAACAAAAAGAGCAGAACAAATAATAAATAAACTTTCATATTTATTTATGGTTTTATCATTATGCAAAAATAAAAGATTTCGAATTATTTTATTCTTTTCTTAAAGTTTTTTTCTTCTGTACAAAAAAAATGTTTTAATTTGCAGAAAAATCATTTTAAGATGAAAGAATTACTTAAAAATTTAGGAATTTTATTTGTATTAGCAGGTGTTGTAATCCTTATTATTTACAACTATTCTGAACAACAAAGCAATGGTTATTTGTGGGCAGCACTTTCATGTATGAGTATTGGACTAATTGGTCACATTCTTATAAACAAATTCATCAATTAATAAAGGCTTAAATAATCTTTTTTCTTTTTACGGAACTTTTTTCGTAAATATTTTTATATGTTAAAAAATTAGATTATTTTTGCACGCTCAAAAGCAAGTGGATTAAATATTTTTTAATGAGAGTTGACAAAAAAGAAATTCCAAACCGTATCAACGAACACATTCGTGTAAAAGAAGTGCGACTTGTAGGTGATAATGTAGAACAAGGAATTTATAGCATAGAGCATGCACGTGATTTAGCAGACGAACAAGGTTTAGATCTTGTAGAAATCTCTCCGAATGCAAATCCACCAGTTTGTAAGATAATTGATTACCAAAAGTTTCTTTATCAACAAAAGAAACGAGAAAAAGAAATAAAAGCGAAAGCAACCAAAATTGTAGTTAAAGAGATTCGATTTGGTCCTCAAACCGATGATCATGATTATAATTTCAAATTGAAACACGCACAAAGTTTCTTAAGTGAGGGTTGTAAAGTAAAAGCATACGTATTTTTCAAAGGTCGTTCGATTTTATTTAAAGAACAAGGAGAAGTTCTCTTACTTCGTTTTGCGAATGATTTAGAAGAAATTGCGAAAGTAGATTCACTCCCTACGCTTGAAGGGAAAAAAATGATTATAATGCTTTCGCCAAAAAAGAAATAGTTTAGAAATTATTAATTTTAAAATTGTAATAAAATGCCAAAGATGAAGACTAATTCCGGTGCAAAAAAAAGATTCGCTCTTACCGGAACAGGAAAAATTAAGTGTAAACATGCTTACAAAAGACACATTCTAACGAAAAAATCGTTAAAACAAAAGAGAAACTTAACCCACACGGGAACAGTCAATCAAGCAGATGTGAAAAATGTAAAAGCTTTACTTGTAATTTAATTTATTTTATTAATCGAATGTTCAGCTGGAAGTTTGCAAAAAAATGCGACGCTAACATTCTAAAAAACAAAAGAATATGCCTAGATCAGTAAATCATGTCGCTTCAAGAGCGAAACGTAAAAGAATCTTAAAATTAACAAGAGGTTATTTTGGTGCAAGACGTAATGTTTGGACAGTTGCAAAAAATACATGGGAAAAAGGGTTGCTATATGCATATCGCGATCGTAAAAATAAGAAACGCAATTTCCGTGCATTATGGATTCAACGTATCAATGCAGCTGCACGTTTAGAAGGAATGTCTTATTCTAAATTGATGGGAGCTATGCACAAAGCAGGAATTTCTATGAACAGAAAAGTGCTTGCTGACCTTGCAATGAACGAACCTGAAGCATTCAAAGCAATTGTAGATAAAGTAAAATAATAAAAATTTTCTTTTTCATAAAAAGAGAGTCGCTTAATAGAGGCTCTTTTTTTTATTCTTAAAAATAAACTACTTTTGTAAATAATAGTAGGATGGTTTGTCGCTTGTTGTTTTTTCGACAAGAGGAAAGTCCGGGCAACGTAGAGCACCATATTTCTTAACGGGAAGTTGGCTGCGAAGTCAAGGTAACGTAACAGAAAACAACCGCCATTTTGGCAAGGGTGAAAAGGCGAGGTAAGAGCTCACCGTGATTATGGCAACATACATCAGCAGTACGTCCTATGGGTTGAAAGACCATGTATATCGACATTGAGGGCTGCTCGTCCAAGTCGAGGGGTAGGTCGATAGAGGCAAGTGGTGACATTTGCAGTAGATAAATGACAAACACTTTATATTTTTAAAGTACAGAACCCGGCTTACAATCCTACTATTTTTTTAAATACAAAACGATTTCTCATCATACAAATAAAAAAAAATTTCATACCTTTCGTTTTAATTAAGAAAAACAAACCCACGTTTATTATAAACGTCATTTTTAAAAGATATGAAATCATATAAAACTCTTCTATTTTTACTATCTATATTTCTTATTTTAGGAATCATTTGGATGTTTTTCCCAAAAAATGACCTGAATATCAACGGGTTAAAACTACGATTTCCATCTTATTCAAAAGCAACAATACCCGATACAACAGCAAAAATTGACGTTGACTCGGTATTACAGCACATTCAAGAAAGTTTTATAATGACATGTTCTGAATCTCAAATTGACACACTAAATTATTTCCGCAACTTCCTCACAAAAAATCCGAATAGAATTTATCTACCTAATAATAACTATCAATATTTTGATACTTTATTTCAACTATTTGAGCAAAGCGATAGTACAAATAGCACATATAGAATAATGCATTATGGCGACTCTCAAATTGAATTAGACAGAATATCTTCAGTGTTACGCGAAAATCTTCAAACTTTATTTTCAGGAAATGGAGTCGGTATGATTCCTGCAATACAAAAAATTCCTACAGTATCTATTTCTCAAAAAACATCGGGAGCTTTAACTCGCTATATAATTTATGGTGATTCTACTACACAACGAGCTTCACATTCACGCTATGGTATAATGGGACATTTTTCTGCACTTTCAGGAAAATGTGTAATCAGCTTTAAAACAACAAAGCACTCTTATGCCCAAAATAAAGTTAAAGAAATATCACGCATTTCATTACTTATTGGCAACAATAGCGAAAATTTTACTGCAAAGCTTCAATGCGACACTTTTCCGTGTACATCAAAAACTTGTAATGCAAAAAGTGGAGTTTCTATGCTCACATGGGAATTTCCTTGCAACATACAAAAAGGTACTCTTTCGTTAGAGGGTAATGCTGATATATATGCAATTCTATTAGATGGAAGAAACGGTATTGCATTAGATAACAATCCATTAAGAGGATGTTCAGGAACTATTTTTACAAAGATTGATAAAGAAACAATGCGACAATCTTTCACTCTTCTTAATACGAAATTAATTATTCTTCAATTTGGAGGGAATAGAATGCCAAGCATTTCAAATGCAACAAGTATAAATGCCTATATGAAACAAATCGAACGACAAATTACATATTTTAAAGAAGTTGCCCCCATTGCTAAAATACTTTTTATAGGACCTTCTGACATGGGGAAAAGCGTAAATGGCACAATAAAAACTTGGCCAAAACTACCTGAATTAAACGACTCTCTTAAATCAGTAACTCTACGCAACAATATCGCCTACTGGGATATGTTCAATGTAATGGGTGGTGAAAATTCTATGGTACGTTGGGTTCAACATCAACCGCCATATGCCACAAGTGATTACATTCATTTCACCCACCATGGAGCCAATGAAATAGGTAAAGTTTTATCAAAATCATTTGAAACTTACTACAACTTCTATAAATTACGAAAAATCTTACCCAATGATTCTGTCATCAATTTTATAAAAAACGATACCATCAAATGAGATTTTTTGCAATCTTCATATTATCATTTTTCTCTTTATATTTACAAGCACAACCATTACAAAAAAAAGTTGAGAACTACCCTTTTGCTAATTTTAATCGGAATAAAATTCTTTATGCTTCAGATAGTATTGCTTTTGAACATTTTTTTCAGAAAATAGATAAACTTCTATTAAAAAATGAAGGCAATATCAATATATTACACATTGGTGGTTCACATGTTCAAGCTGGTATTTTTACGCAACAATTTCGGCAAAATATGCAATCATTATATCCTATAAATAAAGTAGCTAGCAAAGGGCTGATTTTTCCTTTTTCTGCTGCGAAAACAAACAATCCGCCAAGCTTCAAAACACGATATACAGGCAAATGGAGATCATATCGCAATACACAAAGGAATCACGGTAAAACACTTGGACTAACTGGTATAGCAATTTGTACAAACGATACAAATGCAACCCTTTCTATTAGCACACGAGAACATAACGCTTTACAAACAAAACAAACATTGTTTAACAAGGTAACAATTTTAGGATATTCTACTAACGACTCCTTACGCCCTATAATATATTTAAACGATACTATTTTAAAGGCAATCCACAATAAGAAACAACAATTGTATAATTTTTATCTAAGAGATTATACAGATTCAATATCCATTTCCTTAAATAAATACAACGGAGAATTCACCCTAACTGGTATTTTATTGGAAAACGAATTTCCTGGAATTACCGTTCACGGAGTTGGAGTTAATGGTGCAAGTTTAAATTCTTATTTTCGTTGCGAAAATTTTAATAAGGATTTAGCATTACTAAACCCCGATTTAATAATATTTGCGATTGGTATAAACGATGCGACAAGTGTTAATTTCAACAAAGATGTTTTCATTGCAAACTACGAAAAACTGATAAATAAAATTCAAGAACAAAATCCAGAATGTGCTTTCTTATTTATTACAAACAACGATAGCTTTCGACGCTACCGCCGTAACTATCAAGTTAATCGTAATGGAGCGATTGTCGAAAAAGCATTCTTTCAGATAGCAGAAAAATGCAATGGAGCTGTTTGGAATTTATTTGATATTATGGGAGGACTACGTTCCATGCAACAATGGGAAGACGAAGGATTAGCCAAACGAGATAAAATTCATTTCACAAAAAAAGGTTATATAATACTTGGTGACTTATTGTATAATGCATTAGTAGAAAAATATTTAGAGTATTTAGAACATTTACACACTGAACAATTATGACAATTGCTGATATCATAAAAAACTTTTTTGCAAATATGTTTGCTTTTGATGAAGCACATCCTTTGCTATTTACACAGTTCTATTTTTGGGCATTTTTTGCAATTGTTTTTGTAGTATTCAGTTTAATTAAAAACAAAATTTTACTCCGAAATACGTTTCTTTTTTTTGTAAGTCTATTTTTCTATTATAAAACAAGCGGGCTTTTTACTCTTATTCTGATCTTCGTAACGATTTATAATTTTATTGCAGGGATATGGTTGTCATCAAGAAAAAAAGATTGGAGCAAAAAAACGATTATCATTATAAGCATTATTATAAATCTCTCTATTTTATGCTATTTCAAATACTCCTATTTTATAATTGACGTTATTAACAATCTGTTTGGTAGCGATTTAGCTATATTTGATGTTTTTGCTTATACAGGTAATCTTATTACTCATTCAAATCGGTTCAGTGTAGATTCTATACTACTTCCTGTCGGTATATCATTTTATATTTTCCAAGCAATCAGCTATATAATGGATATCTACCGAAAGCGAATAGAGCCTGTTAGCAACGTTCTTGATTTTGGATTTTATATTAGTTTTTTTCCACAATTAGTAGCAGGTCCTATTGTACGTGCAAGTGAGTTTATTCCTCAATTACACAAAAAATATTCCTTAAGTCGTAGACAATTTGGCATTGCTATTTTCTGGATTATGAATGGGTTAGTGAAAAAAATAATTCTTAGTGATTATATTGCAGTTAATTTTATTGATCGTGTATTTGAAAATCCACTACTCTATTCTGGTTTTGAAAATTTAGCGGCATTGTTTGGCTATTCGTTACAAGTGTACGCTGATTTTTCTGGGTATACCGACATAGCAATAGGCATAGCAATGTTAATGGGTTTTTATTTACCTAAAAACTTTGATTCGCCATACAAAGCAACCAATCCCGGAAATTTTTGGAAACGTTGGCATATTTCACTTTCGAAATGGTTGCAAGACTATCTTTACATTCCTCTTGGAGGCAACAGAGAAGCAACATTTGGTACTTATTGTTGTATTTTTACAATTGCTGCTGTAGGCACTCTCTTAACAGGAAGTATTTGGGTTGCAATTGTCATTTTAACCTTAACAATCGTCATTGGATGTACAGCCTATTTTTATCCTGAGAAACGAAAAAAAATCACTACCAATATCAACTCGATGAACACTATGCTTTTAGGAGGTATTTGGCACGGAGCAAGTTGGAACTTTATGATTTGGGGAGGATTAAACGGTATTGGAATGATTGTTTATAAATTTTGGAGAGATTGGAATGTTTATGTTCGTACGCTTATCATTTTTCTACTTACAGCAATTTTAGGAGAACTTTGTATTCTTTTTCCTCATCCTGCATTCAATGTATTTTTTGTTTGGAGTGCAATTATCTTTATAGGTACTTTTTTAAGAATGATTTATAATCTATTAAAAGGGAAATACACCTTTCAGTGGTTCGAAAAATGCTGGGCAATTTTCCAAACATTCATTTTTATAACATTCACTCGATTGTTTTTTCGATCTGGTTCAAATCTTAATCCTGCTGAGGCCAACGAAACGGCTTGGGAAACTGCTAAAAATATGATAAACCAAATTGGTAGTCAATGGGATTTCAATAAAACACCTCAAATGCTATACGAATATAGAAATGTTCTTACAATTTTCGTTATTGGGATGATAATACACTGGCTTCCAGACAATTTTAAACGTCGTTATCGCATTTGGTTTGCTAATATGAATATTGTTTTAATGGTATTTTTAGTAGTAGCAATCGTATTTATCGTCTATCAATTCATCACTGCCGACTTACAAAAATTTATTTACTTCCAATTTTAAAATATGAAAACATTTACACATCTTTATTCGTTATCAAAGACACTTAGATTTGAGCTGAAACCTATTGGTAAAACTCTTGAGCACATTGAGAGTAGTGGAATTTTGACCCAAGATCAACATCGCGCTAATAGTTATGTGGAAGTGAAAAAGATTATCGATGAGTATCATAAGAAATTCATTGAAAATACGCTTGATAATTTTAGTTTGCAGTATGAAAATGAAAACAAAAACAATTCGCTTGAAGAATTTTATACATACTATATGATTAAATCGAAAGATGAAAATCAACGAAAATTGTATGAAGGAATTCAGAATAAACTACGTAAGCAAATTGCAGATTGTTTTGCAAAAGAGGATATATTTAAGCGCATAGATAAAAAAGAACTTATCAAAGAGGATTTGTTGGGTTTTGTTAAGAAAGAAGAAGAACGAAAGTTAGTAGAAGAATTTAAAGATTTTACCACCTATTTTACCGGTTTTCACGAAAACAGGAAAAATATGTATACTGACGAAGCGCAATCTACAGCAATTGCCTATCGCTTGATTCACGAGAATTTGCCCAAATTCATAGACAATATAATGGTTTTTGATAAAGTGGCAGCCTCACCAATTGCGGAAGATTTTGCGAAATTGTATAGCGACTTTGAAGAGTATCTGAATGTGTCTGAACTTGGTGAAATGTTTTGTCTCGATTACTACAATATTGTACTTACTCAAACACAAATAGATGTTTATAATGCTGTTGTAGGGGGAAGGACATTGGACGATGGAACGAAGATTCAGGGTTTAAATGAGTACATAAACGCTTATAACCAACAACAAAAAGACAAATCAGCACGACTTCCAAAGCTAAAACCTCTTTACAAACAAATATTAAGTGATAGAAATGCGATTTCTTGGCTGCCAGAGCAATTCCAGTCAGACGAAAAAGTTTTGGAGGCGATTCAGAAAGCTTATCAGGATTTGGACGAACAGGTTTTCAATCGTAAGAAAGAGGGAGAACACTCTTTAAAAGATCTGTTGCTTTCTTTGTCTAATTTTGACCTCTCTAAAATTTATATCCGTAATGACGCACAGATGACTGACATATCTAAGAAAGTGTTTGGTCATTGGGACGTAATTCACAAAGCCTTGTTAGAACAACTAAAAGAAAATGTGCAGAAGAAGCCTAAAAAGGAGTCTGACGAAGCCTATGAAGAGCGATTAAATAAAATAATAAAATCCCAAGGAAGCATTCCTATCGCATTGATTAATCAGGGTGTGCAAAAACAAAATTCAGAGGAGCAAAATACCCTACTGACCTATTTTGCTTCATTGGGAGCTGTAGAGACGGAGTCGGTAAAAAAGGAAAACTTGTTCACTCAAATAGAAAATGCTTACGCAGAGGTAAAGGATTTATTGAACATGCCTTATTCTGGAATGAATTTGGCGCAAGAAAAAGAGTCTGTAAAAAAAATAAAGACTTTATTGGATGCAGTCAAGGCTCTTCAACATTTTGTGAAACCTTTGCTTGGAGATGGAACAGAGTCTGAAAAGGATGAAAAGTTCTATGGCGAGTTTTCTATGCTTTGGGAAGAACTTGACAAGATTACACCGCTCTATAATATGGTGCGGAATTATATGACACGCAAACCATATTCAACCGAGAAATTCAAGCTACACTTTGAAAATAATGGATCACTTTTAAATGGATGGGTTGATAGTAAAACTGAAAACTCAGATAATGGAACTCAATATGGTGGTTATTTGTTTAGAAAACAAAATATTATAGGTGAATATGATTATTATTTAGGAATTTCTTCTGATACAAAATTATTCAGGAGAGATGCTGTAATTAATGATACTGACAAGTCTGAATTTGAAAGGCTGGATTATTATCAATTAAAATCACAAACAGTGTATGGTAAATCTTATCAAGGCGATTATAACCAAGAAAGTGCACAAATAATAAGTGCAATAGATTCTTTTGTCGAAAGGACAACAAATACTAATTTGAAAGAAAAAATTAATCAAGACAGAGAAACAAAAAATCCTAAAACAAGTACTGCAAAAGGGTATTTAAATTTTTTGAGGAAAAATTCGGAAATCTATGACTCTATCATTAATGACTCTGCCTTTGTTAAGGCAAATTTACAGCTGATTAAATCAATAAAAAAAACATTGTGTACATTTAAAAGAATTCCCCAAGCGCAAAAATTAGCTCAAAAAGAATTTGTTTTATTTGTTGATTTAATGAATGAAATAGATGAAATGGTAAAGGAAAAAGTTTTTACATACGTTCCTATTAGTCTAAAGGAATTTGAAAATTCTATGGAACGGGATAAAAAACCATTGTTCTTGTTTAAAATATCAAATAAAGACCTATCTTTTGCAGAATCATACGAAAAAGGATTGAGAAAGTCGCGAGGTACAGATAATTTACATACTATGTATTTTAAAGCCTTGATGAATGGGAACCAAAATGTTTTCGATATAGGGACTGGCGTTGTTTATTTTAGAAAACATAGCATTCAATATTCAGATGAAAAGATGAAAACTGGTCATCATCATAATGTTTTAAAAGATAAATTCAAATATCCGATTATATCGAACAAACGGTATGTATACGATCAATTTCAGTTTCATTTATCCATAGAACAAAATTATTTAGCTGGCAAAATTGGAGACTTTGAAATGAATAGACGAGTTAACGAATACATCCGCCAAAGCGATGATTTGCACATTATAGGCATTGACCGTGGTGAACGTCATCTGCTCTATTTGACGGTGATAGATTTGCAAGGCAGAATCAAAGAACAATACTCGTTGAACGAAATCGTAAATACTTACAATGGCAATGAATACCGCACAAATTATCATGACTTGTTGTCGAAACGTGAAGATGAAAGAATGAAAGCCCGTCAAAGCTGGCAGACGATTGAAAATATCAAGGAACTGAAAGAAGGTTATTTGAGTCAGGTCATTCATAAGATTTCTGAGTTGATGGTAAAATACAATGCCATTGTGGTGCTTGAAGATTTGAATATGGGATTTATGCGTGGTCGTCAAAAAGTGGAGTCTTCTGTTTATCAGAAGTTTGAAAAGATGCTGATTGACAAACTTAACTATTTGGTAGATAAGAAAAAGAATCCTGAAGAGGACGGCGGTGTTCTTAATGCTTATCAGCTGACCAATAAATTTGATAGTTTCCAAAAACTTGGCAAACAAAGTGGTTTCCTTTTTTATACTCAAGCCTGGAACACAAGTAAGATAGACCCTGTAACAGGTTTTGTGAATCTGTTTGACACCCGTTATGAAACACGCGAAAAGTCAAAAACTTTCTTCGGTAAGTTTGACGCTATCCGTTATAATGTTGAAAAGGATTGGTTTGAATTTACCTTTGATTATTCAAATTTCACATCAAAGGCTGACGGCTCTCGTACAAATTGGACGCTGTGCACTTGTGGGGAACGCATTGAGACATTTCGGGACGAAAAGTAAAATTCAAATTGGGCATCCCGGGGAATTAATTTGACAGATAAGTTCAAAGAGCTTTTTGCAAAATATAAAATTGACATTCAAACAGATTTGAAAGAAGCTATTTCTAAACAAGATTCGGCAGATTTCTTCAAAGGGCTTTTGTATTTGCTAAAACTAACCCTTCAAATGCGTAATAGTGAAATAGGCACAGAAGTAGATTATATGCAGTCACCGGTAGCTGATGCTAACGGAAACTTCTACAATAGTGAAACTTGCGATGATTCTTTGCCTAAGAATGCTGATGCAAACGGAGCATACAACATTGCACGGAAAGGTTTATGGATAGTTCAGCAAATCAAAGCGGCGGATGATTTGAAGAATGTTAAATTATCCATCAGTAACAAGGAATGGTTGAAATTTGCACAGGAGAAACCATATCTCAACGAGTAAGGATGCATTGATAATGAGTGATTTGAATGTTCTTTGAAATAATGAGTAGGGTAAAGATGTTTTGTTTATAAATTTTTATTGTGATTTTAATTGTCTAATAGATAATTATTTATATCTTCGCATAGTCTCGACAGATTAGATAATGTCTATAAAGACAAATAAATTTCTACTATTGTAGATTCATAGTTGAACAATGCAAAGTAATATATGTCTATAAAGACAAATAAATTTCTAAGTTTGACAGCAAAGAACAAGCGATAGAACTATTTAAAAGATTTTTTACCTTTGCCCCATAAAAGGGGTATTAGCTCATCTGGTAGAGTGCAACACTGGCAGTGTTGAGGTGAGCAGTTCGAGTCTGCTATACTCCACATTTCTTCTATAAAATGTTAGAAAAACGATATCTTGATTATGCTCTTGTATTGAAACAACAATTTTCCGAACGTGTCCAGAAAATTTCTATCAATGCAGGCTTCACTTGTCCCAATCGCAATGGCGAAAAAGGAATCGGTGGTTGCACTTATTGTAACAATCAATCGTTTCTACCAGAATATTGTCGTCCTCAAAAAAGCATTACCCAACAGCTGGAAGAAGGTATTTTATTTTTTCATCACAAATATCAATCGCAGAAATATCTTGCATATTTTCAATCATATACAAACACCTACGGAACACTATCTCATCTAAAAAACATCTACGAGGAAGCACTTAGTGTGCCTAATGTTATTGGTATTGTGATTGGTACACGACCCGATTGTGTTTCTGATGCACTACTCGACTATTTGGCCGATATTGCAAAAGAAAAATACGTAATGATAGAATATGGTATTGAATCTACCAGCAACAAAACACTGAATTTTATCAACCGTGGACATAACTATGAAGATGCCGTCATCGCGATAGAAAAAACAGCAAAACGGGACATTCTTACTTGTGCACATCTTATTTTAGGTTTACCAAACGAAAGCAAATCTCAATTACTGCTTCATGCAAATGAATTATCAAAACTGCCAATAAACGTATTAAAATTGCATCAACTGCAAATTGTGAAAGGCACACGAATGGCGGAGCAATTTATAGTACATCCCGAATGGTTTTCACTATTTTCAGCAGAAGAATACATCGATTTGGTAATTGATTTCTTAGAACGATTAAATCCAAAAATCGCTATCGAACGATTCATTTCTCAATCGCCAAAAGAACTACTATTAGCTCCCGATTGGGGATTAAAAAATTTTGAATTTGTTGCAAAAATCGACAAACGTATGCAACAGCGAAACACCTTTCAAGGCAAATTATACAACATTTCTACCAAACGTTGATACAGGTTGGACAACGCTTAAATCCATAGGTTAACATTATTTCAAATGTCCCATATGATTTTGTATTTACTACAGCGTAATTGTAGTTATAGCTACACAATAGTTTCAAATCAGACAACAAATTAACACCAACGGTAAAACCTATATCGCCAACTGTTCCACCAAATATCTGAAATTGAAGTGAATAAGAACTATTAAAATCATAATATACCGATGTCATGAAATCACCTATATAACGTGCATCGTATTGTCTGAATGCTGCACCAAAATCCATATAGCAATTCGATTCTCCAAAATAATGCGTCAAATATTTTGCATACAGCATATTTGTTGCCGATTGCAATGGATTTCTTCGATTCTCTCGCAAAATAGGAAAATACGACATAAAATTTCGAGCAGAAATACCAATCTGAAGCATATCTTTGTAATTATATTCTAATCCCAAACTCATATTTCCCTCCATCAATCCATTCACTTTTTCACTATAAATTGTAGGATCCAACATATCGTTAGCAGAAATTTTCGAAAAATCGTAAGTTCTTGAATGCAATGCTCCAGAAACACCAAAATTCAAACTATTATCACGATTTAATTTTAAAGAATATGCGTAAGAGACAAGAAATTCTACTGTATTCGTATAACCAATTCTATCAACAAACAGTTTTGTAGCAAACTGTGAACGAATCTTGTCAACAGGGAATGCCGCTGTCAAATTAGCAGAAACGGGCGCTCCCGGAAAATCAACCCATTGCGCCCGCGTGTTCAAAGTCAAATATGCCGTATAATCAAAACGAATATTTGCAGGATTTACATAATACAGATTCTCCCAATAATTATAAATCTCAGGATTAACCTGCGTTCTCCCTTCTGAAAGAAAAACGACAAGGAATAAAAGAAAGAGAACCAAACGTTTCATACTATTTTATTACTGTTATAAATCCTTTCTTTGTTATATTCTGACCATTTTCAGTATAGTTCATAATATAGAAATAAGTGTCATTGGGCACCATTTTATTCATATAAGTTCCATCCCAGCCCTTATCTCCTTCATAAATCAAAAATCCTTTGCGGTCAAATACCTTTATATGCCAACCATCTAAAAATAAATCATTATAACCGTCACCATTAGGTGTAAATGTGTTAGGAACATCAACCGTTTTGTCCACAAGAATACGAATAGAACGTTCTTCTACACAATTTTCTGTATCTGTAATTGTCAATACCACATCGTAAAAATCTTCATAATGAACATTATACGTATGTATCACATCACTATCAAATCCATGACTTCCATCTCCAAAATCCCAATCATAATCCACTCCCTGTCTATACACAGTGTACATTCTAACTGTTGACTTTCCTGGAGTTATCAATGCAGGCTCTACTTCTATGGTATAATCGTCAAAATAAGCCATCACTGTTAATTCTACTGGAAATTCTTTTACACAGCCATGCTCCGAAGTTACAATTAAAACTACTTGTTGAATTCCTTCATGCAACTTGCTTTCTGCCACATAATCTGATACTATGGTTCCGTCAGGGAATTTCCATGACAATTTATCATTTTTAGTAGTTCCTATATTTTTTGAAATAAACCTATAAATTCGCTCTTTGCAATCTATTAATTCATAATCTATTGCGTAATCCAATATCTCAACCGTCAACTCCAACGTCTCACTACTCGAACAACCCAAGTCATTCGTATAATTGTGTACGTATGTACCTGATTCTGTATATACATTACCACGCCACTCATAACGTTCACACGCTGTCTCTGTAACCGTCGTATGAGTT
>JAZSBO010000020.1:0-24143 GCA_045602425.1 Paludibacteraceae bacterium | reverse complement strand
AGTCGGGATGACTGGATTCGAACCAGCGACCACACGCCCCCCAGACGCGTACTCTAACCGGGCTGAGCTACATCCCGCTTTCATTTTAATAATGCAAAAATAAGTTTTTTTTAGCTTCTTGACAACTGACAAAAAGTTTTTTACAATAGTGGACTAAATAGCCGTGCAATAGAATCTTTTAATCGTTCTTTTTTCTTTCGACGTTTCCAACCATCAAGTGTTACCTCACGACATTGTTTTAAATCATTTTCAAAAGCCTCTCTTAAAGTTTTTGCCGTTTTTTCGTCATAAATAAAAGCATTCAATTCAAAATTTTGTTCATAGCTCCTAAAATCCATATTCGAAGAGCCTACTGTAGAAACTAAATCGTCAGCAACAATAGCTTTACTATGCAAAAATGCTTTTTTATAGAAAAACACTCGAACACCCGATTCGAGTATTTGTAGTAAATATGACTTTGTTGCCATTTGGGCAAGATGTGTATCCGATTTTTCTGGCAACATCAACTTAACATCAACTCCACTGAGGCCTGCAATCTGCAAAGCAGACAATATACTTTCTGTCGGCAAAAAATATGGCGTATGAATGTAAATATATTTTTGAGCAGAATTTAGCATCGAAATTACTCCTTGCATCACATTCTCGAAATCGGTATCTGGTCCCGAACTAACTATCTGTACCAAATTTTGCCACTCGCTAAAAACCTTTGGTTTGGGATAATATTTTAAATCGGAAATAAGTTTTTGCGAAACAAAAAACCAATCAATAAGAAAAGCATTTTGCAAACCATACACTGCAGCACCTTCGAAACGCACTTGAGTGTCGCGCCATAATCCAAGTTTATTGCCTTTGACATAACGATCTGCCACATTCATTCCACCCGTATAACCTACACGCCCATCAACAACAACAATTTTCCGATGATTACGATAATTTACTTTGCTTAAACTGATATAAGGTATTGCTGGCATAAAAGCATGAACAAAAATTCCAGCCGCTTTCAATGGTTGTAAAAATTTCTTCTTTAACCCAAAACCACCCAAATAATCATAAATAAAACGTACACGAACCCCTTCTTTGGCTTTCTTTATCAACAAATCGCGAAATCGGAATCCAATCTCGTCCGGTTCAACAATATAAAACTCCACATGAATATGCTCTTTGGCAGATTCTATATCAGCAAAAATAGCATCAAAAGTATCTTTCCCCGAAGTAAAAATATCTATTTTGCTTTGACCATAAACAGGAGATTCCGCACACTTTTCAAGCAGTTTTATCGTGTGTTTTATTTCTAATGGCAAAGTATCTTTTTCCTGCTCACGATTACGATAATAATCAAAATCCGTATGCACATTCAAACGGTGCAAACTCTTCTTTGAAATAATCTTTCTTCTACGAAAATCTTGCCCAACAAATGCATAAAAAACAATCCCAACAATAGGCAAAAAGATTAGCACTAAAACCCAAATCAGCGACTTTGCAGGATTTCGATTCTCAAGCAAAATAACTACAATTATCGAAATGATAATGTAGATATAAAGTATCCAAAATATGTATGTCGAAAGATTTGAAAAAAATTCACTCATGCTTGTCGCCTCCAAAAAATTTTATTTCCATCACATTCTTCACATTTCATTAACGAAAAATCACATCGAGGAGCAACTACTCCTTCGCAAAGTTTCAGTGGAGAAACCTCTACACGCAACTCATCATACAAACCTCTATCTAAAAACGTTTGAAGCAAAACACTCCCACCTTCAACGATAAGCGACATTATTTTGTTTTCGTAACAAAATTGCATTATCTGCGGAAGAATATCTTTCGAAAAATCCAATTTTTCAAAATTTATATTTGTTGTTGATTCTACAGCTTGTTCTGTAAAAACAATCGTTCGGCAACTACCATCAAACAAATGATGCGTTGCTGGAATTCGCATCGTTCTATCAATTACCATACGAATTGGATCTCTTCCATCCTCCAAACGACACGTCAAACTAGGATTATCTTCTATTGCAGTATTTGTCCCAACAAGAATAGCATCTTCGTTGTGTCGCATTTGATGAACTAAAGACAATGTTTTTGATGTAGAAAAACTAACTCGTTCACCTTTCCTCCCCATAAATCCATCTTCCGATTGTGCCCATTTCAAAAAAATATACGGGCGCTTTTTTTTATAAAAAGTAAAAAAACGTTTATTTAGTTCATTACATTCCTTTTCGCAAACATTCGTTTCAACAAAAACACCAGCATCTTGCAAACGTTTTATTCCTCGACCAGAAACTTCAGGAAATGGATCAAAACTACCTACTACAACATGTGGAATTTTTTTTTCGATAATTAAATCGGCACAAGGAGGCGTTTTCCCATAATGCGAACATGGTTCGAGATTGACAAACAAAGTAGATTGTGGCAAAAGATGTAAATCGCCTTCTGCCACTGAAGCTATCGCATTAACTTCGGCATGAGGCTCACCACAACAACGATGATACCCCTCACCTATAATTCTTTCTTTGGCTACAATAACCGCACCTACCATCGGATTTGGCGAAGTATATCCTATTGCCTTCTGAGCAAGTTCAATACAACGATTCATATAAAAAACCTTGTCAAGCATATCTACAAAAATATTCATTTTATAACATTGTGTCAAAATCATTAACAAAAAAAGCGTTTCCTATACAGAAAACGCCTTCTTTTTCTAAAGAATTAAACTTATGGAAGCATAACAACTTCTACAACATTACCTTGCGAAACAAGAGCTTTGAGCGTTTTTTGAATTGATTTTGCATTAACACTTTCAAGAGTTTTTTTGTAATTTTTTACATAATCAACTCCATCAAGATAATAACGATCAAGAATGGTTTTCCACCAATCATTGTCTTCCATATCTTCGGCAAGCGTATTCAAGCGATCTTCTTTTGACTTTTGAAGGTCATCAGCTCGCGGTCCGTTTTCGACAATTTCCATCACTTCTTTGTGAATGATGCTCATTAGTTTTTGTTGCTTTTCTGGATCGGTATCAAATTGCATAAGAAGAATAGCTTGTTCGATTGGCTCTTCCGTTATGTAACCTGCACATCCAACACCATACGAACCTCCTTCTTTTTCGCGAATACTTTCAAGATAACGTGTGCTAAGAATATCACCTATAACACTCATGTTAAGTTTATTAACAAGCGTAGCTTTCATTTTTCCTGAATAAACAATACGATTAGAAGCTGTTTTCGTTTCCATTTCTTTGTTGAAATAGTTATTTACTTTTCCCTTTGGATAACGAATGCCATGATCTACGTATTTCTCACAAGATTTAGAAGTCGTAAGACCTCCAAGCCATGTGCAGATTATTTGGCGAGTTTTTTCATCGTTAGGATTGATATTTCCAACAAATATTACGAAAAAATCAGCAGGGTTTGCAAAACGTTCTTTATAGATTTCTATAGCACGTTGTTGATCAACTTTCTTGAGAAAATCTACATCCATAATAAGTGTACGTGGATGATGCGAAGAAACTGTTTTCCTTATGCTATCCGAAAATGCTGTTTTTGGATTTTTGTCGCGAGAAGCAACAGAAGTTTCGAGCATAGCCATAAGCGATCGAAACGCTTCATCGTCTTGACGTGGAGCTGTGAAATAAAGATATGCGAGTTGCATCATCGTTTCAAAATCTTTAACTGTTGATGTACCCGACATATTCTCTTCGTAGTTATCAATATTTGGAGCAATAGAAACATTTTTTCCTGTCAATGCTTTTTGCAATTCGAGGTACGAAAATTCGCCAACACCATTGTAAAGAACAACTGAAGTAGCAACGTTTGCCGATGGTAAATCGTCGATAGCTACCTTGCTAAGACCACCTTCCGATTGTATTTCCATTGATATTTGGTCTTTTTTGAATTCAGTAGGTTTGATTGCAATTTTAATTCCATTAGATAAGGTCCACTCGGTAGTTCCAAGTTTTTTATTGTATTTTTCTTTAACAATTGTACCAGCCACAGGAGCATTTTCAACCAATGGACGATCAAACGACTCTTCTACAGGAGCTTCAATATCTGCTATTTTCACTTTATTGAAAATAGCAAGAACCTCTTCTTCTGTAGGAACATTTACAACATCGCTATTTTCTTTGCCAAGATAACTGATAACAACGTTTTTGTCCGTAATATAAGATTGTACCAACTGATTAACAAGAGTTACAGGAAGTTGGGGGAACACTGATTTTGTATATTCATATTCAAACTCAATGCCAGGAATAGGTTGACCATCGAGATAATGACGATAATATTGTTGTGCATAGAATTGATTTTTGCGAGTAGTACGTTCGTTGTATGCTCGTTCAAGATTTGAAAGATAGTCGGTTTTTGCACGCTCAAGCTCTGAAACCGTAAAACCATAACGTTTTATTTTTTCTACTTGCGTAAACATATCTTCCAACGAAGCTTTTTCTTTACCGTCTTTTGGAATGACAATAAATTCGAAAGCATCGGTTTCACCCATATTATTGTCGTAACGACCCATCGCTTGAACAAAATTAGCATTTGGGTTCATCGTGATTTCTTCGATACGATATGAGATCATTTGACGAATAAGACTATTAATAGCATAGATGAGCAGACCTTGTTCGCTAAGACGAACCTCACGAGGCAATGCTTCGTGGTTGAATTCAATTGCCAATTGAGTAAATTGAGCTTCCTTATCGGTATAGATAGCAACACGAGGTTCATCGTTGGTTGGCAAACTATAACGTGGGCGTTCGCCACGATTCGAACGTGCTGGAATTGGTGAGAAAAGGTCAACAATTTTTTTCTCCATTTTGTCAACATCAATATCACCAACTACTACAATACATTGCAAATCTGGACCATACCACAACTCATAATAATCGCGTAGTGCCTGATAAGTAAAATTATTGATAACAGCTGTATCGCCAATCACATCACGCTTTGCATATCGCGAACCTGGATATTTAAGTTTATTACCTTGGCTCCACATACGACGATTTGCATTGTTACCCGTACGCCATTCTTCTCGAATCACTCCACGTTCGTTGTCAATTTCTTCTTCGTTCAACGAAATTGCACACGACCAATCGTGCAACACAAGCAATGCACTATCGAGAATCTCCTCGCGGGTTGGCACGTTAGAAAGACGATAAACAGTTTCGTCAAGCGAAGTGTAAGCATTTATATTACCACCAAAATTGACTCCAACAGACTCAAAATAATTGATAAGCAACTTGTCGGGGAAGTGTCTTGTTCCATTAAATGCCATATGTTCGAGGAAATGAGCAAGACCATTCTGGTGATCTTCTTCGAGAATAGCACCTACCGCTTGTGCGATATGAAATTCACAACGTTCTTTTGGTTGTTCATTGTGTCGAATGTAATAAGTAAGTCCATTGTCGAGTACACCATAGCGAACATTGGGGTCTATTTGTAATGGTTGTAGTTGCGGTGTTTGAGCCGTCATAAACTTTGCGTAGGATAATAAAACCAACGCTACTAAAAATCTTAATTTGTGTGTCATAATTTTTATTTTTTGATTAAAATGAATGCAAAAGTAGGTATTTTTAATTTTTAATTTTTAATTTTTAATTTTTTTAGAAAAAACATATAAAATATTTAATTTTCAATAACTTAAAAAATAAGTTAAAATTTATTTCGGACTTAAAAAATATGAACAATTTATCTATATTTGGTGTTCTAAATATAAACTTTAAATCTTATTTTTATGAAAAAGTACATTTGCAATGTTTGTGGTTACATCTACGATCCCGAAATAGGAGATCCAGACAATGGAGTTGAAGCTGGTACAGCATTCGAAGCATTACCAACAGACTGGGTTTGTCCTCTTTGTGGTGTTGATGTAAGTCAGTTTGACGAAGTTGATGAATAAACAACTACAACGTAAGAAGATTTTCCACTTCTTCAATTTTCTTTTCATTGGGTAGCATGGCGTCTATCCAATGAATTTTTATACCTCGACGCTCCATACCACGCCACCATGTCATTTGGCGTTTTGCAAACTGATGAATTGCAATTTCTAATTGAGTATAAAGTTCTTCGTAAGTCAAATTGCCTAACAAATAGTTAGTTACAAATTTGTATTCCAAGCCATAATAAATCAATGCCTCGGGCGAAAGACCATTATCGAGCAAACGTTGTACTTCATCAATCATACCCTCTTCCAAGCGACGACGCAAACGCTCCGATATTCGTTTTCGACGCTCTTCGCGAGTAATATCAATGCCAACAACCAAACTATTTATTTTGGGATAGTCTGTTTCCGTAGCTTCATTTCTCTGATAATAATCAGCTATTTCGATAGCACGAATCGCACGTCGTTGGGTTTCTGTATCGCTTGTGTTGTGTAGTGGTTTGTATGTTTTTAGTATTTCTGTCAATTCGTCGAGCGATTTATTTTTCAACGTAGCCCGTAAAACTTCATTTGCAGGTACTTCTACCATTTTATATCCTTTCAAAGCTGCTTCTACGTAAAGTCCTGTTCCACCACAAAGAATCGGGAGTTTTCCTTTTGCCGATATAGTTTGAAATGCTGTTACAAAATCTCGTTGAAATTCGTAAACATTGTATTGATAACCTGCATCTACAATATCTACCAAATGATATGGCACTTGTTTACCATCAACCACATAGTCGGCTAAATCTTTACCTGTACCGATAGTCATATTGCGATACACTTGACGCGAATCGGCACTGATAATTTCAGAACCAAGTTTCGCTGCTAACTGTGCTGCAAAGGCAGTTTTTCCCGTAGCTGTAGGACCAACTATTGTTATAAGATTATACTCCATTTTTATTTATCCAAAAAACAAAGATACTCATTTTTGAAAATGAAATCCTAACTTATAAAATCTCCTAATAGAAATAGTTTAAATTTGAAAATAACTGAAAGCTTTTTTTAACTTTGTATCATAAAAACAAATCATTGATACAATGAAATATACTGAATCAATATTCAACTATAAACGTCGCAAAACATCTACTGTTACTATTGGAAATATTACAATAGGAAGCGATGTTGCTATCCGTATTCAGTCGATGGCAAACACCAATACCAACGATACAGATGCAAGCGTAGAGCAATGTATCCGTATAATAGATGCAGGAGCCGATCTTATACGATTTACCACGCAAGGTACACGTGAAGCTGAAAATCTTGGTAAAATAAATGACATTTTAAAACAAAAAGGGTTTTCTTTACCATTGGTTGCTGATGTGCATTTTAATCCTAACGTAGCAGATGTAGCTGCACAAATAGTCGAAAAAGTACGCATCAATCCTGGAAATTATGTAGATAGCATACATACGTTTCAGCACTTTGAATATACTGACGAAGAGTACGCTGTAGAAGTTGAGAAAATTCGCCAACGTTTTATCCCTTTCTTAAATATTTGTAAAAAAAACAAAACAGCTATACGCATTGGTGTGAATCATGGCTCTTTATCTGATCGCATAATGAGTCGATACGGAGATACTGCACAAGGGATGGTGGAATCGTGCATGGAATTTCTACGAATTTGCTGCGAAGAAGATTTCTATAATGTCGTCATTTCCATAAAATCGTCGAATACATTGGCAATGGTACAAACCGTACGATTGCTTGTAGCTACAATGCAAAAGGAAAATATGAAATTCCCTTTGCATATAGGAGTTACCGAAGCTGGCGATGGCGAAGACGGACGCATAAAATCGGCTGTTGGAATTGGTACACTTTTGCTCGATGGTATTGGCGATACGCTACGCGTTTCACTCACCGAAGCTCCCGAAAACGAAATTCCAGTAGCTAAAAAATTAGTAGCACTTCTTACTGAACGACAAGCAGAGCCAAACATTGCTGAACAAGTAAACGAAAAATTCTCTCCCTACGAATATACACGTCGCATAACCAACAACGTAAACAATGTCGGTAGTGAAAATGTGCCTATTGTAGTGGCAGATTTTTCAAACAAAGCAAATTTAACTAACGTAGAAGCAGATTTTATTTATGCGGGGAACAAATTTTTTGAAACAAACAAACCACAAATTATCGATGAAGATGCTTTCGAAAATCAGCTAAACACTTTTGCTTTATACAAAAGTATAGAATCTTTGAAAAATGTGCGAACGGACAACATTTGCTTTTTAAAACTTAAATATTCGCAATTGACTCAAACAGCTGTAAATGAATTAAAAACACGTAAAAATTGCGTCATTTGGCATCCATTTGAAAGTGTCGGAGAAAGTCGAGCTTTTTTTCATCGTTTGTTGAACGAAAAATGCAACAATCCTGTTGTTTTAGTTTATCAACGCAACGATACTGATAACGAAAACTTTCAACTTGCAGCAAGTATGTTTGCAGGATCGTTTTTTTTAGATGGCTTTGCCGATGGGTTGATGTTGCAAAACGAATATTTGACAACAAACGAATTAGTTCAAAACACTTTTGGCATATTACAAGCTACTCGTACACGTTTTAGTAAAACGGAATATATTTCGTGTCCGGGCTGTGGTCGTACAATGTTCGACCTTCAGAATACATTAGCAAAAGTAAAAGCAGCCACCTCGCATCTAAAAAATCTAAAAATTGCCGTGATGGGTTGCATTGTAAATGGAACAGGCGAAATGGCCGATGCCGATTATGGCTACGTAGGAGCAGGAAAAGGCAAGGTAAGCCTTTACAAACAAAAACAGTGTATCGAAAAAAACATACCTGAACAGGAAGCTATTGCCCAACTCGAAGCTCTGATTAGAGCAAATGGCGACTGGGAAACAAAATAACTTTTGTATGAAGCATTTACAATTCATAGCCATTTTATTCATTCTTTTCACACTTGCAAGTTGTGATAAATACAACGAAGAACTACTCACCAACGTAGAGGTAGAAGAGTACGGATATATTAGCCCCATAATAAAAAATGACGACTATCCTCTTTCCGATATGAATCACACTCATAGCCTAAATCTTTGCATTCCATTGGTTTATGAGGGAGAGACATACGATTGGAAATTTGTACATATCAAAGGGCTGCAATACAATGATGTACTAACAGAGCCATGGCAATCGAAACGTATAAAAGTTACTTCGATAGAGAAAATGGAAACTCTACCTTTTAAGCGATTGCCTGCCATTGACTATTACCCTTTTATGGAACAAGACAGCTACGAAATAATCAACCGACAAGCAGACGTTGATTCGATTATAAATAAATTGGAGCCTATAACCGACTATATGCTTTTCCCGAAAAACATTACGGAATGGCAAAATATCGATTTTGAAAAATACTATTTGATTGTCGTCCGTTCTTTCGTGGACTTTTACAATAATGACATAACGAATGAGAATGTTTACAATCGTATATACAATAATCTTGTTTTCCCGTTTATCATAGATTCAAACAATCAAGTAGAATGTTTTATATTTACTCAAGAAATCATTTATTATGGTAATAAATGGATGGATGATTATTTTTCTTTTCTTTTAGGCATATTAGTAGAGAAAGACATACAAGTGGATAAAGTAACTTTCAAGCATCTAAAGAATATTCATAAAAGTGTTCTCATTTACTAATTATTATGATAATAATAAAATATTTTAAATGGATTGCATTCGTTATTCTTATTGGACTTGTAGGGTGCGATAAGTACAACGACGAACTACTCACCGATGTAGAGGTAGAAGAGTACGGATACATTCGCCCCATAATGAAAGATGACGACTATCCTCTTTCCGATATGAATCATACCCACAGCCTAAATCTTTGCATTCCATTGGTTTATGAAGGAACTTATGAGGGGAAATTTGTACATATCAAAGGATTTTTATACAATGACGTACTAACTGAAAAGTGGCAATCGGAACGCATAAGAGTAACGTCGATAGAAAAAATGGAAACTCTGCCTTTTAAGCGATTGCCAGCCATAGACTACTACCCTTTCATGGAACAAAACAGCTACAAGATAATCAACCGACAAGAAGACGTCGATTCGATTATAAATAAATTGGAGCCTATAACCGACTATATGCTCTTCCCGCAAAACATCTCGGAATGGCAGAATATTGATTTTGAAAAATATTATTTGATTGTTGTTAAATCTTTCGTTGATTTTTTTAATTTTAATAATAATATGACTAATGAAGGGGTTTATAATGGCATATACAATAATCATGTTTTCCCGTTTATCATCGATTCAAAAGATCAGATAGAATGTTTCGTATTTACTCAAGACATTGTTTATTACGGCATTACCGCTTGGACAGACAAATGTTTTTCTTTTCTTTTAGGTATATTAGTAGAAAAAGACATAAAAGTGGATAAAGTAACCATTAAACACCTCAAAGGTATTCATAGAAGTGTTTATATTAACCCTCCCATTTATTAAAACAGATAATGATAATGACAATGAACAATACTAAATGGATAATTTTTACTATTCTTTTCGCACTTACAAGTTGCGATAAGTACAACAACGAACTACTCACCGATGTAGAGGTAGAAGAGTACGGATACATTTTGCCTGAAATAAAGGATGAAGATGATAACTACTCTCTTTCCGATATGAATTACACTCACAGCCTAAATCTTTGCATTCCATTGGTTTATGAAGAAGATACGTACGATTGGAAATTCGTACATATCAAAGGATTTTTATACAATGATGTACTAACTAAAAAGTGGCAATCGGAACGCATAAGAGTAACGTCGATAGAAAAAATGAAAACTCTGCCTTTTAAGCGATTGCCAGCCATAGACTACTACCCTTTTATGGAACAAAACAGCTACAAGATAATCAACCACCAAGAAGACGTCGATTCGATTATAAATAAATTGGAGCCTATAACCGACTATATGCTCTTCCCGAAAAACATCTCGGAATGGCAAAACATTGACTTTGGAAAATACTACTTGATCGTCGTCCGTTCTTTCGTGGATTTTTATTTTAATGATTTAAACGGAAGTGATGAAAATAGCTATAAGAGGGTGTATAATCGTGCTGTCCCCTTTATTGTGGATTCCAATAATCAAATAGAATGTTTTGTATTTACTCCGGAAATTCTTTCATATGGTATTGCTGGTGGCGATGAAGGAAGATTTTCTTGCCTTTTGGGTATATTGGTAGAAAATGATATAAAAGTGGATAAAGTAACTATTAAACATCTCAGGGGTATCAATGGTACTATATATTTTTAATCAAATTGTTTTATGAAAACAGAAAAACACATTATTAAATGGATCACATTAGCTATTCTTTTCGCACTTATAAGTTGCGATAAGTACAACGACAAACTACTCACTGATATAGAAGTAGAAGATTATGGATATATTCTACCTGAAATGGAGGACGAATATGAAAACTACCCACTTTCCAACATGAATTATACTCATAGCCTAAATCTTTGCATTCCATTGGTTTATGAAGGAGAGACATACGATTGGAAATTCGTGCATATCAAAGGGCTGCAATACAATGATGTACTAACCAAAGAGTGGCAATCGAAACGTATAAAAGTTACTTCGATAGAAAAAATGGAAAGTTTGCCATTCAAACGATTACCACCTATAGACTATTATCCTTTTATGGAGCAAGATACTTACAAAATAATAAACCAACAAGCAGATGTTGATTCGCTTATAAATAAATTGGAACCTATAACCGATTACATGCTCTTCCCACAAAACATCACGGAATGGCAGAACATTGATTTTGAAAAATACTACTTGATCGTCATCCGTTCTTTCGTGGATTTTTATTTTAATGATTTAAACGAAAGTGATGAAAATAGTTATAAGAGAGTGTATAATCGTGCTGTCCCCTTTATTGTGGACTCCAATAATCAAATAGAATGTTTTGTATTTACCCCGGAAATTGTTGTATATGGATATACTAGTTGGCTTGAAAGAAGATTTTCTTGCCTTTTGGGTATATTAGTAGAGAATGATATAAAGGTAGATAAAGTAACTATTAAACATTTCAGGGGATTTCATAGAAGTATTTATATTAACCCTCCCATTTATTAAAACAGATAAAGATAATGACAATGAACAATTCTAAATGGATAGCATTATTTATTTCCATTCTTTTAGGGCAAACAACCATCTCCTTTTGTGAGAATATTGAAAATCAATGGGGATTAAAAGCTATAGATGTACCTACGGCTTGGAAATTTACTAAAGGAGATTCTAATATTAAAGTTGCTTTAATAGATTATGGAGTCGAAATTTATCATCCGAGTTTAAAAGAGAATATATGTGGAAACTATAATTGTTTCCCTAATTTTCAAAACCCATTTAAGCAAGAAACACACGGAACAAATTGTGCGGGAGTAATTTGTGCCACAGATAATGATACAATGGTTGGAGTAGCTCCATCATGTAAACTATCAACCATTAGATTTAAATATTATAGAATCATTTATTATAACCAAAACGATAGTACCAAGGATGAAGGATGTGATGCAAATTGGTATAAAAAAATAAATAGTGAGCATTTATTAAAAGATATTAGAATCATCAACTGTTCGTGGGGTTGTGAAAATAATGTTCCGGAAGAAGAAAACTTTCTTGACAGTTTGTATAAAAACAATCACATTATCATTGTAGCCTCCGGTAATTTCGGTACTCCTATGGTAGGATTTTCAAGAGAAGTTCGATTTCCTGCTAATTTATCTTCAACCCTGTCTGTAGGAGCTGTTGACGAAAACGGAGAACGTATGTATCGGGGTATATATAGCAAATATTCCAGCTGTTATGGTGAAGAGTTAGACGTTGTTGCTCCCGGAGTTAATATACTAACAACAACACTTAATGGCGGATATGCCCACTGCACGGGGACATCTTTGGCTTGCCCTCATGTTGCAGGCATTGCAGCTCTTATGCTTTCCGTTAATCCCGATCTGACTTCAGAAGAAGTATATAGCATTATAAAATCTACATGTACAAAGCTTCCTAATTATGAATTTAAAAAAGATGCCACTCATATATATGGCACATGGAACAAGGAGGTGGGATATGGTTTGGTAAACGCCTATTATGCAGTAGCAGCAGCTAAAGCACATAAGACCACTACTATCCAAGGAAATAGTCATTTGTGCGGAGTAGAAACATATACTGTCAATATACCTGATAGTGCAGTAGTACAATGGAGTGTATCAAATACTTTAGTTTCGTTGGTTAAAGGTCAAGGTACTAAAAGTGCTACATTTGAGTATAAAGAAAGCGATGACGCTCCATATACAGTTACTATAAAAGCAAAAATTACATATAGAGAACATTCATTTACTCTTTCAAAAACGATACAAGTAGGAACCGAAAAACCATTTATACAAATGTCTAATACACAAGGAGGTGTTTATGTAAACTATGGAAATGTTGGAAATAGATATTATATTTATGCGTCAGCGAATAATATAGAGCTCTCCACTAATTCCAAAGATTACAAATGGTCTGTTTCTCCATCTTCTGATGAGTCAAATAAATTACCTATTCAAGGAAATCCCTATGTATTTACTCCTTCAGAAGAAGGGATATATACTTTTAATTTAGTTTATAATGGCGATTGTGGAGAAGTATCAATATCCAAATCTTATCATTTCTATCAAAAAGATAATTCTGGAGGTGGTACAGTTGTTGTTTCTCCTAATCCTAGTACTGGCGGTAATACTACGATAAGTATAAAACTTAGACCTATTCACAAGGAGTTTGACCCTGATGTACCCATTATTATAGATAAGAAAGAAGATAATAATGAAATAATATATTCCGTTAAATCACTTACTTTACCTACTTTTGAAGATGAAATGGAAAATGTAGAAACTTTCTTTCTACAAGTGTGGTCTAATGGAAAATTGATAAAATCATTTAAAAGTGAAAATAGTAATCAATTGGATATTTCAACAGAAGGTTTAACTTCGGGTATTTATCAATTAGTGGTAATTTTAGAAAATGGAGAATTTTATGGTTCAACTCAATTAATTGTTTATTAAAATTATGGAAACAAAAGAAAAAGAATTAATGCTTGACAAACGTTATATGCAGATGGCTCGCATTTGGGCAGAAAATTCGTACTGCGAACGCCGAAAAGTAGGTGCTTTGATTGTAAAAAACAAAATGATTATCTCCGACGGATTTAACGGAACGCCTTCGGGATTTGAGAATATTTGCGAAGACGAAAACAATGTTTCGAAACCATACGTTTTACATGCAGAAGCAAATGCCATAACAAAAGTAGCTCGCTCAAACAACAGTAGCGACGGAGCCACGCTCTACGTTACAGCATCGCCTTGCATCGAATGTGCAAAATTGATTATACAAAGTGGCATTAAGCGTGTGGTGTTTGGTGAACACTATCGCATAACCGACGGTATCGATTTGCTTAAACGTGCTGGCATCGAAGTTATTTATCTTGAAGCATAAAAACGAAAAAATGAGAAAGTTATATCTACCTATTCTTGTTGGAATTTGCATTGCAATTGGTATCATTATAGGTGTATTTTTTACAGAAAATACCTACAAACAATCGCCTATGCAGCTGCAACAAACAATATTACCTCTATCGAAAACAGGATTTATTTTTGAATTAATCAAAGAACAATATGTCGATTCGGTTGATACAAAAAAGATAGAAGAGAGTGTTATACCAGAGATTTTTAAACATCTTGATCCGCATTCTTCGTACATTCCAGCTAAAGATATAGAAGAAGTGAATGCCGATTTGAATGGTAGTTTTAGCGGGATAGGCGTGCAATTTAATCTTCAAAATGATACGATTTACGTCGTCGATGTCATACGTGGTGGACCATCGGAACGTGCAGGACTTGTGGCTGGTGACCGTATTGTAGAGGTGAATGATACGGCTTTTGTAGGTAAAGAAATAAATAATGAGAAAACGATAAAAAAACTTCGCGGACCGAAAAACACTAAAGTGAAAGTTGGTGTTAAGCGTCGTGGTACGAAAGAAATTTTGCATTATACCATTGTTCGCGACGATATTCCTGTGAAAAGTGTTGAGTCGGCCTATATGATAACTTCAAACATTGGTTACATTTATGTCAGCCAATTTGGGGCTACTACGTATAACGAATTTCTCACCGCCATTGCAATGCTCAAAAAGCAAGGAGCTAGCAAATTTATTGTGGATTTACGCGGTAATTCTGGCGGTTATCTTGATGCTGCAACTCGTATGATAAACGAATTTCTTTATCAAGGGCAATTGATAGTTTTCACACAAGGAAATCCTAATTTTTATCCTCGTAATGACATCTATGCTATTGGTACAGGATCGTGCAAGGCAAACGATATTGCGGTGTTGGTTGACGAATTTTCGGGTTCGGCAAGCGAAATTTTTGCAGGAGCAATTCAAGACAATGATCGTGGAATCATTGTAGGGCGACGGACTTTTGGTAAAGGGCTTGTACAGCAACAAATACCGTTGAAAGACAATTCTGCTGTAAGACTAACCGTTGCACGCTACTATACGCCAAGCGGACGTTGCATACAAAAGCCTTACGAATTAGGTAAAATCGATGAATACGAAAAAGACATTCTCAACCGTTATGAGCATGGCGAATTTTATTCACAAGACAGCATAAAGCAAGACACCGTAGCTTACAAAACGCTTAATGGACGAATTGTCTATAGTGGCGGAGGTATTATGCCTGACATTTTTGTGCCAAGCGATACTTCGGATATTACACCGTTTTTTACAAAACTTTTCAATAAAGGCACGATGTACAAGTTTGCGTTGAATTACACCGAAAACAATCGAGAAACACTTAAAAAACAAGGTGATTGGAAGCAATTGAGTGATTACCTTGATACGCAAGACATTTTAGCACAAATGATTGCTTTTGCCGAAAAACAAAACATAAAAGGTAGCGAACACGATAAAAACATCTCTAAAAATCGTATAAAGAAGCAAGTTTATGCTTATATTGTGCGTGATGTTTTGGGCGACGATGGTTTTTATCCAATTTTGAATAAAGACGATAAATGCGTACAAATTGCTATCGAGAAAATCCAAAATCAAAATGAATTAAATCGAATTTTGAATAGATGAATATCACTCCGAAAATAACGATTGTAAGAAAGCAAGGTAATGCGTTTTCTGCCCTTGTCGATGAGGTTTTCGATTCGCTTGATAGAAAGCAAACCATCGTACGGATGCTCTTTTTTACAGAAATAACGGACAATAATGATTTTTTACAGAAACAAGCCATTGTTCAAACTAAAGCCTATCATTTTTTTGCAGAAAAAACGCCTTTGGTGGCTGTTGTGGCACAGACACCTTTTGAGTGCAATCTTGCCGTTGAAATTCATTCGACAGATTCTACTTGTGAATTTAAACGTGAAGCAGAATTGACCTATATTGTTGCAAAAAACAATACAGAAAAAGCTGTTTTTATTACTGCAACGCCAACAAATTCAATCGTTGATTCTGCTATTGCTGAACAAGCAGAACGAATGTTTGGGACTTTAATCACTGTTTTTGAAAAAGAAAAAATGCCTATTAATAGTATTTTACGTCAATGGAACTACGTAGAACGCATCACTGACACCGATTCGTTGGGACAACGATACCAACAATTCAACGATGCACGAAGTCATTTTTATTCACAATGTGCGTGGCAGAATGGCTATCCTGCAGCAACGGGCATTGGCACTTCAAAGGGCGGATTGTCTGTTGACATCGATGCCTACTATGGTGTGCAGACACAAGCAATAGACAATCCGCTACAAATAGCCGCACATCGTTATTCCGAATATGTGCTTAAAGCTGGCAAACAACCGCTACAAACAACACCAAAGTTTGAGCGTGCAAGAATTATCGATGATACGCTTTACGTATCGGGTACAGCTGCCATTCGTGGCGAAGAAACTATTGCCGACAATGCACAAAAGCAAACACAAATTACAATAGAAAATATTCAAACATTACTTAATGAGAGCCAAAAAAATCAACTCTCTTATCTACGTGTTTATATCAAAAACAAAGCCGACTTCACGGCTGTAAAAAATACCGTAAGCCAGCTATTGCCAAACATTGAAACACTTTTTGTAGAAGCTGACATCTGCCGTCCCAACCTCTTGGTAGAAATTGAAGCTGTAGCAGAGTAAAAAAGTAAAAAAGGGGGTTTTTCCCTTTTTTACTAATTAATTATCGATAACTCATTGATGATTTTATTTCATCATAAAGATTTATATATTGTTTTAATCCACGGTCATATTTTTTCCAATCTTCAACACCACCACCTTTTTCTTTTTTCTCAAAAAGTAAACGAACTTTATACCTTAAATTACCTGTTGAATAATCAGGTTTCACTTCCAATGTAACCCGTACATCCAAATTTTTATAAGAATGAATTTTAGGAAAAGTTCTTATCCATTTTGAAGATTTATCCATTTTATCGAAATGGTCAAAGTAATTTCCTATTGCAGCAATCATTCTTCTCCAAGCATCGTCTTCCGACAATTCTTTTCTTGGTATAATTTCCATCCATTTATTTATAAAATCTACTTCTGTATCTCCAGAGCCAAAGGAGCTTGTATAAGCTTCATCTTCTTCTAACTTATATGTTATTGTTTGATTGGGATTGTTTTTAAATAAAGTATAAGTAGCAGTTATATAACCCGTTTTCTTTACCGTTACTATTACCCTGTCTTTATATTCAAGATTAACATTATAGTTACCTTTTCCAACATGTTCATTATTTATATAAATATCTGCATCTGAAGGATAAGCAAGTATAGTTTTATAATTATCTCCATATTGAGCATTTGATGTAATAGTAAGAAATATACATATCAATAAAAATATTTTTCTCATAACTTGTCTAAAGTTTATTTTCACCCACAGAATTTATTAATTCATCATACAACTTTAAATATTTTTTTAATCCACGATCATATTTCTTCCACCCTTCTTCTCCACTATCTTTTTTACGTTTTTCAAAGAGCAAACGTACTTTATACCTCAAATCACCTGTTGAATAATCTGGTTTTATTTCCAATGTTACTCTTACATCTGACTTTGTATAAGAATGTATTTGTGGAAAAGTTCTTATCCATCCAGATACTTTATCAGTTTTATCTAACTGCTCAAAATATTCATCGTTACTAATAGTGGCAATCATTCTTCTCCAAACATCATCTTCCGACATATTTTTTCTTGGAATAATTTCTAACCACTTATTTATAAAATCTACTTCTGCTTCTCCAGGACCATAAGAATTTGCATAGGCTTCGTCTTCTTCTAATTTATATGTAATTGTCTGTCGGGAATCATTTTTCATCAGTGTGTATGTTGCTGTTTCATAGCCAATTTTTTCGAGTGTTATTTGTACTCTATCAGTATTTTCAAACGAAATATCATAGCTACCTTGTGCAACATGGTTATTATTTATATAAATATCTGCGTCACTAGGAACTGTTACTATTGTTTTAATAGGTTTTCGATCAAGAGTAATTTTTTTATATCCATCACTTTTAAGAACACGCACTATTTTATCGTAATAATAAGGTGCTTTACATGTGATTTCGTGGTAAGAATTAGAAGCATCGTCTTCATCATAAGTTAATGTACAACTACCTGTACCTATATTTCTCCCATGAAAAAATATATTGGCGTTAGATGGTGTTACTGAAACTTTTACATGTGTATCTACCTTTTTCTCTAAATTATAAGTTTTTGTATAATTATATCGATAATTTGTTATCTTTTGTGTTTGAGTTCTATATCCTGGAGCTTTTATTGTAATAGTTCTTGTTGCATATTTATCAGAAGAACAAGGCCAATAAATTACAGTTTTGTCAGTCCCTATTAATTTTCCATAATAATCATAAATACAAGCATTCGAAGGTGTTACATTAACCGTTACTTCGCTTGTCCTAGCCCGAGGCATTAATAAACAACAACTTTGCATAAATGCACCAAATAACAACAATAAAGTTGTTTTCTTTAAAATTTTTTTAACCATAAATTTTTACATTTAAAAGATTTTTAGGTAAACTCCTCTCTTTACCTTGAATTATTATTATTTATTATGTTTTGAGGAAAAACATATTTAATATTAAACAATAAAAAAGCGTGAAACTTAACTGTTTCCCGCTATTCAAGGTATTTGGCGTAACCCACTCCACGAAATAAGTCAAGCTCACGCCATTACGTGAGCATTCATTACTTATCTCTTCGGAGTTATTCAATAAATCGCCAAATTTTTGAATAGAAGAAATCAGCAAAAATGCTTTTTAATTAAAAAAATTGCATCGCTATGCAGTTGCAAATGTAAAAATAAAATTTTTTATCAGCACAAAAAATTCTAAATGTAGATTATATAACAAACAAATAACCCTCAAAAAAGGGTTATTTGTAGTGCGTCCGGGACTCGAACCCGAGTTTCCGGCGTGAGAGGCCGGCGTCCTAGGCCACTAGACGAATGCACCATTTTGTAGTCGTTTTGTAACACGACAAAAATATAAAAAGTTTCGTAACGATATTTCTAAAGTAGAAATTTTATCGTTGTTTTCTCAAAAAGAGTATCTTTTTTTGAGAGTTTTTATCTTAAGCGATAATTACTTCCAGGTAGGCACTTGATAATATCTTTAAACTCCATTTCTATCAATAAAGATGCTATAACGGAAATAGAAATTCCTGTTTCATTAGAAATAACATTGATGTGTGCCTCACGTTCTTTTGTCAGAAAAGCAATTACCTTTTGTTCATTTTTACTTAACTCTTCGAATCGGAAAGTTTGTTGCTGCTCGGTTTTCTTTTCTGCAATATCCCATCCCATCATTCGCTCTAAATCTTCTGCCGATTGTATTAAGGCTGCTTTATTGTACATAATCAAATTGTTGCACCCTTGTGAATTAACATCATCAACTCGCCCCGGAAAAGTAAACACATCACGATTATACGAATTAGCAAATTCCGCCGTTATCAAAGCTCCTCCTTTTTGTGCAGATTCTACAATAACAACTGCATCGCACAATCCTGCTATTATTCTATTACGTTGAACAAAATTTGGTGCTTCAGGCAGAGTTCTACTTGTATATTCAGAAACAACAGCTCCTTGTTGTAACATTTTATCAGCAATGGAATAATGTGCCGAAGGATATATCTTATCCAAACCATGAGCTACAACACCAATTGTCGGTATATTAGCATTCAAAGCCGACTTGTGAGCACAAATATCGACACCATAAGCAAGTCCACTCACAATAGTCAAATCGTTGTGTCGTTGAGCTAAATTTTGTACTAATTGCTGACACAAATCTTTTCCGTAAGTCGAAATTTTTCGTGTACCAACAATTGCTAAAAACTTTCCTGTATTAAAATCACAATTTCCACGGCTATAAAGCATTAAAGGTGCATCTAAACACTCTTTTAAACGATATGGATAAGTTTTATCTGTAAAAAAATGTGGTTTTACATCTCTTTTTTGTAAAAAATTTATTTCTTGATCAGCATAAATCAATGCTTTTTCACGGTGTTCTACAATTTCTTTTGCTAAAATCATACCAATTCCTTGCACCGAAGAAAGTACACGTGTACTTTCTTCAAAAATTGGAACTACATCACCAAAATACGTTAAAAGATTTTTGGCCAAAATAGGTCCTATTCCTTTTAATTTCGTTAGTGCTATTTGATATTTTAAAAGCTTTGTTTTCAAATATTTAATTTTTTTATAAAAAACTAAAATTTTTTGTCAAAGGTAAGCATTTTTCGAACGCATACTTTAAATTTTTATCTTTGCAAAAAAGACAAATAATGGTTACAGATTATGAAATAATGGCTCCAGTTGGGTCGTGGGAGAGTTTGAGTGCCGCCATTCAGGCAGGAGCTGGTTCGGTTTATTTTGGCATTGAAAAGTTAAATATGCGTAGTCGATCGTCGAACAACTTTACTACCGACGATTTACACAAAATAGTTGCACTTTGCAAAGAAAACAACATAAAAACTTATCTCACAATAAATACGGTTATTTATGGCGAGGACTTGGAGTTGATGCGCGAAATTGTGGACGAGGCAAAAAAAGCAGGCGTTTCGGCTATCATCGCCGCAGATGTTGCTGTTATGACTTATGCTTGCTCGCAAGGTGTAGAAGTTCACCTCAGCACACAACTCAACATTGCCAACGTAGAAGCGCTCAAATTCTATGCTCAATTTGCCGACGTGGTAGTTTTGGCTCGCGAACTGAACCTCGATCAAGTAGCCGAAATTTATCGCCACATTGTGGAAGAAAATATTTGCGGAAGAAACGGAAAACTCATTCGCATCGAAATGTTTTGCCACGGTGCTTTGTGTATGGCTGTTTCGGGTAAATGTTATCTAAGTTTACATCATCACAATGCTTCGGCTAATCGCGGTGCTTGTATGCAGATTTGCCGACGCGGTTACACCGTAAAAGACAAAGACAGCGACATCGAACTTGATATCGAAAATCAATATATCATGTCGCCAAAAGATTTGAAAACCATCCACTTTATCAATAAAATGCTCGATGCTGGCGTGCGAGTTTTTAAAATAGAGGGACGTGCAAGAAGTGCCGAATACGTTAAAACTGTTGTAGAGTGTTACAAAGAAGCCATCGAAGCCTACAACTCCAACACGTTTACCGACGAGAAAATTACTCTTTGGGACGAGCGTCTGAAAAAAGTTTTTAATCGCGGATTTTGGGACGGTTACTATCTTGGTCAACGACTTGGCGAATGGACCAAAAACTATGGTTCATCTGCCACAAAACGAAAAATATATATCGGACGCTGTACAAATTATTTTTCAAAAATAGGAGTTGCCGAATTTTTACTCGAAGCACAAAATCTTTGCGTAGGTGATGAAATTTTGGTTACCGGCGAAACAACTGGTGCTTACGAAGATATTGCAAAAGAAATTCGTGTTGATTTGAAACCCGTTGAAAAAGCAGAAAAAGGCGTCTATTTTTCCATGAAAACCAATTCGCTTATTCGCCGCAACGACAAACTCTTCAAGATAATAGATACCGAAGAAATACACTTACAATGAAACGAATTCTGTTTTTTATAATCATAGTCATTTGCTTATCTTCTTGTAAATCAAAACAAATTATTTCGCAATCCTCTATTGCAGAAACAACGCCCGTTATAAAAGCAGATACAACAAAAATACCTGAATTTCCAGCTGAAGTAATTTATTTATTAGCTCGTGAATATGAAGCTCTACACGACGAAACAAAACAAAAATACCACACCAAAAAGGCAAAATCGGAGAGAGAAGATTCTACTTCAATGAGTGATTATTTAGAAAAACGGCTCATTCAACTTTATCCCCATTTGGCTTACAAAGGATTGATGAAAAAACTTACTTTTTTATCGCAAAACATTATTCCCGAAAAACGAAAGAAAAAATTCATTCAACCAACAATCGAATTTAACTTCACTAAAGAAAATAATTCCGAAGAATTTTACAACTATATTTCTGATAATGATGAAATAAAATTTATGAATATGACCAATGAGGAGATAAAAATTTATCGTAGATTAAATACTTTAGCCGACGACAGCACATTTTTTTCCCTTAGCGATTTACAAGAATTTTCTATAAACGATTCTAATTTTAATATAAAAAAACAAATTCTTTCCGATAGTATTCCTTTTTTTTTAAAAGAAAATCTTACAATTCCGTTAATTATTTCAGGAGGAGGATCATATATTCTTTATCGTATAATGCAAAGTAAAGCACGAGCTGAATATTTTTCAAAATATTTTTATCCTGAAAAAACAAAATATGGTATGCAAGGAGATGCTTTTCGACACATTTTTGTTAATGTAATGCTCAAGCGTTATACTTCAGAAACTCTTTCTTGGCTTATTATGGATATATATTGGGAAAAAATTGGCAATAACGCTCCTTGTGATTTGCTAATGGATTTACATAATAATAATGTAGGACGTTCTACTCAATACAAAAATTTTAGAGGAAATTCTCTTTATGATTGGATGCAATGGGCAGACAATATTAAAAAATTTATTAACGACACAACAAAAAATTCAGTTTATAAAAATTGGAATCAAAATATGCCACTTTTCTTTATAGAACAAGACGAAAATTCAACAGATAAAAACTTATACCTTTATTGGAACAAATAATTATTTACTCATTTCGAGCATTCTAATAATAGGTTTTAATGCTTTCTTTGAAATTTCATCTTCTACAACTATTTCATTTGTTTCGTCACGCAAACAGATGTAAAGTTTTTCAAGCGTATTGAGTCGCATAAAATTACATTCGTTGCAAGCACAAGTACTATCAACTGGCGGAACAGGTATAAATTCCTTTGTAGGATTTTGTTTTTGCATTTCGTGCAAAATTCCACTTTCCGTCGCTACCAAAAATTTCTGCTCATTACTTTTTGTTGTAAAATCAAGTAGAACTTGCGTACTACCCACCACATCAGCCAATGCAAGCAAAGTACTTTTACACTCTGGATGTGCCAAAACTTTTGCCGATGGATATTGCTTTTTCAATTCAACAAGTCTTTCAACAGAAAATTGTTCGTGAACATGACAAGCACCGTTCCAAAGCAACATATTTCTACCGGTTACGCTATTGATATAATTTCCAAGATTTCTATCTGGACCAAAAATTATTTTCTCATCTTTCGGAAAATTTTCTACTATTTGTCGAGCATTGGTACTCGTTACAACCACATCTGTCAAAGCCTTTACCGCAGCCGAAGTATTTACATACGATATAATCGTATGATCTGGATATTTTTCAACAAACTTTTCAAACTCATCTGCTGGACAACTATCTGCCAACGAACAACCAGCCATCAAATCAGGAACAAGCACTTTTTTATCAGGACAAATAATTTTTGCCGTTTCGCCCATAAAATGAACGCCACACAAAACGATAATATCAGCCTCTGTTTTTGCTGCTTTTTGTGCCAAAGCCAAACTATCACCTACCACGTCCGCTATATCTTGAATGTCGCTGTTTTGATAATAATGTGCCATTATAACAGCATTTTTTTCTTTTCGTAAGCTATTAATGACTTTTATAAGTTCTGCTTTATCCATTTATCAAATATCTATTATTATTAATATTTATTTTTTTGGCTAGTTTTTTTAAAAAAGATATCTCTATGTTTTTTTCTATCTCATTTTCAGT
>JAZSBO010000019.1:0-3534 GCA_045602425.1 Paludibacteraceae bacterium | reverse complement strand
TCTAAGTCACGGTATTTGTCTTCGAAATCTTTGCTATCAATTTCAAAAGACATTTCTTTTACAATACCGATTTCTGCGAGGTGGTGAAAACGAGCACTGTACAAATCTGCGATTTCACGAACAAAATCTTTTTCCATAATTATAATTTTCTTGCATAAGAACTCCCAATTATGCGGTTTATCAATAAATTAATTGTTACGAAAAGACACAATAAAAAAACGTGGAGTCCGACTGTTGCCGTTCCACGTTTTGAGGCCTTCGCATTGCCTTTCTCTATCGAACAACAACGCTGAAGCCCACGCCGATATAAAATAATACCAACACGCAATGGTTGGCATAAAAATTTATACCCGTTGAGCATCTATCGTTGCTAAGTCCTGATAGAGAATGAAAGTTGCGAAGTTTCAAAACGTCAGAACAAAGCGTCAATAAACGCCTTTTTAATATGTCTTTTGATGTTTCACAACAGAACGAGTTGCAAAACTTCGCTACAAAATTAGAAAAAATTTCTCATAGGAGTATATTTATTGGCTTTCTTGTAAAAAATTCTCATATCATAACTTTTTCGTTACCTTTGCACGTCTATAAAGAAAAGTGGTGAGTAAACAAAAGGAAATCAATCTAAAATGGTATAAACGCGTGGCATTGGAGTTGCTGTGGGGTTTGTGCTTTTTGGTCAGTATTTTACCACGTTGGTTTCGTTACTATTTGTTGCAGCCACTTGTGGCAGGTTTGCTTAAACTCGTAGGTTATAGACGGGCAGTAATCACTACTAATTTGCAAAAATCTTTTCCAGAAAAATCAGAAAGTGAGATTCGGAAAATTCGCTGTGGTTATTACAACACGTTAGCGGAGGTAATTGTGGATACCATAAGTCTTGTACGAGTTACCGAAAAACGTCAGTCGGACTTTATTGTTTGGGAAAATAGTGAGGAGGTTATAAACAAAACCAAAGGGAAAGATTGGATAGCCATGGCGGCTCATTATGGTTGTTGGGAGTATTTTCCTATGTGGTGTTGGCAAGACAAGAATTGCGATTTCGTAAGCGTATATCATCCGCTTCATAGCGAAGTTTTTGAATGTTTTTATGGGCGATTGCGTAGTTTTTCGGAAAATGTTCGTCAAATACCAATGGGCGAGGCCGTACGTTTTTATTTGAAAAATCGTGGCACGGGAAGGAATATTGTACTTGGACTTGTATCCGACCAAAGTCCACGCCTTACGGCAGATAGTTATTGGCATCGTTTTTTGAATCAAGATACAATATTTAATGAAGGAGCAGAATTGTTGGCAATGAAATTTCATCTGCCAATTTTTTATGCCCACATCACACGTCTTGCCCGTGGAAAATACTCGTTGAAACTTATAGAAATATACAATGGAATTGATAAGGTTGCTGCGCATGAAATCAACGAACGTTATGCACGAATTTTAGAGAAACAGATAAATGATTGTCCTGAGCTGTGGATGTGGTCTCACAAGCGTTGGAAACATACGCCCGAAAAGCAGATCCGCATCTTTGGAAAAAAATGTAAAAAATAGAACTATATGGATATAGTTATTACATACGTCAATGGGCTCGACCCGCTTTGGCAAAAAGAGTACGAGAAGCATACAAATGTTCCAATCCTTGAGAAACGTTTTCGCGATTGGGGAACGTTGCGTTATTTGTTTCGTGGCATAGAAAAAAATATGCCTTTCATTCGTAAAGTGCATTTGGTGGTAGCTCGTGAAAGTCAAGTTCCCGAATGGATAAATCGTGATGAAGTGAATGTAGTTTTTCATCGAGACATTATCCCTGCAGAATATTTGCCAGGATTTAATAGTAATCTGATAGAAATGCATCTGCATCGTATAAAAGATTTGGATGAAGAGTATCTTTATTTTAATGATGACATTTTTCCTATTGCGAAATGCGAGCCTACAGATTTTTTTCGCAATGGGAAAGGTGTGATAGGAATTAGTAGTCATCTTTTTGTGATGAATACATTTAAGCAGATTTGTCATCGTTCGGATCGTATGGCACGTTTAGCACTTGGCATAAAACCTACGTTTGGTTTTTTACGTCCGCAACATACTTGTTCTCCAATGCTGAAAAGTGAGTGTGAAAAATTGTATAAAACCATAGAACCTCAAATAAAAGCATCGCTTACCCGTGTTCGCTCAAAAGAGAATATCACACAATATTTATTTACAAATTATCTTTATTTGCAGGGGAAAATAGTTAACGAACGTCAGTCGAAAAAGCATTTTTCGGCAGCAGTTACTTTTGATTGTCAACTTTATAGTTTTATAAAAAATCCTACCCGGAAATTGGTTTGTATAAATGATGTGAAGTTGAATCAGAAGCGATATGCCAAAATGCGTACTATGTTATTATTGGCATTTGAAGAGAAATTTCCTATTAAGTCAAAATTTGAATTATGAAAATAGATGCAGTAATTACATGGGTAGATGGAGATGATCCTCGCCATCGAGCTAAACGTCAGCAATTTGGAACGCAAAAAATGCTTAATACTGACGATATTGCTGGGAATACACGTTATAAAAGTGTAGGTGAGATATTTTATTGTGTAGCTTCAATAAATAGGTTTGCTCCATGGATTAATAAAATCTATATTGTTACAGATGAACAAAATCCACATGTAGAGCCTTTTCTTGAAAAGCATTTTCCTGAAGGTTATATTCCTGTCGAAATTGTTGACCATAAAACTATATTTCGTGATTATGAACAATATCTGCCGACGTTTAATTCTATATGTATAGAGTCGATGACGTGGCGGATACCGGGATTGAGTGAGCATTTTATCGAATTTAATGACGATTTGATTCTTGCGGCACCTGTTTCCCCTGAGGATTTTTTTACAGAGGAAGGAAATTTGGTTTGTTATGGGAAAAAATATAACTCATTAGTGGTGAAATTTCATGGTTTGTTGAAATATCATAGCGATGGTAGAAAACGCGTCACTTTTAAGGAAACAATGAATAATGCAGCGTCGTTGCTTGGACGACATCTTTATATGATAAAAATATATCACACGCCAAAAGCTTTACTAAAGAGTTATTATGAAAAATATTTTTCAGAACATCCAGATCATTTAATAAAAAATATTAGTCATCGTTTTCGAGACCCGAAACAGTTTAATGCTCAAGAGTTACAGTATTTGGAACTTTATCGCAAAGAACGGTGCGAACTCCGTAGTGCGTATGAGTTACTTTATTTAAAACCTAAAAAAAGTGTAGAGTATATAGAGGAAAAATTGCGATCGTTTTCAGAGAAGAAAAACTGTAAGTTTGGATGTTTTAACTCTTTAGATCAAACTTCAGAGGAGGGGAAAAAGCTTGTAATAGATTGGATTGAATCTCGTATAGGATTAAAATGAGGTTTATTTTTCATTTAGATCATATTGATAGAAAAACAAAAAAGATTCATAAAAGATTTGTTTTGTAATAAAAAAGTATCTACTTTTGCACCGCTTTTCTGGGGAGAGGGGTTGTGAGGGTAGTTGAAATATTGATAAAATAAACTTTTTT
>JAZSBO010000018.1:0-23877 GCA_045602425.1 Paludibacteraceae bacterium | reverse complement strand
TTATTTCTGTGTTGAATATGTTACCTATTTAGGTGGTTATAGCGTCGGGGTTCCACCCCTTACCATTCCGAACAGGGAAGTTAAGCCCGATTGCGCCGATGGTACTGCAGTTTTTGTGGGAGAGCAGGTAGCCGCCGACTTGCAAGAGGGATACTCAACGAAGTGAGTCTCCCTCTTTTTTTTGTTGTTAAGGGAAAAGTGCTTTTTATACAGATTGACTTTTTCACTATATTTGTATGAATAAAATTATTCAAAGCTTTTATTTGATAACACTATAATTAATGATTGACAAGTAAAAAAAGAAAAAACTTTTAAAATAATATAATTTTGAGCTTTATGCTCTTATTCTCTCTTGGTGAAATCTGGTAAATTTTAACTGCACGAGAATAAGTTAGCGATGAGTCCCGTCTTTTTAGGCGAGAACTGTTTCGTGCTTATTAGTGCAAGGGTTTACCAGAGCCTACCAAGTTGATAAGCAAGTAAAACGAATGGTTCCGCTTTTTTTATGTTAAGTCCTAAAAAAAAATTACATATTGGCAACAACATCCGCCAGAAACTACGCGAACAAGGACGCAGCGTGACGTGGCTCGCACGGCAAATTCCTTGCACGCGTAATCACGTGTACAAAATCTTTCAAAAATCAACCATCGACGCCTCTCTGCTTTTGCGTATATCTTGTGTGATGGATTACAACTTTTTTGACGATTTTTTCCAAGAAAAGAATGCTTAAATTATCCAAATTGGATACAGAAGTGTATCTGCACTGGATAGATATATTTAAAATGTTAATATAATATTAGATATAATTTTGTCCCATTAGTTTCTTAAACTATAAATAAACAATTTTATTATTAATCTTTTAAAATTAAACAAAAATGAAAAAAAGTTTTATTTATCTAGTAATTTTGGCTAGTGTTTTTTTTACTTCTTGTGCTCCTTTAGCCATTGTTCCTACTGCTATTAACACAGTTAATTCAGTCCGTTTGAGTGAATTAAATTTAGAACGCGAGGATTATAAAATTCTTAATACGATAACGGCTGAGGCATCTGTTATTTATCACCAACTTGGTAATACAATCATTGTTGAAGATGAAAATGGAGATTTCTCCCTAAAATTCAAACGTAGATATTCATGGCGTAAAGGATATGTTTGGGAATATCAGTCTTTCAAAGGTGTTGCTCGTTATGGATTCTTGGCTAATGACTATGGAAAAGTAAATAATTATTCAGACATTAACCCAGAGCAAATTGCTCGTAATATTGCTATTTATCGTTTGATTAATGCTTGTAAAGTTGCTGGAGGTGATGGCGTAATCGAACCTATCGTTTCAACAAACGTTGGACAAGTAGGACGTAACATCGTCTTCAAGACAACGGTTTCTGCTAAAGTAATTAAAATCAGTGTAGATAAATAATTATAAATGATACTAATATGAAAAAGATTTTAACTATTGCAACATTGATTGTTGCATTGACAACGATGTCTTCTTGTGGCTCGGGTCGTTACGTTGCACCTGCCCTTCCAAGTGGTATTCTCAATCTTGCCATTACCGAAAATCCAACTCCTGATAAATATGCGAATATGGATTATGGTATTCGCTTAAATGTAGCTGATAGTCGTGCAAAAATGTCATTAGTTCATGTATATGATGCAAGTACAATTTCTGTTCCTCAATTTAGTGCAAATCCATCAGTTGGATCGTTTGTATCTGAAAGTATGCGTCGTTATATGCGTACTATGGGCTTCAATTTGGATGCTGACCCTTCTACCGACTATTGGATGGAAGTATCTCTTATAGAGTTCCATGTAGATTACCTGTCGGGTATTGGTTGGAATGCAACTGTGATGATGAGCGTAAAAGTACTTGACCACAATCGCACATTGGTTTATCCAACAGTTGAGGTAGCAGGTCGTTACAACATGTCGGGTAGTGCATATTCTAAAGAAATTGCCAACCAAGTTCTTAATCAAGCCTACACAGAAGCATTGAAAGATATTGATTGGGATCGTATTGCGTTCTTCTTGCATCGTGCAAGCTCTCCTAAACAAGAAGCAAACAAACAAGTAACAGGAGAAGGAAATACCGCTTTAGAACACTTGACTATTCACTGGGATGTAAATTCTCGTCCACAGGGTGCAGACATTTTCTGGCGTGTAATCTCTTCTACTCCAGAGGTGAAGAATCAGAATTACAGATATTTGCAAACAACTCCTTACGAAACGACAGAAGTGTTTGATATTAAGGGATTAACCTATAATAACGCAGGTAATGTACAAATTGAAATCAAGTGCGAGAAAACTGGTTATTATACCCAATCCAAGAAATTCAATGTAAGTTCAATCATTGAGGAGAAAGAGATTAGTGCTTTCTTCCGTTTAGTGGTAGAGGAGGAGTAATATGAAAAAGATTTTGTTTGTAATAATGCTTATAGCTTCATCAATATTCTCTTTCGCAGGAATTATTGTAACTACCAGTGGCGAGAGGATTGAAGATGTTACTATCCTAAGTGAAACAGATTCTGCAATTGTATATATACAAGATGGCGTAGAAAAATCTATCGCCATCGAGCAAGTATCTGCAATTTTATATGACAATGGCACATATAAGGAATTGGTCAATGAGAGTAATAAACCTTCCCAAGATGTTACAGATAATCTTGGAAATGTTGCCTTAATACATCTAGATAAAAAAACATATGACATCGATAATATTGATAAAATAGATCTAGATACGTATTTATTCCTGTCCTCTGCCGAACAGAAATTTTTGAAACTAATGATAAAACAAATCAATGATTTGAAGGGACGCAAACAAACTCCTGCAAACCAATCTAAAATTTTGGGAAGAAAGGTATATATTTCTACATATTTACAATTGAGAGAAACTGGTTTGACTATGTTTGAGGCTGATAGAATAGCAGCTAAAAATGCTTCATCTGCAATCCAGACAGGTATTTATTAATTTTAATTTTTATTATGAAAAGATTATTTCTATTTTTATTAGGATTTATTCCTATGTTTTCTTTCGCAGGAGTTATTATGACTACTAATGGCGAAAGAATAGAAGATGTTAGTATCCAAAGTGAAACAAGCGAAAGCATTGTGTATGTTGAGAATGGTGTAGAAAAGACTATTTCAATAGAACAAGTACAAGCTGTATTGTTTGATAATGGTAATTTCAAAGAGTACCCTAAATACACATCATCAGTTGTTGTAAATGACCCTGCTGTTACTGCAAATGAAAATGTAGTGTATGCTACTCAGAAGCCTCAACGCCAAGTGCAGCCACGACAACCAATGGACTGGAATGCTTTTGATCCAGATGGCAAGAAATTGTGGTTATCAGGATTAATTACTGGTGGATGTGGATTAGGTATAACGATTATTGGAGCTATTTTATGTGGAGTATCCGCAGATGACCGATATGTATATGATCCATATAATTCATTAAACAATGGATACACCACAGGAGAAAGTGGCACTTATATTGTAGGGGCTTTATTTACAAGTCTTGGTTGTGTCGCAACTGCAGCATCTGTTCCATTATTAACAATTGGTGGCATACGTAAATTTAAGAAGACAGACAAATCTACTGAAACAGCAGAAGCTTATATTTTGGAGCTTCAAGCACAAAAGAATCAAATCGGTTTAGCACTAAAATTCTAAAAAAGATAAATTCAATCGTTACTTTTTTATATTTGAAAGAGAAGAGATATATCTCTTCTCTTTATGTTTTTTATGTGGTAAAAAGTTATTAATTTATGAATTAGATAATTAGAAAAATATAAATTTTATACTCTTATATTTTATTGATAAGATAAGGCTGATATCAAAATAAAATGTAATTTAGCAACCGAATTTTATAAAAATTAACTAATTAAAAAAAATTAAAGAAATGAGTACAAAAACAAAACAATGGGGAGCCATTATCGTAATGATTGCGCTCTTCGCAATGATTGCCTTTGTAACAAATCTTTGTTCGCCAATGGCAATTATCGTTAAAAATGATTTCGGGGCAAGCAATGTGTTGGCTCAAATTGGTAACTACGGTAACTTTATTGCTTATCTGTTGATGGGTGTGCCTGCAGGTATGCTAATCTCTAAGTTTGGTTACAAAAAAACTGCGTTGATTGGTTTGGGCATTGGTATCGCTGGTATCCTTATTCAATGGTTGAGCGGACACGTAGGCAAAGAGAGTGCTTTCTTGGTGTATCTTATTGGTGCATTTGTCAGTGGTTTTACAATGTGTATTCTCAATTGTGTGGTAAACCCTATGCTTAATCTTCTTGGTGGTGGTGGCAATAAGGGTAATCAGTTGATACAAATTGGTGGAGTATTCAACTCGTCGGCTGCTGTAGCTGTTTACATCATCATGGGTGCTTTGATTGGTGATGCAACAAAAGCTCACATTGCTGATGCAACTCCTGCGCTTATGATTGCCCTTGCTATCTTTGTAATCGGTTTCGTTACATTGTTGTTTACAAAAATTGAAGAACCCGAACAGGCTCCAGTTGATATTAGCCTTGTGAAAGGTGCTATGAAGTATCGTCACTTTGTGCTTGGTGTGATTGCAATCTTCCTTTACATGGGAGTAGAAGTGGGTACTCCAACTTACATTCTGCAATACTTGACTTCTCCAGAAATGGGTATGGATGCAAGCATTGTAGGTCTTATTGTGGCTGTTTATTGGTTGATGATGCTTGTAGGACGTTTTGTAGGAGGTGCAATTGGTAGCAAGGTTAGCAGTAGAGCAATGATTACTACTGTATCGGCAGCTACGTTGGTATTGGTTGCGTTTGGTATGTTTGCTCCTACTAGCATTACTGTAAATGTTCCTGGTATCGACTGGGCAAACTTAAATCTGATTTGGGCAGAAGTGCCTGTTGGAATTTTTGCGTTCTTGCTTGTAGGTCTTTGTACTTCGGTAATGTGGGGTGGTATTTTCAATATGGCTGTCGAAGGTCTTGGTAAATACACTGCTATTGCTTCGGGTATATTTATGACCATGGTGTTTGGTTGTGCTGTGATGGTAGCAATACAAGGCTATGTGGCTGACTTGACTGATTATATGACAAGTTATTGGGTAGTGCTTTTCTGTGCGGCTTACATTTTGTTCTATGCACTTATTGGTAGCAAAAACGTGAATAAAGATTAAATAAAAAACATTAAAGAAAAATGGCAACAAAACCTTATGTAATTGGTATTGATATGGGTGGAACCAACACCGTTTTTGGTGTGGTTGATGCACGTGGACATATTATTGCACGTAGTTCCATCAAAACCCAAACACACAAAGATGTAAATCTTTATGTAGATGAACTTTGTTCGGAAATTACTAAAATAATCGATTCGATTGGTGGAAAGGATATGATTCGAGGTATCGGTGTGGGAGCTCCAAACGGAAACTACTATACTGGTAATGTGGAGTTTGCTCCAAATCTTCCTTGGAAAGATGTGATTCCTTTTTCTAAAATGATAACCGAAAGAATCGGCATTCCTTGCAAATTGACTAACGATGCCAATGCGGCAGCTGTTGGAGAAATGACTTATGGCATTGCCAAAGGAATGAAAAACTTTATTATGATAACACTTGGAACAGGGGTTGGTAGTGGTATTGTGATAAATGGCGAGGTGGTTTACGGACACGATGGATTTGCAGGCGAACTTGGTCATACTATTGCTATTCGCGATGGTCGTCCTTGCGGTTGTGGTCGCAAAGGTTGCTTGGAGTGCTACACTTCGGCTACAGGTGTGGCTCGTACGGCTCGCGAAATTCTTGAAACTCGCACCGATGATAGTTTGCTTCGCAATATCCCAATCGACCAAATAGAGTCGAAAGATGTTTACAATGCAGCTGAAAAAGGCGATGCTATTGCATTGGAAATTTTCAAAACTACTGGAACTATTTTGGGTCAGTCGTTGGCAGATTTTATTGCGTTTAGTGCACCAGAAGCTATTGTGCTTTTTGGAGGTTTGGCAAAAGCAGGCGACTACATTATGAACCCTGTGCGCGAAGCAATGGAAGAAAACGTACTTCGCCTATGGAAAGGAAAAGTGAAGTTGCTCTTCTCATCGCTCAAAGAAGCCGATGCTGCTGTGCTTGGAGCAAGTGCTCTTGGTTGGGAAATTGAAGAATAAAAAAAATATTTTTCATATTTTTTAGGGAGTGTCGCAAATTTTGTGGCACTTTTTTTATTATAATATTTTCTTAAATTTGCATTTAGTAAAAATTAAAACGAAATAATTATGTTTAAAAATCAACCAAAAGGATTGATCCCTGCCGCTCTTGCTAATATGGGTGAGCGTTTCGGATTTTATATTATGATGGCTATTTTGACATTGTTTTTGATGTCGAAGTTTAATTTAGATGGAAAAGAAGCAGGTGTGCTTTATTCTATTTTTTATTGTTCGATTTATGTGCTTGCTCTTGTGGGAGGTCTGATTGCCGACAAAACAAAGAATTATAAAGGGACCATTATTGCAGGTTTGTTGGTGATGAGTGTTGGTTATGCACTTTTGGCAATGCCAACGTTGATTACAACTAAATATATTGCACTTGGTGCATTATTGATAATTGCATTTGGCAATGGTTTGTTTAAGGGAAATTTGCAAGCTGTTGTAGGTCAGTTGTATGATGACCCTAAATATAGTGCACGTCGCGATGCAGGTTTCCAAATTTTCTATATGTTTATCAATATCGGTGCATGTATTGCTCCAATGATTGCAATTTGGGTGCGTAACACGTTTGTGAAAATGCAGGGCTTTGCTTATAGTGCCGACCTCCCTGCAATGTGCCATAAACTTATTGACGGTAAACTTGATGATACTGCAAAATTCCAAGAACTTGCAATATCGGTATCAAATGGAGTCGTTCCTACTGATTTGGTGAAATTTGCAAATGATTATCTTGAAGCATTTAATACAGGTTTTCACTATGCATTTTCAGCAGCTATAGTTGCAATGGCTATTTCATTGATAATCTTCCTTGTGTACAAGAAATCTCTTCCAAACCCTGCAAAAAAAGAGGTTGTAAAAACAGAAGTTTCTAAAGAAGAAATCAAGCAGAATGCACAAGAAATCAAACAACGCATTCTCGCACTATTTGCAGTGTTTGGCATCGTAATATTCTTCTGGTTCTCATTCCACCAAAATGGCTTGACATTGACTATGTTTGCAAAAGACTACACATTGTTGAAGCTTGGTTCAATGGAATTGAGTGCCGAGATTTTCCAATCAATCAACCCTTTTGTTGTTGTATTCCTTACTCCAGTTGTAATGTGGATATTCTCATCATTGGCAAAACGAGGAAAAGAACCATCTACGCCAATGAAAATCGGTATCGGTATGGGAATTGCTGCTCTTGCGTATGTTGTAATGACGATAGCTTCTATTGGCTTGCCTAACTATAGTGAAATTTCAGGAGCTCCACTCGCTGATGGGGCACGAGTAACACCTTGGGTTCTTTTTACAGTTTATTTTATTTTGACTGTTGCCGAGTTGTTTATTTCACCTCTTGGGCTTGCATTCGTGTCAAAAGTTGCTCCTGCTCACCTTCAAGGTTTGATGCAAGGTTGTTGGCTTGGTGCTACTGCAGTGGGTAATGGGGCATTGTTCCTTGGTGCAACAATGTACGAAAGCACTTCTTTGGTTATTACTTGGAGTGTATTTGCTGTCGTATGTTTCATCTCTATGGGTGTAATGTTTGGTATGGTAAAATGGCTCGAAAGAGTTGCAAAATAATAGTGATAAATGAAAAAAGATTGCTTTGTATGGCTTTCGTTATTTCTTTTATTGTCGTCTTGTAAAGACAAAGAAGATATTTATTATATCAATTACAAAGAGCGAGCCTTTGAGATAACATCGGCAAGAGTATTGCGTGATGGTAAAATTGATGGTACTGATATTCAAACAATAAAGCTTTATCTTCATACCGATAAAATTTCTTTTGATGTTGCTGAAGAAAAAGGTTCTGGAGCATCGCTTAAATTAGAGTTGTGTGTAGATTCTTCTGATATAAAAGTTGGATACTACGATGTTTCTGACCAGAAACTTAATTTTACAATAGTTCCTGGCAAAAAAACAGAAGATGGAATTTATTCAGGCTCTTACTTTAAGCAAATGTATGCGAGTAAGATAAAAAAAGATACAAGTATTGTTTGTATTAAATCGGGCTCGTTGGAGATTGGTGAAACTGATAATGAAAATAAAAATGACTTTTTTGTTCATTTGTTAACTGAACGTGGCGATTCTATTTCCGGGCATTTCAAGGGAACTCATTCTTATATAAATAATGTTGATGGTCGAGCTGTTGGTGAAGTTTGTATTGGCGATTCGGTATTTTTGCTTCAACGTGGCGATATGATGCTATGGGGTGATATTTTTGTAGAAGGAATAAATTATTATGAATTGTTTTTTTATTCCACAAATTTACGAACTACAGAATTAGGTAAATTTCAAAAAGGATTGGTTTTCGTATTAGGATTGAGTTCTAAAAATGAGGAAGAACCTGCTGATGGGACATATTCTCTTTCGCGTAGTATTTCTGATAAAACGGCTTGGACTGGTCGAAAAAATGATAAAATAGATTGGGGTTGTTATTGGTATAATTACATTACAGGAACTACTATTGAGAAAGCTTTTATAACTAAAGATAATGTTACATTACAAAAGAATGGTAGCATATATGATGTGACATTCCAGTGTGTTGACCAACTTGGCGATACAATAAAAGGCTATTATTCGTCTGATTTTAAACGAATAGATTTACGGAATTAAATTTTATTTATTTTTTATAAGGTTTATAAATTCTTCTCTTGTTTTTTCTGCTTCGAAGACTCCAGTAAAATCTGAAGTTGTTGTAATTGAATGTTGCTTTTGAACTCCACGCATCTGCATACACATATGTTGAGCTTCAACAACAACCATAACACCTAAAGGATTGAGTGTGTTTTGAATACACTCTTTTATTTGTGTTGTAAAACGTTCCTGAATTTGTAAACGTCTCGCAAAAACGTCAACTACGCGTGCTATTTTACTTAACCCTGTAATGTGTTTACGTGGTATATATGCTACATGTGCTTTCCCGAAAAATGGTAGCATATGATGTTCGCACATAGGATAAAAATCAATATCTTTTACAATAACCATTTGGTGATATTCTTCGTGAAACATTGCTGATGTAATTATTGCTTTGGGATCTTCTTTGTAGCCTGAAGTCATAAATTGCATAGCTTTAGCAACTCTCATAGGAGTTTTTTGTAGTCCTTCACGATAAGTGTCTTCTCCTAAAAGTTTTATGATATTTTGATAATATTCTGCTAATTGAAGGGTTGTTTGTTCATTGTTGTTTGTTTCAAAATTACTCATATTTATTTGATGTTTATTTGGTCAGGAACGATGTAAATTTCTGTTTGTAAATCAGGAAATTCTTTAACTAAATATTGGCGTAATTTTGTTGCAGCATTATAAGTGGTACAGTCGCCAACACGAACTTTCCAAAATGGTGCATTGTAGGAGACATATATTGCTAAATCTGGATGTTTTTGCAAAACTCTTTTTTCTATAGCAAAGGCACGTTCTTTTGCTGTTTTTGCAGTGTTACTCGAAAATAATTGGACTCTATATCCTTTATAAATAGTTCCTTTGCTTGTTCGTGGAGTGTTTATGAGTAATTTTAATAGTGAATCTTGATGTACAATAACGAATGCTCCTGTTAGTGTATCTTTTTCTAAAAGATTTTCCATAAAAGAGGTCGTTTTAGTAGGAATAGATTCTATCGAATCCGTAGTAATAGGCTCATTTGCAAATACAGAGTTTTTACAAACAATAGACGTGCTAAATAAAAATGCTATAAATAAAAATCCTCTCATGTTTGCAAAGGTAAAAAAAATAAAAACTCAATATCGCATTATCAATTTAAAAATCAAATGTTTCTATCTTTGTTGAAAAATAGTTTTTTATGAAAAAACAAGTGATAATTGTTGCTGGAGGTAGCGGCACTCGTATGGGGACAACGATCCCTAAACAATTTATTGAAATAGAGGGTAAACCAATTCTTCTTAGAACGTTAGAAAATTTCTATTATTTTGACTCAGAAATGGATATTGTATTGGTTTTGCCTAAACACGAAATAGAAACATGGACGAGAATTTGTGAAACTTTTGATTGTAAAATAAAACATCGAGTAATAGAGGGTGGAGCGACACGTTTTGAGTCAGTAAAAAATGGTTTGAAATTAGCAATGGATAATGCTGTTATTGCTATTCATGATGGTGTACGTCCGTTTGTTTCACATAAAACTATCAATAATTGTTTTGAAATGGCTATACAATGTGGTACTGCAGTTCCTTTTGTAGATATTGTAGATTCAATTCGTATAAAAACAGATAATGGGAATGTTGCTTTCGACCGCTCTCAAATTAAGGCTGTACAAACACCACAAGTTTTTCAAAGTGAGATTTTGCTAAAAGCTTATTCGCAATCATATCAAAATACTTTCACTGATGATGCAAGTGTTGTCGAACGTTTATTCCCTATATCTCTTGTAGAAGGGAATCATGAAAACATAAAAATAACAACACCATTTGATTTGCAAGTAGCAGAACTCATTCTTAAAAATTATGAAAATCGATAAAATCTATATCCAAAAACTTATCTTTGCATAAAAGATAAAAATGTATAAAACTTCGCAAATACATATAAAGAATCGTAGAGCAGCGTTTGATTATGAGTTACTCGACAAATTTACAGCTGGCATTGTTCTTTTTGGAACAGAAATAAAATCAATACGTGAAAGTAAGGTCAGTTTGGTAGATTCTTATTGTTTAATGGATAATGGGGAACTTTGGGTAAAAGGTATGCATATTGCTGAATACAAATTAGGCAATTTCTACAATCATACTGCACTTCGTGATCGAAAGCTACTTTTAAATCGAAAAGAACTAAAAAAAATAGAGCGAGTAGTCAAAGAGAGTGGTTTGACTATTGTGCCAACCTCAATGTTCATCAATGAGAAAGGGCTTGCAAAATTGAATATTTCGATTGCAAGAGGTAAAAAAAAATATGACAAACGCCAATCGCTGAAGGCGAAAGAAGATAAACGTCAAATAGATAGGGCATTAAAATTATGACACGCATTGGAGTCTTGTCAGATACACACAACTACCTTGACGAACGAGTGTTTAAGTACTTTTTCGATTGTGATGAGATTTGGCATGCAGGGGATATTGGAACTTTAGAGATTACTGATAAATTAAAATCTTTTAAAACACTGCGAGCGGTTTTTGGTAATATTGATGGTTATGAAATAAGAAAAGAATTCCCTCAATATAATCAGTTTCAATGTGAAGAAATTTCAGTTTTACTGACACATATTGGAGGATATCCAGGAAAATATTCACGAGAGGTAACGCCGAAAATTTTTTATCAGCCACCCAAATTGTTTGTTTGTGGTCATTCTCATATATTGAAAGTTCAATATGATAAACAACTTGATATGCTTTGTATAAATCCTGGTGCTGCAGGATTGTATGGGTTTCATTCTGTACGTACGCTCTTGAAGTTTGAAATAAATGGTAGTAGAATTCAAAATATGCAAGTGATAGAACTTGCACCTAAATCTGTTAAATAACTGATGATGAAGAATTTATTTAGATTGATTTTTTTTCTTGTATCAGCATTTTTGTTGGTGTTAATGTCACATTCGTGTGCTAATCGTGGAGCAGGTCCTCAAGGAGGTCCGAAAGATACGATTCCACCACGAATTTTAAAATCTGTTCCAGAAAACGGCACGTTGAACTTCAACAAACAAAAAATAGAAATATTGTTAGATGAGATTGTTTTATTAGAAAAAATGCATGAGAAAGTAATAGTCTCTCCTCCGCAAAAAATTAATGCATCAATAAAGGCTTATGGGAAAAAAGTTGTTGTTCAGTTTAATGATTCTATAAAGCCTAGTACAACTTATGTAGTTGATTTTTCTGATGCAATAGTTGATAACAATGAGAAGAATCCGTTAAAAAATTATGCATTTGCATTTTCTTCTGGACCACTTATTGATACTCTTCGAATATCTGGTCATCTGATTGATGCCGAAACACTGAATCCTTGTGCTGGAGTTTTAGTTGGAGCTCATACCGATTTGAATGACACAGCTTTTACTACAAAGCCTTTTGATATTGTCGCCAAAACGGATGCAAACGGTTATTTCTGTATAAAAAACGCACGAGAAGGAGCACGTTATCGTATTTATGCCTTAAAAGATATAAATGGTAATTATATTTTTGATACTAAAGACGAGATGATAGCTTTTAAAGATACTATTTTTGCTCCTGTATTTTGGACTGAAGAACGGAACGATACAATTATGAAAGATTCGCTAATGATAGATTCTATTTATAGTTATCGGATACCAGTTTTTCGACCTAATGATATTGTGTTGAAGATGTTTCAAGAATATGCACCTGTACAAAAATTTATAAAGGCAGAACGAAAGTTGCCATACAAATTCGATTTATATTTTAATTCAAAACTTGATACAATACCGCTTCTACGACCGTTGAATTTTTCATTCACAGATAATTATATTTTACAAAAAAGTAAAAATATTGATACTTTATCTTTTTGGATAACAGATTCTTTGACATGGAGTATTGATACACTTGTTTTTGAATTGTATCACCCAAAAACAGATTCTATGGGTATTATTCAGATAGAAATGGATACGATAAAATTACCTGTAAAAGCAGAAATAAAGCAAAATTCAGAATCATCGTCTAAAAATTCACAAAAACGAGGGAAGAAAAAAGATGAAGAAGATAAGCCTCGTATTGAATTTTTGCAGATGAAAACAAACTTGAAAAGTTATTTTGATGTTTATCGTCCTATAGAGTTGTCTTTCGATACACCAATAAAGAATTTTGATGCTTCGATGCTTCATCTTGAAATAAAAAAAGATACGTTGTGGCAGCCTATAGTAATAAATGTAGAGTCGGATAGTATAAAAAAGACTTTTTCAATAAATCACGAATGGATACCTGAAAAAGAGTATATGTTGACAGTTGATTCTGCCGCATTTTATGAGTATTATGGAAAACATACTAATAAGTTTAGTATGAAATTTCGTATCCGTTCGTTAGAAGATTATGCTAATCTTTATGTTATTTTGACGAATTTCACAGGTAAGGAACATATTTTATTATTGAATAAAAAAGAAGAGATTGTAAGAGAGAAAAAAGCAGAGAAAGAAACTTCTTTTGAATACCTTGAACCTGGTGAATATTATATGAAACTTTATATTGACGAAAACGAAAATGGGAAATGGGATGTAGGAGAATATGACAAATTAAAACAAGCAGAAGATGTTTATTTTTTCCCATCCAAAATTGTTTTGCGAGCCTTTTGGGATGTAGAAGAGGAGTGGAATTACACCTATCGGCCGTTGTTGAGACAGAAACCTGTTGAATTGATAAAAAATAATAATAAAAAGTGATATTATGGCAAAAATTCTAATTGTTGATGATGAACGAAGCATCAGAAATACTTTGAAAGATATTTTGGAGATAGAATCTTATCAAGTAGATGTTATAGAAAGTGGAATAGAGGCATTAGCATTGATAAAAGATTGCACTTATGATATTATTTTTTCAGATATAAAAATGCCGCAAATGGATGGTATTGAATTGTTGCAAAAGATAAAAGAAAACAATGTTGAGAGTCCAATTATTATGATATCGGGGCATGGCAATATTGAGACAGCTGTGGATTGTATAAAAAAAGGAGCTTATGATTTTATTGAAAAACCAATTGATTTGAATCGCCTTCTTGTGGTAGTTCGCAATGCATTGAATCAGAAAAATCAAACATCAGAAATCAAACATCTCAAAAAGAAAATTGATAAGAAATATGAAATGATTGGTTGCTCGCCTTCGGTAGAACGTTTGCGTAAAATGATAGCTACTGTAGCTCTAACTGATGCGAGGGTTTTAATTACTGGAGAAAATGGTACAGGGAAAGAAGTTGTTGCTCGGCAAATTTATTCGCAAAGTAATCGATCAAATATGCCTTTTGTAGAGGTTAATTGTGCAGCAATACCTTCCGAATTGATTGAAAGTGAACTTTTTGGTCATGAAAAAGGTGCTTTTACTTCAGCTATTAAACAACGAACAGGGAAATTTGAACAAGCCGATGGTGGTACGATTTTTCTTGATGAAATAGGCGATATGTCTCTTTCTGCACAAGCTAAAGTGTTACGTTGTTTGCAAGAGAATGTAGTTTCACCCGTTGGAAGTGATAAGTTGATAAAAATCAATGTACGTGTAATTGCTGCTACAAACAAAGATTTGAAAGAAGAAATAAAAAAAGGTAATTTTAGAGAAGACCTTTTTCATCGTTTGAATGTCATTCCTATTCATATTAACAAATTAGAAGAACGGCGTGAAGACATTCCTTTGCTTATAGAGCATTTCGCAAATATAATTTGCACTGAACAGGGTATTGCTTTAAAAACATTTGATAATTCTGCTATTCAAATGTTGACTAACTATTCATGGCCAGGAAATATCCGTGAGTTACGTAATGTAGTTGAACGATTGATTATTTTGTGTGGTAGTGTTATTACAGCAGAAGATGTAAATCTATATGTAAGCCTTTAGTAGAAAAATAAAAAAAATCACTTATTAAGTGATTTTTTGCGGTATGGACGGGACTCGAACCCGCGACCCCATGCGTGACAGGCATGTATTCTAACCAGCTGAACTACCACACCATCGTGTTTCGCATTTTTCTTAAATGCGATGCAAAGATAATGCTCTATTTTTTATTATGCAACTTTTTTGATAAATATTTCGAAATTATTTTTGTCTAGGAAATATTAATACTGGTGTACCATTAAAATCCCAATTTGTACGTAGCTTATTCTCTAAAAATCTCAAATAAGGAGTTTTTATATATTGTGGAAGATTTGCAAACAATACAAATGTAGGGACTTGTGTGTTTGGCAATTGCGATACATATTTGATTTTGATATATTTACCTTTATAAGCAGGAGGAGGATAATTTTCAATTAAAGGTAAGAAAAACTCATTGAGTTTTGCTGTCGGTATTCTCTTTGTTTTGTTTTCATAAACATTGACAGCTGTTTGTATAACTTTAAAAATATGATGTTTAGTAAGTGCTGAAGTAAAAATAATTGGGAAATCAGTGAATGGAGCTAACCGTTCTCTTATCGAGTTCTCAATTCTTTTAATATCTTGAGGTGATTTCTCTGTAATTAAGTCCCATTTGTTTACACAAACAACCAAACCTTTTTTGTTTTTTTGTATCAGAGAGAAAATATTTAAGTCTTGACTCTCGATACCACGAGTTGCATCAATCATTAATATACATACATCAGAATTTTCAATTGCTCGAATTGCCCGAATAATGGAGTAGTATTCTATGTTTTCATTTATTTTAGCTTTTTTACGGATACCAGCAGTATCAACTAAATAAAAATTGAATCCAAATTGATTATATTTTGTATAAATAGAGTCTCGTGTAGTACCAGCAATGTCCGTTACAATATGTCTTTCTTCTCCGATAAAAGCATTTACTAAAGAGGATTTACCTGCATTTGGTCGACCTACTACTGCGAAACGTGGAAGTTCTTCGTGAATATCTTCTTCTTTTGATGTAAAATTAGCGACGATTTCATCAAGTAATTCACCTCCTCCTAATCCATTTACTGCTGAAAATATAAAAGGATCGCCTAAGCCTAATTTATAAAATTCGGCTGATTGATATTGAAGATCAAATGTATCAACTTTGTTAGCAACAACTATTACTTTTTTATTACACTTGCGTAATATTTGTGCAACGTAAATATCTAAGTCAGCAATACCTGTAAGTACATCAACGACAAATAAGATAACATCAGCTTCTTCTATTGCTATTGAAACTTGACGATTTATTTCTTCTTCAAAAATATCATCAGAATTTACAACCCACCCTCCAGTATCGATGACAGAAAAATCGTGTCCGCACCATTCTACAAGTCCATATTGACGATCGCGAGTAGTACCTGCTTCCTCATTTACAATTGCTCGACGAGATTTCGTTAATCGATTAAATAGTGTTGATTTACCAACATTTGGACGACCTACAATAGCAACAATGTTCCCCATAACTTTCTTTTTTAATAAATTAAATACCTCTCATTTTCTCAAACAATTCTATTACTTGTTTTTATGCAAGAGGAAAGGTGTTTTGATACTTTTGCAAAGTTACGAAAAATATAATGCTATAAAAATTTATCGAAAAACAATAAAAAATGTTTTGTTATACAAAAAATACTAATTACTTTTGTATTGTTAAACGATAAAAATATATTGTATTATGATAAAAAGCAAAAAACTATTTTTAGGTGTATTGTTGGGATTAATGTTTTTGTTTGTGTTAATTCAAATTGTAGGGGTTGCTTCTCAAACTTACTTTATTGCTATAGGCGAATGGTTGCCGTTAATAGATTGGACAACTTATTTTGGGTTGAAATTAACGATTGTAATTTTGCGTGTATTTTCTCTGCTGGTTTTAGTTATATTATTGCTATTTTTTACCTCAAATATCATTAAGGGAAAGAATTTTTTTGTGCGAAAGAATAGTATTCTGTTGTTTTGCTCTGTACTTCCTTGTCTGTTATATTTCTTGTGTGAAAACAATCTTCATATATTAAATGATGATTATTCTATTTGTATTAATATAGAAAATTTTATAGGGGTGTTTGTTTTACTGTTTTTAGGATTTATTTACCGAAAAGCTGTTTTGTTGTCGGAAGAAAATGATTTAACTATTTGATTATGATTGTTGTCAACTTAGATGTAATGCTTGCTAAGCGTAAAATGTCTCTTAGTGAACTCTCTGAACGAGTTGGTATTACTATTGCTAATTTATCTGTGTTAAAAACAGGAAAAGCTAAAGCTATTCGATTTTCGACTTTAAATGCAATTTGTGAAGTTTTAGATTGTACTCCTGCTGATATTTTGGAGTTCCAAAGAGATTAATTATAAAAATTCATATACAATGAATCCTGCAAACCCTGCAATAATGATTATTAAAATAGGGTGAACTTTTAGGTATTTGTTTAATATGAATGTACTACCGAAAAATATCCAACTTAAATAATCGATGAAATTTTCGTTATTGATGAGCAATAATGCTGCTGCTGCTATTAACCCGATAACGGCAGGTCGAAGCCCTTTCATAATATATTGAACATTGCTGTTTTCTTTGAATTTTACGAAAAAATGACAAATTGTAAGTATTATGATAAAAGAGGGTAGCATAACTGCAAATGTTGCTACGCAAGAACCTATTATACTATTTGTTGCGGTATAGCCTATGTATGTTGCACTATTTATACCAATGGGGCCTGGAGTCATTTGTGAAATAGCAACGATATCAGTAAATTCAGATGCTGAAATCCATTTGTTTTCTTCTACAACTTCATGTTGAATGAGAGAAAGCATTCCGTATCCACCGCCAAATCCAAAAAGTCCGATTTTGAAGAAAGTAAAAAATAGTTTTATGTAAATCATGGATTTTGTTTTTTTTCTGAGATCTTACCATAGATAAAACCTCCAATTCCTGCAATGATAATTATCCAAACAGGCGAAATGCCTAATTGCCAAATGAGAAGTGCTGATATTATTGGAATTAAAATTGTTCGATAAGTGATTTTTGCAATTTTAGCCATTTTGAAAACTGGAACTGCAATGAGAGCTACAACTGCAGGACGAATACCTTTAAATACATTTTGAACAATATGATTATCTTTAAAGTCTCTGAAAAACAGAGCAATAAGTAGAATGATTAAAAAAGAAGGTAGGGCTGTTCCTAAAGCTGTAATTATACTCCCACGTATACCTTTTAATCGATAACCAATAAAAATAGCAACATTAATGGCAAGAATACCTGGTGCTGATTGTGCTAATGCAAGTATGTCGATGAAATCATTTTTTGAAATCCATTTCTTTTTTTCTACAAATTCGTTTTCTATAAGAGGTATCATAGCATAACCACCTCCAATAGTAAAACTTCCAATTTTGAAGCACGAAAGAAATGCTTTCCAATAAATACTCATTTGATGTAGATTACATTACATTCTTTCTGGCACTTCTATTCCTAACAAACTCATTGCAAGTTTTATAACCTTTGCTACATTTTTCGACAACAAAAGTCTGAACGAACGCAACGATTCGTTTTCTTCTTTTAGGATTGAGAAATCGTGATAGAATTGATTGTATTCTTTCACCAAGTCATAGGTGTAATTTGCTATTATAGAAGGGCTGTATTCCTTCCCTGCTAATTGTACAATATCTGTGAAAGCAACTAAAAGTTGTATTAATCCTGACTCTTTTTCAGAAATTTTTAAGTTCTTATCAAGTTTGTTATCAATAGCGATTCCATGTTCTTCTGCTTTTCTTAAAACAGATTTTATGCGAGCATACGTATATTGAATAAACGGACCGGTATTCCCATTAAAATCAATTGATTCTTTTGGATCAAAAGTCATATTCTTACGAGGGTCAACTTTAAGAATAAAATACTTCAAAGCTCCAAGTCCAACCATTCTGGTAATATTTTCCACCTCTTCTTGAGAGCAATTATCAAGTTTACCCAACTCTTCCGATGTTTCTTTTGCAGTTGCAATCATCTCATCCATCAAATCATCGGCATCTACAACAGTACCTTCACGGCTCTTCATTTTTCCTTCGGGAAGTTCTACCATTCCGTAAGAGAAATGAACCAAATCTTTACCCCACTTGAAGCCCAATTTATCTAACAAAATAGACAATACCTGAAAATGATAATTTTGTTCATTTCCAACTACATAAACCATTTTGTCAATCGGAAAATCTTCGAATCGGAGTTTCGCTGTTCCAATATCTTGAGTCATATAAACCGAAGTTCCATCGGCACGCAAGAGAAGTTTTTCGTCCAATCCTTCCGAAGTTAAATCCGCCCAAACAGAACCATCTTCTCGCTTATAAAAAACTCCTTTCTGCAAACCTTCTTCTACTTTTGATTTTCCTTCGAGATAGGTTTCAGATTCATAGTAGATTTTATCAAAATCAACGCCTAAGCGTTTATATGTTTCATCAAACCCTGCATAAACCCATTCGTTCATTTTTTGCCAAAGTTTGCGAACCTCTGCGTCGCCAGCTTCCCAAGCTCTCAACATTTCTTGTGCTTCAAGCATAAGTGGAGCATTCTTTTTGGCATCTTCCTCAGACTGACCTTGTGCCTTAAGTTCTTCTATTTGCTTTTTATATTCTTTATCGAATCTCACATAAAAATCGCCTACCAAATGGTCGCCTTTTACATTAAGAGAAACTGGAGTTGCATTTTCTCCAAACTTTTTCCAAGCCAACATCGACTTACAAATGTGAATTCCTCTATCGTTTACGATATTGGTTTTCACAACGTTATTACCATTTGCTTTTAGAATCTCACTTAAACTATAACCCAAAAGATTGTTACGAATATGACCCAAATGCAAAGGCTTGTTTGTGTTTGGAGAGGAATATTCCACCATTACCAAAGGTGAATTTTCTGTTTGAGGAACGAAACCATATTTTTCTTCCGCATCTATTTCTTCTAACTTTTTTAGCCAATAAGAAACGTCAATTGTGAGATTAATGAAGCCTTTTATTACATTGAATTTTTCAACTAATGATTCGTGTCGGCAAATGTAATCTCCTAATTCAGTGCTAATAGCATCAGGTGATTTTCGAACTAATTTTACAAAAGGAAAAGTAACAATAGTCAAATCACCTTCGAATTCTTTTTTTGTTTTTTGTATTTGGATATCAGAGCTATTGAAATCAATGCTGTAAAGATTTTTTAAAGCTTCAATAGTTATTTCTGTTATTTTATTTTCTAATTTCATAATGTTATTTTTTTATACCATCTCGAATCATTAATGCGTCAATTGTAGGTTCTTGACCACGGAAACGTTTGTAAAGAGTCATTGCAGGCTCTGTTCCCCCACGTTCAAGAATATTTTTTCGGAAAGCGTTAGCAGCTTTTTTGTTGTATATACCTTTTTCTTTGAAGACAGAAAATGCGTCAGCATCAAGTACTTCTGACCATTTGTAGCTATAATATCCTGCAGCATAGCCACCTGAAAAAATATGTGTAAATGCTGTTTCCATTTGAGTGTTTGGAACGACAGGAAGAACTTTTACTTGTTCCATTGCTTTGTTCCCAAATTCAATAACATTGCCGCTGAAAGGTTCTGTAATTGTATGCCATGCCATATCCAAATATCCAAAACTTAATTGACGAGTACATGCATAGGCTACGTGGTAATTTTGTGATGCTTTTATCTTGTCGATTAAATCTTGTGGCATTGGTTCGTTTGTTTGATAGTGTTTAGCAAAGGTGTCGAGAAATTCTTTCTCGCCTAAAAAGTTTTCCATAAATTGAGATGGAAGTTCTACAAAATCACGCGGAACGTTTGTACCTGATAAATATGAATATTGGCAACGTGTAAGCATTCCATGCAATCCGTGCCCAAATTCATGTAAGAATGTTTCAACTTCGTCATATGTTAGCAGAGCTGGTTTATCGTCCGTTGCACGTGTGAAGTTCATAACATTCACAATATGTGGTCGAGAATCTTTTTTGTCTTCTTTCCATTGGGATTTAAAATCGTTCATCCAAGCACCACCTCTTTTACCTTCACGTGGATGAAAATCGCAATAATATACGGCTACGAATTTTCCTTTTTTATCAAAAACTTCGTAAGCGTCAACTTCAGGATGATAAACTTGTATTTTATCGTTTTTTACAAACGTTAAACCATAAAGTTTTTTTGCCAAATTAAAAACCCCATTTTTAACGTTTTCGAGTTCAAAATAAGGGCGTAGGATGTCATCAGAAATGGCATATTTTTCTTCTTGTAGTTTCTTGCTATAATAACTCCAATCCCATGCTTTTAACTCGCCTGAAAAACCTATAGATTTAGCAAATTGTTGTAGCTCGTTGTATTCTTCAGTTGCTACGGGCATATATGCATCACGTAGCTGATTGAGAAGATTAAAAACATTTTCTTTGTTTTCTGCCATTGTTTTACGAAGCGATTTGTCTGCGTAACAAGGTTTATTGAAAAGTTGTGCTAATTCAAGGCGGGTATTTACAATGTTTTTAATAATCTCTGTGTTGTCAAAATCGCCCCCAATACAACGAGAATTATAAGCAATATATAGTTCTTTTCGGATGTCACGATTACTACAATCTTGCATTATTGGAATGTACGTTGTTGGTTTTAAGTTGAGAAGGAAACCATCTTTGCCTTTTGCTTTTGCATTCTCACGAAGCATTTTTTTTGTATCATCATTTACTCCTAATAACAGGCTTTCGTCTTCGATGAGTTTTGTCCAAGCATTAGTTGCTTTTAGTACATTTTGTCCGTAAGTTAGTGTTAATTTTGATAGTTTTTTTGATAACTCTTTGTATTTTACTTTATTGTCTTTAGAAAGGTTTGCTCCATTGTTTGCAAAACTTTCGTATATGTCATCAAGCAATTTTGATTGCTCTGCCGATAATTTTAAATTATCCTTTTGTTCGTGAACAATTTTAATTCGTTCAAAAAGTTTTTCATTCAAAATTATTTTTGTTGAGTACTCCGACATTTTTGGAGATAATTCCAATTCGATTTTCTGGAGTTCATCATTTGTTTCTGCACTCGTTAGATTATAGAAACAACTTGCTACAACAGAAAGCATTCTCCCAGATTTTTCGTAGGCTTCTATCGTATTTGCAAATGTTGGTAATTCCAGATTGTTGGCAATTTCGTCAATTTCTTTTAGACTTTGAGTAAAAGCCTCGTCGAAAGCTGGCATATAATGCTTGGGTTTAATATCATTAAAAGGATAAGTCCCATGTGGAGTATTCCAATTCTGATAATTGAAAAATGGATTTTTTGCAAGCATAGAGATACAACTTAATAGTAAAAATAGTAAGATAGTGAACTTTGTTTTCATATTTCTTGTTAAAAATAAATTAAAGTTTGCAAAGATAACGATTTGCTTACAAAAGAGGAGAATAATCCAATGATTTTTGCAGCAGAAAAATAAAGAGTTACTTCTGTTTTGGAAAACAAAAAATAATCAGAAATTTGGATTTTTGAAAAAAAAATTATTTCTTTACAAAATAAACAAAGACAGATATTTATGAAAAAACAATTGAAAATAGATTATATAAGTACTCTTGATACGTTGCCGATATCAGAATGGGGCAATGTTTTGAAGCAAAAAGGTGCTGTTGGAAGTATTGATGTTATTAATTGGGTAGAATTTTCTCACAAACCCGAAACTAAGTTTTATGTTGCCTATTCGTCAAACGCTATTTGTATTCACTATGAGGTGAGGGGCGAAGGTTTGAAAGCTCTTTTTGCAAATGATCAGGAGCCAGTTTGGCAAGATAGTTGTGTGGAATTTTTTTGCAAGCGAGTAGATCAAGAGGGATATTGTAATTTTGAATTCAATTGTATAGGAACGTGCCTTTCGGCAGTGCATAAATCGCGTGAAGATAGAACGTCGCGTCCTACTGAAGAAATGAAGAAAATTCTTCGTCATTCTTCATTAGAAAAATCAACTTTTGAAGAAAAATCGGGCGTGGCAGAGTGGTCGCTGACAGTTGCAATTCCTTTTGAGTTGATAGGTTTGGATGGAAATAATTTACCAGAAAAAATTTGGGCAAATTTTTATAAATGTGGCGATGGCACGAAAAATGTTCATTATGTGAGTTGGAACGCAATAGAGGTTGCAAATCCAGATTTTCATCGCCCCGATTATTTTGGCGAAATCTATTTCTAAAGAATAGAATGACATATTAGGAGTTCTTGCGACAAGAAGCAAGTTCGGGTATTAACCTTTTAATGTTTAGAGTTATGGTACACAGAAAATTTTTATTCGGCGTTGCACTGCTTTCTATCATTGGTTTTTCAAGAACAGCAATTGCACAAGTTCAAGTTTCGGTTACAGATAAAAACGTAAAAGTCTGTCCAAATACTACAGTTCAACTACTTGCTCCACAAGGAGCATTATCTTACCAGTGGACTCCGGTTCAAGGCTTGTCGGCTACGGATATTCAGAATCCTCTCGCTACAGTTTCTCAAACAACAACTTTTGAAGTAACGTATTTGTACGATACGGGCATTAATCTTGTGGAAAATGGCGATTTTGAACAAGGGAATACAGGCTTCGTTTCTCGTTATACTTACAAACGCCCTAATGGCGGAACAACGCTTCACCCCGAAGGTTGTTATACGATTTGGACAAATGCTCGTGAGGTACACAACTATTGGGGAAGAGTATATGACCATACTTCCGGCAGAGGTAACTATTTGATAGCTAATGGACATACTACTCCAAATTTTGTGGTTTGGGAACAAACAATCAGCGTTGAACCTAATCAGGATTACATTTTTCAGGCTTATGCAGTGAATTTTTTGGATAATCCAGCTCAATTGCAATTCAGTATAGAAGGTGTTCAGTTGGGAAATGTATTTACGTTACAAGGGAATGACACTTGGCAACATTTTTATGAAGTTTGGAATAGTGGCAATTATACTGGAGATATTACAATCCGCTTGTTGAATCAACGTACAGAACAAGGCGGAAATGATTTTGGTGTAGATGATATTTCGTTCCAAAAATTGGATAAAAAAACAGAATCTGTTACCATCGATGTTTATGATACTCATACGACGGTTACAGAGACAGCGTGTGAACGTTATGAGTGGCGTGGTAATGTATATACAGAATCAGGTACATACGTACACAATTATACGAATGACTTGGGTTGTTCGAGTAGTGAGACGTTGGAGTTGACGA
>JAZSBO010000017.1:0-2394 GCA_045602425.1 Paludibacteraceae bacterium | reverse complement strand
ATATTTAAGTTATTCAAAAATTAAAGGTTATATATAAAACCCTCTTCTTGTTTTTAGCAGAGGGTTTTCTTTAAATTTAGAAATAAATTCATACTACTATTAGACAAACATATTTAATATTAATTTCATTAAGACATCAAATAGATTTGTAGTTGCAATTAGGCCTTGTTTAAAAAATATGGCCGAATTGTGCTAAATCAACAAAATAGCAAAGGAGGCAACCATAACAAAGGCAAGAAAAGAAGAATCGAGCTTGTCATAACGTGTAAAGACCCTGCGAAACCATTTGAGTTTCTGGAAGAAACATTCGATCAGATGACGCTCCTTGTAGGTATGACAATCCAAAGACCATGGATTAGGATTGTTCTTCTTTGGAGGTATAGTATAGCTTGCTTGATGAGCAATAATGTAATCTCTAATTTCTTTTGCGTTGTATGCTCTGTCACCAAGGATGTTGCTGCCTTTAACATCAACTTGCCTAAGCAAAGGAATAGCGTGTTTTGAATCATGCTCATTACCAGCACTAAGTAAAAATGATATGGGATTACCCAATCCATCTACTATGACGTGAATTTTAGTATTTCTGCCGCCTTTTGATATACCGACAGCCTTATTTTTTGTTTTTTTCCCCACCATTTGCACTTTGATGTACTTTACATGATGTGGAGTCAATAGAAAGGTTCTCCATATCTGCATCCGTGCACAAACTTGCAATGATGTCCGTAAATATCTCAAGCTGTTTCCACTTACGAAAGCGTGCATACACTGCCTGCCATTTTCCGTATCGCTCTGGAAGTTCTCGCCACGGTGCCCCATTTCTTGCAATCCACAGTATTCCATTCATGATACCACGGGTATCATATTTTGCTGGTCGGCCACGTTTCCCTTCCACAGGTTGCTCTGACGGAAACATATTTCTAATTCGTTCCCATTCTTGATCTGTTAGTTCATGTCTATATCCCATATTTGTAGTTTACTCAATTCCTTTTCTTTGTGCAACTTTTATTTTTTAAACAAGGCCTAAAGTACAAAAAACAATATCAAAGGAGATTCGTTATGGGGAGTGTCCAAAAGAGAGATGGTGTGTTATAATAAAGAGATGGAAAAGAAAATAGTATGCCCAAGATGTGGGAAAGAAGAAATATGGAAAGCCGGAAAACCAAGAGGGAAACAGCAGTATCAATGCAAAAATTGTAAAAAGAAATTCATAACAGACAAAAATTATAGTAAGGAGTTTAAAGAGAAAGCAATTGCAATATTTTATGAGGGAAATAGTGGTAGAGCAGTAGGAAGAATAATGGGAATAAATAAGTCAAGTGTTTACAACTGGATAAAAAAATTAAATGAAAAATTGCAAAATACAAATCATACAGAAGAAAATGCAGTAACTAAAGCAAAAACTACCGAAGTAATAGAAATGGATGAGCTTTTTGATTATATCAAGGATAAAAAAACAGGACTTACGTGATAACGTTGGTAACAAGAAAGCCGCGACAAATCGTAGGTTTTGATGTTGCATACGATAAAAGTGAAGAACGAATACAAAAAATAGTCGATAGTTCAATAAAAGGGAATTGCTATTATTCAGATGCAAATCCTAGTTATCAAAATGTGTCATATTTAGGAGAACATTTTTATTTTCGTGACAAATCCCATACGTTTACAGTAGAAGGTATAAACTCTGACATTCGCAAGTATATCGCTGCCTTACAACGTAGATCAAAGTGCTTTTTTCGCTCGTTAGAGACTTTTAAGGTCGTAATGAGTGTTTTTGTACACGCTTACAATAAGTTTGGTCAGTTTAAATTTGATTTTCCGCACCTTAAATCAGCTGTTGGGTTAATTCAATTTTTACCTTCTCTTTAATTTGGGCACTCCCTCGTATGTATCTCGTTGTAAAATAAATAAAATTGTGTTATAATAAAAAGCAATTGGTACTCCAAAAAGGTCGTATCTTATTTTATTGGCAATAGCCGATAAACGGTGTGCCTTTGCAGCCGGTTGGTTTTGTTATTGCAATTTATAATTTGCTCTTTGCTTCCGCAAAGGAGCAGTGGCTAACGCTGTCGTTTTTAAAACAAAACCAAATTGTGTTATGGTAAAATCAAATGACACATTAATATTAGCTTGGAGGTATTTACTTGAATATAGATTGGAATTTGATTTTAGGCGTTACAATTACGGGACTGTCTATTGTTTTTTTGGCGTTATTATTATTAATAGCTCTTATAAAAATAATGGGGAGTATTATTGTTTTTACCCAAAAACTATGTGAACATAAAAAGACTACCCCTTGCGAAGAAATTAATACGAATACATCTGAAAATAAACCTGACAATACAATATCTCCTGAGATAGCCGCGGCTATAGCGGCAGCTGTAGCCGCACAGAATC
>JAZSBO010000016.1:0-146082 GCA_045602425.1 Paludibacteraceae bacterium | reverse complement strand
GCAACAAGTACTTGACTATTAATCTCATTCTCGTATTTTTCATCCAACGAGAAAAAATGATTACCTTTGTCAGTGCAATGATAGGTAAAACAAGCGTTCTTTGTGGCTGTTGTAGGGTATGTGCAAGAGATTAAAGATGCTTTTTCTACCAACTTTCCCTTCCATAAAAAGGCAATGGATAGGTAGCAATTCTTTCTCTAATACCCACCATATACTGCTCCTTCTGCCGAAATTTAAAATATAGTGAGGTAACACAAAAATGATATATGTACCAACCACTTATCAAATTTCACCCTTATCCTGCCATTTTTACGCAAGTTCTTCGTATATTTGCACAGTATAAAGATTGCTTATGGAAAACTTATATATTTTTTGGCTTGTAGTTGCATTAGTATTAATCATAGTAGAGATGCTTACTGCTGGATTTGCTGTAATATGCTTTGCCATTGGGGCTTTGATTACAAGTATTGTAGCATACGCAGGTTTAGGCATTAATTGGCAATTGACTACAATGGCTATCGTTACTCTTTTAGCCTTTGTTTTGGTTCGCCCATTTATTTTAAAATTTCTCTCAAAAAAGAGAGACAACATTTTAATGAATGCCGATGCAATTGTTGGCTCTGTAGGGAGAGTCTCTGAGAAAATTGATTCAAATTTTGGCACAGGGCGTGTCGCTATCAATGGCGATGATTGGAAAGCAATATCCAATGATGGTTCTATCATAGAAAAAGGAGTCAATGTAAAAGTTATTTCACGCAATAGTTTGATTATAACCGTAGAAATTATAAAATAACAACTAAAAATCTATTATTATGGAAGTAGTTCTTTTAACATTATTAGCAGTGATATTCATTTATATCATTCGCGGGTTCAAAATTGTATCACAGTCGGAAGTGATCATTGTAGAACGTTTAGGTAAATACCAACGTACTCTAAACGCGGGTATTCACATTATTTTGCCAATTATCGAACGTGCAAAAGCAACCTCAACTCGTATGACAAACGGGATGATACGTATGCGTTCGCAAATTGATATGCGTGAGCAAGTTTACGACTTTGACAAGCAAAATGTTATTACTAAAGACAATGTAATGACCGAAATCAATGCATTGCTCTATTTTCAAGTAGTGGATCCTGTAAAGTCTGTTTACGAAATTCAAAACCTGCCAATGGCAATCGAAAAACTTACGCAAACAACGCTTAGAAACGTTGTTGGTGAATTAGAGTTAGACGAGACACTGACTTCACGCGATACTATAAACAACAAACTCCGCATAGTGCTCGACGAAGCTACCAACAAATGGGGAGTAAAAGTAAATCGCGTAGAATTGCAAGACATTACGCCACCAGAGAGCATTCGTTTTGCTATGGAAAAACAGATGCAAGCCGAACGCGACAAACGTGCCGAAATTTTGAAGGCCGAAGGCGAAAAGCAGTCAGCTATTCTAAAATCGGAAGGTGAAAAATCTGCTGAAATAAATGCAGCTGAAGCCGAAAAGCAAGCAAAAATATTAAAAGCACAAGGTCAAGCCGAAGCACAAATACTACAAGCTGAAGCCGAAAAACGTTCCATTGAATTGGTATCGGAAGCCGTGGCTAAACAAAAAGCTGACCCCGTAAACTATCTGCTTGCGATAAAATATATCGAAAGTTTGAAAGAGATGACTTCGGGCAAAGACAACAAAACAGTTTATCTCCCTTACGAAGCTACAGGCGTACTTGGCTCGTTAGGTGGAATTAAAGAAATGTTTAAAAACGTATAATTTACTTACTAAAAAACAATTTTTTTTAAACTAAAAAAACAGAAAATGATGTAACTATTTTTTTGATTTAAATTAAACATATCGTATAGCGTTTGCTATCGTTCGGAATCTTTCGAAATGTGAGAAGTTTCTTCAAGATTTATACCCGGATGAAGTTAGTAAATGCTCACGTGTTTTACGTGGGTCTAACTTTGGGTATAAGGGCACCTTCTCACAGCCTCGAAAGAAAAAGTTAGGCTCACTTTTTTATACCTAATATTCAACAACAGTTTAACTGTTACATTATATAGAAACTGTCTATTTCAGTCCCCCAAAAAAAGATAGAAAGAGTGAAACTTTTAAAAACAGGCGGAATGCTTGAAAAGCCTTATGAGTAAAGCATAATTTTAAAATACTATTAACATGAAAAAATTATTTTTAGTAGCTTGTTTTGTAACAATGGGATTATGTTTATCAGCACAAGAAAAACCAACAATTGCTGTGTTAGAATTTAGACCTGGTGTTGAGATATCAGCTTCTTCTGTGAATGGATTGTCGGATATGTTGATTAATTCACTATTTGATACTCGAAAATTTAAAATTGTAGAACGTACGCAACTTGATAAAATTATAGCAGAACAAGGATTTCAAAAAGGGAAATTAACATCAGAACAAATTATCAAAGTTGGGGAAATTTTGGGCATAAAGTATGTTTGTATCGGAACTGTCAATGCTATTACCATTGATCGTTCTTTAGAACAAGTACAAACGAATATGAGAACTGTTGATTATAACATAGATATACGTATTACAGATGTAGAAAGCGGAGAAATTATAGCAACTGCTGGAGTTACTAAATCTGGAGCAGAAACTTACCGCAGTTTGATGCCTAAGTTAGCAGAAGAAATTGCGAGAAAAATTAAAGGTGATTCAAAGGATCCAATTTTGATTGCAGGATACTTATACGTTTCTCCTGATGAATTTGCAAGTTCAGATTACAGCACAGCAAGATCAATATGCTATAATTTAAATATGACTAATTATTGTGGTTATAGTGATTGGAGAATACCGACAGAAACTGAACTTACTATAATGAATTCTTTCGCAAGTGATTTATCTTTAAATGGATATTATCACTACGGAGATGGTGATTACGATTACAACAAATATCGTCGATTAAGATTAGTAAGAAAAAAATAACAACAATAAATCAAAAATTTAGGGCGGGCATAAGTCCGCCCTTTTTAATACCAGCAGATAGGCTGCTCGCCTAAAATGAATTCTACCTTTGCTCCCTGCATTATCTGCTCGTGCGTCAAGTAAGAACAATGATAATCCTCACCATTTACTCGCACTTGATTGATATAGCAATTCCTTTCCGAGCGGTTTTTCACAGAAATCTCGAAAGTTTTACCATTCTCTAAATGTAATTTTACATTGTCAAACAAAGGCATTCCTATCTCGTAGCGTTGACTCACAGGATTGACAGGATAAAATCCCATAGCACTAAAGACATACCACGCCGACATCTGTCCGCAATCTTCGTTTCCACACAAACCATCGGGTGAGTTTTTATAAAACTCTTTCATTATACGAGTAACTAATCGCTGCGTTTCCCACGGTTTGCTAACTGCATTGTAAAGATACGCCACATGATGACTCGGCTCGTTGCCGTGAGCATATTGCCCTATCATGCCTGTACTAAAAATCGGCAAATCGGCATCCACCGATGGATTATACGCAAACATGCTATCAAGTTTCTGCACGAAACGTTTTTCTCCCACAAGTTTTATCAAACCATCAATATCGTGCTGCACCGACCAAAAATAATGCCACGCATTACTTTCACAAATATGAGGTGTATAATCATCGGGGTTAAAATCGGGCTGAAAATCGCCGTTTTTATTGCGTGGTTGCATAAATGATGTTATCGGATTATAAAGATTCTTATAATTTTCAGAACGTTTTAGAAACACATCTGCAAGCGAATCTTTTCCCATCTGCGTTGCCATCAACGCAATACAATAATCATCAAAAGCATATTCAAGTGTACGCGACAACGACCAATTATCACTGTTATAACTATCCACAACATCGTACGGCACATAACCCAACTTTTTATACAACCCTATTCCCCTATAATCATCTTTGTTAGCAGAAACACAACAAGCCTCAAAAACTTCATCAGCAAAAAAATCACCAACACCTTTCAAGCAAGCATCAACTATCACAGGAACAGCATGATAGCCGATCATCATATCCGTTTCATTTCCGTAAAAATTCCAAACAGGCAAACGTCCAAATTGCTCGTAATGAGCCAACATAGATTTCACCATATCGTTGGTACGTTGCATTTGCAAGATGGTGTAAAGCGGATGTGCAGCACGATAAGTATCCCAAAGTGAAAACGTAGAATAATTTTCAAAATCAGCATCGAAATGCACGTTTTTATCTACTCCAAAATACGAACTATCCACATCAGAAAACAACGTTGGAGCCATAAAAGAATGATAAAGTGCCGTATAAAAACATGATTTATCATCGACATTTTCGCTTTTTACTTCGATTTTACCTAATTCTTTATTCCATAGATTTTTTGCCTCGACATGATATTTATCAAAATCGAAATGAGGAGCCTCCACCACCAAATTTTTCAATGCGTTGTCGGTGCTCACTCCCGAAATTGCTGTTTTCAATACAATTTTTTCACCCGCCGATGTTTTAAAATCGAATTGAGCTATACAACCTTTTGCCTGTTGTTTTTGATTTTCTGTTGTCTCTATCAGCACCGAATCTATTTTTACACTATCAAATGGTCGAGAAAACTGCGTAACAAAAAAAACGCGTTGATCTTTTGCCCAACCCGAAGATAATCTATATCCACAAATCGTTACCGAATCCAACACTTCTATATCCGAATCGATTGTTGCATCCCAATTCATTGCTTTAGAGAGGTTTAGAAAAATCGCCGATTCGGCTTCAGGGAAAGTATATTGTTGAATACCAACACGAGGTGTAGCTGTTAATTCCACATTTATTCCATAATCAGAAAGCAAAACTTGATAATAACCTGCCGAAGCCGATTCTTCAGAATGAGAAAACTTTGAATGAATTCCCAACGGAGTCTCTGCTTCATTCCACGGTTTTGTAACAGGCATAAACGAAATATCGTATAAATCGCCTGCTCCTGTCCCCTGTAAATGCGTATGGCTAAATCCTGCAATCGTGCTGTCTGGATAAAAATAACCAGCTATTCGATCCCACCCTGGCAGTCCATTGTCAGGACTCAATTGTACCATACCGAAAGGGACTTGTACTCCGGGATACGTATTCCCCGTATAATCGGTACCTATAAACGGATTTACATAAAGAATTGCATCGTCAGTTTTCGAACACGAAAACAAAAATATCAGGCATAAAATATTTAACGAATGTTTCATTGTTTAGCATTTTTCACAAAAATACTAAGAATATTACGGATATAAAAAAAAAAACGAAAAACTTTGTGAGTTCGGGACACAAAACGTAATTTTGTACGTTAGAAATAAGAACTTTTACGAAAATGTATTTTTCTGTTATTATTCCCGTTTTCAATCGTCCAGACGAAGTCGCCGAATTGCTTGATAGTTTGGCACAGCAAACAGTAAAAACGTTTGAGGTAATAGTCGTTGACGATGGTTCAGAAAAAAAATGCGACAAAATTGTAGCAAAATTCAAAGACAGACTATCGATTCATTATTTCTACAAAACGAATTCGGGTCCCGGACCAACACGAAATTTTGCAGCCGAAAAAAGTTCAGGCGAATATCTTTTAATATTAGACTCTGACTGCATTGTTCCTGCACACTATATCGAAACAATAGAAAATCGATTACAACAATCGCCAACTGATGCCTTTGGAGGTCCAGATTGTGCACATCAATCGTTCTCTAATATACAAAAAGCTATCAGTTATGCGATGACATCGTTTTTTACAACTGGCGGAATTCGAGGAGGAAAAAAGAAGTTAGACAAATTTTATCCACGTAGTTTCAATTTTGGTATCCGAAAAGATGTTTTTGAAAAATTAGGAGGGTTCTCTTCCATGCGATTTGGCGAAGACATTGACTTAAGTATCCGCATTTTTGAGGCTGGATATTCGTGCCAACTTATTTCTGAAGCTTGGGTTTATCATAAACGCCGAACAGACCTAAAAAAATTTTTCAAACAGGTTCACAACTCAGGTATTGCTCGAATAAACCTTTATAAACGCCATCCGAAATCATTAAAATTTGTACACTTGCTTCCAACGGCATTTACACTCGGCACACTCTTATTGATAATTGGAGCATTTTTTTTCAATTGGCTAATAATTATTCCGTTGGCATATGCTTTTCTTATTTTTATTAATGCAACAATTCAGTATAAAAATTTAAAAATAGGAGCTATTGCAATTGTAGCTTCTTTTGTACAACTAATAGGCTACGGAACGGGATTTATTCGCGCATTTTGGAGTAGAATTATTTTAAACAAGCCCGAATTTGGAGCTTTTAAACATAACTTTTACAAATAAAATTATGAAATTTAATTGGAAAAAGATTTTAACACAATTTGGTATTATTACCACATTTTTAGTTATTGCATTTTTTTATTGTTCACCCGTATTCGAAGGGAAAACTCTACTTGGTCACGATACTGAAAGTTGGGCTTATTCTGCCAAAGAAGCTCGTGATTATAACAAAACACACGACGAACCAACGCTTTGGACAAATAGCATGTTTGGAGGTATGCCTACTTACCAAATAACAATGCCGAAAAATTACAATTTTCTAGGTTATGCTCAAGATATTCTACAACAACTGCCTACAAGTGTATTTTTCATATTTCTTTATTTGACTTGTTTTTATATTGCACTGCTTTGTTTCGGAGTAAACAAATGGTTATCTGCAATAGGAAGTATAGCATTTACTTTTGCTTCGTACAATTTTATAATTATTGCAGCTGGACACGCCACAAAAGTTGTAGCTATTGCCTATATGGCACCTTTAATAGGAAGTATTTATTTAGCATTTCGTAAAAACAAATTTATTGGTGCACTGCTCACAACTATATTTTTATCGTTAGCTATCAAAAGTAATCACGTACAAATTCTTTACTACACACTTTTCGTTTTATTATTTTTCGGCATTTCAGAATTTATCTATGCTATAAAAGAAAAAACAATCAAGCCTTTTTTCAAAACATTTGGACTTCTTTGTGGAGCAGCCATCATTGCTATTGGAATGAATGCCACAATGCTTCTCACCACTTACGAATATAGTCAATATACTATGCGTGGCAAAAGCAATGGACTAACAATAACCGAAGCAGGAGAACAACAAGGATTAGACAAAAACTATATTACACAATGGAGTTATGGTGTTGACGAAACGATGACTCTGCTCATTCCTAATTTCAAAGGAGGAGCAAGTGTCGGTACGTTATCCTCAGAATCAGAAACAGCAAAAGAATTGCAAAAGAGAGGAGTACGTAATATTGAGCAAACAATGCAACAATTCAGATTGCCTCTCTATTGGGGCGACCAACCTTTTACAGCTGGACCTGTTTATTTTGGTGCCATCGTAATTTTTCTTTTCGTTGTAGGAATCATACTTTTAAACAATCGTACAAAATGGTGGATTTTAGCCACCATCATACTTACCCTAATGCTTTCGTGGGGACGGAATTTTATGACTTTAACAGAATTTTTTATCGACTACATACCCATGTACAATAAATTCCGAACCGTATCGATGACTTTAGTTGCAACTGGCTTTTGTATTGCTCTAATGGCAATGTTAGCACTAAAAGAATTGATAAGCAATAATGTAGAAAAAGTAAAAAAACAAAAATCGTTAATTATAGCAGGTAGCATCACAGGTGGAATTTGTCTTTTGTTCACTTTATTCCCAACAATAGCGGGTGATTTTATCTCGCCTTCTGACGCTATGCAATTTCAAGGAGACTATTCTTTTTTGAAAAAAACAATTGCTGCAGATAGAACACTTATGCTAAAATTCGATGCTTTTCGCTCATTTTTACTTATAGCATTAACGTTTACGATATTGTTTTTTCATTCTTTAGGGAAACTTAAAAACAATGTACTCTATCTCTTATTAGCCATTTTGATAATAGCAGATATGTATCCTATATGTCGCAGATATTTCAATGAGGATAACTTTGAATTTAAAAATATCAATAATTTGAGGAGACCTTCTGCAGCAGATCAGTTTATACTTAAAGACAAAGATTATTTCCGTGTTCTCGATGCTACGGTTGATATTTTCAATGATGCTTCACCAGCCTATTTCCATAAAAATATTGGGGGATATCATGCTGCAAAACTTCGTCGTTATCAAGAAATTATTGACGTTTATTTAGCTAAAGAAATTCAGCAAACGCTATCTAACGCAACAACTATAAGCGACATCGTGAACAATCTGCAATATGCAAATATTCTGAATATGCTAAATATGCGTTACCTTATCTATAACAAAGATGCTCAACCTATTGAAAATCCTTATGCAAATGGAGCTGCATGGTTGGTTAGCAATTACAAAATAGTTGAAAATGCTGACAAGGAAATGCAAACTTTAGGAGTTGAAGATTTAAAACAAACTGCAATAATTGACAAAAATGTCGTTACAGCATTACCCAAAATAGTATTTGACTCCACTGCAAAAATCGATATTGAAAGCTACGAGCCAAACAAATTGATTTACCACACAAAAGCAACGACAGAACAACTTGCTGTTTTCTCTGAAATCTTCTACGACAAAGGTTGGAATGTTTACATTGATGGAGAGAAAGCTGATTATTTTCGAGCCAATTATTTATTAAGAGCAATGATAATTCCCGTAGGAGAACACGAGATTACATTCAAATTTGAACCAGAATCTTTTAGTATTGGTAACTACATAGCAATAACAAGTTCTATACTGCTAATTGTACTATTATCTCTTTTTGTATTTTTTACAATAAAGCAGAAAAAATACAATTAACACACAACATTATTCTCTATTTCGCGGATGTTTATTGATGATTTCTTGACGAAGGAGTTTTACATCTATATGCGTGTAAATCTCTGTAGTCATTATGCTTTCGTGTCCCAATAATTGTTGTATTGCACGCAGATTTGCTCCATTTTCTAACAAATGCGTAGCAAAAGAATGACGAAAAGTATGCGGGCTGATATTTTTCTTTATCCCTGCATCAATAGCTAAGCGTTTTATAATTGTAAAAATCATAACACGAGTTAGATGTTTTCCACGTCTGTTGAGAAAAAGATAATCTTCTTCGCCATGCTTTATCGAAAGAATATTCCTGTCCAAAAACCAAAGTTTAATCTGTTTTTCTGCTTCATCGGAAATAGGTACAAAGCGTTGTTTACTACCTTTCCCTGTTACTTTCATATATTTATGTTCGAAGTATATATCTGAAATTCGCAAACCAACCAATTCTGAAACTCGTAACCCCGATCCATAAAGAGTCTCTATAATGGCACGATTTCTACGCCCTTCTGGTTTCGACAAATCAATTACATTCACAAGTTTATCTATTTCCTCAAGGGTTAAAACCTCAGGCAAATGAAAGCCTATTTCTGGCACTTCAAGCAAATCAGTTGGGTCTGTTTCTATGCACTCCTCGTATAACAAAAAACGATAAAAAGACTTTATACCTGATACGATACGAGCTTGTGATCGAGCTTGCAAGCCCATTTCACACAACACAACCATAAAGTCAGCCAAATGAACATGCTCAATAGTAAGAAAATCGAGATGAGCTTCGTCAATATAATTTAGGAAATATAATATATCGCGTTCATATGCTTCAACAGTATTTGGCGACAACGATTTCTCAAGGACTAAAAAAGCATGATATTTATCAAGTATAGCCTTTTTGTCCATCAAAGCCACCTTTTCTTTTTAAACACTAATAAAATTATCGAAGCAAAAGCTATCATCAAAAATATTGCAAACGGATAACCATACTGCCAATGCAATTCGGGCATAAAGTCGAAGTTCATTCCATACATACTTGCAATAAGTGTCGGTGGAAGAAATATAACCGAAACCACCGTAAAAATTTTGATGATTTTATTCTGCTGTATATTAACCAAACCAAGAAAAGTATCTTGCAAATAGTCAAGTCTATCTACACCAAAACGCGTATATTCAAACAAGGAATTTACGTCTTTTATAATTACCGAAAGGCGTGAACGCAACTCTTCAGGAATTAACTCACATTTTATCATATTCGAAATAATACGTTGTTTGTCAATAATATTCTGACGCAACACCATTATTTTCTCTTGCAAGTTTTTAATTTCTAAAAGCAAATCTTCGTCAGGTGACTCAATAGATGTTATTCGTTTACTCAAAGCACTAACCTCGTCAGTAACATCTTCTATCATATCTGCATCGTACTCAACCCGTGTTTCAAACAAAGCCACAAGCACATGATATCCTGTTGGAAAATTACGTTGATTTGCAAAAATCTTTCGTAGCGTCTCATCAAACGACTTCAACTGTGCATCACGCACTGATACCAAAATGCTACCTTTTACAATAAACGAAACAGCTTCAACCGAATAGTTATCAAGCAAAAAATGCGAGTTAGCTACCATACTATCTTCCGTTTGTATGTAACGAGAACTAATCTCGATTTCTTCCATCTCTTCCTCTTCTTGAATATAAATTTTCAAGAATTGCTCCAATTCGCTCTCCACTTCCACCTCAACATCGTTAAGGTCTATCCAAAGGATATCTTCTTTCTGAACACTTTTAAGAGTTTGTATATCTTTAGATATTCTCAAACGCCCATTTTCTCTATAAAACAATTTAAATTCCGACATTTTAGTTTCTTTTTTTCTGTAAAACAATCAGATTAGTTAAATCTACGAATTCTTCTACACTCAATTGTTCCGGTCTTTTGTCAAAGATTGTATTTTTCAACAACTCTGAATTATTTTCTACCAAAGAACGTAACGAATTTCGCATAGTTTTTCGTCGCTGATTGAAGGCTGTTTTTACCACTGTTCTAAACATTGACTCATCGCATCCGAGGCTTTTTGTTTGATTACGAGTTAGGCGAAAAACAGCCGATTTGACCTTGGGCGGAGGATCAAATACATGTTCAGAAACTGTAAATAAATATTCTACATCGTAATATGCTTGTAACAAAACACTCAAAATTCCATAAGCTTTACAACACGGTTTCGATGCTATTCGCTCGGCCACCTCTTTTTGTATCATTCCCGACAGACAAGGGACTTGATCACGATAGTCAAGCAATTTAAAAAATATTTGAGTCGATATATTATAAGGATAATTACCTATTATACAGAATGTTGATTGAAAAACATCTTTCAACTCCATTTTTAAAAAATCGCCTTCAATCAATTTTAGATTTGGAAAATGCTTACGCAAATAGGAGACTGACTCTGTATCAATTTCAACAGCAGTTAAATCAATATTTTTATTTTGAAGAAGATATTGGGTAAGAACTCCCATACCCGGACCTATTTCGAGTACGGGCATTGTGCCGTCAAATACAAGACTATCGGCAATTCGTTGGGCAATATACAAATCCCGCAGGAAGTGTTGCCCCAAATGCTTTTTGGCTCTTACTTCTTTCATAATATTGCTTACCTGCCAGATCGTCCATTTCTATTAATTATTCGTTAGACAAAGGGGCTATTCCAAAAGTATTTTTTATAAATTTGCCCTAAAATCGGGCAAAAATAAAAAGAATACATCATTATTCCAAATTTAAGAATTAAAAACGTGCATGACCTTTTAAAGAAAATACAGTTAGACATTATTCGTATGATTGATTTCTTTTATCCTCCTTTCAAGCGAATTATTTCAGTCGATATATTTAGATATGGCGTTTGTGGAGCGAGTAACATGGTGTTTGATTGGATACTATACTTTTTAGTATTTCACTTCGTTGTAAGAAAACAAGTTGTCGATTTAGGCATTGTGGCTTTTACTCCACATATCGGAACTATGTTTATAACCTTTCCTATCACTTTCATATCAGGGTTTTTATTATCAAAATACATCAGCTTCAGAGGATCTTCGTTGGTCGGCAAAGTTCAATTCGTTCGTTATGCATTGGTAGTGGCAGGATGCGTTGTCATCAACTATGTCTGTTTAAAAATATTTGTCGAGGTATGCGGATTCTATCCTACCCCATCGAAAATGCTGACAACTGTATTTACGGTTCTTTTTAGTTATTTTTCCCAGAAAAATTTCACATTCAAGTCATGAGTTTTTTTCGCAAATACTACCCCCTACTGAAATGGGCGATTTTAGTACTTGCTTACGGATTCTTGTTTTACAAACTCGCAACACTCAACAACTATTACGATTTCATACATCAAATGCAATCGACTGATTATATGCAGTTATTATGGTTGTTGCTTACGCTCGCTTTGCTTCCATTGAATTGGCTGTTGGAATCGGTAAAGTGGCGCAAACTTATCAGCGATTTAGAACAGATATCGTTGGCAAGGTCGTTACAGACCATTCTCTCGGGCATTACGACAGGTTTTTTCACTCCGAACAGAATTGGAGAATACCCAGGTCGAGCCGTTTTTTTGCATAGTGGGAGCAGAGTGCCTGCCATTGCATTAGGGTTTGTGGGGAGTTTGGCGCAAACTTTGGCGATTCTCGTTTGCGGAGTTCCCGCCACAATTCTCTTTTTCTTTAACAATAGCTATTCAAGCCGACTTTCGAGCAATACACTTTTGGTATTTTTTGCTGTTTCGGGGTTGTTGCTGATTATCCTTTATTGTTGCTTACCAGTTATTTCAAGCCGTTGCTTACGTTGTCCTATTAAAAGCGAGAAAGTGCATAACACACTGGAAGCCTTCAAAGCAATGTCGGCAAAAAAATTATTAACAGTTTTTCTGCTTTCTTTGATACGCTACACGGTTTTCTGCATGCAATTTTTTTTCGTACTTCGTTTCTTCGGTGTACAATTATCGGTTACCGAAGCCTTTATTGGCATTGCCACAAACTATCTGTTTGTTACCTTCACACCATCAATTGCATTGTCCGAAGCAGCCATCAGAGGTTCCTATGCCATTATTTTCATCGGTGCTTTTACCGACAATGTATTAGCGGTAGCCGCCGCAGGCATTACCCTTTGGATTATCAACTACTGCCTGCCGATGATTATCGGAAGTTTCGTTTTTTTGAAAAGCAAATTATAATTCGTGTAGGTTTTCGCCGCAGTATTTGCAAAAAGAGGCATCGGGTTCGTGTCCCGATTTACCGCAATGCGGACATTTCTTGTCAGCTTGCTTCTTGTATTCTTTCACCATTTCGGCCGAAACAATACCCGTAGGCACGGCTATAATTGTATAACCCAACAACATTACAAACGCCGACAAGGCACGCCCTACCGACGTAATCGGCGTAATATCGCCATAACCGACCGTAGTTATTGTTACAATTGCCCAATAAATGCTTGTCGGAATATCGGTAAATTGTGTGCCAGGAATCGTGCCTTCTATCATGTACATAATGGTACCGATAGATACAACCAAAATAATCACAAATAAGAAAAACACAATGATTTTGCGACTACTCTCATGAAGCGACTTCAAAAGTAAATGTCCCTCCGATAGGAAAGAAAAAAGCTTGAAAACGCGAAAAACACGTATCAAACGAAATGTTCGGAATATAATTAAATACCTTGCTCCGCTGAATATAAACCCGAGATACATTGGCAAAGTAGAGAGCAAATCGACAATACCGAAAAAGCTGAAAATATACTTCCAAGGTTTGGGCGAACAATAAATTCGCACAAGGTATTCCAGCGTAAAAAATCCCGTAAAAACATACTCCAATATCTGAAACACAAGTTTAAATCGTACGGCAACCACCTCCAAACTTTCGACAATGACCACCAATACGCTCAACAAGATGAACACCATCAGAAGCACATCGAAAAGTTTTCCTGCTTTTGTATCGGCCTCAAAAATAATCGTATAGAGTTTCTTTTTCAACGATTCGTTATGCAGAAACCTATGAAATGGCGACGCTATTTCCTTAACGAATTTTGGAGTTTTCATTCTATCAGATTTTCAATATCGGACAACAATTTTTTTTCGGCAGCCATCACTTTCTCGAAATGGAACTCGGACACGATGCTTTGTGTCATTTCCCATATTTTATCATTGCACAAATTGCCGATGCTTCCTTCGTGTGTATGATGAATATTTTTGTCGGGGACGAAGTCTCCTGCCTCTATTGCTTGCCCTACTTGCTTGTAAGCATCGCGGAACGGAACACCATCAAGCACTAATTCATTCACTTTTTCCACACTAAAAATCGGGTCGTAACGTTCATCATTCATTATTTGGGTATTTATTTCAACCTCATTCATCATACGAGCAACCATTTTCAAACAATCGTTCAACTCGTCGAACATTGGTAAAAACACCTCTTTTATAATTTGCAAATCGCGATAATAACCCGATGGCAAATTGTTTGTTATCATGACTATTTGTTGCGGTATTGCTTGCAGTTTATTGCATTTTGAGCGAGTAAGTTCAAATACATCTGGATTTTTCTTGTGTGGCATTATGCTCGAGCCCGTTGTATATTGCGGAGCTAACTTTATAAACCCAAAATTTTGACTAGTAAACATGCATGCATCAAAAGCCAATTTAGAAAGTGTAGCAGCTACCGAAGCCAATGCCGACGACACGATTCGTTCCATTTTCCCTCTACCCATTTGTGCATAAACCACATTGTAATCCATCGAATCGAAGCCCAAAAGGTCAGTTGTCATCTGTCTGTTAAGTGGAAACGATGAACCATAGCCAGCCGCCGAACCCAACGGATTCCTATTCGTAACCTTATAGGCCGCCAGCAACACTTGCAAATCGTCGGTCAAACTTTCGGCATAAGCTCCAAACCATAACCCAAACGACGATGGCATAGCTACTTGCAAATGCGTATAGCCGGGCAATAATACATTTTTGTAGCGTTCACTTTGAGCAATAAGTACATCAAACAATGCCACAACGTTTTCTACCGTTTCTCGTATTTTGGCTCGTGTAAACAACTTCAAATCGACCAACACCTGATCGTTGCGAGAGCGACCGCTGTGAATTTTTTTCCCAACATCGCCCAAACGGCGTGTTAGCATCAACTCTACTTGCGAATGAACATCTTCCACTCCCTCCTCTATCTGAAACCAACCCGAACGAGCAAGTGTATAGATAGAACGCAACTCTGCAAGCAGAAGTTTCAACTCTTCGGCAGTGATCAACCCAATGCTCTCGAGCATTGTGATGTGAGCCATAGAGCCTAAAACATCGTAAGGAGCGAGAAAAATATCCATCTCTTGATCGCGACCAACGGTAAAACGTTCTACTTCTTCGTTTACCGAAATTCCCTTATCCCAAAGTTTTTGAGCCATACCGTATTTTTTATCGATTTAGTGCTTGTGAAATAGCTTCTGCCATTTTATCAACCATATCTTGCAACTTACTGCCAACCATCGTTTTTATCATTAAAGGTAAATCGGCTTTTATCGTTATTTTCATTTTTGAGCCAATTTCGAGTTGCACCAACTGAATCCAAAGATTGAACTCGATAGGCGAATTTTCTGCTCCAAATTTAATTGTTTTTGGAGCTTCGCGGTCAATTATTTTTAAACCGACACGACCAACAGGATCTACCGAAAATCGGCAAGTGTCTTCGGTAAATTCCATATCTTTCAATTTATCTTGCGGAACAATTTCCTTATACTTCTCGAGGTTACGTAAATCGGACAATTGTGCAAACGCCGTTTCGGCATCGCAATTCAGCATTTGTATTTTACTTTCGTAAGTAGTCATATTTCATTTTTTTTCAAACAAAGATACAAAGAATTTATTTACGAGCTCGGAGTATTTCACGTTTGCCACCCACAGGTCCGGCGATTCGCTCCACCGCAAAACCAACCGACTGCATCGTGCGGCGAACTATGCCTTTGGCACAGTAGGTAACCAAAATGCCACCTTCGTTCATCGCATTGTAGAGTTTTGCGAACTGCTCTTCAGTCCACATTTCGGGTTGCTTTTCGGGCGAGAAAGCATCAAAATAAACCAAATCGATAGGTTCGGTTAACAACATCTTTGTAAAATCCGATTTCTGTTTTCTCAGCAAAAAATTAGGCTCGATAGGCACAACGCTTTCCCACTCGGCAGTGTGCAGACGCAGAAAACGCTCTCGCTCAACTGACGTAACACCATAGTTCAACGCCTCGTAGATGTCAGGATTGAGTGGATAGAGTTCCGTTGTAGTATAACGGACATTTTTATCTTGACGCACAGCCGCTTCGAGCGTTAGCAAAGCATTTAAGCCTGTGCCAAAACCTACTTCGAAAACAGCTATCTCCGTTTTTTTTATTTTGCAAAAACCACTGCTAAGAAAAATATGCTCCGATTCTGCCCTCGCTCCATACAGCGAATGATAACATTCGTCTATACGGCTGTTGTAGATGGTATGCGAACCATCGTCTGTTATACGTAAATCTTGCGACATTTTTTTTACAAAAAGGAGCGTACTTTCTATAAAGCACGCTCCCGCTTTTAATACTATGAAAACAAAATTTTATTATTCTTCAGTTTTTACATAATTTACAGTTATTTCGGCACCAGAAACTGCCGATACTGCATTTACTGTAAGTTCAGTAACAACAGTACCTTCGAATGCTACCGACAAATCGCCCGACAAATAGTAAACTTCGTCATTGTAAAGCATATATGAGCCATAGAATGCACCATCTGCACGATAGTCTTTATCAGGGTCGATTACCCAATTGCCACCATCATCTTGCATTTCCAAATCCCACATACCATCACGAAGAGCATAGTCACCAGCAGCAAGGCTTGTCCATTCTAATGCACCTCCCGAAACTACCAACTTCATCATTTCACCATTTTCTCCTTCTACAGTTATATAGTGAGTTGATTCGAAAAGAGATTCGTATCCCATAGATGCATAATAAGCATAGTCTGCTTTATTATCTTCATCAGCTAAGTAAGTCACAGACTCTGCATTTACTTCTACATTGTCAGCTGTTTCTGGCTCACGATAAAAATAAATATCACGAGGATTTATTTTTCCTACGTAAGTACCTTTTACAGGCATATCGATAGCATTTTTACCATCGATAGTGATAGTATAAACATCGCCCGAAACTTTAACATCAATAGTAACATTTCCATCTAACACGTTTTTCACGCCACTACCACCGTTTACTACTGTCAAATAAGTATTTTCAGGATTGTAAGTCAACAAATCGCACATCCAATACTCTTCGTTGATATCCATTGTGTCGGCAGTGTAAACACCCGGAGCAATAGAATCTTCAAACTCAGAGTTGAATTGGATTTCAAATGCATAACCTGTACCAGAGAAGCCGTCAAAAAGGTTATCTTCGTCTTCTGCATCGTAAGTAAATCCCATACCTTCTGAAAGCAATGTAAGTGTTACTTTGTACGATCCGCCTCCTGTGTCATATACATCGCCATGATAGTAGGCATCGGCAACGGTAAGCGTTTCGCGAGCAGCAGTCATATCATCTTTTCCTGTAGTATCTACTACTGGTTCAGCATCTTTACACGCTACAAACGTAAGTGCAACTGCCAAAACCAACAGATAAGTATTTTTAAAGATATTTTTCATAGTCTATTCGTTTTATAGGTTTATTCTTTTTACACTTTTTAGTTTACTTGGAGCTGGCGATGGTGCTGCAAACGTTCCTTCGAATGTAGCTTTAATTTCAACGCCCGATGCACTTTCTGCATCTACAGTTACAGTATAAGTTACTCCATCTTCAGCTACCTCTACTTGCACATCACCACTCGTCATATAGTATTTTGTAAATGCAACATCTACATAGCATCCATTCATATTTGTACCATCGAAGTAGCCAGCTTCTGCAGTTCCTTCTGTGCCAGGATTTGATTCGATTTTGAAGGTTCCTTCCAAAACATCGCCTACCAACACCAAGTTCATTTCTACACCTGCATCTGTAAAGTTCAAAATATGTACATCGTGAGTAACACTTGTGCCAAGCACTTCGTCAGTTACTTCTTCTACTGCATCTGCTACTACTGTATGCGTACCTGTAGTGAACTCCAACTCTGTCAACTCGCCTTCGCCTTCCGATTGATTAGGCAACTCTCCTGGATAACCATCTATCCAAGTCCAATACAAAGTAAAATACCAAGCACTTGTACTTTGAATAACTCCATCTAAATAGTATTTATTAGCATCATTCGAAATTCCAGGAACACCATATAAACCAAAACCATATTCTGAACAAATGTATTCCAACATACCAGAACCTGCACCAAGAACATCTCCTGACCAACCTGTAGCAGAAAGATTTTCCCCTGTACCTACTAATTTTACATAATTGTAATCTTCATCAAGAATGAATTTAAAGTGACAGTCTGGTTTTGAGAACAATTGATAGTCATCAGGATAAGCCGCTTTTGCTATTTCTTCAAAAACATTTGTCAAACGGAATAAACTATCTGTAGCTTCTTTTGCTTTTTCTACAGCAACTACCGTTGTTCCTTCTAAGAATCCTTCAACTACTTCTGCTTTACCTCTTGGCAACCAAGTATAGTCTACCTCTACGTTGATAGTTTTAGAAGATGCCGAGTAAAGAGAAGCTTTTTCTTCAGGAACGGTAAGAACTAGTTCTGAAATGTTACCGAAGTCAAGAAGCACTTCCACTTCGATAGTATCTACCACTTCGCCTTTTTCGAAACGCACCATAGGGTCGAGAGAAAAAGCACCATCTTCATCAACAACTTGCATCTCGAAACTGTCTGCAGTTTCAGAATAGTTGCGTCCTACCAATACGTTGAAAACTTTCGTTTCTACCGTATCAGTTTCTCCTGCAATAGTCATCAAGAATTTACCTCCGTCAGCTGGTTTAATCACTACGTCCGAAGTAGAATCGTAGATATAGCAACCTGCATTTTCGTCAAGCGGAGAATCTCCTCTTTCAGGTATATTTTCTTTACAAGCGGTAAACAAAGTAGCAGTTACCGCAAGAAGAGCTATTAATAATTTCTTAGTTTTCATATTCTTATAAATTTAAATTGTCAAACAAATTAAGCAACCGGAGGATTAACAGTTGGGTTGTTTTGGCTTTCGTCGATACCTTGGTTGGCTTCGATTTCCGACTTAGGAATCAAATACAACAAGATAGGAGCTTTAGCAGGCACGTTGAACTGCCAAGCATCAGGGAAAGAAGAAACTCCGTTTTCTTTACGAACGATAGGTTTTTCTAAACGCATAAGGTCAAAGAAAGAGTGTCCCTCACCCCAAAGTTCGATACGGCGTTGCATCCAAATTTCATCTTGTAAACCTTTAGCATCGGCAGGAGCACCAGAGTAAGAAGCATCGCGGTTCGAGCGAACAAAATCGTCGATGATAGCTTTACCTCCAGCAGGATTGCCACTCATAGCCAAACCTTCAGCTTGAATGAACAACATCTCTTCTGCACGCATCATAATCCAATCCGAAGCAGCAACAAGGTTAACCATATTGTCTTGATAAACACCGAATTTCACGTTACCAAGATAACCGCAAGCTTCAGCGTAATCTTTCTTCCAATCAGTATAGATGTCACCCGAAATCAATGGAGAATCGAAATCTTCGTTCAACCACCAACCTTTACGCACGTCAGTGTCCGAAATTTTTTCATAAAGCAATGTGCTAATGCTTTTGAAAGCACCAACTCCTGTATAACCATCAGAGAACAAAGAACTCAAGTGCGATGGCCAGTTGACGATACCAGTTTGCACAACATCGTTTGTTTCGGTAATGATGTTAGCCCAAAGTACCGATTTAGCATCAGCCGAAGTAAATGTAGGTTTAGATACATCTTCTAAAGTATAAGGTTCAGCACCCGACACTTCCAAAGCTTTTGCAGCATCGGTAGCAGCCTCAGCCCAATTTTGCATAACAAGGTTTACTCTTGCACGCAAACCATAAGCTACAGCTTGGTCGATCATACTTTTATCAGCACGTTTGTAACCATCGAGCAACGAAACTGCATTATTCAAATCGTCTACAATCAAATCGTAAACGGCTTGAACCGTAGCACGAGGATTGTTTGATTGTTTGTCAGATTCCATGTTTTCAGTTACGATAGGCACACAAAGTTTTGTTTCGTTACCTTTGTATGTAAACTGATAAAGCTGAGCCATGTTGAAATAAGCAAACGCACGAGCAGCCAACGCTTGTCCGCGATATGCTTTAAGCGTTTCGTCTGTAGCATCGGCAGGAGCCACTTGCAACACGCTGTTAGCAGCACGAATAATTTTGTAATAAACTCGCCAAGTCATTAAACATTCTGCAGAAGTGTAAACACGACCAGAGAAATCGTATGACGATGAGAACCAGTTGTAACCAATATTCGGACATGTTACGTCTTGTCCGTTAGCATCCATAATGATTGCAAGAGCTGCATAACCAAAGTCGCTGTGGTATTCGTTTCCAGAACCCAAGCCAGCCCAAAGTTCAATCATTGTAGCATAGATAGCAGACACATCAGCCGACAACAACTCTGCATTGTTTTCAATAGCAGCTTGTTTTTGAGCTTCGGTTTTTGTTCCACCTTCAGGGAATGTGTTCAAATCGGTACAGCTTGCAAAGAAGAGTACCCCAAACACCAAAACTAAAATTTTACTTACTGTTTTCATATCTATAATTCTTTATTTTTTCATTAAAAAACCTCAACGTTTTAGAAAGTTATGCTAAGTCCGCCCGAAATTGAACGTATTGGTGCGTAATAAGCAGCTTCAGCAGAAGCATAACCTTGACGTGGGTCGAGACCCTTACGTGCAGAAACCAAAGCAACATTGTCGGCTACAGCATAAATACGGAATTTTTCCATCTTCATTTTCTTCACCCATTTCGATGGCAAAGAGTAACCCAACGTGATGTTTTGTAAACTCAAATAATTTGAACTAACCAACCAACGATCAGATGTATAAGTTGTGTATTGGTCATTTGAATTCAAACGAGGAACATTTGTTTTTGTATTTTCAGGAGTCCAAGCGTCTAAAATATCTACGTGCCAGTTTTTACCAGCCGATGAGCTCGAACCCGCATGCATCAATTCTGAATAAGTATAGTCGATCAAACGACCACCCAACTGATAAGCAAATGCTACCGAAAGGTCAACGCCATAAACATCTAACGTAGTACCAAAACCACCATATACTTTAGGCAAGATATCGCCAGTTTCGTATTGTGTAGCATTAGCCCAAACGTCTGTAGTTGTTTGTCCGATAACTTCGCCATTAGCGTCAAGCACATCTTTGTAATACAAAGCAGAACCAGTCATAGGATCTACACCAGCATATTTACGAATATAAAGGTTGTACATAGATTCACCTTCTCTGTACATATAACTACCAGAAATCCATTCGCCTCCAAGTTCTTCATCCAATTTCAAAATACGGTTTTTGTAGTATGTCAAGTTAGCATAAAGTTTCCAAGAGATTTCTTTTGTTTTGATAACTTCACCGTGCAACTCCACATCCAAACCTGCATTAGAAAGCGAACCTACGTTTACAGGCAACGAAGAATAACCTAACGAAGAAGGCACAGGTTTGTAGTACAACATATCTTTTGTACGACGGCGGAAACCTTCGATAGTACCGCTCAAGCGATCGTCGAAGAATGCAAAGTCGATACCAGCATTGAAATTGTACGAAGTTTCCCAAGTTAAATCGCGGTTACCTTTGTAAGCGAGAGTAGTTGCAAAGTTACCATTATTTTCAGTTACTTCATATTGGTCTGTATAAGCATAAAGCGTTCCAAGAGCATCATTACCTTGAGCACCGTAGCTCACTTTAAGTTTCAAAAGGTTGATTTGTTCTACATCAAGGAAACTTTCGTTGTTGATGTCCCAAGCCAAACCTACCGACCAGAAGTTACCCCAACGATGTTCTGGAGCAAATACCGACGAAGCATCACGACGATACGAAGCCGATACATAGTAACGTGAATCGTAGTCGTATTTAGCTTGTGCCAAAATACCCATCGTTGCATAAGAACCTGAAGCCGAACTTGTAGAAGGTTGCAAAATAGCATTGTTTACTTCGGCAATGTCAGGAGTATAAAGTTTTTGTTTGTAACCACTCAAACTTTGAGTTTTGTAGCGATAAGCTTCGTAACCTACCAAAAGGTCAACATTGTGAGCACCAGCAAATTTGTTTGCATAAGTCAACAAATATTGTTGGTTCAAGCTTAAGAAACGTTGTGTTTGAACACCTGCAGCACCACCCATTGCAGCGAATTGTCCGTAGTATGGGTTTTGTGTATAAGCATAGCGAGTATTGTTCATGTTCAACCCGATGTTAGCAGTTGCTTTCAAACCTTTGTAGAATTCTACTGTAGCATACCATTTTCCAGAGAACAAGTCAACATTGTATTGGCTCTTATCCAATGCAATAGCCGAAGCAGGGTTTGCTTGGTTCATAAATGGACGAATAGCACCATTCACTTTACCATCACCATAGTCGTAAATTGTAAACCCGTTAGCATCTTTCATAATGTTGCCAGCAGCATCGCGTACATACAATGGATAGATAGGAGCCATATACGTACTTATAAAGAACAAGTTACCTGACGAGTTAGCAGTAGTTTGCTCACCCGGATAACGTTGGCTATAATTAGCATACGACATATTTGTTCCGATTTTCAACCATTTTTTAGCTTGATAATCAACCGAAGCACGACTTGTAAAACGTTTGAAGTCAGAGTTTTCGATAATACCACTATCTTCTAAATATGTAGCAGATGCATAGTAAGTCAATTTATCATTCGAACCACTAACGTTTACATTGTATTCTTGACGGAAGTTGTTGTAGTTAAACAATTCGCCAAACCAATTGTCTGGAGTATAAGTAAATCCGTTGTTTACATAACCCAAAGTAGCATTAGGATTCAAACGACCATTAACACCAACCAAACGTTGACCAGCAGGAACGCTATAAACTTGATAACCCAAACCACCATTGTTTGCATCTAACAAGTTTTTGTTTGCATATTCGTTTGATGCATAAGTACCTTTGAAGTTCAAATATTGGCTGTTATACAATGCTTTATAGAATGTTTCGTAGTACATTCCTGGATCTGTCATTACATTATAAGTAGGAATTGCACGTGAGTTGCTACCCCATTTAGCATCAACAGATATTTTTGCATCTTTTGTTTTACCACGTTTTGTAGTAATCATAATAACACCATTAGCACCACGAGCTCCATACAAAGCGTTTGATGCAGCGTCTTTCAATACTGTTACCGATTCGATATCCGAATTACTGATAGTAGAAATATCACCATCGTAAGGAATACCATCTACTACATAAAGTGGAGCATTGCTTGCGTACATAGAACCAATACCACGAATACGGATAGAAGAACCTGAACCAGGAGCACCATTCGATGACAAACCTTGAACACCAGCCACTTGACCAGCCAACGAGTTTGTAATGTTAGAACTTTGACGCTTGGTTAATTCGTCACTTTTAACTACCGATGCCGATCCCGTAAACGACTTTTTCGTAGTTGTACCGAATGCTACAACCATGACTTCGTCCAACTCTTCAGCTGCTGGCAACAAAGTTACCGTAACGTTATCCGCAATTTCTACTACTCGCCTTTCCATTCCTATAAAAGAAACAGTAAGCGTTTTTGCTGTAGAAGGCACTTTAATTTCAAATTGACCATCTACATCTGTAATTGTACCAATATTGGCACTCTCGGTTACTAACACTGTAGCACCGATAACGGGTTCCCCATTTCCATCGACAACTTTACCAGTCACCTTTTTGTCTTGAGCAACCACCGAGCCTATTCCTATCAGCGAACAGGCAAGAAACATTAACAGTTTTCTTTTCATAAACTCAATTATTTATTAAACAATCTAAAAAAATCACTATCAATTCTGTAACTATCTTTTAACCGATATTTACAAAAATGACCACAAAAATACAAATTATCTAAATAATATCAAATATTTACTAAAAAATATAAAAGTTTTGACTTTTTGATAAGAAATACAATAAAAAACAAACTTTTGTCAATAAAGATCACGAGAATTTTATAAAAAACGAGTTTCTTCAAAGACAAAATATCCACAAGAAAAATACATTAAAGATGATTTTCTGATAAAATATCGAATATTTAAACAAAAAAGGCGACCTAAATGGTCGCCTTTATCCAAAATCTTTTGCAATTTACTTATCCAAATGGATTGCTTCTGAAGGACAAACTGAAGCACATGTGCCACACTCTGTGCAAGCATCTGCATCAATTACATAAATATCGCCCTCAGAAATTGCTTCAACTGGACATTCACTAATACAAGTACCGCATGCGATACAATCTTCTGTAATTACGTAAGCCATTTTGTTAAAATTTTAGTTAGTATAATTTTTAGGCAAAGTTATAGGTTTTTATTGTGTCGCCAAACTTTTTCATTTTTTTTTGGTTACTTTGTATCGTTTTTCAACAAAACTCATTACGACAATAAAAACTCTTTGTTTTCGTTTTAATAAAAGTCGGGCAAAGGATTGGTGCATGAAAAATAAAAAACACATTATACCTTTAATATTATTAGTGCTATTCTGCAACACAACAGCACAAAATCTACCGTATGTAGATTACAAGCGTTTTCACTTTGGTTTTTCATTAGGTGTAAATTTTCTTGATTTTAATGTAACACCAAGCCACCTCGCCATAGACGGGAAAACATACGAAGCCGACGTCTCGTCTATCATGCCTGGATTCTCTGTAGCTCTCATTAGCGACCTACGTCTAAACGATTATTTCAACTTACGACTAAATCCTGCACTGCATTTTGGCGATCGCACACTTTCATATCTCAACCCTATAGACGGAGAACGATTTAGCACGAGCGTTAAGTCAGCAATTATCACTGTTCCTCTCTATCTGAAATTCAGTGCTTTTCGCGTTCACGACTACAAGCCTTATCTGATAGCAGGCGGAGGCGTGGCATTCGACTGCTATCGCGACAAACGTATGCCTGTAGTTCTTAATATGTTCGACTATTTTGTTGATTTTGGTGCTGGCTGTACTATATATTTCCCTTTTTTCCGATTTGCACCCGAGCTACGTTTTGTTATCGGATTCAACAACCTTTTAGAGCCATTAGAAAAACGTGGCATAGAATATCAAGACCCAGAAATGAAGCGTTACAATCACTCGCTATCCAAACTTACATCGCAAATGTTCGTCTTGACTTTCAATTTCGAATAATTCAAGAAAACACCTCTTGCAACACTTCCAACGAACGCAACGTACCAAATTTCCCCAAATGTATTTGATAGTATTCTACTATTTTAGAAAGAATTTTTACACGTTCGGAATGCGAAAAAGAGAATTTACTCATATTCCGATAATTCATTCTCATTAGTTGTGTGAATGCAATTCTTTCTTCTGCAAGAAGGAAATGGTTGTGCAAAGGTTTTTGCGATACAAAATGTGCTTCCAACATATCGAAATACGTCCAATCTCCATATTCCATATTTGGGGCAATACCTAAAAAATAAGACAACTGCAACAAAAACGCAATATGAAAATTAGAAATAAACTTATCATTCATATCAAAAAAACAAAGCGATGACTCTATAAAATCAAATAATGCAACATCTTGTTGTTCTTCACGCAATACTTTTGACAAAAATTCTGCTAAGAAAATAGAAATCGTATTTTTATGAAAATCATAAGGAATCGATGCATAAACATACGACGTGCAACTCTCACGCAAACGAGGCAATGCATTATTAGAATCGGCAGAAAGAACAACGTCGACTAAAGAAAGCGGTTGCAACAACACTTTACGAAACGGAGAACGCTTCGATTTCACATCATTGACAACGCACGACAAACGTCCATACTCTCGCATATAACAATGAACGATATATCCTCTCGGATATTTCGATGCATATAAAACGATTGCTTTCGAGTGTTTATACATTATAAAAACAAAACATTTTTTAGTCTTACCACTCTAAAAATAATTCACAAAAAACGAACCAAAAATTATTTTGTTACATATATACCTTGATGATGTAAATAAAAAATAGCCTCTTTTCTTGTAAAGCCTATTGTTTTACAAGTATCAAACCAAAGCTCTAAAAATTCTTTTTTACTCATACCTTGATAATCTGGCTTCGGCAATCCTGATACATTCTTTGGGCGTTTCATTACTTTTCTTTTAAATGCGTTTAACAATATGTATTTATCTTTATCTACTTGTTGTTTCTTACATATATAAAATATCTGTAATGCTGTACGCTTCTGTTATTGCATTAAAAGAAAAAAAGTGTCCATCTAATATTTGCCAATTTTTTCTCTGTTGTGCGTTAAGCCTTTTTATTGGTGGAAAATTAGAAAGTGGAACTGATACTATACGTTTATCATCAAAATAGAAAGTTATATAGCCTCTTCTTTCAAATTTAATGTTTCTTAATTCAATGTTAACACCTTGTATCTTGCACATAATTTTTTCAGTTTTAATACCTTTAAAAGTTTGATTTATATTGTTCACTATTTTATTGTAATTCTTATCTAAAAAAGAAAAAGCGGTAAAAACCGCTTTAATCTTTGGCAATACTGAAAAATCATAGGTTATTGGATTTTTCCACTTTGCAGTATTTTTAAATCCCTCCGTTGTATAGGATACCGACACAAAAATATATATAAAATATGAAATACAAAATCCTTATACTAATTTTTTTCATTTTCTCAACTTCTTGTAGAACATTGAAGCCACTACAGGAAGTTGATAAATCGGACCACGCCGACACTGTAAAGATTGTTGAGCGTGATTCGGTTTATTTTTCGGTGCAAGATACTTTCCGTATGTACATAAAAGGCGATACGATTTTTAATGATGTAGTGCGATGGCGGATTGACTATAAAGAAATATTCCGTAGTGATACCGTAATTAGCTATGATAGTATTTACCTCGACAAGGTGGTAACAGTGCGGGAAATGTCGAAGTTTCAGAGTGCGTTTTTTTGGATCGGTTTAGTTTTAACTATACTGTTAATTGTTTGGCTCATTTGGAAAATAGCAAGGAGGTTTAAATGAAAAAAATAGCCACAATAGCAGGGATCGTTTCGGCGGGAGCTTTCGCAGTTCTCGCCTATAAATATTTTTTTAAAACTAATAAAAATGATAACAATATGCCTACTAACTCAAATTCTAATGGGGCTACTCTTCCCCGTGGTTATCGTAACAATAACCCTCTTAATATTCGTATCAATTCGGCGAACAACTGGCAAGGGAAAGTTTCGCCAAACACTGACGGAGATTTTGAACAATTTACGTCAATGGCTTACGGATTTCGTGCAGCTTTTGTTTTGATAAGAAAATATATCAACGTTGACGGTCGTAATACAGTTGCATTGATAATAGACAAATGGGCTCCTGACAACGAGAACGACACAAATAAATATATTTCCGATGTATGCTATTGGTCGGGTTTCTCGCCTAATACCGTTATCAATCCTTACAACCAAACGCAGATGTGTAAATTAGTTTATGCAATGGCAATCAAAGAGAACGGTTACGCTCCTAATATGAGCGATGTTACTGCAGGGTGGTATTTGTATCTCGGATAATTTTGTTTTATATTTGCCAAGCGAACATTTAAAAAGGAGGTAGGTATGGCTTCAGGAATTACATTTACAAAAGACTATAAAGGGATACCGTCAAAAGTTACGATCGATCTAAAAAAGTACGGTGATCAGTTAATGGATTTTTTTCGTTCTGTAGGAGTTGAGGAAAAAGCAAACAGATACCAAAAACCAAATGCAAGATTAAAAAGAAATATTGCAGAATCGAAGAAAACAAAAAACATTATCAAATGCGAAAATGCAGAAGATATGTTTAATAAATTAGGGATATGATATACAAAATAAGATACTCAAAATCCTTTGATCGATCATTAAAAAAAATGCTTTCAAATGGTGCGGATGTTTCTATTTTTAAAGAAGCTGTTTATATTTTAGAAGAAAAAGGCGTGCTACCTGAAGAATATAAACAACATACATTAAGAGGCTCAAAATCGGGGCAACAAGAAGCTCATTTAGATGATGACTGGCTTATAGTTTGGGTACAACATAATGATAAAATAACTTTTATTGATACAGGCACGCATCAAGATTTATTCGGATAAGTTTTGTATTTTTTTTGTCGCAATTTGTCGTTGTAGCTATTCAAAATTTACAGTTACTTTGTAACAGAAAATTTTGAATTTAGTTTGTGATAAAACAGTAGGAAATTCTTCTTAGGGAATAAGTGTTATTATTTCCTACTACTCTACCCCGCTAAAACAGCGGGGTTTTTTCATTTATATGCTTAATCAAATTCGGATCGGCGTGATTGGCGTAGCGTGTGGTTATGCTTAAATCGTGATGATCGGCGTGTTGCATCACGGTAAGCGTATCGACACCGTTTTTCAGAAGCGTGTTTATTCCCGTATCTCGTAAGCTGTACAGTTGCATCTCGTCCGGGAGATTTAACGCTTTACGCATTTTGTCCCAATCTTTGCGGAAGCGTGCTTTGGATATTGGAACTGGTCCGGGCACGTAACCATTACCAAGGATAAAATCATTTAGTTTTGCCTTGGCAAATTCAGGAGCCGAAAGCATACTTACAAGCTCATCAGATAGCGAAGCATAACGAGCGTTATGAGTTTTGGCCACTTCCGGGCGAACCATTATGTATTTTTCTTGCAAATTCAAATCTTTCATTCGAAGCTCCGCAATTTCCTTTGGACGTATCAGCGAATTAAATACGAGCTGCAGCACGATTAAATAATTCGGATTGTTGGCCAAACAATACTCTCGTATCTCTTTGCGTGTGTTCTCCGGTACCAGTATCCGCCGTTTCTGATCCGTGCGTTTCGTTTTGAAATTTGTAAACGGATTTTCTTTAGCGTAGCAGCGTTCAACGAGCCACGAGAAAAACGCCCGGCATTGCTTCAGTTGGTTGTTGTATGTCCGGGCAACAATCTTTTTTTTATAAAAGTCGTCCAAATATTGAACGGCATAAACACGCGAAAAATTCCCACTTCTGACCGTTGGAGCGTTCTCTTTAATCCAATTACCGAACACCTTGCAAAACGATTTATAATTTAAGAGAGAGGCTTTTCGGAGCTCTTTTTCCTTATCCGCCAAATATTCGTCTAATAGCGAAATCAAAGGCGTATAAAAACGACTATTCGACGACTCGAGGAACGGCGACCAACCGCCAGCAAGTTTTGTGTTTAGTTCCTGAACCAACATTAAAGCTTGTGCCTTAAATTCAGGAACTGTACGATAACGTTTTTTTAGTCGGTTTATCTTAACAATCCGCCGGCGGAGCTCGTTTGTCGTTCCGTCTATTGCGTAGTACTCAATATAATAACCAATTGATTTTGCGGAGTATTTCAGAACCGCGGGATAATATTGTAGAAGTTTAAGCATTTTTTTTTTACACTGAAAAACTGAAGCTTCAGTGTAAAAAAATCTTGTTTCGCTTTTGTTTCGATTTATTTTCTATTTTTGCTCGAAACCCCCGTATTTATCGGGCTTGAGCCATTTTGGGGACTCGAACCCCAGACCTACGCATTACGAATGCGTTGCTCTACCAACTGAGCTAAAGTGGCAAAATCCGTGCAAAAATACACCTTTTTATCTTTTATTGCAAAGAGAGGTTATAATTTATTTACCATTACGTTTTTGCACGTTGTGATAAATCTTCATTTGATTGCCAAGGATTTTTGTAAATCCTTTTACATCATCAGAAGTCCATGCTTTATTCACCTCGCCATATTCGCCAAAATCGGTCTTCATCAAATCGAAATCACTCTCAACACCGACTAACGTATAGCTATAAGGACGAAGTTTGATAATGACAGTTCCTGTTACGTTTTGCTGTGAATTTTCGAGGAATTTTTCAATATCGCGCATCACTGGTTCAAGGTATTGCGCCTCGTGAAGGAACATTCCGTACCAAGTTCCAAGTTGGTCTTTCCAGTATTGTTGCCATTTGGTAAGCGTATGTTTCTCAAGCATTTTGTGAGCATTGATAATAAGCAATGCTCCAGCGGCTTCAAATCCAACACGACCTTTAATGCCAATAATTGTGTCACCAATGTGCATATCGCGTCCGATTCCAAATGCCGAGCCAAATTCTTCTACTTTGTTTATCGCTGCAATTTTATCCAAAAATTTTTCACCATTTACAGCCACGATTTCACCTTTTTCAAACGAAATAGTGATTTCTTCTTCTTCCTGCTTTCTTACTTGTTTAGGATAAGCATTTTCAGGCAAAGTCAAATTCGATTTCAATGTTTCTTTTCCTCCGATGGATGTTCCCCAAAGTCCAGCATTGATGCTGTATTCCATTTTTTTGAAATCAGCCTCAAAACCATGCTTTTTCAAATAATCAATTTCGTATTCGCGAGTCAAAACCATGTCGCGAGTTGGAGTTAGAATTTTAATTTCCGGAGCAAGAATTTCAAATGTCAAATCGAAACGCACTTGGTCATTGCCTGCTCCTGTACTTCCGTGAGCAACATAGTCGGCACCGATTTCTTTTGCACAATTGATGATTGCCATTGCTTGAAAAATACGCTCCGAACTTACCGAAATTGGGTATGTTCCGTTACGAAGCACATTTCCAAACACCATATATTTAATGCTTTTCTCATAATACTCATTGGTAACATCAAGCGTGTAATGTTTTTTTGCTCCAAGCTGATAAGCACGTTCTTCTATTTGCGTCAACTCTTCGATACTGAATCCGCCTGTATTAGCAATTGCAGTATAAACTTCGTAACCTTTGTCTTCCGACAAATATTTTACACAAAACGAGGTATCCAAACCTCCACTAAATGCCAATAATACTTTTTCTTTCATTTCCGACTTTTACATTTTTTCATTTTCCAATTCTTCATTGCAACGATGCAAACGCTGACATCGTTTATCGTTAGGGTCAAACAACATTGCAGTACAAATACAATAACGACGACCTGTTCTATGTAATACATCTACATTGACACATCCCTCACAACCTTTCCAAAACTCTTCATCATCTGTCAAATCTGCGAAAGTTACAGGGATATAACCAAGTTCTGTATTTATTTTCATTACCGCAGCCCCCGATGTTAATCCAAAAAGTTTAGCATTAGGGAAACGTTTTCGCGACAAGTCAAACGAAAATCGTTTTATACGACCAGCCAAACCTTTCCCACGATATTTTGGATTGACAATCAATCCCGAATTAGCTACATATTTTTTATCGCCCCAACTTTCAATATAGCAAAATCCTGCAAACTCGTCATCGCACAATGCAATTATAGCTTTCCCCTCCTGCATTTTCTGCAACACATACTCGTGCGTACGCTTGGCAATACCCGTACCACGCACTTTCGACGAATCTTCGATGGTTTTTAGTATGCTATCAATATATTTTTCGTGACTCGAATCTGCCACTAAAATCTCTATTTGCGACTCCTCTACCATCTCCTTTTACAACGAATAAAGCAAATCTGGAATTATACGCATCAGCTTTTGTGCAAACTCTTCACGCACAACTTGTTCTTTCAAAACAATCATCACGGTATCATCGCCAGCAATCGTACCCAAAACATCTAAATCATCTTCACAAGCATCAATATTTGCAGCAATAACGCTTGCGTAACCGGGTTTCGTATGCAACACAGCTATATTTTGCGAAAAAACGAGCGAAACACCGCCATTTAAATGTACATTTTGAAACTTCGACACTTTCACATCTAAATTACGATGCAAACGATAGCAATAACGACCTTCGCTGTTAGGCATTTTTGCTATTTTCAGCTCTTTTAAATCACGCGAAAGTGTAGCTTGCGTTGCAACAAAACCATTCTCATGCAACAAGCGGAGCAACTCCTCTTGCAACTCTATTTCGTGCGAAGCTACCAATTGCTTTATATAATCAAGACGCAATAATTTCTTTTTCACTTTTTGAATATTTATCAATAAAACAACTGCAAAAATAATTATTTTTTGAATATTATTTCAATTGTTACATTTTTTCTGAAGAGAATCCCAAAGTTAAAAAAAGACTTTGGGGTTTATTTTATGTTAAAGAAGCACCATTATTCTGCATTACTCAAACAGATGCAGAACATTGTTATACGAGATATGGCTACCATCTACTCCGATATTATGCGTATGGAGGGGAAAGCAAAGGTGGAGAGTTACTTGAAGTTCTCTAAATTCTTTTTCGTGGAGCTGCCTATGGCAATACCAAAAGAAACAGATGCAGAACGTATGCGTAGAGAAACAATGGAGATAACCGACAAGTTCTCTGAAGACAAAATAGTGGATGCAGAGGAGGTATAAAAAAAAGAGGATTTTCGAAGTCCTCTTTTTTTATTTTACATAAAGTTAATAACAAATTTTATATGGACAATAAATAACTTTATTTATTTAATCCTAATTCGTTAATAAAAATCAATGCTATTGCCACGGGAACTATATAACGCAGCAAAAAGAAATATACATTAAACAATGGGACTGCCAATTTTCCACCGTTGCTCAATTCGTCGAGTGTTTCTTTTCGCGGATAAAACCACCCCAAAAATACCGATATGAAAAGTCCGCCAACAGGCAATAATATTTTCGAGGACAAATAATCGAAAAAGTCGAACAACGACATCCCAAACAATTGTAGATGACTCCAAACACCCAACGACAATGAACTCAACGCACTAGAAACAATCAAAACGAGACAGGAACAGATAATAACAGTCCTACGTTTTATTTTGTATTCCTCAGATACATAAGCGGTTATCACTTCAAGTAACGATATAGTAGAGGTCAATGCGGCTACCGCTAACAGCAAGAAAAACAATATCGCCCAAACATATCCGCCCGGAATTTGGGTAAATACATTCGGCAACGTTATAAACACAAGTTCAGGCCCTTTCGAAGGATCTATACCCAAAGAAAATACTGCCGGAAATATTGCCACCGAAGCCAATAGCGAAACCAACGTGTCTAACGTTGTAATTTCAAACGAAGTGTGCATCAAATTATTTTTTTTACTTACATATGAACCATAAGTAATCAAACAACTCATACCCACACTTAACGAGAAAAATGCCTGCCCCAAAGCACTCAACACTACCGACGAATTTATTTTCGAAAAATCAGGTTGAAACAAGAATCTTAACCCCTCATCAGCTCTTGGCAACGTAACAGAACGTACACATAACACTATAATGATAAGAAATAATAATGGCATTAAAATTTTTGACATCCTTTCTATACCATTTTGTACGCCCGCAAGAATAACCACTGCTGTTAAAACAACAAACACAACCGTCCAAAACAATGGTCGAACAACATCGGTACTAAAATCAGTAAACGCTTGTGATAAATCGCTTGGAGTTTTTCCCTCGAAACAATTTGCTAATGCTTGAAAAACATACTCCAAACTCCAACCAGCAACTACAAAATAAAAACTCAAAATAACAAATGCTGTAACTACTCCAAGTAGTCCAACCAACGACCAATGAGTATTTGGTTTCAACACACGAAAAGCTCCCGATGCATTAGCTTGCGACCGACGACCAATGACCAATTCTGACAACATCACAGGCATACCAAGCAAAAACACACAAAGTAAATAAATCAATAAAAAAGCGAAACCTCCATTTGAACCAAGCTCATAAGGGAATCGCCAAATATTACCCAAACCAACGGCAGAACCTACTGCTGCTGCGACTACAGCAAACTTACTCGAAAACTGTGCCCTATTCTTATTCTCCATCTTCAACTACAATTTGTTCACCTTTGCGGTAATAATAAACCACACCGTAACGTCCACACGCCTCCAAACGTTTGTATGCCGAAGGTACAGATGCAAACGAAGCCTCTACCTGATTCCAAATATCAAGTATAATTTTATCTACTTCAGCACGCATCGATGCAACATTGTCTTGATTTCTCGAAGTACTTTCCTGAAATAATTTTTGGCTATTTTTGTATTCCTTAAAAATATCGTAATGCACTTTAACCTTTACTATCGTGGGATTATAGATAGGAATACCACCATTACGCGTACGCTCATTTTCTCCATCAATTATATTTTTCCCCCATTCCATTAACGCCACCTCTGAAGTCAAGTCAGGAACAGTATAATCGTCAGGTTTTAGTTTATAAAAACGCTTATTCTCTGCTTTTATCTCACCACGAATCACCGCCAAATTCAATACTTGAATAAAATGCGAAATATACAATCGTACATTTTTTATTATCTGCTGATATTTTTTATTTGCAAAAACCTGACTTTCAAACGTCTGATTATATTGCGAAACGGTATTCTCAAACACACCGAGAATTGTTTTTGCTTCGTGCAATAACTTATAAGAAATAGGTACTGCGTTGAGTTCTTGTCTTTCCGATTCCTCAACTGCCATTCTCAAAGCTTTCAAACGAGCTTTATCCGTATTTGGTAAACGACGATAAGGCATATTCTTTTATTCAATGCGAACAAAGGTATGTAAAATTATCGAAAGTTACTCTTCGCGACACATTAATTTAACAATCAAATTTTTAAGTGTCTGTAATTTCTCTACCGACACACTCAATCTTTCAAGATTTTCGAGGGCTTTTCGATGATAGAAATCAATGCGTTCTTGGCAAACTTCATCAATATGTAATTTCGTATAAAGCTGTGTTATAGCTGTAATTTTTTCAGCACTTGGGGCACTTTCTATCCATCTGTTAAGCAATAAAGCATCTTCGTCTTTTGCTACTTCCAACGCCGAAAGCATCATATAGGTTTTTTTGTTACAAAGAATATCACCACCAATGCTCTTCCCAAACGTTTTCTCGTTGCCATAAACATCAAGATAGTCATCTTGCAACTGAAAAGCCAAACCCAAATTTATCCCAAATTCGTACAACAAATTACAATCTGAATTAGGAGCTCCAGCTATCACTGCACCAATTTTCAACGCAGAAGCCAACAGCACAGCCGTTTTCAAACGAATCATTTCCATATACTCACTTTTCGTAACTGACGGTTGTCGCTCAAAATTCATATCCATTTGCTGACCTTCGCAAATCTCTATTGCCATTTGAGTAAAAATATCAAGCACCTGTTTCAAATGTTTTTCTGGAACTTTAGCCAACAAACGATAAGCCTCTATTGACATCACATCGCCCGAAAGAATTGCAGTGTTTTCACTCCACTTTTCGTGCACTGTTGCTCGCCCACGACGCAAGAGAGCTTTGTCCATCACGTCGTCGTGCAAAAGCGTAAAATTGTGAAACACCTCCAACGCCAAAGCTGTGGGAATCACTTCCTGCAAATCGGCATCATACATATCCGCTGCTATCAACGACAATGCAGGACGCACACGCTTACCACCCAATGCTAACGTATAATCGATAGGTTCGTACAACTCACGTGGGGCTCGATTCCAATCTAATGACTCAACTGCTTGAGCTACTATTTGCAAAATTTCCGACAAGGTTTTCATCGCAATTCATTTTCAATAATATCACTCATCACATCTTTTATATCAAGGCCTGCGGCACGAACTTGTTGAGGGATAAAACTTGTTACGGTCATTCCCGGCGTAGTGTTTACCTCCAAAAGATTTATTTTTCCTGACGATTCTACAATATAATCTACACGAATTATGCCTTTAGCGTTAAGAGCAGAATAAATCTTACGAGTTTGATTTTGAATATTTTTCGTCCATTCGTCAGGCAAGCGAGCTGGTGTTATTTCTTCTACTTGACCATTATATTTTGCATCATAGTCGAAAAATTCATTTGCGGTTACCACTTCGGTGATGGGAAAAACCACCTCTTTTTCACACGTGCGATACATTCCGCAAGTTACTTCTGTACCTGTCATCAATGCTTCCACCATCACTTCATTGCCTTCGGCAAACGCCTTTTCGATAGCCAATGGCAACCCTTCCGCTGCTTTTACTTTAGTTACGCCAAAACTACTTCCACCATCGCATGGTTTTACAAAGCAAGGCAAACCTACTTGTTCGACAATTTTAGCCACATCTACCACATCGCCACGATGCAACCACACCGAATCCGCAATATTTACCCCGAATGATTTCAAATACTGATTGCAAGTATATTTATCAAAAGTAAGCGAAGCCGCCAACACGCCACAGCACGAATAAGGCAAACCAATCAAATCGAAATATCCTTGCAAAATACCATTCTCGCCCGGAGTACCGTGAATGGTGATGTATGCAAAATCGAACTTTACCTTTTCGCCATTCATCACAAACGAAAAATCGTTTTTGTCGATTGGGAGTTTTTCGCCGCTCGGCAACTCCACTTGCCACGTCGTTCCTACAATGGTTACCAAGTATTTTTGATAACGTTCGCTATCAATAAATTCGTTCAATCCTGCGGCACTACGCAAAGACACTTGCCACTCCGATGAGTCGCCTCCTGCTACTATTGCTACTATTGGTTTCATATCTTGATTCTATAATTTTTGTTTTTCTCCACAAAATTATAAAATCTTTCGGCTTACCCTACACAAACACTAAAAACAGAAAATAGAATATCGTATGTTTAAAAAAGATGATTAAACAACACCGTATATTCGATTTATCCACATAGCAAACAACTTATCCGTAACGGAATATTTTTTGTTTATTTGAGTAATAATATCTCGCTCTAAAAGTTTTTTTGCAGCAGCTTGAACAGAACTTGCAGAAGCAAGTGAGTGTTTTTTGATAAATTCGGAAGATGTAATACGCTCGGCTTCTCCATCTCTTGCAATAGCATAAAGCAAGGGTTTTTGTTTTTCAGGGATATTCGACAAAATCTCTCGAAATATAGTATCGCTCGCATTTATCATATTATCAATCGCTGACGCTATAATTTCTTTTGAGCACTCTTCATCCTCCATCGTATCTGCAAAAGCTTCATTAAATGTCCGTTGAATGTAATATGTATGCCCTTTGAATAAGGTATAAACCCAATCTACATTCTCAACCGAAATTTTCTTATTGCGTCTCTCAAAATGCTTCACAACAAACGGCACATAAATTTCAGAAGGTATCGCCTTCAGTTCCAAAATATCAGAACTATGATAAAAAGGACGAGCTGAAGATGTAAACATTTCTTGCATCAAGTGTCGCTCACTTCCCGCAAATATAAAATTGCTATTACTCAATTTTTGGATATGAGTACGCAACAATGCTTCGATATTCTTTTCTGGATATTTTGCAATTTGCTGAAATTCATCAATAGCAATAATACAAGGTTTATCTGCTTTAGCTAAATAGTGAAAAATTTCTTCGAGTGTATATTCGGGTCTCTCTATATCACCCAATTCCAAATTAAAGGTTGGCATATTCGTTATCGGGTCGAAACCAAATTTTCCACTAATAGATTTTATGGTTTGAATAAATAACGATACCATTTTCTGACTACGAGGGAGAAGCGCGTCATAAATAGCACGCCCAAGCAGATAGGTAAACTCTCTTAAACTCGATGTGTGTAAAATATCAATAAAGAATGTGTAATATTCATTCGCTATCTCTGATTTGTCGTAACAAAACTGAATAAGCCCCGTTTTGCCCATACGGCGAGGAGATATAACGACAAGATTATTCCCATTTGAAATAGACTTTATAAGTCTATTCGACTCATTCACACGATCACAAAAGTATTCAGGTTCTATCTTTCCTGTAACAATAAACGGATTTTTTATTTTTGCCATAGTTTTTTACATTTGCTTGCAAACTTAATTATTCATTTTAAATTATGCAAATCGAATAATTTATTTTGCATAAAATCCAACAACTCACTTTATACAAAACAGAAAACACACAAACCGATGGTTTGTGTGTTTTCTACAATTGATCCTATTTTCTTTTTCTTTTTTTTCTCCTTTGTACATAGATAGGAAATCGTAAATTGAAATATTTTTTCATGATAATATCATTATCCTCTATAACATTATTCACTTCATCTGTGTGAAGTATCACTTGTTCATTGTCTTCAATTATTACTTGAGTCCCTCCAATATTCACATTCACATTACACGATTGTGCTCCTCCCATAATAATAATCGCAAGAATTAAACCCTTTAAAAATTCAGTAAAAGGTTTAAATTCTAGAAATGCACACATTCTCGTACAGCGAGTCAATTCGTCTTCTTCATAATTTACAGACCGTAGTACATCTACAACTTCTTGCACCAAAATCTCAGGATTTCTTTTATTATTCAGAACACCAAATCTTTTTAATGTTGCTTGAGTTATTTCAAATAATTTTTCATCTGAAAATCTGCCATTAGAAAAAGATTCTCCACATTTTTTTAGCTGTTCTATATCTTGATTTATTCTCTTTTGTTTTAAGAAACAATTTGCATATTCAAAAAAATCTGCTCTTTTTATTTTTATTATTTTCATCTTTTTTAAATTTTATATTGTATTATATCTTATTTTCCACCACACACGCCACGCACAGACCGACCGATGAAGCGGTCGCCGTCGAAGTTTTCGATCCAATAATGGTCCGAATTGATGCAGAGGAAGTAGGCGCTGCTTGAACTTGAATAGCTCGTCGCATAGAGCGAACTCGACCAATAGCCGTTCGGCCAGTCCAAATCGGACAATTCAGCATCGTAGTGACAGCCAGCAGCAGGGAGGAAGATAGAGTTTCCGTTGGTTTTACTCGTTACAAGATAGCCTTTTTTGCTATTTTGTGTGGTCCATGTCCAAGTACATTCAGTTTTAAGTTCATAGAGTTCATTTTGGGTTGGCATTCGCCAAGAGCCTCCCATATTTACTGCAGCTGCGTCGTCTTCGGGGTCGAGAACAGTTTTGTTATCTACGGTACCGTAATCGCTATCAGTGCAATATTTGGTTATTGCATCATAGTTAGCATTACCCCATTTATAGGTCCTCCACGTGTAAGCAGTTTTCGGAGTAGTTTCACCCCAAGCATAGTAGTTACCGTACTCCTCGGGCGTGATGGCACCTACATTACAAGCAGCCCATTTTAATCCACTACTCAAACCCAAATCTACATAACCATAACCATTTTCGCTTTCTCCCAAAGTTTTAAATTCACGTATCAACCCATAAATATAGACATCATCCATATAGATATAAGCACAATAATAGTAAGTGGTACCAGGGGCAAGAGGTTTCAATATTACAGTAAAATTGTTGCTTGTAAGATTTTTTGTAGCACAATTCTTAACATTTGTATGGTCTTGTAAATCATGAAGGTTTGTAGAAATTTGAACACCAAATTTAGCAGAAGCCATTAAAACAACTGGAATATGTATTGTAGCATCTACTCTTGCGGAAGAGTTCGTAATCTCATAGGCTTTCCCTGTACACACCATCTCGGTAGAGTCACAACTATAGTAATCTTCTTCGCCTTCTATATCAACAACGTTTTCGTTGTTGTCATCGTCGTTATCCAAGTGTGGCTCGTCATCATTATCACACGCTATAAATCCAATACTCAAAGCAGCAAGAAAAAGTGCTGCGAATAAAAAATGCTTCTTCATTATTTTGTTATTTTTATATGGTTTAACGTAAAAAAATTGAACAAAAATACACTACGCCTTTCTAAAACAAGAAAATCCCGTTGCCACATTTGGGCAATCGCCCTTAATGGGCAAACGTTATTTAAGAGCATCGGAATAGTGGCGAAACAAATCTACTTTCAAACATCGTGATATTTGTAGAAGTTGATGCGTATCAATCACGCTTTTCTGAAAAATCTTGTTCACTGTACGAGGATTTACATTGATTTGCTCGGCAAACCATTGGTTGGTTTTTGCTTGTCGGCGTAGCTCTTGGCGAATGAGTTGCCCGATGTGTGGTTCTTCCATATTCTTTGCGTTTTTTTACCAAATGCCACTTATCGGTTTTGCAGGCTTTCTCTTTTTTTAGGCACAAAAAAATGTGGACTTAAACATTATCCACATTCTGAGGCCCTGAGATTGCCCGCAACACCAGATAAGCCAAGCCCACGTAAAAAAAACGCAGACATTTGACTGACTTATTCTTGATGTTACTTTTTCTAAAATTTCTCAGGTTTCAGAATGTTTTACCGAATAGTTAGCAAATGCTATTTATTAAATCTTTATTTCATATTATGTTTTTATTCATTTGTATTCACTGCATAGCGTCGCCATTTTTCGAGCAGAGCCTGTATGTCGTCAGGCAATGCACTATCGAACTGCATCCACTCACCCGTTGTAGGATGTTCAAATCCAAGTGTTTTGGCATGCAGTGCTTGCCGAGGACACACCTCAAAACAATTCAACACAAACTGCTTGTATTTTGAAGTACGCACGCCTTTTAGCACATCATTTCCCCCGTAGCGTTCGTCATTAAAAAGCGTATGTCCAATGTGCTTCATATGCACACGTATTTGATGCGTACGCCCCGTTTCGAGTTTGCACTCCACCAAAGTTGCGTATGCAAACCGCTCCAACACACGATAATGCGTAACTGCATGTTTTGCATTCGGGTTTTCATTCTCGTCGAAAACTGCAAACTGCATACGGTCGTGCGTATCGCGAGCCAAAGCCCCACGAATCGTTCCCTCATCGTTTTTCACAACACCCCAAACAAGGGCATTGTAGGTTCGCTCTGTAGTTTTATTAAAAAATTGCAAACCGAGTTTCGATTTTGCATCTTCGTTTTTAGCAATCAAAAGTAATCCTGAAGTGTCTTTGTCGATACGATGCACAAGCCCGATACGAGGGTCGTTGGCATCAAAAGACAGATTTTTACGCAAATGCCAAGCAACAGCATTCAGCAGCGTCCCATCAAAATTTCCAAATCCGGGATGAACAACCAACCCCGGTTGCTTATTCACTACCAACAAATCGTCGTCTTCGTAAACCACATCAAGCGGAATATCTTGAGGAACAATTGTATAATCACTCTTTGGATAGCTGAGCATAATGCTAATCACATCAAAAGGCTTTACCCTATAATTGGATTTTACAGATTTATCATTTACTAAAATAGACCCTGCCTCGGCAGCCTCTTGGATACGATTACGCGAGACGCCAGCCATTCTATCCACTAAATACTTATCTATTCGCTGCAGACTTTGCCCTTTATCCACTACAAAACGCTGATGTTCGTATTGTTCAGTCTCTAAACAATCATCGAACATTTCGTTAACCGAGGCATCTGTCATTATACAATGATTTTATTAGAAAAAGATCTCTTCTTCTGGCTCTAACTGATTATTACCAGAAAGTTTTTCAACGTCTTTTGTCAACCACAAATCCACTCGTTTTCCTTTAGGCATCCACTCCTCCTGCTTGGGTTCTTGTCGCCAAACAAAAGTAGCATTCAAATCATCTTCTAACGTAATAGTTTCATCATTAACCACCGCACCTAACACAAATCCAGCTTCCGCTAACATACGTTGTGCTTCTGCATACGAAAGCGTCAAAAACGACGGCACTTGCACCAAATCGCTACCTTCGTCCGTTTGTCCTACAACGAGTTCCACTTTCGCTCCATCAGCCAAACGAGTTCCTGCCTCAATGCGAGTTCCATTAAAATAAATATCTTGCACCAATCCCGAAAATTCGGATGGTACATAACGCACATTTTCTACTTCAAATCCAACAGATTCAAGCATAGCTTTAGCTTGTCTAAAAGACACATCTCTCAAATCGGGGACAGGCAACATTCGTTGATTACGAGCATTCACCGTAATATAAATACGCCGACCTTTTTTCACGAATGTATGCGGAGCAGGATTTTGCTCCACAATCTCTCGTGGTTTGTGATCTCGCACTTGAACAGAATCTATCACCTGAAGAGAGATACCCTTTTGTTCTAAAAAAACACGTGCTTCTTCTTCATACAATCCTATCAAATTAGGGACTTCTATCTGTTCTCCGTGGTGAGTAATACGATTAAGCGAAAAAAGCGTTATTATCAGCAAAACGGTTGCAATCAGAATCGCAACCCCGATATTTTTCCAAAAAAATTTACTTTTCAAAAGTCTCCAAATCGTAGTCATATCCACAAATAAAGTTTTGCTATAGCAAAAAAATCTCTTTCGCAAAAATACAATTCTTTTTATAACAATTCTATTTATTTAGCACAGAAAAACACGAGACATTGCTAATAAACAAAAAAAGTAAAGACTTTTAAGCCTTTACTTTAACTTATCCTATATGAAAAAGAATTATGCTTTTTGGCAATATTCGTCAGAAACTGTCAATTTCTTACGACCATGAGCTCTACGATTTGCTAACACTCTACGACCATTTGCTGTCGACATTCTTTCTCTAAAACCATGTTTATTTTTTCTTTTTCTGTTCGATGGTTGAAATGTTCTTTTCATGACTTATGTATTTTATATATTTTCTAAATCAGTTTGAGGGTGCAAAGATAATTTATTTTTATCAAACAACCCTTTAAAAAAATCTTTTTTCTTTCAGAAAAGAAAAGCATTCGCAAGCGAATACTTTCATTCTTTATGTGTGCGCACGAAGGGACTCGAACCCCCACGCCTCTCGGCACTAGATCCTAAGTCTAGCGCGGCTACCAATTACGCCACGTGCGCGAAAGCGACTGCAAAGATATAATTTATTTACGAAACACAAAAACAATTTATTTCAATTTACTCAAAAATCGTTCTTCATTAACCCAAAAGCGCATATGTCGGGCAGTTCCTATTACATTTTTATGAATATCGGAAACAATAATATCAAACACTAACTGACGACCAACAACATCTATAAGAGTTGCTTTACAAAAAACAGTATCGCCAACCGAAGCCGCTTTCAAATGCTGCACATCAATAGCTGTTCCCACAGTTGTTTCACCTATTTTCAGCAACGGAGCAATGACTTTCGTGGCAGTATTCTCCATAAATGCCACCATCGCTGGAGTTGCAAATACTTGCAACGAACCCGACCCCATCGCAAATGCAGTATCCAATTGTGTTACTACTTTTTGTTGTTCAAAAAATAATCCTTTCTCTATCATCACAATTCACTCTCTTTCAAACGCTCTGCATTTTCAGCAATAATCAATTGATCAATTACACCCTGAATATCTCCATTCATAAATGCAGCAAGATTGTATTCTGTATAATTTATTCGATGGTCAGTAATTCGCCCTTGTGGATAATTATAAGTACGAATTTTTGCCGAACGGTCGCCAGTAGAAACCATTGTTTTTCTACGAGCTGCTATATCATCAACATATTTCTGATGTTCCATATCGTAAATTTTTGTACGAAGGCGAGCCAATGCTCTTTCTTTATTTTTTGGCTGATCGCGCGTCTCTGTACACTCTATCAATATTTCTTCGGCTACACCCGTATTCGGATTTTTCCATATATACCGCAAACGGACACCCGATTCTACCTTGTTTACATTCTGACCACCAGCACCGCCCGAACGGAATGTATCCCATTTTATTTCACCTTCATTTATCTCTACATCAAATTCATCGGCTTCTGGCAATACAGCCACCGTAGCTGCTGAAGTATGCACACGCCCTTGTGTCTCGGTAGCAGGCACACGTTGCACACGATGTACTCCTGACTCGTATTTCAACGTTCCATACACATTCTCTCCCGACACCGAAAATACAATTTCTTTATAGCCACCTGATGTCCCCTCGTTAAAACTTGTAATCTGTACACTCCAGTTTTTCGACTCACAGTATTTCGCATACATTTTAAACAGATCACCTGCAAAAATTGCAGCCTCATCACCTCCAGTTCCTCCACGAATTTCAACAATAGCATTTTTATTATCTTCTGGATCGGAAGGTATTAACAATAATTTTATTTGTTCCTCCATTTCAGCAAGCATTGGTTCTACTTCGGCTACCTCCATTTTTGCCATTTCAATAAGCTCGGCATCAGACTCTGTTTCAAGCAATAATTTCGCTTCACTATATGCATTCAATTTTTGTTGGTACACTTTTTTAGTTTCAACAATCTGCTCCAACTCTCGATATTCTTTATTCAGTCGCACATAACGCTTCATATCCGAAATAACCGAAGGATCAGTTATCAATGTTGAAACTTCATCAAATTTATGCTGTATTCCTTCTAACTTTTCTAATAAAGTTGATTCTGCCATATTCTATTTTTCACAAGTTATTACTACACGTTCGCCTTTCGACATCGGCACATCAATCACATCAAGATCGTCAGCTATCGATATCGTTACACCACCTTTATGCATAAAATAACGCTTAAATCCAGTAGGTTTCTTTATCTTTAAACTATTGTTTCTTGCATTTGACACAATCGAAACAGCCAACGAAGAGTCATTCCATTCTACATCGACAACAGCAGCTCCTCTTGCACAAAAACCTCCATATTTACCCGTTTTCCAAACCGATGGCAAAGCTGGTAATATTTCTATAAATCCTTCTTGGCTTTGCAACAACATCTCTGCTATACCCGCAATTCCTCCAAAGTTTCCATCTATTTGGAATGGTGGATGCGAACAAAAAAGATTAGGATAAGTACCTCCATCGTGATATTTTTTTTCGTTAGACACAGCTGGTGTCAACAAACTTTTCAATAATGAATAAGAACGATCGCCATCATGCAAACGTGCCCAAAAGTTTATTTTCCAAGCACGTGACCAACCTGTCCCTGCATCACCACGGCGATTCAACGTAACCTTTGCAGCTTCAGCCAATTCTGGTGTCTTCGTTATCGATATTTGATTGCTTGGATACAAACCATACAAATGCGATATATGTCTGTGTGTTACCTCTACCTCTTCATAGTCTTGCAACCATTCCTGCAAATACCCATTTTTACTAATTTGCATTGGAGGCATCAAACACAATGCACTATCCAATACATTTATAAAACAAGTATCAACATTTAATATTTGAGCTGCTATTTTTGTATTATTAAATAACTCACTAACTATTTGAGTATCCATTGTAGGACCCATACATATTTGTATCGGTTCTTTCGTGCGTGACATATAGAAACTATTTTCAGGGGAAGAAGATGGTGCTGTTACTAACCAGCCACTATCTTTTTCTTGTATCATACTCGAAAGATAAAACTCCGAAGCACCTTTCATCACAGGATAAACCGATTGTAAATAACTTTTATCTAACGTAAAAGCATAATGTTCCCACAAATGTTCGCAAAGCCATGCTCCACCTGTATTGGTAGAACCCCATCTTGCATCTTCGCCGGGAGCTGTAAACAGCCAAGGATTTGAAATTACATGAGCAACCCAACCATCAGCACCATAAAAAGTTTGAGCGGTCTCTTCTCCTGCAACAGATAATCTCTTTATATAATCAATCAACGGATTGTGCAACTCCGACAAGTTAGCAATCTCTACTGGCCAATAATTCATTTGTACATTGATATTTAGATGATAATCGCCATTCCAAGGGGTATTAATTGTATTTGCCCATAAGCCTTGCAAATTCAATGGCAACGTATTTTCCCGTGTTCCCGAAATCATCAAATAACGTCCATACTGAAAATACAAAGCTACAAAAGAAGGATCGTTATCTATCTGAAAATTACTCAAACGCTCATCTGTTGGCAGTTGTTTATTAGAATTTTCTCCAAGCGAAAAATGCACACGATTAAATTTCTCTTTATACACCGACGAATGACGTTTTTTTAACTCGTCATAAGGCAAAGCTGATGCCTCTTGCAACAAATTCTCAACCGTCAATTCAAATTCTTTATCAAGCATATCTGTTGATGATGAGAGAAAAAGATATGCTTCATCAGCATTCTCTACTATAAAATTATTATTATCAATCTTTTGCTTACCGCCACACTGAACTACCTTGAGTTTGGTTCGGTAACGAACGCCATCAACATTCTTTTGTCCACTACTTAACATCCCCTCCATACAAATGGCATCTCCATCAACAAATATTTTTGCTTGTCGTGGGCGATTTAACGTTGCTTCAAAAGCAATCTTCCCTTTTTTACTTGCAGATAATTTTATCACAACAACATCTTCCGATTGAGAGACAAAATACTCTCGAAAGAAATGCGTTTTACCCATCATAAAAGAGGTGTAAGCAGTTGCATCGTCCAATACCAAACCACGCCGATAGTCAGTCAACAAATCATCTTCGAAATGATAAGTCAATCTTAAATTACCTAATAGCTGATACGAACCATAAGGGACATTAGCACCCGAGCCTGCACCCGAGCCTTTTCCACCGCAAAGAAAATATTTATAAACTAAATCTTGTGCTTGTTTGTTTTTGCCATCAAGAAGTAAACTTCTAATCTTTGGCAAGTATTTTTGTGCATTAGGATTTTGTTGTAAACTATCGAAACTACCCGACCACATCGTAATATCGTTTAATACAATGTTTTCGCTGTAAACGCCACCCGTAGGCATTGCTCCCAATCGACCATTCCCTAACGGCAACGATTCTTCCCATATTTTTGCAGGCGTACGATACCAAAGCTCTAATTCAGGCGTCTCAACCACCTTTTCCGAACAAGCCACTGCAAAAAACAAAACAATAGCTACGTATATAAGATTCATTCTTTTCATAACAGCATTTTTTATTTCTCTAACGCAACCCTAAGGACATCCTTTATATCTTTTACATAATGAAATATTAATCCTTTCAGATATGTTGGTTTTATTTCATCAATATCTTTTTTATTCTCTTCGCATAAAATTATTTCAGAAATACCGGCTCGCTTAGCAGCTAATATTTTCTCTCGGATACCACCAACAGGCAACACTTTTCCTCGAAGAGTTATTTCGCCAGTCATAGCAATACCTTTCCGTACACGGCACTTTTTCAAAGCCGACACCAAAGCTGTTACCATAGTAATTCCCGCCGAAGGACCATCTTTAGGAATTGCTCCTTCAGGAACGTGTATATGAATATTATTTTCATTCAAAGAATCTTCATCTACACCTAACTCTGCAGTATGTGATTTTATATATTCCAATGCCAACACTGCCGATTCTTTCATCACATCTCCCAAATTTCCTGTTAATGTCAGTTTTTTCTCTTTCCCTTTACTCAAACTTGCTTCAATAAACAGAATTTCGCCACCAACACTTGTCCATGCCAATCCCGTTACAACTCCAACATACTCATTTCCTTGATATTTATCTCTCGAATAACGAGGCACACCAAGCAATTCACGAATATCTTTTATAGTCAAAGTTTGTTTGTACGATTCCTCCATTGCGACTTTTTTTGCAATTTTTCGCACCACCTTTGCCACAACTCTATCCAACTCTCTGACTCCTGACTCACGAGTATACGACTCTATCAAATCGCGAACGATACTCTTCGAAAACGTCAAATCCGTTTTTTTAAGTCCATGAGCGTCGAGTTGCTTTGGAATTAAGTATTTTTGAGCTATCTCGATTTTTTCTTCGATCACATAGCCACTAACCTCTATCAATTCCATTCTATCTAACAATGGTTTACTTATTCCTGACAGGTTATTTGCCGTTGCAATAAACAAAACCTTTGACAAGTCATAATCCAAATCCAAATAATTATCATGGAATGTAGCATTCTGTTCAGGGTCGAGCACTTCGAGCAAAGCCGATGCAGGATCACCCTTAAAATCGCTATTCACTTTGTCTATTTCGTCAAGGACAAAAACAGGATTCGAAGAAGCTACTTTCTGAATATTTTGAATAATTCGACCGGGCAACGCTCCTATGTAAGTTCTTCTGTGTCCACGTATCTCTGCTTCATCTTGCATTCCGCCTAACGACACACGGGCATACTTTCTATTCAACGATTCGGCGATGGATTTCCCCAACGAAGTTTTTCCAACTCCAGGAGGTCCATAAAGGCAAATTATCGGAGATTTAAAATTTTTCTGTAATTTCAAAACAGCTAAATGCTCCAATATTCGTTCTTTGACATCATCTAAACCATAATGGTCTTTGTCAAGAATTCGTTGTGCACGCTTCAAATCAAAGTTATCTTCGGTATATTCATTCCATGGCAGATTCAGTATTGTTTCTACATAATTTAACTGTACGGAATAGTCTGGCGAATGCGGATTTGTACGCTCCAAGCGTCGCAACTCTTTTTCAAAAACTTTTTTGACTTTTTCGTCCCACTTTTTAGATTTTGCACGTTCACGGAATTCATCTAATTCTTGTTCGCTGTCGCCACCACCCAATTCGTCCTGAATGGTTTTCATCTGTTGCTGTAGGAAAAACTCGCGTTGCTGTTGATCGATACCCGAACGAGCTTTCGACTGTATATTTGCCTTTATTTCAAGCAACTGAAGTTCCTTCGTCAGCATATTCAAGAGCAATGTACCACGTTTTTCTAATTCGTCAGGCAAAAGCAACAACATCTTGTCTTCGACCTTTAAATTAAAATTCGTACAAATAAAATTTATCAAAATACGAGGCGGCTCTATATTACGAACAGCAAACGTTGCCTCCGATGGGACAACACCCAATTTTATAATTTTTACTGCAAGATCTTTGATTGCTTCTACAAGTGCCTGAAAAACTTCATTGTCAGCATCGGGCGTAATATCTTCACGCATTTGAACTCTTGCATGCAAAAAAGGTGTCGTTTTAGTCAGTTCCAAAATATCGGCACGCTGTTTCCCTTGCAAAATCACCGTAGTCGTATTGTCAGGCATTTCTAAAATACGAATAATTTTGGAAACAGTTCCCGTTTCATACAAATCACCCAATTCGGGATCTTCTTTTTTTGCTTCTTTTTGCGTTGCAACACAAATTTCTTCGTTGTTGTTATATGCCGAACGTATCAATCGTAAAGTTTTTTCACGTCCAACAGAAACAGGCAATACCACGCCTGGAAACAATACCATATTTCGCAAAGGAATCAAAGGCAACTCATCGCCATCTTTTGCATCTACTGTCAATATTTCATCTTCGTCGGTCACCACAGGTATAAACTCTGTATGCGACTCTGCAACACCATCAAACAACAATTCTTCCAAAGATTTATCCATAAAAATAATTTTCTTAATTATGCCAAAATGACGCAAGATGCTGTTTTAAACAACTTTTCATCATTTTATTATTTGCCTGAATATAAAATACTTAATCGTTTTTACAAAAAACATTTACTTCTATTAACAAGCAATGTGCCAAAAAAACGTTGTAAAAATACGAAAATTAACCCATAGGAACGTATCTTTTACATTTGATAAGTATTTTTTCATTATTAAAATTCGTACAAGCAAACAAAAAATCGTCGCCACCATCTTTTAGTTTCAATCTCCGCCGAAGCACATCGACCGACTCCGGAAAATTACGAATAGAGATATTAGCCGATTTCATATTACTCAAAATTTTATTCAGACTTTTTTTCGAAAAACCAGCCTGATTTTCCACTACGAAAATTCTACTAGGAGACGACTCTACCAATGTATCAGATGTATAAAGATGCGTATTCTGATGCAACTTTTTCAGCCCAAAACGTTGTGCAAAAAGACGAAAGGCTCCCGATTTCAGTATTGCTACATCGGGTTCGTACAAATAAGTACCAACCTCGTTGGCATATTCACATACAGCATTCTGCTCTTCGGAAAGCGTAAAAGAAAAACTTTGCTGTCGGTTATTTTTCTGCAAATCCACTGCAAAAAATCGAGTTTCACATTGTTCGTCCCATCTTATCAAAAACAAAAGTTCTTTACATTCGCCATCGACCGCTACAACATGCACCTCGTTCACCCAAGGCATTTGACGCAACACCGAGGCAATGTCAAGCATTGGCGATAGTTTCAGTAATAAGTATTTCGATTTCTGCTTCAGGAGTGGCAACAATGCTGTAATGTCTGGTGTACAATTGGTCAATGCAACAACTTTACGTCCCAAAGCATCACGACGAGCAGGATCAAGAAAAATCATATCAACAACTCCCATTTGAGCAAGGAATGTTTCTGCTGCGACTTCTAAGATTTCTGTATGCAAAAATTTTAAAACAGAAAAATTATGGCGAGCCAATGCACAAAGTTCAGCATTTTGCTCTACGTAGAAAACTTTTCGAAATTGTTGCCCAACAAAAAAACAATCAACACCAAAACCACCTGTCAGGTCTGCCATCGTATCACCTGAGCACAACGATGCTTTATACCTCGCTGTCTGTTCGGAAGAGCATTGCTCCATTGACAAACGAACAGGAAAATGCAATTTAGGATTGTTCGCCCACGAAGGCAACTTTGCACTCATTTTTCGGCGAGCATCTATCTGATGTACAGCCCATGCTACATCTACTCCCTGATATTTTGAAGCATTCAGCAACAAACGGTCGAGATTATCCGAAGCGTGTTCTTCTATAAATTTTTCAGTCAAAGCATTCATCATTGACAAAATTACAATGAATATCTGTTTGCTACAAACTACCGAATAAAATCTCTATAAAGAATCTCATCTTAAAACTTATTTTTTTATTTTTGCAAAAATGGTAAAACTATGCAACAGACTATTGTCATACATTCCATCAACGATTTGCATCGAGCAGCAAACGATTTTCTCAAAAGCATTGGGAAACAGCGTATTATTGCGTTTTTCGGCGAAATGGGTGTTGGCAAAACCACGTTCATAAAAGCTATTTGCGAAGTGCTTGGTACTGACGACATTGTCAATAGTCCTACGTTTTCAATTGTAAACGAATACGACTACGACGACAAGAGAAAAATCTTCCACTTCGATTTTTATCGCTTAAAAAACGAAGTAGAGGCTTTCGATTTTGGTATTGAAGAATATTGGAACAGCAACGAATTTTGCTTGATGGAATGGGCAGAAAAAGTCGAAAATATTTTGCCCGACAGCTGCCTACGGGTAAACATCAACGAAAACAAAGACGGGACACGAAACGTTACATTTAATATCTAATTTTTAAATTTTTACAACTATGAGCATTAAAGGAACACAAACCGAAAAAAATCTTATGCAATCGTTTGCGGGCGAATCGCAAGCACGTATGCGTTATACTTACTTTGCTAGCGTAGCAAAAAAAGAAGGGTACGAACAAATGGCTGCTATTTTCAGCGAAACTGCCGATCAAGAAAAAGAGCATGCAAAACGTATGTTTAAACACCTCGAAGGCGGCGAAGTAGAAGTAAAAGCTTGTTTCCCTGCTGGAGTGATTGGCACTACTATCGAAAACCTAAAAGCTGCCGCTATGGGCGAGCACGAAGAGTGGGCAGAGGCTTATCCTCATTTTGCCGATGTGGCTGAAGCAGAAGGTTTTCCTGAAATTGCTTTGATGTATCGCAACATTGCTGTAGCTGAAAAAGGACACGAAGAACGCTACCTTGCTTTCGTAAGAAACATAGAAAACGGAACCGTTTTCAAAAAAGACGAAATCACCGTATGGCAATGCCGCAACTGCGGTTTTATCTACGAAGGCACTGCTGCACCCGAACTATGCCCTGCATGTGCTCACCCACAAGCACACTTCGAAGTGATGAAAAAGAACATCTAATTTGCGTAACGCATAACCAACAAAAAAGCACAAGCCTTCGGCTTGTGCTTTTTTATTTCTTTACGATATTAAATAATCCTAAAAAACTTGGTACACAAACTTGTGGACCGATTCGTTTTTAAGGATACAATATTTATATAATATTTTGAAAATCAGAGAATCCTTTTTCCATTTGTCCGAATATTGTATCCTCATATTTTTGAGTCTGGGAAATATTAATATTTCCTAATAGCATTTCATATTCATAGCATTTTGAGGCTGTTAGTTCTATATTATCTTTTAAACAAGAACAAAATCCTCTTTTTTGAATTTTCTTAACAGGAATGGCAATATTATCAAACAAATCTACTTTAAATTTTACCTGTGAATTATATTTCGATGAAGTATAAACTATTCCATCAATATCAATATTATTTAAAATACCTTTCACTATTCCATGCATAATAAACTGAGGAAAAATATATTCAGGATGAAAAACATCGTTAACATTTCTTGCAGGAACAGGAATTGAACACGCTATAATAAGAGGTAGAATTTGCAAATAATCATTTAAATCATTAGTATTTACTACCCTTAAACGAAAATCTAAAACTTTCATTGTTGATTTAAAACGAAAAGCAGATATACAACAATCGCTTAATGCTGGAGCATTCATCTCTTGCCAACAATCCAATATCGACTTCCCTAAATACAAGCAAGGATAACCCGATAAGCTATATCGATTATTACCTATTTTACCTCTCATCTCAAATGGGACATGAAACATATCTTTTATTTTATATAAAGCAGGTCCTTCTTTTTTACGTATTCTATACCAATTTTCTTTAAAAGTCTCGTTGTCTTTATTGCATAGTGTTAGTTTTAATAGAAACTTTAAACGTAAATCTTTGGTAGGTTTAGGTTCGGTATGGAAATCAGTATCTTCTTCTTGTTTTTGAGAAGTAAACCACCATCTATCAAATGCTATATAAGCAGAAGAAATTTTTCCACTCATATAATACCCTACAATATTATTTATTTTTTTGATAGTATTTGATACACTATTTTTTATTTGTTCTTTGTTATTAAAATTTAGACTTTGTATAAAAGTCTCATATTCCGCAAGAGCATTTTTTAATCTATCAACATAAAACTCTCCATCCGACTGCTCTAAAATTTGACAGACTTTTTTAAAAACTTTATTTTCCATATCGGATATTTATACTACTAAAAAATTAGGTATTTCTTATTTCACTTCACTTTTTTCTTGCGGACGCACTGCGTGCGTCCCTACATTTTTTTCTGCCCCGGCGGAAAATGTGCGGTGTGGGCTTGGGGAGTAGGGGCGCTACACTACGCCCCTACAGCCCACCCTCACACATTTTCTCTGCCAGTAAGGGGGACAAGGGTAAGATTCTTAAGGACACACGCCACGCACAGAAAGACCGATGTAGCGGTAGAAGAAGCACCAACCCACAGGGCCCGAATAGAAGTCGAAGCCCCGGGCATCGCCCGAATCCCACACATAGAGCGAACTCGACCAATAGCTGCCGTACGATCCCGCTCTGCTCAAATCACTATCAAGGCGATAGCCAGCAGCAGGGAGGAAGATAGCGTTTCCGTTAGGGCCTTCTACATTACAGCCATTAACGCCATTCAATGTAGTCCATGTACAAGTACATTCAGTCTTTAATTCTTCTAATTCTGTGACTGTTGGCATACGCCATTCGCCTCCCATATTTACTACTGCGGCATCGTCTTCTTTATCGAGAACGGTTTTGTTATCGCCAATAAAGTAACCTTCGCCATCATACCATACGCCAGACGTTTGACCATCAGCAAAGGTGTATTTAGTTACACCATTCCAATCATTGATACTCGAATCCATAAATTTATAAGTACTCCAATTATATTCAGTTTTTGGTTCCACTTCGCCCCAAGCGTAATAGTTACCATACTCTTCAGGTTTAGTTGCACCTACGTTGCAAGTTGCCCACTTTAAGCCACTTGGCAAACCAAGGTCTACGTAATCGTAGCCGTTTTCTGTACCTGAAATAACATTATTTGGAGAAACTTCAAATGTAGCAGTGTAAGTTACACTAACATAACCCATAGTGATAATCCTCGTATTATCCGTGTTGCTATCGTTCCACTTCACAAACTTAAAACCAGGTTTCGGTGTGGCTGTAATGGTTACTTCCTCGCCTGGCATATAATAGCCCGAGCCCGATACTGTACCACAAGAAGCATATTCTGTTTTCACAGTCAAGTAAGGCTTCTTTGCAAAATTTGCGGTGATAGTGCTATCGGAAGTTAAGGTTATCGTACGAGAGAGTTCCTTACTATCGCAGTCGCTCCAAGAGGTAAAGTAGTAATTTTCTCCTGATGTAGTAGATATAGGAGCTTCTGTACCATAAGCAAATTCGCCTGCCCCTATTGTAGTGCTAGTAGCATTATCTCCCTTCGTTTTTAACGTTAATACACACCAAGTTTTAAACTCACGTATCAGTCCGTAGTGATAGATACCATTTAAATAAATATATGCACAATAGTAATAAGTGGTTGCACCCGATTTCAAATCTTTGAGATTTACCACAAAGTCGTTTCCTGTAAGGTCTTTCGTAGTAAAGTTTGTTACGTTTTCGTGAGCTATCAAATCCTCTTTGCTGCTCGATACTTGTACGCCTAATTTACATTGTGCTAATAGCGTAAAAGGGATATGGACGGTAGCAGCCACTTTCGCTGTAGTTGTCGTAATATCATAGGCTTTACCTGTACACACCATCTCGGTAGTGTCGCAGTTGTAGTAATCCTCTTCGCCTTCGACATTATCTATAGAGTCGCTATCAATATCTGTAGAATCATCGTCAACAACGTTTTCAGTGTTGTCATCATCGTTATCCAAACGTGGGTCGTCATCATTATCGCACGCTATAAATCCAATACTCAAAGCAGCAAGAAAAAGTGCTGCGAAAAAAATTTTCTTGTTCATAATTCTTATTTTTTAGTTTTAGTTAAAGAACTACAAAAATAAGTTGTACTCTATCGAAAGAGGAGGATTTAATGCGTCCAGCAAATTCACATTTTGTCGCCAAAAAGTACACAACCGAGGTTATTCAATCTATGGAATAGTAGCGGAAGAAATCGTGATTGAGAGCCTTCGAAATACGGAGTAGCAGTTCGGTATCAATCGAAGCACGAGCGTAGATTTTGTACACATTGCGTCGCTCACAGCAAATCTGCCGAGCCAACCAAGGCACTGTACGCCCTTGCCGTTGCATTTCATTTTTTATCAAACTGCCTATATGAACCATAAGTGTATAAAAAAAGCGTGTTCCCAATCAAACCTATCCAAAGCCGAGGAAACCGCCAAGCACCCTGCACACAAATAAGCAGAAAGGGTTCACGCTGTGTACGCAAACACAATTCCACTTATTCTCGTGTGCTTAAATGGCGGTTTTCGGCTTTAAGAATAAGAAGTTTTTACTCAAAAAAGTCTGAAGCCAAACACTTTTGACTAACAAACCATTGCAAAGATACTATTTTAATAATAAGCAGATGTAGTTATACAATAAAAACAATTACCTTTGCAAATAAGAACAATCTAAATGAGTTTCTTTATCAAAAAACACACAATGTAAAACATTTAAATTAACAAGAAAAGTGAAAAACAAGTACATTGACTTAATAGAACAGTCGTTCGATTTTCCTACTAACGAATTTTCTGTAGTAGATGGCGAGTTAACTTGGTTCAACATTCCTCTAATGGAAATAATAAAACAATACGGTACACCGCTACGCCTGTCTTTCTTGCCTCGCATCGGGCAAAACATACAGCGTGCAAGACGTATGTTCAACGTAGCAATGGCCAAAGTGGACTACAATGCCGAATATCATTACGCATATTGTACAAAGAGTTCTCACTTTTCGTTTATAATGGAAGAGGTGCTAAAACACGATGCAGAAATAGAGATTTCGTCGGCTTTCGACATCAACATCGTAGAATCACTATACGAAGCAGGGCTTTTAAAAAAAGACAAATACATCATTTGTAACGGATTTAAACGCCCTCAATATGCCGAAAACATTCGAAATTTAATAAAAAATGGATTCGAAAACGTAATTCCTATCCTCGATAACATTTTCGAATTGGACTTGCTTACATCCGATCCAAATCTTAAATTTAACGTTGGTATTCGTATTGCTACCGAAGAAGAACCAAAATTCACATTCTACACTTCGCGATTAGGGATTAGACAAAACAACGTCATTGCTTACTACAAAAGCAAAATACAGCACAACAAAAACATAAAACTCAAGATGTTGCACTTCTTTATCAACACAGGAATAAAAGACACATCTTATTATTGGAACGAATTGAACAAAGCAGTAAATCTATATTGCGAATTAAAGAAAATATGTCCTGAACTCGACTCGCTAAATATCGGAGGCGGATTCCCTATCAAAGCACATCTCGATTTCGAATACGATTACGAATATATGGCCGAAGAGATTGTGGCTCAAATAAAAAATATTTGTCAGCAAAACAATGTACCTGAGCCAAACATTTTTACAGAATTCGGGACATTTACTGTTGGCGAAAGCGGAGCTATGCTCTATTCCATTGTCAATCAAAAGCAACAAAACGACCGTGAGCTTTGGAATATGATTGACAGTTCTTTTATGACAACACTTCCCGATTCATGGGCTATCAATCAACGTTACATATTTTTAGCAATCAACAATTGGAATTTAGAATACGAACGTGTACACTTGGGTGGTTTGACCTGTGACAGCGAAGACTTTTACAATGCCGATATTCATTCTAATGCGATATTCTTACCAAAAATAAAACAGTCGGAAGACACGCAATACGTAGGATTTTTTAATATGGGAGCCTACCAAGAGTCGCTTAGCGGATTTGGAGGTATTCAACATTGCTTACTTCCTGCACCAAAGTTAGTACTTGTAGATATCGACGAAAATGGCGACTATACAACGAAACTTTTTGCAAAAGAGCAAAGTTACAAATCAATGCTAAAAATTTTAGGATACTAAAGATCCCAATCAGAAGGATTACATTGCGTTTTGTCAACATCAACTTCAGGGAAAAACGTAAATCCTGTAAGTTGTTCTATTTCTGCCACAGATTTGCAATACGATTTCAAGTTACCTCGCTCTGTTGTAGAATGAGAAAGCCAAAAGCCAATACATTTCAACTGATCACGTGTAGCTCCATAAACAGATTTCTTTAAATTACCTGCTCGTGTACGCAACAAAACCTTGTAATAATGTGTCGGTATAGGATATTTCCCTGCCTTTTTAGTTGTATTTTCCCAATATGCACCAGTTACAACAAAAATTGTATCGTTACAAATGTTATCTCGTACCGCATTTTCAAGATCAAGCCAAACTCCGCCATTGAAATCATAAGCCTGAGGTGTCATATTCGACATATAGAAAGTTTGTGCATTCAACTCTTGAGTTACAGTTCTATCTGCCGAAGGGATTTGATGCCCTCGTGTATAACCATTGTAGCCTCCTTTACCAACAGCTTGCTCTGCCGAAATATTAGGGTCGGTAGGCCAAACTTCCGAACTTTGATACGATCGACCTACACTCCCACGATAAGTTTTATGCAACGGATATGCAACCCAACATGCTGCATATTTTGTTTTGTCAAAACAAAGAGTAAAATTTCGTACGTTGTCGTTGTTTAATGTAGCATAATGCGTAGTATAAATAAAATTTTCATTAGTAATCTTTGTTGGAATTTCAGGGAAAGTCGGATAATGTGCATCCGAAGTATCATTTCCCCACGGATCAGCATTTTTACATCCTACAACGAACAACAACAGAAATAGTAGAAAAAGAAGTTGATTTCTATTCATAAAAAACATTTTCATACAGTACAAAGGTAATCGTTTTAACAAAGTATAAACAAAAATCTTGCTAAAAAAAATGTATATCGTCTAAAATATTTGTTCCTGCTTGCTGATTTATTTTTGCGATAAAAAGTTCTTTCTGATAGAGTAAATTTTGTTTCAATAGTGAAGATGTCACTTCTATGTAAAGGATTCTATTTTTTACATAAACTTTCCCAATAAATTTTCTCATAGAATCACCAAACAAAGAATTCCACACTTGAATCACTCTTGTTTCTTCAAGTTTTTTTTCTATCCCCATCTCTTTCAGAGAGTCTGACAAAAAATTTCCTATTAACTTAAAATCTTGCTCTTTCATAAAAAAGAAAAACTGCCTCTCAAAAAGCAGTTTTTATATTATCAAGCAGTATCTTCTATTAGAACCAATAACCAGAAGATGCTTTTGTTTTTCTAAATTTAGGTTTAGATAATGCAGAATAACAAGTATAACAATCTGTTTTCAAAATATAACCTACGGAAAAACTCAATGATGAATACATATCTGGATACCACGACCCTATTGGATTTAAATTGTCCAAATAGTCATTCGTAGAAATACGTATTGTATAATCAACACCAAGAAGAAAACGTTTACCAATTCCCCATGTTGCTCCTATCGAAAGCGGAAACGTAGGTGCTACTAATACATTTTTATCATACCGGATAACAGCATTAGGGTTCTCTTTTGAAGAAAGTTCACGTTTTTCGCTATGAGTTTCATTCCATTTATCAATTGCCTCTTGTTTTGTAATTCCAACTTCAGGCAATAGTGTCATTCCCGCAGTGTAATTTGGTTGAGTCACTTTCGGATTAATACTTGCTAAACCTCCAACTCCTGCTGCAATATAAAAATCAGGACATGTACCAGATACGTTTCTCTTTAAGATATAAAATTGCACAGACGCTGTTAAATCCACTAATTGTGTAGAGACCTCCCAGCCACGATGAGGACGCCAATTGCCATCTTTCTCTCCATACACACCATAACTAACACCAAGTTTCACTCCCCAGCGATCATGGATACGATACGAATAATCAAACCCTACAGAAATTCGAGGATTATAGAATTGGAAGACACCATCACGACCTGCATCAGAACTAAAAAATCCTGGTCCAACAACCAATCTCCCTGTATGTTCTTTCGCTAACAACAACATTTGTGCTCGCGACACAGATGTTGGTAGAAAAAGAAATACTACAAGAAATACAACCCAATATCTTAATTTTGAACGCATTTCAACTTAATTATCGTAAAATTTGCAACAAATATAAATACTTTTTATTTAAAATATAAAAAATACCCTACTTTTCTGCTAAAAAAAATTAAAATTCAGAGAAGAATAGGGTATTTATTAATTTTAGATTTTATTTTCTTCTTCAAGAAGAGCTCTTTCGTAATCTTCTTTTGAAGCGACAATCAATTTATTAAAGTCACGCATACCCGTACCAGCAGGAATTAAATGTCCGCAAATAACGTTTTCTTTCATTCCTTCCAAATTATCAACGCGACCATTTATTGCAGCCTCATTAAGCACTTTAGTAGTTTCTTGGAAAGATGCAGCTGACATAAAACTTGTTGTTTGTAAAGCTGCACGTGTTATACCTTGAAGTACTTGACTTGAAATTGCGGGATTAGCATCACGTGCTTGTACTAAACGCATATCTTTACGTTTCAACATACTATTTTCATCACGCAATTTTCTTGCAGTAACAATCTGACCAGGTTTCAAATTCTCTGAATCACCAGCATCTACAACAACTTTTTTGCCCCAAATACGATCGTTCTCATCATTAAATTCGTTTTTATGAACAAGTTGTTTTTCTAAGAATCGTGTATCACCTGGATCTTCAATTTGAACTTTACGCATCATTTGACGAACAATAACTTCGAAATGTTTGTCATTGATTTTTACTTCTTGCAAACGATATACATCTTGAACTTCGTTTACAATATAGTCTTGCACTGCAGTAGGTCCTTTTATCGATAGAATATCAGAAGGTGTAACCGCTCCATCAGACAATGCCGTACCTGCACGAACAAAATCATTTTCCTGAACCAAAATCTGTTTTGACAATGGAACCAAATGTTTACAAACTTCACCCGTACGCGATGTTATAACAATTTCACGATTACCTCTCTTTATTTTACCGAAAGACACCTCTCCGTCAATTTCAGACACAATAGCAGGATTAGATGGATTTCGTGCCTCAAATAACTCTGTAACACGAGGCAAACCACCTGTGATATCACCAGCCTTACCAACAGCACGTGGAATCTTTATTAACAAATCACCTGCTTTTATATCATTCCCTTCTTCAACAACCAAATGAGCACCCACAGGTAAGTTATAAGCTTTCAGTATTTCACCTTTCTCATCTAAAATATGTACTGCTGGCAATTTATTTTTATCTCTTGATTCGATAATAATCTTTTCTTTCAAACCTGTTGCTTCATCAGTTTCTACCTTATATGTAGAATTTTCAATCACAGATTCAAATTCTATTTTACCATCAAAATCAGAAACAATAACAGCATTAAATGGATCCCACTCACAAATTTTTGTTCCTTTTTCTATTTTAGCTCCATTGTCAACAAAAAGTTTAGAACCATAAGGAATATTTTGCGTTGATAATGCAATACCTGTCGTAGGGTCAATTATCTTCATTTCTGCCAAACGACCAATAACTATCTGATATTCATCAGATTCTTTTGTCTTAACCGTTCTTAACTCATCAATTTCTACAATACCATCATAACGTGATACAATACTTGATTCAGTTGCAATATTTGAAGCAATACCTCCAACATGGAACGTTCTCAACGTCAACTGTGTACCTGGTTCACCAATAGACTGAGCAGCAATAACACCAACAGCTTCACCTTTATTAACCATACGACCTGTAGCCAAGTTTCTACCATAACATTTAGCACAAACTCCACGTTTTGCCTCACAAGTCAATACCGAACGAATCTCAACTCTTTCTATAGGAGAATCCTGAATTTTTTTCGCTGCAGATTCAACAATTTCCTCGCCAGCTTTTACAATTATTTCACCAGTTAATGGATGAATCACATCGTGAACAGAAACACGTCCAAGTATTCTTTCATAAAGAGATGCTACCACCTGTTCATTATTTTTAACCTCTGTCGCTACAAGCCCTCTCAATGTTCCACAATCCTCTTCTGTAATAATTACATCATGCGATACATCTACCAAACGACGAGTCAAATAACCTGCGTCCGCAGTCTTCAATGCTGTATCAGCCAAACCTTTACGAGCACCGTGAGTAGAAATAAAGTACTCCAATACAGACAATCCTTCTTTAAAGTTTGCAAGAATTGGGTTTTCGATAATTTGCCCTCCTTCTGCCGTAGATTTTGTTGGTTTTGCCATCAAACCACGCATACCCGACAACTGGCGAATCTGTTCTGTAGATCCACGAGCACCCGAATCCAACATCATATAAACGGCATTAAATCCTTGATTATCATTTGACAAGTGATTTATCAAAATCTTTTTCAAACTGTCGTTAACACGAGTCCATGTATCAATAATTTGGTTATAACGTTCGTTGTAGGTAATGAATCCCATATTATAGTTATTCATAATTTCTTCAACATCTTCATAACCTTTTTTCACAAGTTCTGCTTTTTCTTCAGGTATGATTACATCACCCAAATTAAATGACAAACCTCCTTGAAACGCCATTTTATATCCTAAATCCTTAATATCATCTAAGAATTGTGCTGTTTTTGCTACACCACATGTCTCAATCACACGACTAATAATGCTACGCAAAGATTTTTTAGAAAGCAATTCGTTGATAAAACCAACTTCTTCGGGAACATATCTATTTACAAATACACGTCCTACTGTAGTTTTTATTGTATGCGAAACAGGTTTCCCTTCAACAATATCATTAACTCGAACAGAAATATTTGCATGGATATCTACTTTTCCCTCATTATAAGCGATCTCTACTTCTTCGGGAGAATAAAAACTTAAACCTTCACCTTTTACTCCATCTCTTGGTTTCGTAATATAATAAAGACCAAGAACCATATCCTGAGAAGGGATTGTAATAGGTGCACCATTTGCAGGATTCAAAATATTATGTGAAGCTAACATTAATAATTGAGCTTCCAAAATAGCCTCATTTCCTAATGGCAAGTGAACAGCCATTTGGTCACCATCAAAGTCAGCATTAAATGCAGTACAAGACAATGGATGTAATTGAATAGCTTTTCCTTCTATCAACTTTGGTTGGAAAGCTTGAATACCTAATCTATGCAAAGTCGGAGCACGGTTCAGTAATACAGGATGACCTTTCATTACTAATTCCAAGATATCCCATACAACAGCATCTTTTCTATCAACAATTTTCTTTGCCGATTTTACAGTTTTAACAATACCGCGTTCTATCAACTTTCTAATTATAAACGGTTTATAAAGCTCTACCGCCATTCCTTTAGGCAATCCACACTCATGCATTTTAAGTTCTGGACCGACAACGATAACCGAACGAGCAGAATAGTCAACACGTTTACCAAGCAAATTTTGACGGAAACGCCCCTGTTTTCCTTTCAAAGAATCAGATAATGATTTTAATGGACGATTAGAATCCGTTTTCATCGCACTTGCTTTACGCGAGTTATCAAACAACGAGTCAACAGCTTCTTGCAACATACGTTTTTCGTTGCGTAAGATAACTTCAGGAGCTTTTATCTCTATCAATCGTTTTAGACGATTATTACGAATAATTACTCTACGATACAAATCATTCAAATCTGATGTTGCAAAACGACCACCGTCAAGAGGAACTAAAGGACGTAATTCTGGCGGAATTACAGGAATTACCTTTAAAATCATCCATTCAGGTTTATTATTCTTAGCGGCACGGAACGACTCTACAACTTGAAGTCTTTTCAATGCTTCATTTTTACGTTGTTGAGAATTAGATGTATTTGCTTCATTTCTTAATTCATAAGAAAGCGTATCTAAATCCAATCTTGAAAGCAAATCGCTAACTGCTTCTGCCCCCATCTTAGCAATAAATTTATTTGGGTCAGAATCATCTAAATATTGATTTTCTTTTGGTAAAGTATCAAGTAAATCAAGATATTCTTCTTCAGTTAAAGTTTCTCCAACAGCAATACCTTCTTTCCCTTCTAAAATACCAGGTTGAATAATAACATATTTTTCATAATAAATAATATTATCCAATTTTTTACTTGGCATACCAAGTAAGTATCCCATTTTGTTTGGTAAAGAACGGAAATACCAAATATGAGCAATTGGAACAACTAACTGAATGTGCCCTGCACGCTCACGACGTACTTTTTTCTCAGTAACTTCGACACCACATCTATCACAAACGATACCTTTGTAACGAATACGTTTGTACTTTCCACAATGACATTCGTAATCCTTTATGGGACCGAATATTCTTTCACAAAACAATCCATCACGCTCTGGTTTGTATGTACGATAATTGATAGTTTCTGGTTTTAAAACCTCACCATACGAAGATTCTAATATCTCCTCAGGAGATGCTAAACCGATGGTAATCTTCTTGAAGTTATTTTTTATCTTGTTATCTTTTTTAAAAGCCATAGTCTTTACTTTTTATTTCAACGAAAATCGAATTAATCAAGATCTATTCTCAATCCTAATCCTCTCAACTCATGCAATAACACATTCAACGATTCAGGAATATTTGGTGTTGGCATATTGTCACCTTTAACAATCGCCTCATAAGTTCTTGCACGTCCCATAACATCATCTGATTTTACAGTTAATATCTCTTGCAAAACATGTGATGCACCAAATGCCTCAAGAGCCCAAACCTCCATCTCACCAAAACGTTGACCACCAAATTGTGCTTTTCCTCCAAGAGGCTGTTGAGTTATAAGTGAATATGGACCTATTGAACGTGCATGCATCTTATCATCAACCATATGTCCTAATTTCAACATATAAATAACACCTACAGTAGCAGGTTGGTCAAAACGAACACCTGTACCTCCATCATATAGATATGTCTTACCATAGTTAGGAACGTTTGCCTTCTCTGTCCATTTATTCAAATCATCTAAAGTCACACCATCAAAAATTGGCGTTGCAAACTTCACCCCAAGTTCTTTTCCTGCCCAACCAAGAACAGTCTCAAAAATCTGCCCTAAGTTCATACGAGATGGTACACCAAGAGGATTCAAACAAATATCAACTGGAGTTCCATCTTCAAGGAATGGCATATCTTCTTGTCTAACAATTTTCGATACAATACCCTTATTTCCGTGACGACCAGCCATTTTATCACCTACACGAATTTTACGTTTTTTAGCAATATAAACTCTTGCTAATTGTACAATTCCTGATGGCAATTCATCTCCAATTGTCAAATTAAACTTCTTGCGTTTCAAACGAGCATCTGCTTCTTTATATTTCCTTATATAATTGAGAATCACTTCACGTATCATCTCATTTTTATTTGCATCTGCTGTCCATTTTACAAGTTGAACACTTATATAATCAATCTCATTTAAAACCTTTTGAGTGAACTTCGTTCCTTTTGGGACTACAAATGCACCTAAAGAATCTTTTACTCCTTGTGAAGTTTTTCCACTTGTTAAAACAAGAAGTTTCTCTATCAATAAAGATTTTAAGATAGCGACTTCTTTATTAAACTCTTCATCTAATTGTGTTAACGATGCTTTATCAGCATTTTTAGCCTTACGATCTTTTATCTTTTTAGAATAAAGATTTTTACCAATAACAACACCTGAAAGAGAAGGCGTTGCTTTCAATGAAGCATCTTTAACATCACCTGCTTTATCACCAAAAATTGCTCTTAATAATTTTTCTTCTGGAGAAGGATCAGATTCCCCTTTCGGAGTTATTTTACCAATAAGTATATCTCCTGGCTCAACATACGCTCCAATACGAATGATTCCATTCTCATCCAAATTTTTAGTCGCATCTTCACTAACGTTAGGGATATCAGCCGTCAATTCCTCAAGACCGCGTTTCGTCTCACGAACCTCTAAAGAATATTCACTCACATGAACTGAAGTAAAGATATCTTCACGAACAATACGTTCGTTTAATACGATAGCATCTTCATAGTTATAACCCTTCCATGGTATAAACGCAACCTTAAGATTTCGCCCTAGTGCAAGTTCTCCATTTTGAGTAGCATAGCCTTCTGTAAGTATATCACCAGCTTTAACTCGCTGTCCTTTTTTAACAATAGGACGCAAATCTATAGTTGTATCTTGATTTGTGCGTTGGAATTTTGGTAATACATATTCTTTCTTCGAATCATCAAAAGATACAAATCTCTCATCTTCCGTTTGATCGTAATTAACAATAATTCTCTGTGCATCAACAAAATCAACAACACCATCCCCCTCTGCCATTATCTGCGTACGAGAATCTTTTATCATTTTTCCTTCAATACCCGTACCAACAATAGGAGCCTCTGGACGTAGAATAGGAACAGCTTGACGCATCATGTTTGATCCCATCAACGCACGGTTAGCATCATCATGCTCTAAACAAGGAATTAATGCAGCTGCAATAGATGCAATTTGTTGTGGAGCAACATCCATAAGTTCTACTTGTGATGGTCCAACAACCGGATAATCTGCATCTTGTCTTGATTTAACACGAGAAAGTATAAATTTACCATTTTCATCTAAAGGAGCATTTCCTTGAGCTATAATTTTACTAGTTTCTTCCTCTGCAGTCAAATAAGTTACACCTTCAGCTGTCAAATCAACAGATCCATCACTTACTTTACGATAAGGAGTCTCGATAAATCCTAAATCATTTATTTTTGCATATACACACAAAGATGAAATCAAACCAATATTTGGACCTTCTGGCGTTTCAATTGGACAAAGACGACCATAGTGAGTATAATGCACGTCACGCACTTCGAAACCTGCACGTTCACGCGACAAACCTCCAGGACCTAATGCAGATAAACGACGTTTATGCGTTATTTCTGCCAAAGGATTGGTTTGATCCATAAACTGCGACAAAGCATTTGTTCCAAAGAAAGAATTAATTACTGACGAAATCACATTAGCATTTATCAAGTCAGTCGGAGTAAACACCTCGTTATCACGAACATTCATTCTCTCACGAATTGTACGTGCCATACGTGCCAATCCTATCCCGAATTGATTATACAATTGTTCGCCCCCTGTACGAACACGACGATTACTCAAATGGTCGATATCATCAACTTCTGCTTTTGAATTAATCAATTCAATCAAATATTTGATAATTTCAATGATATCTTCTTTGGTAAGAACTCCTACGCTCTTATCTGTAGTAAGTCCTAACTTTCTGTTTATACGGAAACGACCAACTTCTCCTAAATCATACCTTTTTTCTGAAAAGAACAAGCTATTTATCATTTCACGAGCTGTTGAATCATCTGCAGGATCTGCATTTCTCAACTGGCGATAGATATACCAAACAGCTTCTTTCTCTGAATTACTGGGGTCTTTTTGTAGAGTATTATATATGATTGTATAATCACTCATACCTTGAGTATCTTTATGAAGCAAGATAGTTTCTACACCTGACTCAAGAATTTGTTCAATATGATCAGCTTCAAGTATCGTTTCTCGATCAATTAAGATGTTAATACGTTCAATGGTAACAACCTCACCTGTATCTTCGTCAACCAAATCCTCATTCCAAACAGTAAGTACGCGAGCTGCAAGTTTACGACCAACGGCTTTTTTTAAATTTGTTTTATTAACTTTTATTTCTTCAGCTAATCCAAAAATTTCTAATATATCGCGGTCGTTTTCATAACCAATTGCACGCAAAAGAGTTGTTACAGGTAATTTTTTCTTACGATCAATATAAGCATACATTACATTATTAATGTCTGTTGCAAACTCAATCCAAGAACCCTTAAAAGGAATAATACGAGCAGAATAAAGTTTTGTTCCGTTCGCATGCATGCTCTGACCAAAAAATACACCAGGAGAACGATGCAATTGTGAAACGATTACACGTTCAGCACCATTAATCACAAACGTACCTTTTTCCGTCATGTAAGGAATTGGTCCCAAAAATACATCTTGAATAACTGTATCAAAATCCTCATGTTCAGGATCTGTACATTCCAATTTCAAACGTGCTTTTAGGGGAACACTATAAGTTAATCCCCGTTCTATACACTCCTCTATTGTATAGCGGGGAGGATCTATATAATAATCTAAAAATTCAAGTCTAAAATTATTACGAGTATCTTCTATAGGGAAATTTTCAGAAAATACTTTATACATACCCTCATTTTTTCTCTTTTCTGGAGCTGTATCTAATTGAAAGAAGTCTTTAAAAGATTTCAATTGGACATCAAGAAAATCTGGATATTCTAAAGAATTCTTGATGGAAGCAAAGTTAATTCTTTGGTTATCAATATTTGAAGCCATTGGATAAGATATTTAATTGAACTTAATTTGTCTATACATAAAAAGGTTTAGAGTCCCGCTTGGACGGGATCCCAAACCGTATCTGCCTGAAAATCAGGAGGAAAGCCTATTTAAGTTCAACTTCAGCTCCTGCTTCAGTAAGTTGTTTTTTAAGTGATTCAGCTTCATCTTTAGCTACACCTTCTTTGATTGTAGAAGGAGCTGCATCTACCATATCTTTAGCTTCTTTCAAGCCAAGACCCGTTAATTCTTTTACAAGCTTAACAATTGCTAATTTATTAGCTCCAGCTGATTTCAAAACTACATCAAAAGATGTTTTTTCTTCAACAGCAGCTGCACCAGCAGCAGCAGGAGCAGCAACAGCAACAGCAGCAGCTGCAGGTTCAATACCATATTCATTTTTCAAGATTTCAGCTAACTCATTTACTTCTTTAACTGTTAAGTTAACTAATTGTTCTGCAAAGACTTTTAAATCTGCCATGATTTTTATTTTTTATTGGTTATTTTTATTTTTTATTTATCTCTCTGATAGTGTTGTTAAAACACCATGTAATTTATTACCTCCCGATTGGAGTGCGGATACAACATTCTTAGCAGGAGATTGCAACAATGCAATGACATCTGCAATAAGTTCGTTCTTGCTCTTAATGCTTATTAATACATCTAATTGATCTTGACCTACATAAAAACTTTCTTCTACATAAGCAGCTTTCAACACTGGTTTTGAAGCCTTTTTACTAAATTCTTTAATTAATTTAGCAGGAGCATTTCCTGTATTTGAAAACATTAATGTAGTATTATTTTTTAATACGTCATAAATCGGACTAAAATCTGTATCAATAGCCTCCAACGCTTTATGAAGCAAAGTATTTTTCACAACAAGAAGTTTTATTCCTTCTTTATTGCAAGCTCTTCTTAAATCACTAGTTTGTTGAGAGTTCAACCCCTCTGTATCTGTCAAATAAAAATGAGAATATGCTCCAAGCGTTTCTTTCAGTTGTGCTATTATCGCACTTTTTTCTTCCTTTTTCATACCTCAGTCCGTTTAATTTTAATTTTCTTCAATTGCTTTTGTATCAATCTTAATTCCAGGACCCATTGTACTAGAAAGATATACACTTTTTACATAAGTACCTTTAGCAGAAGCAGGCTTTAATTTCATAATTGTAGACATAAATGCTTTTGCATTTTCTGTAATTTGTTCAGCAGAAAAAGATACTTTTCCTATTGATGTATGAACAATACCTGTTTTGTCAACTTTAAAATCAATCTTACCTTGTTTTACTTCTGTAACGGCTTTCCCCACCTCCATAGTAACTGTACCACTTTTTGGATTTGGCATAAGTCCACGAGGTCCTAAAACACGTCCTAAAGCACCTATTTTACCCATAATAGCTGGCATTGTGATAATAACATCAATATCAGTCCAACCACCTTTAATTTTCTCGATATACTCATCGAGTCCGACATAATCAGCTCCAGCAGCCTTTGCTTCAGCTTCTTTATCAGGAGTACACAATGCGAGAACCCTAATTTGTTTTCCCGTTCCATTTGGCAACGATACAACCCCACGAACCATTTGATTTGCTTTTCGAGGATCTACTCCTAAACGAACATCTATATCTACCGATGCATCAAATTTAGTAGTAGTTGTATCTTTTACTAATTGAGCAGCCTCTTTCAACGAATAAGCCTTTCCAGCTTCAACCTTTTCTAAAGCTAACTTTTGATTTTTTGTAAGTTTACCCATAATTCAATTGAAGTTTAATTAATTATTAACTGGAAATTCGCCTTTAACAGCAATACCCATACTTCTTGCCGTTCCTGCTACCATTTTCATAGCAGCTTCAATAGTAAAGCAATTTAAATCGACCATTTTATCCGTTGCTATCTGTTTTACCTGTTCCCAAGTAATTTCAGCAATTTTTTTACGGTTCGGCTCTGCCGAGCCACCTTTAGCTTTTGCAACTTCTAATAATTGAATTGCAACAGGTGGAGTTTTAACGACAAAATCAAAAGACTTATCAACATAATACGTGATAATTACAGGTAAAACCTTACCTGCCTTGTCTTGGGTTCTGGCATTAAATTGCTTGCAAAAATCCATAATATTTATACCCTTAGAACCTAATGCAGGTCCTACTGGTGGTGATGGATTTGCTGCACCGCCTTTAATCTGTAACTTGATTTGTCCAGCAATTTCTTTAGCCATAATTTTACTTTTTACATTTAATTAATTTTTCGTGATTATTGCGTAACCAAAATCACTCTTTCTCTACTTGCATAAAATTCAATTCAAGAGGAGTTTTTCGCCCGAAAATTTTTACCATTACTTTCAGTTTCTTCTTTTCAGAATTAACATCTTCTATAACTCCCGAGAAACCACTAAATGGACCAACAATAACTTTTACTGATTCACCAACCATATAGTGAATATTTAAGTCATTATCCATTTCATTAAGTTCGTCAACAGAGCCAAGAATTCGATTAACCTCCGATTGTCTTAATGGAGTTGGAACAGAGGAATCAGTTGCACCAAGGAAACCCAAAACATTAGGAACATTTCTTAGATGATGCTGTACTTCTCCATTCAATTCCGCTTCTACCAAGACATAACCCGGCAGATAACTTCTCTCTTTTACCACTTTTTTCCCATTACTAATTTGATGAACTTTTTCCGTTGGAATCAAAACTTGAGATACATAACGAGCTAGGTCAGTATTCCGAATCTCTGAATCGATATACTCTTTTACCTTATTCTCTTTCCCACTAATGGCACGCATAACATACCATTTTTTTGTTGTCTCAGCCATTTTCAATCTCCTTCTACATTAAAGCTTCATAAACAAACTTCATAATGGTCTCGAAACTAAAATCCATAACCCAAACCACCAATGCAATTAAAAGGGAAGCGATTAAAACAACAACTGCACTATTGGTCAACTCCTTAAGCGTAGGCCAAGATGTTTTATGAACCAATTCCGAATAAGAATCTTTGAAGTAGTTAATAATTTTCATCTTTTTTATAACAAATAGATTTTTTGCACGGGTAGAGAGACTCGAACTCCCGACACCTGGTTTTGGAGACCAGTGCTCTACCAACTGAGCTACACCCGTAAAAAATCGCCGTTAACCGACGATTTTTCATTTATTAATCCAACAACGCTGTGATTTGACCAGAACCTACAGTACGTCCACCCTCACGAATAGCGAAACGTAAACCTTCGCTACAAGCTACTGGATAAATCAATTTAACTGTTATTTCCAAGTTATCACCAGGCATTACCATTTCACGACCTTCTGGCAATGTAATTTCACCAGTCACGTCCAAAGTACGAATATAGAATTGAGGACGATATTTGTTATGGAATGGAGTATGACGTCCACCTTCTTCTTTTTTCAAAATATATACAGAAGCCTTGAATTCAGAATGAGGAGTAACTGTTCCTGGGTGAGTAATAACCATACCACGTTTGATTTCATCTTTATCAATACCACGAAGCAACAAACCAACATTATCTCCAGCTTCACCTTCATCAAGAAGTTTACGGAACATTTCAACACCAGTAACAACAGATTTCTTACCCTCTGCACCCAAACCAATAATTTGAACTTCGTCACCAACTTTTACGATACCAGTTTCAATACGACCCGTAGCAACAGTACCACGACCTGTAATTGAGAACACATCTTCTATTGGCATCAAGAATGGTTTATCAACTGCACGTTGTGGCAATTCAATCCAGCTATCAACTGCAGCCATCAATTCCATAACTTTTTCTTCCCATTGAGCTTCTCCATTCAAAGCACCTAAAGCAGAACCTTGAATAATAGGAGTATTATCACCATCGAATTCATAGAAAGCAAGAAGCTCACGCATTTCCATTTCTACAAGTTCCAACATTTCTGCATCATCGACCATATCACATTTGTTCATAAACACGACCAAACGTGGAACGTTTACCTGACGAGCAAGAAGAATATGTTCACGAGTTTGAGGCATTGGACCATCAGTCGCAGCAACTACAATGATAGCACCGTCCATTTGAGCCGCACCAGTAACCATGTTTTTTACATAGTCAGCGTGACCCGGACAGTCAACGTGTGCATAGTGACGATTTTCCGTTTCGTACTCTACGTGCGAAGTGTTGATAGTGATACCACGCTCCTTCTCTTCTGGTGCGTTGTCGATCTGATCGAAAGACTTCAACTCAGAGAGACCCTTCTTTGCGAGTACTGTAGTGATAGCAGCTGTAAGAGTAGTCTTACCGTGGTCTACGTGACCGATTGTACCGATGTTCACATGCGGTTTCGATCTGTCAAATTTTTCTTTTGCCATAATTTTGTAAATTTACTTAATTAATAATGATGAATAAATATATTAAATCTTTTATAATTCAACAACCTAATGAGCTGTTAACGAGACTTGAACTCGTGACCTCTTCCTTACCAAGGAAGTGCTCTACCGCTGAGCTATAACAGCATTGAGCGGAAAACGGGACTCAAACCCGCGACCCCCAGCTTGGAAGGCTAGTGCTCTATCAACTGAGCTATTTCCGCAAAGAAAAGAAAATGTGGGCAGTGATGGATTCGAACCACCGAAGTCGAAAGACAGCTGAGTTACAGTCAGCCCCATTTGGCCACTCTGGTAACTGCCCATTCCTTTCTTTAGAGCCTCTTGTCGGATTCGAACCAACGACCCCGAGATTACAAATCACGTGCTCTGGCCAACTGAGCTAAAGAGGCATTTTCCATCAGTACCCTTTCAAAAGAAAAGATACCAAAATGGGTTGCAAATGTAGAGATTTATTTTTTTCTACACAACATTTATTTGTTTTTTTTACAAACAAATAACACAAAAGCCCTTTATTAAAAAAATATAGAAAGTTAAGAACGAGAATCCTTATGCTTTTTCAACTGCTTTTCCAAAGCCTCTGTCGCTTTATCAACAGACTCCTCGAAAGTATCACAAGTTTTTGATGCAAAGAAACTTACGCCATGTGCTTTTATTTTTATCTCCGTTTCTTTATTTTCCGCAGATTCAAATTTCACAACTTTCAAAAGCACATCTACAAAAACTATCGAATCAACGAATTTTCCTAACTTATTCACTTTTCTCTCTACATAAGACGTCAGTTTATCTGAAATCTTAAAATTAATTGCTGAAATTTTTACTTCCATAATATCATTTTTTTATAGCTCTAGGGTGAGCATGTTTATAAATAGATTGTAGTTGTTCAAAGGTTGTATGTGTATAAACTTCTGTCGCAGAAAGACTTGCGTGACCAAGAGCAGTCTTCACGATATCAATATCTGCATCACGATTTAAAAGAACAGTAGCAAATGTATGTCGCAACACATGTGGACTACATTTCTTTAACGTACTAACACTACGCATTACCGAATGCACCAAGGAGTAAACATACTCTGGATAAAGCTGTTTTCCTTTATTCGTAACAAACAAATACGGAGACACTCTTATTACACTTTTATCTCTTAATGCAATATAAGAAATTATCGCTAACTCTAAATTCTTCCCTATTGGAATTATCCTCTGCTTATTACGTTTTCCTATAACAGAAATTGCATGATTTAAAAAATCTATGTCTGAATCTTTCAGATTAATCAACTCCGAACGTCGTATCCCCGTTTGGTAAAACAAATCTATTATTAAACGAGACATTTCGGTTTTAAAATCGTCGTGCGCAAGGGAGCCCATTGCCTCCTCCAACTCATTCTCTTTAAAAAATGCTGGCAAAGGCTTTTTTGTTTTAGGAGGTATTATTCGCTTCGTAGGATTCAAAGCATACAATCCTTTTAAATTTAGGAAACGATAGAATGACTTTAATGTCGAAAGTTTTCGATTAACCGTTCGTGAGGAATTCCCCGATTCAAAAAGTAACAAGATCCAATTACGAACAACAGGAGCCCCTATCCTTGGAATATCAAACGCTCCTATTTCTCCTATTACATAATCTCGGAAAGAGAACAAATCATTACGATACGACAAAACAGTATGAGACGAAAAATTTTTCTCATACTGTAAATATTGCAGAAATGCGTCTATCATACCAAACGATATTATCTGCAACGAAAATAAAATAAAAAAACGAAATAAAAAAATATTCTGTTTTTTTATTCTTCTGTTTGTTGAAGTTGTTGTACGTAAACAGCATGTATTTTTTGTTCACGTTTTACAACAGAAGGTTTTTTAAAAGCCTGACGATTACGAAGTTCTTTAACAACGCCTGTTTTCTCAAATTTACGTTTAAACTTCTTTAAAGCCTTTTCAATGTTTTCACCTTCTTTTACAGGTACAATAATCATAACGTTTATTTTATTAAAGTTTATCCCAATTGGACGGCAAAATTAGCAATTCATTTTGACATCACAAACTTTATCCTATTTTTTCTTTTAAAAAGTTCTCTAAACTAACACATCAACCAAAAAACGTTCTTTGTTATACTCTGCTAAATATTCTTGTTCTGTCTGTCCCCGCGTAGGTATTAAAACAGCTTTCCGTTGGAGTACAGACAAATCCATCAAGGTACTATAACCTGAACGGCAATAAATCATCGGTGTCGTTTGCAATAAAAATTGCAACATATTTGTATCAAGATGAGACACTACATGTACACATCCTAAATCAAAAGAAACATCTACATCAGGCTTCCCTTGTACTAGTAAACTTGGTTCTCCATTACTTACTAATTTGTTCAATAATTCTTGTTCCAAGATTGTACGTTGCGGTTCGGGCCCAGAGACAATAGCAAGATTTTTATACGGAGATTTTTCCTTAAAATCACATAGTTTAAATCGCGAAAGCCAACCTATAAAAATCGCATTTTTAGGCAAAGGATATTTATGTGACAAATCACCTGAAAGGTTATTCTCTTCTGCAAAATCAGGAATCCAACAAGAATCATAATGCGTAATAAAAAAATTATGTAACCGATAGATAAAATTTTCAGCAAAAACAAAATTCTTCGGCATTTTCACCATCACTTGATGAGTAATGTATATACTCATTATAGAACTATTCCATAACCCAAAACGATTATCCGAAATAATAGTTTGAATATGATATCCTTTTATAACTCGTTTCAAAAGGATATGTTCTTTTATTATTTGATATAAAATATAAGGTAAGTGTTTTGCTATTGCCCAAACTTGCGATGACGATGCCGAATATCGAATGGACAATGATGGAAAATCTATATATTCTACTGCATTCGAGAATTCCTTTTTTAAGAAACTAAAGGACACCCCACTTCCTGCTATAAACACCTTTTTTCTATTATTTAACAAACATTTTATTATAGGGACACAACGTGTAGCATGACCTATTCCCCAATCCAAAGGTGCTACTAGCACACGTTCTCCTTGTATTTGGGAAACAACTTGTTCTAACATATTATTCTGTAACAGAAACACTAATACCCAATAGTTCTACACGTTGAGCTATGGCACGTAAAGTCTCCTTCGTTGGACGTTGCAACTGCTCAATAGGAGTTTTTCTATCTAGCGAATAAACCATTACTTGTTTAGGTTTCAAAATTTTCAGGACATTCAACCAAGCAGCAATTTCTTCCTCTGTAGTATTATCAAAAAACACATCATTATACATACCTTTCAGAAACAAAGTCTGCATAATGAAGTTCCCATTAAAACACGACATTCGTTGCACTAATTCTTCTACAGAAAAACATTTATCTAAAGGTTGATTTATAATTTTCAACGTAGTATCTATTGCCGAGTCTAATTTCAATATATTATTATCAACTTTATTTAATGCCCTAAAAACCGATTCATCAGAAAGTCTTGTAGCATTTGACAATACACTAATCCTCACTTGAGGAAAATAACGATTTCTTAACTCAATTGTAGCATCAATAACTTTCTCAAACTCAGGATGTAAAGTAGGCTCTCCATTACCTGCAAAAGTAATTACATCAAGTTTTTCATGATTATCTTTCATCAATTGCAAACGCTGTCCAATAGCACTCGCTATTTGATCACAGGTTGGATATTTCTCCGATGACGAAAAATTAAAACCACATTCACAATACAAACAATCGAACGAGCAAATTTTACTATTTGGTGGTAACAAATTAACACCCAAAGACACACCTAACCGACGACTTTGAATCGGACCAAAAACAATTCCTTCAAAAAGCATATTTCTTACTTTACAACAACTTGACCAAGTGCAGATGCCAGTATCCTTTTTATCTCACTCAAACGAGCATGTTCTTTCATTATCTGCATAACATCTCCTGACATATCATTTCTCAAAGCACGTTCTAATTCCATTATTTTCATCGAAATAATCATCATTTTATATTCATTTATAGAATTAGTAACTGCATCAAACAACCACTTTTTTCTATTTTCTTCTTGTTGTTTCTTCAACTCATCAACTCTTCTTCTGGCTGTTGCAGTCATCTGTTTTGTAAAAGTTCCCACGACATCATTTTTCAAAAATATCCTACTCAACTGGTATTTTTCCGTTAACAAATCAGCAGCTAATAAACTAACATCTGGATTTTGATGTGCAACAAAAAACGATGAGGGGACAAAAGATTCATCATTAAGATGTTTTTCCAAATCTTTTAAAAATAGTTCATGCAAGCTATTCGTAAATTTCAACTCATCACTCCTTAGCTCTCGAAGAATATATTCCGCTATTTTTATATCTACACAAGTACCTATTTCAGAATTATCTAACGATACAACCTCATTCCCATTTTGTAAAATAAACTTCAATATAACCTTTTCTGCATTATCCAATTCGTTATCAACAGAAATCAGAGTACTTTGCTCTGCTATTGGAGAAACATTTTCATCTGGAGTTTTTACAAACTCTTCACGTTTCTTTTTGGCTTTTATCTTATTCAATTCTGAATAAAGTATAGCCTCCGATTTTTCAAACAAATCCGAACAAAGTTTTATATACTCCGACACAAGTATCGTATTTTGTATCAACGAAATAGAATTTAATACATCAGTTATAGCTGTAGCCTTTTTCAAAGGATCGTTTTTAGCATCTTTCAAAAGTAAATTAGCCTTAAAACGTATAAAATCAAGCTGATTGGTCTGAATAAAATCTACAAAATCTGTAGAAGAATGATTTCTTGCATAACTATCGGGATCTTCACCGTCGGGAAGTAGCAAAACCTTCACATTCATACCTTCCGACAAAAGCATATCTATACCACGCAATGCTGCGTGCACACCTGCACCATCACCATCGTAGAGCAACGTAATATTTGATGTCAAACGATGCAACAAACGAATTTGAGCTAAATCAAGTGCCGTTCCCGAATTTGCAACAACATTTTCCACACCGCATTGATGCATAGAAATTACATCGGTATAACCTTCTACCATGTAAACACACCTCTCACGAACAATTGCATTCTTCGCTTGAAAAATTCCATAAAGTTCATTGCCTTTTTTAAAAATCTCTGATTCTGGAGAATTTTTATATTTCTGATTAACGCCTTTCGTACGAGCATCTAACACACGACCACCAAAAGCGATAATCTTCCCACTCAATGAATGCCAAGGAAATATCACACGTCCTCTAAAGCTATCTACTACACGATCTTTTTCTCCAAAATAAGACAATCCTGTTTTTTCGAGAAATTCTTTCTTATAACCATTTTTCAGAGCTTCTCGAGTCATTGCATCTTGTTCGTTAAGGCAATATCCCAATTGAAATTTTTCAATAATAGATTGACTAAATCCTCGTTCTTGCAAATAGGCTAATCCAATTGCTTTACCATCAATATGATTATGCAAAATATTTGAGAAATATTTTTGAGCGAAACTATTCAATGCAAACATACTTTCACGATCGCTTTGTTGCTGTTGTTCAGACTCTGATAGTTCACGTTCTTGTATTTCAATATGATATTTTTTTGCCAAATATTTCAATGCCTCAACATACGATAACTGTTCGTGTTTCATAATAAAATGGACAGCATTTCCTCCTTCGCCACAACCAAAACATTTAAAAATTCCTTTCGAAGGAGAAACAGTAAACGATCCTGTTTTTTCATTATGAAACGGGCATAAACCAATATAGTTTGCACCTCGTTGTTTTAAAGAAACAAAATCAGACACCACCTCTTTTATTTGAGCAGCATCCATAATTCTCGCTATCGTAATTTGGTCTATCATAAAAATTAAATCAAATGACCAATATTTGTAACAAATAATTTAACCGCAATCGCTAACAAAATAATACCAAAGAATTTTCGTAATACATAAATGCCCGATTCTCCTATTGCTTTTTCGATTTTCGGAGTAAAACTCAATACAAGATAAACAATTAACAAATTTATAACTAATGCTATTACAATATTCTCAACATAATATTCAGCACGCAACGAAAGCAACGTAGTGAACGATCCAGGACCTGCCACCAACGGGAATGCTATCGGAATAAATGAAGCTGTACCAGCAGGACCATTATTTCGAAATATTTCAATATCAAGCAACATCTCCAACGCAAAAACAAAAATAACTAACGAGCCAGCAACCGCAAAAGACTCAATATCAACATTGAACAACTGCAATATAAAATCACCGAAAAACAAAAATAACATCAGAATAACTAACGCAGAGGAACTTACCACCAACGAATTTATTTTTATACCTTTTTTTCGAATATTCAAAATAATAGGTATTGAACCTAAAATATCAATAATAGCAAACAACACCACTGTTGCACTTACTATTTGCTTTACATCAAAATTCATAAACGTTTTATTTAAAATATTCAAACAAAATACGGTCGTTTATTGTTTTTCTTCCTTTATCGAAAAACCAACCCCATTTACAAAAATATTTACACATGTTCCAAGCATGCAAAGATAGTAATCTTACACTTGTATACGAGGCTCGTTCGTGTGCATGTACGATTTCTACTTCGGGGAAATACAAATTTTTTGCTTGTATAAACATTCGTCGCGACAAATCAAGGTCTTCAGGATAGAGAAAAAAGCGTTCATCGAACAACCCAACTTTTGTCAAAACATCAGTACGCATAAACATAAAACAACCCGAAAGATAAGGTACTAACATTTCTTCTTCATAATTTAAAAAACGCATTTCAAAACGTGATTGTTTTTTACGAGCATAATGTTTCGAAAAGAATCTTCGTAATAACAAATCAAATGGAGTTGGTAGCAACTTACACAAATGCTGAATTTTCCCATCGGGAGAAAGCACTTTTGGCATTAGCAAACCGATACTATTATCAGAGAGCATTTTTGTTACTAATCGAGGTAATACATCGACATCAAACAACACATCAGGATTTAATACCAAATGAAATGGGATACCCGAAGATATTGTCCTACGCAATGCAATATTATGAGCTTTAGCATAACCCAAATTTTTGCCATTATTAAAAATATATTCTACCGACGGCAACTGCCATTCTTTATGTTCAAAAGCCGAATTATCTATCAAAAAAACAGTATGCACAAGCGGTTCGTTAGCAAGCACATCAAGCAATAAAAAAAATGTTTGGGGGACATTCTCATAAACTACGATTGATATGTTCAATACTTTATCCATTATTTTTATTGTCAATAAATACAAAAATATCTCAAACTTCCTGAAAAACAAAAAAGCTCGAAATAAATTCCGAGCCTTATTTTCTTTTTTACAAAATTCGTTTTAAGCCTCTGCAGCAGGTTCTGCAGTTGACTCTTCAGCTTTTTCTGCCTCAATAGCTTCACGAGCAGCTGCTTCTTCAGCTGCCAAAGCTTCAGCCTTTTTCTTTGCCAACTCTGCTACTTTTGCTTTATTTTTTTCTACTTCTGCTTCCAAGCGTTTTTTCTCATTGTCGGCTTTTTGTGCTGCTACTTGATCTTTAGCTTTTTGTACTGTAGAAGTTTTAGATGATTTCCAATCAGTAAAACGTTTTTCTGCTTCTGCTGCATCAAAAGCACCTTTTTTAACACCTTCAAGCAAGTGTTTTTTCAACAAAACACCTTCGTTAGAGAGAATGTTACGAGTTGTGTCTGTTGGTTGTGCTCCTGTTTGCAACCAATACAATGCACGTTCGAAATTCAATTCTACTGTTGCAGGATTGGTGTTAGGATTGTACGAACCAAGTTTTTCTACAAATTTTCCATCACGAGGCGATTTTGAATCGGCAATTACGATGTGGTAATAGGCATACCCTTTACGCCCGTGTCTTTGCAATCTAATTTTTGTTGCCATTGTTTTTAATGTTTTTTTAATAATTAATACCTAAATTGCTTTTTCTCGAAAAGCGGGGCAAAGATATATTTTTTTTCACAAAGCACAAAACTTTTCAGGATACATTATCACGATACTCATACAAATATACAAGGCCATTAGCAAGAAAACATGTATTTATACAAAATATGAATAACTTTGCAGGAACTTTTTCCGTCAATATTTTTATGAGGAAACAACAATCGACAAGTATATTTCAGCAACCAGTTTGGGTAATAACGTTTGCTCTCACGGCTGCTATTGCGTGGGGGTGGGCATATCCTCTCATCAAACTCGGTTTTGAGGAGTATGGCATCACCCAAGCGATGACAGGGAGCAAAATGCTATTTGCAGGGATTCGTTTTGCGATTTCAGGTATAATCATACTACTAATTGCCAAAGGTTCGCACCGAAGTTTTAGTATTGTAAATGCAAAAGCGTGGTGGTATATTTTGCTGTTTGCTCTACTCAACACCACACTCCATTACACATTCTTTTACATTGGGCTATCGCATAGCGAAGGAGCAAGAGCAGCAATTCTTAATTCGCTCGGCACATTTATGCTCGTGTTGCTCGCTTGTATGGCATTCAAGAGCGACCACCTCACTATGCGAAAAGTGGTGGGGAGTGTAATAGGATTTGCTGGCATTCTTGCGCTCAACATTGGAGGTGGAGCAAGTGGCACATTTACACTTATGGGAGATGGAATGATTATACTCAATGCACTCTGCTCGGCTTTTGCTGGATTGATGACGCGAGGTGTAAGCCGTCGAGTTGACATATTTGTAGGCACAGGATATAGTCTTGCATTTGGCGGAGTGATGCTCATAATTCCCGCTCTATTTTTGGGTGGCACGCTACCAATTATCACAACAAATGGTCTTGTTATATTAACATTGCTTATATGTATATCTTCTCTTGGATTTGCTCTATATAACAAACTCTTGAGTTGTAATCCAATAGGAAAAGTGGCGATATTCAACTCCTTAATCCCAGTTGTTGGTGCAATCACGTCATGTCTATGCCTCGGCGAGCCATTCTATTGGAAATATCTCCTCGCCGCACTCCTCGCCACCACTGGCATCTATGTAATAAACAAAGGGAAAAAGTAAAAAATGGGATTGCACCAATTTGTGCAATCCCATAATATAATTGTATTTACGTTTACAACTTATTGATGTTGCATTGGCATTTTTGGAGTTCGGCAACGCATTTTTCGAGGTCATTGGGATGGATAACTACGTTGGCTTTGTCACCGTCGGCAAAGGCGTACATGTATTCGATGAAGATGTCATTTTGTGCCAAGTGGTCGAGGATTTCAGAGAGAGCCCCTGCTACATTTGGACAACTAATGCAAACCACGTCGGTCAACATCACAGCAAAGTTCTCTTCACGCAACACTTCAACTGCTCTATCAATATCTGATACAATTAGACGAAGAATGCCAAAGTCGGTTGTTTCTGCCATGCTGAATGCGTGCATGTTGATACCATACTTACCTAATATCTTTGTAAGGTCGTTGATGCGACCGGTCTTATTTTCAAGGAAAATCGAAAGTTGTTTGATTGTCATAATATATCGTGTTTTAAATGGTTAAAGTTTGCGATTATCTATCACACGTTTGCTCTTGCCTTGGCTACGCTCTATGCTGTTTGGCTCCATCAAGCGCACATCGGCACTGATTGAAAGCACGCTTTTGAGCTTGTCGGCAAGGCGTTTCTTCATAGCCAACATGCTGCCCACATCGCCGCTGAAGAAGTCGCGACGCACCTCTACTTGAACCTGCAAAGTGTCGAGATTGTTCACGCGGTCAACAACAAGCATATATTGAGGCTCGAATTCGGGCATTTCAAGGATTACGCTTTCCACTTGTGATGGGAACACGTTGATACCGCGAATGATGAGCATATCGTCGCTACGTCCCATGATGCGACCCATGCGCACTGATGTGCGACCACATGCACAAGTGCCTTCCATAAGTGTGCAGAGGTCTTTTGTGCGATAGCGAAGCACCGGCATACCCTCTTTGGTGAGAGTGGTAAACACCAATTCGCCTTGAGTGCCATAAGGGAGTTGCTCCAATGTGTCGGGGTTGATGATTTCGGGGAAGAAATGGTCTTCGCAAATGTGAGAGCCGTTTTGTTCTTGACATTCATACGACACGCCCGGTCCCATAATCTCGCTCAAGCCATAGATGTTATACCCTTTCAATCCTAAACGTTCTTGAATTTCGGCACGCATATTTTCGGTCCAAGGCTCGGCACCGAAAGCACCTATGCGCAAGTTTATATCGTCTTTGGTCAATCCCATTTTATCGAGCGTTTCGGCAAGATAAAGAGCATAGGAAGGAGTACAAGCGATGCCTGAAATCTTCAAGTCGCGAATGAGTCGGATATGCTTTTCGGTGTTACCTGTCGAAGTAGGAACCACTGTGGCACCGAGGTTTTCAACACCATAGTGAGCGCCAAGACCGCCGGTAAACAAGCCGTAGCCATAACTTACCGAGAAAGTATCGTCGCGAGTCACGCCATAGGCAGTCAAACAGCGAGCCATCACCTCCGACCACACCGCCAAGTCCTTGCGAGTGTAACCCACGATTGTGGGGTTACCTGTTGTGCCCGACGAGGCATGCACACGCACAATCTCAGAGGGGGGAGCTGCTTGCAACCCATAGGGATAGTTGTCGCGCAAATCCTGCTTAGTGGTAAAAGGCAGTTTCACTATATCGTCAATACTCCTGATGTCCTCGGGCGAGAGGTCCATCTCTTGCATCTTATTGCGATAGAAAGGCACGTTGTGATACACATACGTCACCAATTTCTGTAGTCGGCGACTTTGCAACGCGTGCATCTCGTCGCGGCTCATACATTCTTTGTTAGGATTCCAAATCATTATTTTATGTATTATGTCATTATTTTTTCTTAATCAATTCAATGGATGGTCTTCATTGAAGGCTTTCATACGCTCAGCCATTACATCATAAAGGTCATCGCGCATACGAGAGGTGCAAGCACGCACGCCTTGTTGGTCACTACCTGTAGTTGAGAGTGAAATGCTACTCACTCCATAGTAGAGCAACTCTTTCAACAAGTCTCCACCACTCATGTCGCCATAACCAATGGTAAAGAAGAAACCATCGCCCACTTGCTTGGTCACATCATAATCATAGATGATGTGGAAACCATTGTCGGTAAAAATTTTCTTCATTTTTTCGGCACGACGAGCATATTCGCGAGTATCTTCCACGAAGTTGATTTTGCCCTCGGTCGATAGTCGCAACATCTCGGCATAGGCATATTGAGTTGAAGCCGTACAGCCCGATGTAATCATATATAGGATTGATGCAATCAATGTCTGTCCAAACACACCGGCATCTTTATAACGCTCTGCCAATGCTGGGAATTGACGGTCAAACAATTTGTCGCTGATGCAAGTCAACGCCATGCGCTGACCGGCATAGCTGAATATCTTCGACGATGAAAGCATCAAAATGTAATTGTCGGTATAATGTGCCACTGTGGGAGGATATGGTGGTTCAAATGGGTGCCCCATATCGCTACGGAAATCCATACAGAAGTAAGCCAAATCTTCCATCACAATCACATCATATTTAGTGGCAAGTTCGCCTATAATCTTCAGTTCGACATCTTCAAGGCATATCCAAGCAGGATTATTGGGATTAGAATATACAATAGCTGCAATATCGCCACTCGCCATCACACTTTCAAGCTTCTCACGCAACGCCTCGCCACGATAACTATAAATATCAAATTCTACCCATTCAGCACCAATGATGCGCAACTGCGATTTTTGGATAGGGAATCCTGGGTCGATAAACAATACTTTATTTTTTCCAGGGGTGCGTTGTGTACATGCGATAAACGAGCCATACGACCCTGCTACGCTACCCACAGTGGGCACACACGCACGTGGCGAGATATCAACATTGAGAAATGCTTTCACGAAGCGCGATGCCTCATATTTCAACTCGGGCACACCTGCCGCTGCGGGATATTGCGAGCCCACTCCGCGATCAAGAGCTGCTTTTTCGGCCTCAACACCAAGTTGATTCACAGGTAAGCCAGGCGAGCCTTGGTCCATGCGAATAAAGGGTATGCCTGTTTCTTTTTCGAGATATTGAGCCACGAGTAGCACCTCGCCAATGGTTGCTTTTGAAAGGTCGGCAATGTGAAGTTCTTTCACTGCCTTTTCCACCAACTCTTCACTGAAAATTTTCATTGTCGTTGTCTTATTTTACAGCATTCAATCCTAAATCGAATGCTTGTTGGTTCATTTCTACCACTTTTGCACCTTTTGACGCAAACACTCGTGCAATACTTTCACGTAATTGTTCGGGCGTGAGAATTTCAATATATCGAGCCGCCATACCAAGCAAAATCACGTTGGCACTTTTGGGCATATTGCTTTCTTTCGCAACATCTTCAATGGGCAATGCTGCCACATGAGGCAAGCTGTTAAGCTCATTCATTAAAGCCTCTTCATCGGGATAATTGGGAATATTTTTGAATGGATGTGATGATGTTACCACCCAACTCTCTTTATCCAGATATGTTAGATATCGCAATGCTTCCATTGGCTCCATTGAGATAATCAAGTCGGCAGCACCCTCCTTAATCAAATCAGAATAAATCTCATCGGTTGAAAGACGAAGGTTTGATTGCACATCACCACCACGTTGACTCATACCATGAACTTCGGCTTGTTTCAAACTTAAACCTGCCACTGCAGCAGCATCACCTATGATTGTTGCAATAGTGAGAATTCCTTGACCTCCCACTCCGGCTAATATTATATCTTTTTTCATTGTTGTTGAGCCTTTTGTTTACGAAGTTTGCGACTTAAGGTTTGGATACATTCACGACGTGGAATGATTACCGACACCCCTTTATATTCAATCTCTTCACGAATAATGCGTGTGATTTCTTCCATATTTTTTGGAAGTGGAACCACCACACGCACATGCTCTGGTTCTACACCAAGACCGAGACAAATTGCTTCAAATTTATTTGTTCCTGCTGAGTCTTGTCCCCCTGTCATTGCAGTAGTGAGATTGTCAGAAATCACGATTGTGATATTTGCATTTTCATTTACGGCATCAAGTAATCCTGTCATGCCCGAATGGGTAAATGTAGAGTCGCCAATAACCGCAATTGCAGGGAACACACCGGCATCGGCAGCACCTTTTGCCATTGTAATCGATGCTCCCATATCCACACAACTATCGATTGCACGGAATGGAGGCAACGCTCCAAGTGTGTAACAACCAATATCGCCAAAAATGCGAGCATCGGCATATTCGGCAGCCACTTTATTAAGAGCATCATATACATCTCGGTGACCACAACCTTGACACAATGCAGGTGGACGTGGCATCAAGTTTTGAGCCGCAGCAAATGCTTGTGGAAGTTCCACACCGAGAGCCTTGCCCACACAATCAGGAGTCAACTCACCCATGCGGGGAAGGTCGCCTGTCAAACGTCCTTTCAACACATAATCCACGCCAAGCAACCCTTTCACTTGCTCCTCTACCAATGGTTGACCATCTTCGGCAACAAGCAAAGCATCACACTCGGTAGCCAACGCCTTGATTGACTCTTCGGGGATAGGATATTGTGAAACCTTCAACACCTTCACCCCAAGTTGTTGAGGGTTGTTTTCCATCACGTAGTTATATGCGATACCACATGCGACAACTCCCAATTTCACTTTGCCTTCGGTTGCCACCTTTTTGTTATATGGAGATGCTTCGGCACTTGCCAATAGATGAGATTGTTTTTCGACCAATGCTGCATATTGACGACGAGCATTGCCAGGCAATAGTACCCAATGAGTACGTTCATTATCGGGATTCAAGGCATTTTGAGCCACTGGAGCTTTCACCTCAACACCGGCACGCGAGTGAGCCAAGCGAGTAACCACACGCATCAATACAGGGAGACGCAATTGCTCTGAAAGCTCGTAAGCATATTTCATCATCTCGTATGCCTCTTGTTGCGTTGATGGCTCGAGAATGGGTATCATTGTGAATTTACCATAGAAACGAGAGTCTTGCTCATTTTGCGATGAGTGCATCGAGGGGTCATCGGCAGCAAGCACTACTAATCCCCCATTCACTCCTGTGATACCCGAATTAACAAACGCATCGGCGGCAACATTCATACCCACATGCTTCATACACACGAGTGCACGTTTGCCGGCATACGACATTCCTAACGCTGCTTCCATCGCAGTTTTTTCATTAGTACACCAACGGCTACGCACCTCAGGTGCATTAGCTTGGATATATTCGGTTATTTCGGTCGATGGAGTGCCGGGATAGGCATACACGCCACTGATACCTGCATGGACTGCACCTAATGCTATCGCTTCATCGCCCAATAAAAGTTTACGTTCTATCATATTATATTGTTTTTATTTTCTGTTTATTAAATATCTGCATCGTTGAGTGCCGGGAATTTTTCACGGAAAGCCTCCAACATAGGCATATCAACCTCTGCCGAAGCCTCGCACTCTTCATTCATGGCACACGAAGCAATCGTCTTGCCGTATGGGTCGATAATCACGCTACCGCCACAATATTCACATGTAGGGTCTGTACCCACGCGGTTCACTCCTACCACATAGCATTGATTTTCGATAGCACGAGCCACCAACAACGCACTCCATGCACCCACACGAGGTATTGGCCAACTTGCCACATAGAGAATCATATCGTAATCACCTCTATTGCGCGACCAAATAGGAAAACGTAGATCGTAACACACTTCAAGCAAAATTCTTACCCCTTTCCATTCAACAATCACACGACGGTCGCCGGCTGTGAATCGTTTATGTTCGCCACCGTATGTAAAGAGGTGTTTCTTGTCATAGAATGCAACTTCGCCGTTTGGTTTTACGAAATAGAATCGATTGTAGAATTTACCCTCTTGCTCTACGGCAACACTACCTGCGATTGCAGCACCAGTTGCAGCCGCTTTTTGCTTCATCCATTTCAAAGTGTCGCTATCGGCGCTCTCGGCAATCCCTTCGGGGTGAATGCAAAAACCGGTCGAAAACATTTCGGGCAATACATAAAGATCAGCACCCGCATTGCGGTCTATAGCCTCATCGGCACGAGCCACATTGAGCTTCGTATCAGCCCACACAATATCGCGTTGTAGTATCGTTATTTTCATTCAATGCCTTTTATAGCACAAAAATACAAAATTTATCAAAAGGCACTATTTACTTACAAGAGGATAGCAAAAAAGCGTATCTCAAAAATTCGCTTTCGTAATTATTTACGTACTTTTGCAAAAATTGTAAAAAACAATATATGAATCTAACGACACTCATAAAACAATATTTCCATTCTTCAAGCAACGATGTAACAATCGATGTATTTGATGAAAAAAACATTTACTCTGTTTACCAACGAGTAGTAAGTGTTTTGACGCAATATATTGATATTGAAACTACTGTATTGCAAGCTATGAGTTATTGTTTTTATGAGATTTTAGATAACGTACTCACCCATTCTGGTAAAGAATTAGGTACTGTCATTACGCATTACGACCCAGCAAATCACATTCTCAGTTTTTTAGTGGCTGACGACGGAATAGGCGTTCAGGCATCACTATCTGAAAATAAACAATTTACCAATATCTCCGAGGAATCTGCTCTTCGTATGTGCATTCAAGATGCTGTAACCGACGGTAAAGGTATGGGGTTTGGATTATACTCAACATCACTACTTGCACGCGACGCAGGTTTACATTTCGAGATTCGTTCTGGAAATCATACATTGCAAGTGAAAAATGGTGTTGAAACCACAACAAAAAGCGACTTTTGGCAAGGAACAATTGTTTATTTACAACTTTGCACAAACAAAGAAATTAACCCAGCCGAAGTTGTTGCAAATCGCACCAACGTAGCTGCACAATACAATGAAACATTTTTAAATGACAACGAATTAGAAGAATTATGGTAACATTCAATTTTATAGAATACGGAGAAAATTTAGGGACACGTCCTTTGGGTAAGCGTATACGCGAGAAGTTGCTTCCTCTGATAGAGAAAGAAGATTGCGTTATACTTGATTTCACAGGAGTGAACGTTGTGAGCAATTCTTTCGCTGACGAATGTATTGCCAAGTTGCTACTCTCTATGTCGCTTGCAGATTTGAAAGCGCGCACCACATTCCGAGGTCTAAACCCCATTGCCTCTGAAAGCGTACTCACCGCCCTCCAACGCAGGCATTTGACGATGGCATAAATAACTTATATTTCATAGAGTTGTGAATATAATAAAAAATACAAGGGTTACTATGTAAAATATAACCATGGAAAATTTTTTTGAAAAATGGATAATACATATTTGTTTTTAAATACTTCTACCTCAGTATATTATAGTACAAAGAATAGGCAATATTATATTGCGGATGAATTACAAGAGACACAAGATGGCATAGATTTAATATCTCAAGCATCAAAGGCAGCGTATAAACTTTTCTCTACTGAAATAAGCAAATATATCAGCCACTTTAAGAATATTGCAGTTTTAACTGCAGCAGGGACATCTATGGACAATGGTACACATTCCGGAAAGACTCGTGATGGTTTGTGGAATGAATGCTCTGATAATATAAATAAAATTATTTCAAAATTACAATCAGAAGCATCTATTAGCCAAGAACATCTTACCTCTATCATTAATAACAAGGATATAGAATCATTTCTTTCTTTTGTAATTTTATTTGAAAAAATATCTAATAAATCAATATTTGATGAGGATGGAAAATCACTTAAGGAAAAAATAGAAAAGCAGATAGCATCAGCATGTACATTACATTTAGATGCGGAGAATCACCATCATTCTTTATTTTTGCAAAAATTGTTAGCACGTAAAACGAGTGATCCACGTATACAATTATACACAACTAATTATGATAAATTATTTGAGCAAGCTGCACAAAATATAGGTGCAACGATTATTGATGGTTTTTCTTTTACTCTACCACGTAAATTTTCTGGGAACAACTTTGATAGAGATATTGTATATCGTGAACACACTCGAGTGAAAAATGAAGAAAGTTTTGTACCGAATGTGTTTCAATTATATAAACTTCATGGCAGTATAGATTGGGAGAAAGATTCTAATGGTTCTATAATACAAAACGAAAAAGCCGAGAAACCTTGTATAATATATCCTGCTAGCGATAAATATGAAAGTTCATACGAACAACCGTATTTTGAAATGATGGCTCATTTCCAACAAACACTTCGCAGAGAAGGAACTTTACTGATAGTCGTAGGTTTTGGATTTAAAGATAAGCATATTCAAAATGCAATTAAAGAAGCTGTTACACAAAATCCTAATTTCCATTTATTAATAGTGTGTTACGCTGATAATGGTATTACAAACGAATTATTACCCGATTTTGTAACAATTGATAGTGAGAATAGATTAAAAGTGGTCTATGATAATGTTTCTATTCTTTATTCGAAATTTAAAGATTTTGTAGAACATTATCCTACAAATCGCTCATATTACATAGATATATCTACCCATGCATCAAGCCTTTGATCATAACAAATTTTTAGGCTATGTATGTGAGGTCAATCCTCAGTACATAAAAGTCCAGTTACCATCTGCAAAATTATTACATTCATTTTATCTGAATGGACAAATATTTTATGGTGGTATGGTTGGGTGTTATATAACAATAGAAGGTTTAGAATATGGTTTTTTAGGTCATTTATACGAAATGAATTTACCGCAAGGAGAACGGCTAGAAATTACTGATAAGGAAATACATTATGAGGAATCAAAATTCCATCCTATAGCAAAAGTTGAAATATTGGGAGCCTTCAGTATCTATTCTCCAGAGATAATAACTAAGACCGTATCTCATTATCCTAATTTAGGAGCAAAAGTATATTCTTGTTCTGATGAACAAATTGCTAGTTATATTTCTTCATTTGGTATTAAATCATGTAAAGAAGTTTCTCCTATTGCATCTCTTGGATTCTTAACCACCAATAATGCACCATGTAATATATCTCTAAATTCATTATTTGGACGCCACTGTGCGGTCCTCGGCACTACTGGTGGAGGTAAGAGTTGGACTATAGCTAAATTACTTGAAATAATTTCAACACATACAAAAAACAAATGCATTCTTATAGATGCGACAGGAGAATATAATTCATTTAGTGAAGATATTGCAACAAGCATTAAGTTAGGAACAGGAGAATTCGTTTTTAATTATAGTAATCTTACTATAGATGATATTTTTTATTTACTACGCCCCTCTACACGAGTACAAGCTCCTAAGTTATTGGAAGCTATACGTTCTTTAAAAATGATTAAAATAGATCATAATAATGAATTATTAACATATTATAATGTTGACCCCACAACTAGCAATGTAGATAAACGGAATTTAATAAAATCATCAAAAGACAAACGTCCATACCAAAAATTTTACTATAATCATTTGGATCAAATAGAAGATAACTATTGTAATTTTGAGATTCAGTATTTAGCGCAACAAATAACAAATGAATGTATATGGGATACACAACAAGTAAATGCTAATATATGGGGCAATCGAGTTGAAGCTGATGTCGCTAATTGTGTGAGTTTAATCGCACGTGTTAATAATATCATTCATACGCGAGAATATAACAATATATTTGCTTTCAAGAATAGCATCACCAGTCAAAAAGATATAAAAACCGTAATAGAAGCACATTTACAAGGAGATAATACAAAGCCTCTTCTTCGCATAGATTTTTCCGAGGTGAGTTTTGATTATCAAGTACGAGAGATATTGGTAAATGCTATCGGTAAATATTTGCTAACTAAAGCACGTTCTAAAGATTTCATAACAGCCCCTACGATTGTGTTTATTGATGAAGCTCATCAGTTCTTAAATAAAAGTATTTCTGATGAATATTTTACTACTAAACCCTTGAACTCGTTTGAACAAATTTCCAAAGAAGCTCGTAAGTATGGATTATTTTTATGCATTGCGACACAGATGCCTCGTGATATTCCTTTAGGGACACTAAGTCAAATGGGAACATTTATTGTTCATCGTTTAATCAACGAACAGGATAAAAAAGCAGTAGAAGCAGCAGCGTCTGCAGCAAATAGAAATTGTTTATCTTTTCTACCTATCCTTGGAGAGGGAGAGGCATTGTTAATAGGTGTTGATTTTCCAATGCCGTTGACTCTAAAAATAGGAGAGCCAACTTATAAACCTGACTCAAAAACACCAAAACTGAAAAACAAATAGAATAAAATACATTGTGCAAAGTGTTGCACTAAAATGACATATTAAACATAGCATTACTATTATTTCGCGTTTAGCCAAGAGCCTCGGAAACTTGTTGGAAATAAAACACGACTATAATAGATAGTTGTCTCATGGAGACCACTACACAACTCAATAGTAACTACCATCGGTGTAGTTTCTTATGAGTTGTGTAGAAAATGAGGTTTCCATCCGAGGCCGCCTCAAGCTAAACGCGATAAGAAACTACACTTTTTTATTGCGTTGCGGATTGATAGTATGCGTTACTAAACAACTATCAATCATGGCAAAAAACAGCAATCTCAGTCAAGCAAAGGCAGCGAAGAATGATGAGTTCTACACCCAGTATGCTGACATACAAAAAGAGGTAAATGCATATATTGAATACAACCCCGATATCTTTCGAGGCAAGACTATCTTGCTGCCTTGCGATGACCCAGAGTGGTCAAACTTCACCAAGTTCTTTGCGCAAAACTTTGAGTTCTTTGGGCTAAAGAAACTTATTTCTACCTCATACGCCATCGAAAGCAAGAACTACAAAACTGATTGGCAACCCACACTCTTCGAGACGGAGAATCCCCTGTACAATGCCGACAAGTCGCGCGTAAAAGGCAAAATCTTTACCCTCGACCACGACACCAATACCAACGGTCGTATTGACATCGACGATCTGCAATGGCAATACCTTGAAGGCGATGGTGACTTCCGCTCTGCCGAAGTCACCGCCCTGCGTGATGAAGCAGATATAATCATCACTAACCCTCCTTTCTCCCTCTTCCGCGAGTTTCTGGCATGGATAATGGCTGGCGAAAAGCAATTTTTGATAATAGGTAGTATGAATTCCATTACATACAAGGAAGTCTTTCCGCTTGTTAAAGATAATCAAATGTGGCTAGGAAATGGTTTTTCAGCAGGTAATGCATTCTTTAGGATAATTGGAGGTGCTTCGACTGATTATGCCGATGGCGTATATGATGTGAACACTGGATTAGTAAAGTTCCGAAATTGTTGTTGGTTTACAAATATTGATCATGGTCGCCGACACCAACCTTTACAACTCATGACAATGGCTGATAATCTGAAATTCAATAAGAAGTTAAAAGGACAAACAGATTACTATCGTTATGATAATTACGATGCGATTGAAGTTCCCTACACAGAATTAATACCGAGTGACTATGAAGGAGTAATGGGAGTTCCTATCTCTTTTCTTGATAAATATTGTCCCGAACAATTTGAGATTGTTGGAATTACAAAAACTTGGTATGGTGGAGCCTGTAAAGTTTACTCAGAGCAAATACAATTTGACAAATCAGGAAAATTCTCTAAAGTTACAAAACTAAATGATGGACCAGCTATTCAAATAGAAGATGTTTCTAAATATAGTACATATTATAAAGTAAGCGGAAAGACTTATATTCAAACTTACGCTCGTATACTAATCTGTCATAAAAAACAATAACCTATGAAAGCAGAACGCAAGATTTACACTGTCGAAGAGATTTGCAAAGGTTTCACCTACAACGAAGCCGAAGGCAAAGGACTATTTGGTTTGAGTGGTCGCTTGACCATCCAGCCTGAGTATCAGCGCAATTACCTATATGCCGAGCAGAATGGCGCACGCGAGATAGCAGTCATTGAGTCGGTAATCAAGGGCTATCCTATTGGTCTATTGTACTTTAATAGAGTAGATGATACGCATCTCGAAGTGCTTGACGGACAGCAACGTATCACTTCTCTGGGGCGTTTCCTAACGCGTAAGTTTGCCATAAAGATTGATGGCATGGAGCAGTATTTCGACTATATGGCGGAAGATCTCCGTGAGAAGATTCTCAAAACCGAACTGCTTGTATATGAGTGCGAGGGCACTGAAAGCGAAATCAAAGAGTGGTTCAAAACCATCAATATCGTCGGTTTGCCATTAGAGGAACAAGAGATACTCAATGCCGTGTATTGTGGCTCGTTCGTTACACTTGCCAAAGAGGTGTTCTCCAATTCGCAAAACGCCAATGTCAATAAGTGGGCAGCCTTCCTTCGTGGTAATGTCAAACGCCAAGCTTACTTGCATACGGCTTTGGATTGGGTTAGCCGTGGCAATATTAGTGGCTATATGTCGCTCCATCGCAACGATGATAATATCCGCGAAATGCAAACTTACTTTGATAGTGTGATTGACTGGGCAAGTGGAGTTTTCACCAATATAGAAAAGGAGATGTGTGGTCTGCCATGGGGCGAACTCTACGAAACATACCACAAACAGCCATACGACCCAACTGCTGTGGCAGCCAAACAACGCGAACTATACGAAGATTACTATGTAAAAAACAAAAAGGGTATATATGAATATATCCTCAGTGGTTGCACGGAGACCAAACTCTTAGAAGTGCGTTGCTTTGACGAACCCACCAAGAAAAGCGTTTATGCGCGCCAAACTACTCTGGCACAAGCGCAAGGAGTGAGCAATTGCCCACATTGCGCCATGTCCAATGGTGCCAACCGCACCAAAATTTGGAAACTCTCCGAGATGGATGCCGACCATGTCACTGCATGGAGCAAAGGCGGCGCAACAGATATAAACAACTGCCAAATGCTCTGCCAAACCCACAACCGAGCAAAAGGAAATAAATAAAAAATAGATTAAAGATTTTTCACCAAACGATCAATCTCAATAGTAGGCTTAAGCATCTCTTCGAGCGAAGATAAAGGAAATTGGCTTGCCGCATCGGAAAGAGCGTTGTCGGGGGTTGGATGAACTTCTGCAAAAACAGCATCGACACCCACTGCCACCGCTGCACGCAACAAGTATGGCACAGCCTCACGATTTCCACCCGTGCAAGTGCCTTGCCCAGAAGGTTTCTGCACCGAGTGCGTAGCATCGAACACAACGGGCACTCCCAATGTACGCATCTCCACGAGTCCTGTCATATCCACCACCAAATTATTATAACCAAACGTAGTTCCTCGCTCGCAGAGCAATACTTTGTCGTTACCCGTCGAACGAATTTTTTCTACCACGTTTTTCATATCCCAAGGAGCCATAAACTGCCCCTTTTTCACATTTACGACACGTCCCGTTTGAGCAGCAGCTACAAGCAAATCGGTTTGCCGAGACAAAAATGCGGGGATTTGCACAACATCAGCCACTTCGACCACTTCGGCACATTGCCACACTTCGTGTACATCGGTAACAATGGGCAAATCAAACTCTGTTTTTACACGTTGTAAAATTTTTAATCCCTGCTCCAACCCAACACCACGAGGTGACGACACTGACGAACGATTTGCCTTATCGAATGACGATTTAAACACCAAATTCAACCCCAGTCGTTCGCAAATACTTTTTAGCGTTTCGGCAGTTGTGAGCGTAATTTTTTCGTTCTCAACTACACACGGACCTGCAAAAAGAACAAACCGACCATTTCCTCCAACGAAGAAACGATCGGCAATGTTTATTTTAGTTGTTGCTGTTAATGTCATTTTCTGACAAACACTTTCAGCCAGTCAATTTCGAACACACCCGTAGATGGTTTTTGACTTTCAGCGATAAACGAATTAAGCGTTAAAAACAATTCATCTTGCGGAACAGAATTTTGAGTACGATAAACTTCATAGTTGTTTACGTACCAAATCAATTCTTTTTCTGTCCATTCGAGCGAATAAACATAATAGGCAGACGCACTCAACCCCGTCAATTCAATTTGGTCAAAGAAACCCTCTACCGTAGCATTTCCCATTGTGATATGTTTACCATTAAAATGAAAAACGTTGATATGATTGTTTTTATTTTCGCCCGACAACCAAAATGCATGATGCAACTTTCCCGTGCAACGAATTTTAGCAGAGAACACACCGCCTTTTTGTTTAAAATCTTTCGAATGCAAAACATCAGAAGTATAGTTAAACTCTTTTTCAACAAAACCCTTCGATGTATCCCAAGCAGATGCTTTTACGGTTTCTTTCTTCGTATGAATAGCCAAACAACCATTCATAGCATTCACGTTTTTACCACCATTGTTTGCTTGATGTTCGTTTACAAACGAATGATTCGACATCATTTTATAACTTGGATAACGGAAACCATATTCCCAAATTCCGTCCAAAATCGTATTTCCATCAAAATTGTCTTCAAAAGTCAATTTCAAATTATTTATTTCATCAAAAATAACAGGATCAATGCTTTCGTAGAAAATTATATCAGGATTGTTTGCCAACGTCGTGTAACGTTGCTCTGTTTCATACTCTTCTGTAGTTTGCCAACGATTTTTGTTTGCCCAAAATTCATTTTCCTTCTTGAATTCATCTGTCGAAACTTCAGCTTTAATTTTCAAAAAATCTTCAACAATATAAGTATTATGAAAACGAACATAATTCTTATAAATTTTCGACTTCTCAAAACTCTTATACTTTTGTAATTTTTCCGATTTTTTTACCTCTTTTTTCTTTCCCAACAATTCATATTCATCGGTTGACTTAAATGCTAAAAATTCTTGCAACAATTCGTCGTTCAAATGTTCAAAATACAATTGTAACTTTTTGTTAGACTGCAACTTCTCAAACTTTTTCAGATTTCGGTAAAAAGACGTATCCTTATATTTTCTATACAAAAGAGTATTTTTCTTTTCTTTAAATTCGGCAGATTGAACAATGTCAAACAACATTTTATATTCTGCCAACTCCTTCGATTTTTCTATTTTCGAATAGCGAACAAATTTTTCCATAAGAGTCTTTCGTTCTTTTTCATATTTAGAAGTACTCTTAATTTTACCAAACAATTTTTTCCAAAAAAGATTCATCTATATAAAAATTTAGTTTTTTATTCTTTCTGCTTTAAAATATCTATACAATCCTCTACCGAATTACAAACGCACAAATTCGCAGTTCTTACGTATCCAAGTTTTTCGCGTGTCATTCGGCTGATTTGTTGTAAGATTCCATCGTAATAACCATCGATGTTTACAAGAACCACTTGCAGTTCGTTGTAGCCAAGCATTGCCGACGATATGGTATCAAACATCTCATCAAAAGTACCAAATCCACCCGGCAGCACCACACAAACATCAGAATAGTCCTTCAACAACTCTTTACGTTCAGCAAGTGTTTCTACGCAAAGCAACTCGTTACAAATATCCGATTTCCGTCCTTTGTCAATAACTTTTTGTGCAACGATGCCAACAATGTAACCTTCTTCCTCTCGTACCGCTTGTGCTACAGCATCCATCAAACCGCCCGTTGCCCCGCCATACACCAACGTATGTCCGTTTTGAGCAATCCACGAGCCTAAACTTCTTGCTTGGAGTTTAAACTGTTCGGGCACAAGGTCGCTCGAAGCACAAAATACAGTGATATTCATTTTTTAAGCGTCTATATTAGCGTAAGTTGCATTTTCTTCGATAAACACACGACGAGGTTCAACCTCATCGCCCATAAGCATAGAGAAAATACGATCGGCTTCAGCAGCATTTTCAATAGTTACTTGTTTTAGTACCCTACCTTCAGGCGAAATAGTTGTTTCCCAAAGCTGTTCAGGATTCATCTCTCCAAGACCTTTATAGCGTTGTGAATGAATGCCTTGTTCGCTTCCATTTCCATATTTTTCTATAAACGCCAAACGTTGTTCATCGTTCCAGCAATATTCTTTCACCTTCCCTTTTGAACACAAATAAAGTGGCGGTGTTGCAAGATAAACGTGTCCCTCCTCAATCAACGGACGCATATGGCGGAAAAAGAATGTCAAAATCAATGTTGCAATATGACTTCCATCCACATCAGCATCAGTCATGATTATTACTTTATGATAACGGAGTTTGGAAATGTTCAATGCCATAGGATCTTCTTCTGTTCCAATCGTTACACCAAGTGCAGTGTAGATATTACGAATAGTCTCGCTTTCAAGCACTTTGTGATGCATTGCTTTCTCCACGTTCAAAATTTTTCCACGAAGAGGGAGTATTGCTTGAAATTTAGAATTACGACCTTGCTTAGCCGAGCCTCCTGCAGAATCACCCTCCACAAGGAACAATTCGCATTGTGCAGGATCGCGTAGCGAACAATCGGCCAATTTACCCGGGAGTCCGCCTCCACTCATTGGCGATTTACGTTGCACCATTTCGCGAGCTTTACGTGCCGCCACACGAGCTTGTGCCGCTAACACAACCTTATCAACAATAGTTTTAGCTTCTTTTGGATGCTCTTCTAAATAAGCAGAAAGTGTTTCATTTATTGCAACTTGTACAGCACCAGAAACCTCGCTATTTCCAAGTTTTGTTTTTGTTTGTCCTTCGAATTGTGGTTCCGCCACTTTTACAGAAATCACAGCCGTCAAACCTTCGCGGAAATCGTTAGGATCGATTTCTATTTTTGCTTTTTCGAGCAACTTATTCTCTTCTGCATATTTTTTCAACGTACGAGTCAAACCAGCACGAAAACCAGCCAAATGCGTACCACCTTCGTGCGTATTGATATTATTTACATACGAATGCAAATTTTCGTTATACGAAGTATTGTACGTCATCGCCACTTCTACAGGAATTCCTGCTTTTTCCGTCTCAATATGAATAACATCTGGAATAAGTTTTTCTCTCGTATTATCCAAATATTTTACAAACTCTACCAACCCATGTTCCGAATAAAATTCTTCGTGTTTTGGTTCGGGCATATCCTCTGTTACACGCTCATCGGTAAGCGAAAGGCGAATTCCTGCATTCAAATAAGCTAATTCACGCAAGCGAGCTGCCAAAGTAGAATATTTATAAACAGTTTCGGTAAAAATCGTTGCATCAGGCCAGAAAGTAACTTTTGTTCCTGTATAATCAGCCGTTCCAATCACTTTCACCGATTCAATAGGATTGCCTCGCATATATTCTTGCATATACAATTTCCCTTCGCGAGCAACCTCAACGTGAAGTTTTGTAGAAAGAGCATTCACACAACTCACACCCACACCGTGCAAACCGCCAGAAACCTTATAACTACCTTTATCGAACTTACCACCAGCGTGAAGCACAGTCATTACCACCTCAAGAGCCGAACGACCTTCTTTTTCGTGCATATCCACAGGAATACCACGACCATTATCTTTTACCGAAATTGAATTATCGTTATGAATTGTTACATCAATAGTATTGCAATAACCTGCAAGAGCTTCATCGATAGAGTTATCAACCACCTCATAAACCAAATGATGTAAACCTTTCTCGCTAATATCGCCAATATACATCGCAGGACGTTTACGAACCGCCTCTAATCCTTCTAAAACCTGAATATTGCTAGCACCATAATTTTCGGCTGCATTTAGCTTTTCTTCCTCTGTCATTTTTATAAATTTCTATTTTTACTTTAAACGGACAAATTTACAATTTCTAATCGAAATCTGCAATCTTTTTTCTTACAAAAATCAAGTTTAATCATCTGTTTTCTTAAGCACTTTTTCAACTTCCAAATCAACCGAACGAAGTTTATTTTTACAGAAATCTATCAACCCAACTGCCTCGTTTATCTTCGAAGACAATTCGTCTATCGTCAATTGATTGTTTTGCAATTCACTTAAAATCAGCTCTAATCGAGATTTTGCATCTGCATAAGTCATTGTTTTTTTCATATTTTTCAAGTGTTACTTTATTATTGCTTGTCGTATGCCATCACCAAAAACAAGAGAAACTTCATCGTCTGGCGACAACTCCGATGAAGCAGTTATATATTTTTCATTTCTCAAAACAAAAGCATAACCTTTTTTCAAAACATTTTCAGGCGAAAATGCAGATAAAACATTCTCTGTTTGTATCAAAAAATTATCTTCTTCCGACAACCTCATTTTTGCCAACAACCGTAACTTTGTTAAGGATTCTGCAACAAAACCTCGCTGGTTAAGTAGTTGATATTGTGCAGACATCGACAAAACATTTGTTGCATTAAGCAACGATAATTGTTCAGCATTTATAGCTTCCACACCTATATCAATTATTTGCTGTGCCAATGCACTTATTTCCAATTCGAACAAATGTACTTGTTCTATAAAGAAATCTGCAGCAGCTGTAGGCGTATTTACTCGAGTGTGTGCCACCAAATCAGGGATTGTGTTATCACGCTGATGTCCAATACCGCAAACTACAGGCAAGGGGAATTGTGCTAAATGCGAAGCCAATTTGTACGAATCGAAACTTGCCAAATCAGACGTAGCTCCACCGCCACGTATCAACACAACAGCATCAAAATTCTCTATATCCTGATAAATATCGTCGAAAGCCGCTACTACAGAGTTTTCTACTTGACTACCTTGCATCACCGCAGGAAATAATTTTACCGAAAACTCATATCCATACTTATTATTTTTAAGTTGATTGACAAAGTCACCAAAACCAGCTGCCGTAGCTGACGAAATAACAGCAATTCGTTGGGGTGCATTTGACATAACAAGTTCTTTATTCATCTCCCAAACTCCATCAGACACCAGCCTTTCTATAATCATTTGCTTCCGCAAAGCTACATCGCCCAAAGTATAAGTAGGGTCTATATCTGTTATAACCAAACTCATTCCGTAGAGTTCGTGAAACTCCACTCGGCAAAGCACCGAAATTTTTATACCTTCTTGCAACGTTATTTGCGTTACAGACTCGAAATATGGTTTCAGCAGTCGATAATTTGTGGCCCAAATGATTGCTTTCTGTTTTGCTACAATAAAGTCATTATCACCTTTTTCCACAAGTTCCAAATAACAAATACCGTTCGCATTTTCGTGCAATTCATTTATTTCTGCATGCACCCATATAGGCACAGAAAGGGCATTTTTTACCCAATCTTTTACTCGCAGATTTAATTCCAATAAAGAAATTGCTGTTGTTGTCATCTTTTCATAATTTTTTCAACAAAAACACCATTCTCAGAAATAAGCATCAATATATAAACGCCTTTCTGCCATCGATTTGTATTCAACAGTATTTCTCCCTCAAAATTTGAAGAGTACACACAACGTCCTGTTAAATCACATATCGAACATTTCGATTTTCCAAATGAAGATATTTTCAATTCTTCTGAGAAAGGATTCGGATAAACCATAAGGTTATCCTTTCTTATTTCATCTATTTTCAGAATAGAATTATTATAAATTTGATACACATTCGGAATTCCATAGCCAAGTGTATTATTCGGCACACCCGACAATGAAGAATTTGATTTTAACAATTCGATGATCTGCATATTGGTCAATTCTGGTAACGCCTGCCAAAGACAAGCTACAGCACCTGCTACTATAGGTGAAGCAAACGAGGTGCCTGTACCGCCATAGATTTCGCCAGAAGGTCCAACTACATAAGCATCGTATGCTACACTGCAAACCGTAGGCTTTATTCTGTTGTCGGAAGTTGGGCCATAAGAACTAAACGAACAATGTGAGCCAGAATAACCCACACCACCAACCGTAATTATACTATCGGCATCGGCAGGAGCCGATATATAATGCCAACTGTTATTGCCATCATTGCCAGCACTATTAACCACCAACATACCTTTTCGAGCGGCCATTGTTGCAGCAATAGAAACCCGTGCCGTCCGACCATTCATATCAGAATACAAAAAATTCATATTAGAATCGTCGAACGTAGAATACCCTAACGAAGAATTCACAATATCAACACCCATACTATCAGCAAACTCTATAGCACGTACCCAATTATCCAACTCAAGCAATGATTCTGTAGCAGCATCTTCGGTACGCAGTAGCCAATACGAAGCTTGAAGAGCCGAGCCTACCATCACGTTTGGAATATTTGCTGCCATCGTGGAAAGTACAGCTAACCCATGGGCATGTTGCCTATATACATCTGCCGAACTATCGACAAAATCGCGAACACCAAGCAATCGGTCTTCAGCATACAAAGAATCAAATACTGCCAAACGATCAACATTTGCAAAACCAGCATCAAGCACCGCTATATGAATGCCTGCACCCTTAAATCCTAATTCATGCAAAAAGTTCAATCCATGAATGCTATTCTGACGATAAGCAGAATCATTGGGTAACGAGCGACCATCTGTTCGCATCTTTTTTCTTGGAGAAACATACGAAACATCACTCCTTTTAGTCAATTGCACCTCCGAAACAAACGGCAATTTCCTAATTTTATCCAAATTCTCTACCGTATCGTTCAACATCAATGTTACACCATTGAGCCAACGGCTCGTACCAACAATAGTTACTCCTAACGTTTTCAAAGAATCAACGTAAAAAGGATTTACGGGCAAGTCTGTTTCATCAACCGACAAGCCTTGTTTTAATCGTCGTTGTAATGCTCGTTCCGTTAAATATTCCAATGGATTATCAAGCGAATAAGGAGAATTTTCCTTATCCGAAAACGCTACCCAAAACGTATAATTTTGAGCTGGCAAACACAAAAAAACATTTACAAAGAGAATTAAAAAAGCGAACTTGCGAAGCACATCTATCCAGTTTTTCAAACAAACAAAGATAAAAAATCATTCACAAATAATTATCGAAAAACTCGATTTTTCCACGTTTTAGTACTCAAAAAACCACCAAACACCGAACTCAACACATAAAAAGGATAAACAACCGAAAGCAACAAAGTGTATTTACACAATTTTTGTTCTCCGAAAAAAGGAAGCACCGCACAAAGGAAAAGCGTATCGGCAATGAATTTCGTCGAAAACAATGCAAGAAAAACCAATAACGAATTCATCGAAAGGCAAGCGAAAACACTCCAAAGCAAAATGCACAACGTGGTCAAAAAAACCAACAATGCCACAGCCATCGTTTGCACATCATTGTAGTGAACACTTTTAGATGTCCATCGCATTCGTTGCGAGAAGAACGCTTTGACAGTAGCACACGCCTGTGTTGCAACTATCGTTTCGACGTTTTTAAGAAAACGGATTTCACCGCCTCGTTTTTTTATTGCAAAAAGCAAAAATTCATCATCGCCCGAAGGCGTTTTCATACATAGTTCGGCATTAGCCTGTTCCCATATTTTTTTCGTAAATGCCATATTTGCACCATTACACATGATAGGGCAACCCACACCCACAGAGCCAATAGTAGAAGCTTGCAAAGAGAGGTATTCAAGTGCTTGCAACTTGCCAAACAACGACGAATTAGGCAACACATGCACTCCGCCCAAAATCATATCGGCACGCATAGAGGCGTAACATTCTGCAAACAATGCGATATGATTTTCATTCAACACACAATCGGCATCTGTACAACAAATCAAATCGCCTGATGCATAACCAACAGCCTCGCGAAAAGCATTTTTTTTGCCCGCTTTTTTGGGAATAAATATAGTTACATTCCGATGCGTCTTTGCATATTTACCCAATAGAAAAGAGGTTCGGTCTGTTGAATAATCATCGGCAAAAATAACCTCAAAATTTTCATAAGATTGCGACGAAATAGACGATAGAAGCGTTGGTAAATTTTGCTCTTCGTTACGGCAACAAACGACCAAAGAAACCTTCGGCAGCGACACATTTTTTTTTGTAGGAATAAAACTCGGCACACGCAGCCAACCCACAAAAAATACAATTATCATTGCCACATAAAGCAACAAAATCACACACGATATGACAAACAAAATTTGCATTGAACCTAAGCAGAAGCCAACGTAAAAACAGAAACTTTACAATTCGATTTTTTCAATGCTTGCACGCAAGCTATCAACGTGGAGCCCGTTGTCAAAACATCATCGACGAGCAAAACGTGCTTATCCGCAAACGTTTCAACATTAGTAATGTCGAAAATTCCATCGGTATTTTCCCAACGTTCGTACACCGACTTTTTTGTTTGCGTTGGATTTTCTATTGCACGAAACAGCGTTTTTGTCTCAACTTGTACGTTCAAAACCTCTGCCAAACCTTCGGCAATGCATTCACTTTGGTTGTAGCCTCGCTTTCGCAACTTATTCGGATGCAATGGCACCGGCACTATGTAGTCAAACTCGCGGAATGCCTCCGACTCCAACAAATCTATTGCTGCATAATGCCCCAACACCCTGCCCACATCGGCACGTTTTTTATATTTCAGCAAATGCAAAAGATGACGATAGGGCGACCCTTTCTGAAAGAAAAAAAACGCTGTTGCATGCTCCACATTTGCTTTACCCCAAAAGCGTTTTTCGAGTTTATTGTCGGGTTGAAGATGAAAGTTCGTACGAGGTATTTTGTACAAACACTTCAGGCACAACACTTCTTCTTGTGGTTGCATATTTTCGCCACAAATCACACATTGATTCGGGAAAATCAAATCGAACACATCACGCAATATTTCCAACACTCGCACACGAAGCATTTTTATCAGATTTCTATGCTATCTATGATTTCAAAAAGTTCTTGTAGCGTTTCGGCACGAAGCATTGCTATGCGTGTCTGACGAAAATTGGCGATGCCCTTGAACACAGGTGTCGCAGCCAAATGTCGGCGAGAATGCACGATACCTCGTCGCTCGTCGGAGAGCCATTCTATATTTTTCAGAATATGCGTTTTGAGCAACTCTTTTTGCCATGCAAATGTATGAGGTTCGGCATGCTCTCCTGTAGCAAGGAAATGCTTAATCTCCTCAAATATCCATGGACGACCTATGCTTCCACGACCTATCATTACGGCATCTACGCCATATCGTTCGAAGCACTCTTTAGCTCTTTCGGGCGTAGTTACATCGCCATTGCCTATTATCGGAATTTTCATACGAGGATTGTTTTTAACCTCGCCTATCAAACTCCAATCGGCTTCGCCTGTGTACATTTGGGCTCGGGTGCGACCGTGAATAGTGAGTGCTGCAATACCGCAATCTTGTAATCGTTCCGCCAACGAAACGATAATTTTACTCTCGGAATCCCAACCCAAACGAGTTTTAACGGTAACGGGTTTGTTTACAGCCTTGACTACTGCCGAAGTAATCTCCAGCATTTTAGGTATATCGCGCAGCAAACCCGCACCGGCACCTTTGCCAGCCACCTTTTTCACCGGACAGCCAAAATTTAAATCGATGATGTCGGGTTGTGCCGCCTCGGCTATACGTGCCGCCTCCACCATAGGATCTACCTCACGCCCGTAAAGCTGAATAGCCACGGGACGTTCCTCGTCGGCAAGCATAAGTTTCTGCTCCGTACGCTTCACATTGCGTATGAGGGCATCGGCCGAAATAAATTCCGTATAGACCATGTCCGCTCCAAAGTGTTTGCACAGCAACCGAAAGGCAGGGTCGGTTACGTCTTCCATAGGTGCCAAAAAAAGCGGCTGATGCGGAAATTCTATCTCGGCTATTTTCATCAAACAATTATTTTTATAACAAACGACAAAGATAAAAATTTGTTCTTATAACGCATTATACGTCCGTTTTCAGTATTTTACAAATGGGCTAAATCAATGAATTATTAAATAAATAACTTTATTATACAATGTGGATTCAGAAAAATTCATTTCATTTGGGAAAAATTTGAAAAAATGGAAGAACAACCCAAGAAAACTTTTCGCGAAAAAGTGGGCATCGTTTGGCACGATGTGCGTCTTTATCTCAAAGCGTTGGTCGATATCGATGTCGATTGCGATGCGCAGGCTACCATCGACAACATTAGTCGCAGTGTCGAATTTCGTGGCGTGAATGTGTGGATTTTGGCATTTGCCATTGTCATCGCTTCGGTCGGGCTGAATGTCAATTCGACAGCAGTTATCATCGGCGCTATGTTGATTTCGCCGCTGATGAGTCCGATTATGGGCATCGGTCTTGCTATCGGCATTAGCGATAACGACTTGTTACGCAAATCGTTACGCAATTTGATGATTATGGTGTTAATCAGTCTGCTGGCATCGACCACCTATTTTCTGCTGACGCCGCTCAGCGATGCGCAGTCGGAACTGTTGGCGCGTACCAAACCTACCGTGTTCGATGTGCTGATAGCGTTGTTTGGCGGTTTGGCGGGCATTGTGGCTACGTCGCGCAAGCAGGAGAAAGTTACCGTGGTGTCCGGCGTGGCCATTGCTACGGCGTTGATGCCGCCGCTGTGTACGGCCGGCTACGGCTTGGGAACGGGGCAGTGGATTTACTTTTTCGGCGCATTCTATCTCTTTTTCATCAATTCGTTTTTCATCGCATTGGCTACGTTTTTGATGGTGCGTTATCTGAAGTTTCCGCGCAAACACTTTGTCGATGCGCAGCACGAACGCAAGGTGCGTCGCAGCATTTTGATATTTTCGCTCATCATCATCATTCCGAGTATTTTCATCGGCATCAACGTTATTCGCGAGACCTCGTTCAATAGTCAGGCTATCAAATATGTGTCGGAAATGGAACACAGCGCGGTGCTCGAAAATGTGCAGATAATCAATGTCAAACGTCAATATTCGGCTAAAGAACAGAGCATTACGCTCTCGTTGGTAGGCATTCCGTTGGCTCCCGAGCAGGTGGAATATCTGCAAAAACGATTGGACGATTTCGGGTTATCGAAGGCCAAATTGGTGCTGCGACAGACCGGTGGCAATACGTTGGATATCGATGCGCAGTCGGAGATGATTCAGCAGATTTTGGAACGAAAAGAGGTGCAGTTGGCCGAGCGCGATTCGACGATTTTGCGTTTGCGCGAGCAAATTGAGCAACTCGAAAACAAATCGACCATCACGCCCGAGCAGTTGGTACGCGAAGTAAAAGTGCTGTTCCCGAGTGTCGAGTCGATGACGTTCTCTATTGCCGATGAAATAGATGTGAAAACCGCTAAAAAACAGCAGATTCCGGTTGTCAATGTGGCGTGGAACGCATCGGCACAAGCGACTGAACAACAGCAATTTGAATTGTGGTTGAAGGCGCGCCTCAATGCACCGCAGGTGAAAATTGTGGCCGAGGGGAGATAGTTCTTTTGCAGGTAGTAATAGGTATTTGTTAATGACAAAAAAAGAGAACCATTTGGTTCTCTTAAAAAAACAAGTATTCACCTTACTTACATACCCCACGAATGGACGTCCCATAGGAACGTTCAAATACACTTTCTTCTTGGTCCGTAAGATATCTTGATTTGCCAAACCCAATAACATAAAAATGTGTACTTTCGTCAGAAAGAGAACTTGAAGCATAACATCCGGCGAGATCTTCATTATCAATTAGTTCATTGTCGGCGTAAAAACCTGCTGCTGGCAAAAAAATTGAATTACCATTGATTTTACTCGTTACATTATAACCATATACTCCACTTTTTCTTATCCAACTCCATGTACATTTATTAATGAGTTCTTGTTGTTCTGCAACAGTTGGCATGCGCCAAATTCCTCCCATATTGATACGAGCTGCATCATCTGAAAGGTCAAGTGTCGTTTTATCATCCACCTTACCATATTCCTTATTGACATTATATTTATTAATGCTTTTCACATCCCAAAAACCGCCATTTTCATCTTCAATCCACACAATAGTCCACCATTTATATGACCCCATATCGTAATAATATTTAGGAGCAACTTCTCCCCACGCAAAATAATTACCATATTGTTCGGGCTGCGATGCTCCCACATTACAAGTCGCCCATTTAACACTTAATCCCAAATCGACATAATCATGTCCATTGTAGGGATTTGCTGGAGTTTGAACATTTGGATCAAAATCCTCGTTGTTGTCTTTTTTACATGACACAATAACCATACTCACTGCGGCAAACATCATAACCGCCATCAAAAATCTACGTTTTCTCATAAAAACTAAATTTTAAAAAATTAAACAATAAAATAATAAAAATCGCTCGTTTATGGACACAAAAAAAGCGTGAAACTCAACTGTTTCCCGCTATCTGAGGTGTTTGGCATAACCTTGCTGTACGAAATAAAGTCAAGCCCACGCCACGAACGTGAGCATTTAACATTTATTCTTTCACAGCCTTTTAGTCGCCAAACTTTCAGATAGAAAGAAATAAAGCAAAATGCTTTTTTAGTATGTCTTTTGTTCCTTTTTCAGAACATCAGCAAAGATAGAAAAAAGATTATATTCATCAAATCTTTTTCTTTATTCCAATTTCATTTGTAGCCATCGCAAAGCTTGGTAAGAGGCTCGCATAGCATTTTTCGCCCTATCGCCACCAAACGAAAAACATTGTGCCTCTACGCCACTACAGTCAGCCACAGCTATCCACACCGTGCCTACGGGTTTTTCTTTGGTTCCGCCCGTTGGGCCTGCTATGCCCGTAGTAGCAATGGCACAGTCGGTAGCGAAACGCTGCTTTGCTCCAAGTGCCATCTCCTCTGCCGTCTGCCGGCTCACCGCACCATATTGTACAAGCGTTGCGTGCTTCACGCCGAGGAGTTGTTCCTTGGCCTCGTTAGCATACGCCACCACGCCACCCATGTAGTAAGCCGATGCACCGGACACGCTCGTCAGCAGTTGGGCAATGGTTCCTCCTGTACAGCTCTCGGCCGTTGCAAGTGTCAGTCCTCGTTCGGCAAGCAGTTTCCCCACAACCAACTCAAGCGTATCGTCATCGTAACCAAAAATATATTCACCTGCCAACGTACGCAAGTTTTCCACTTCACAAGCCACCTGTTTTTCAAGTTCAGCAAGGTTGTTGCCATAAGCACTCAACCGCAACCGCACAACGCCATCTTTAGGTAGATAAGCAAGGCGAATATTCTGGGGCAATGCCAATTCCCACGATTCAATTTTGTCCGACAAAAAAGATTCGCCAATACCAAACATCAAAACATTTTTATGATAGATGCTTTCAATAGAAAATTTTTCTTGCAAAAGCGGCACAACCTCTTCACGCATCAACCCCTGCATTTCGAACGGAACTCCCGGCAGCGAAACCACTACTTTTCCATCCATTTCGAACCACATTCCCGGAGCCGTCCCCCACTTGTTGAGTAACACCCTGCAGCAAACAGGTACCAAAGCCTGTGCTTCGTTGAGTGGCGTCATCGGGTAATTGCGTTTTTCAAAAATCTGTCGCACATTGTCGAGCGAAGGCTTGTGCAGCACCAAATGCGTGTTGAAAAATTGACATAAAGTGTACTTGGTGATGTCATCTTTTGTAGGGCCAAGTCCACCTGTGATGATTATAGCTTCAGCAGTTTGCAAAGCTTGTTGTAAAGCATTTTTTATCTCGTCGGCATTGTCGGCAATGGTAAAAACTGTTTTTACACGCATTCCATTTTCATTCAAATACTCCGCCATCCACGAAGCGTTCGTATTCACCACTTGCCCAATGAGCAACTCATCTCCTATGTTTATTAGATTAATTTTCATATAGATTTAAAATTTTCCAGAGATTTTCAGTTCTTCGAGTTTTTTCAACTGATCGCGGTATTGAGCCGCTTCTATAAATTCCATTTTTTTTGCAGCAGCCTGCATCAGTTTTTTAGTTCGAGCAATTGCCCTATCAAGATCGCTCAACGACTTATATTGGTCAATCGATTCTACTAAAATTTCACTATCCTTCTCGGAGTTTTTAGTAACATTAACGTCTTGTTTTTTCCCAAGCAACGACACAAAGTTTTTCTTAATAGCTTGAGGTACTATATTATGCTTCTCGTTATAATTCAATTGTTTTTCGCGACGTCGATTCGTTTCGTCAATAGTTCGTTTCATACTATCGGTAATGTTGTCGGCATACATAATGGCTTTACCATTAAGATGTCGTGCCGCACGCCCAACCGTCTGCGTCAAAGCACGATGCGACCGCAAAAATCCTTCTTTGTCCGCATCTAAAATTGCGACCAACGACACTTGAGGCAAATCCAAACCCTCACGCAAGAGATTCACTCCTACCAACACATCGTACAATCCGTTTCGCAAATCGTCCATTATTTGCACACGCTCCAGCGTTTCTACATCGGAGTGAATATAAGTGCATCGCACTCCTATTTTCAGCAAATAACTTGTCAGTTCCTCGGCCATTCGTTTTGTAAGAGTCGTAACCAACACTCGTTCATCTCGTTCGGAACGTAAGTTAATTTCTTCCAACAAATCGTCTATTTGATTCAGACTCGGGCGAACTTCTATGAGAGGGTCGAGCAGACCTGTTGGACGAATCAACTGCTCTACGACAACACCTTCCGACTTTCTGAGTTCGTACTCTGCAGGTGTTGCACTAACGTAAACAGCATTTTTAACCAAATCTTCAAACTCATCGAATCGCAACGGGCGATTATCTACTGCCGCAGGTAAACGGAAACCATAATCAATCAAATTCTTCTTGCGAGCAGCATCGCCACCATACATAGCTTTTATTTGTGGTATCGTAACGTGGCTCTCATCTATAATTAGCAAAAAATCATCAGGGAAATAATCGAGTAAACAAAACGGACGATCGCCGGGTTTACGCCCATCGAAATAACGAGAATAATTCTCTACGCCCGAGCAATAACCCAACTCACGAATCATTTCCAAATCGTAATTCACTCGTTCTTCTAAGCGTTTAGCCTCATAAGCTTTACCCATTTCTTGCAACTCTGCAATACGCAACACCAAATCGTCTTGTATAGCACGAATAGCCGACTGCATTCGCTCTTTGTTAGGCACAAAAATATTTGCTGGATAAATAAAAAAATCGTTGTGTCGCTCAAATACTCGTCCCGAAATCGGATCTACCGCTTCTATAGTCTCCACCTCATCGCCCCAAAACGTAACACGAAGAATATAATCTGCATACGCCAAAAACAAATCAACCGAATCGCCCTTAACTCTGAAATTTCCACGATTAAGTTCAATATCGTTACGCACATACTGATTATCGACCAACTGACGCAAATATACATCACGCACAAGTTGTTGCCCGATGCGTAGAACTATTCTATTTTCGTAAAAATCAGCAGGATTGCCAATGCCGTAAAGACAAGAAACCGACGAAACCACCACCACATCGCTCCGCCCTGACAACAATGCCGAAGTTGCCGACAAACGCAGTTTTTCAATTTCATCGTTTATGGCTAAATCCTTTTCTATATAAGTATCGGTGTGTGGGATATATGCTTCAGGTTGATAATAGTCATAATAGGAAACAAAGTATTCTACAGCATTATTCGGGAAAAAGCCTTTTAGTTCAGTATAAAGTTGTGCCGCCAACGTTTTATTATGACTCAAAACGAGTGTTGGTTTACCAATTTGTGCAATAACATTTGCAGCAGTAAAAGTTTTGCCAGAACCTGTAACTCCTAACAATGTTTGGAAATGCGAGCCTTGACACAAACCTTCGACCAACTGACGGATAGCTTCAGGTTGGTCGCCCGTAGGCTGATATTCTGATACTAACTGATAATCCACGTATAACTTTTTCAAATGCAAAAATACGCTTTTAAATCGTAGTTCTCCATAAAAAAACGCTTACAAATTTGTAAGCGTTCTACATTTATATATGTTAAAAGAGTCTTTAATCACCGATTCTATAAAAAATTCCATTAGCATCGAAAGTTAAATCAATACGACCATCATCTAACTCTACGTCTTGATACATTTTTGTTCCTTCTCTATCCCACGCCCATTCTGTAATTCTTGATGTAGGATAATTTTTAGTAACATATTCTACGATACTTTGCGAAAGAACACTATTCGGCAATGCTCCACCCGTAGGAGCTTCTATTTTTATAATCTCTTTTTTACGGTTAAACTCAAGTTTTGTCATCGATTTCAACAAAATATCATAAGTCATTTCGACACCATCATAATCTTTTATAGATTGCAAAATAGGATCCCCCAAGAAATGTTCGGCTACGTAATTTTTAATTTCAACAGGAACATCGGAATCAGGAAGTACTACTTCACGATCGCAACTCACCAACGAAAGAGGCAACATCATCAATACTACGAACAATGTCATTTTTTTTGTTTTCATAACTCTTAATTTTAAAGTTTCACATCTATTAAACATCACAAATATAAAATTTGTTCAAAAAAACACAAAAAACACATTGTTAAAAAAACAAAAAAACTACTGCTGCATAAATCTTATCGAATCATCGTATTGCTCTTGCAAAACAAAAAGTTCATTTTTTAAGGAATCTACCAAAAGTAAATTTTCGTCATAAATATTATTCATTTCCGATGGATCATTCTGCAAATCGTATAATTCCCACACATCAATATCATTATAAAAATGTATTAATTTATAACGCGAAGTACGTATTCCATAATGGCGTTTCACAGCATGCTCCGAAGGGTATTCATAAAAATGATAATACAACGATGTACGTTCCATGCTATCGGTTTCTCCTTTCAAAAGAGGTAACAATGATACACCTTGAATATCATCAGGCACATCTACGCCTGCAAGTTCAAGAAAAGTAGGAGCATAATCAATATTTTGTACCAAAGCATCTATATTACCCTTTTTCCCATTCGGCAAACGCATCAACAACGGTGTACGGAACGACTCTTCGTACATAAAACGTTTGTCAAACCAACCATGCTCACCCATATAAAATCCTTGATCAGAGACATACACCACCAATGTTTTTTCTAATAAATCATTCTCTTCCAAATAATCCATTACACGGCCAACATTTCTATCCACCGATTTAATCACACTTAAATAATCACGCATATAACGCTCGTATTTCCATCGTGCCAAAGCCTCTCCCGAAAGTTTTTTCGATTTAAAATCAGCAATTATTGGATCGTAATAAGCATCCCACTGTTTTTTTTGCTCTGAAGTTAAATCTTGTTCGTAAATTTTTCGTCCCCACTTTTCTAGATGCGAAGAATGGATTTCGTTTTCTTTATCAGCCATCTTAAGGTCATAAACCAAATCCATATCTTTAAAAATACTCATTTCTTGTTCCGAAGCAGCTAAACGACCTTCGTAGGTATCAAAAAAATTGTCAGGCAAATCCAATTTTATCGAATCAAAAGCCCCTAAATCACACAATTCGGGCATCCATGTACGATGCGGAGCTTTGTGATGCAACATTAAGCAAAACGGTTTGTCTTTATCGCGTTTATGCTCCAACCAATCCAAAGCAATATCGGTAGTGATAGTCGTAGCATAACCTTCTATTTGTTTTTGTTCACCGTTTTCAATAAAAAACGGATTATAGTAGTCGCCTTGTCCTATAAGTATATTCCAATAATCAAAACCTGTAGGTTCCGAAATCAAGTGCCACTTTCCAACTAAAGCTGTCTCATAACCTGCTTGTTGCAAAAGTTTAGGAAAAGTCTGCTGTGAGCCATCAAACGTACAATCGATATTATTCATATAGCCATTTTTATGGCTATGTTTTCCTGTAATAGCACACGCACGACTCGGTCCGCTAATAGAGTTCGCCACAAAACTATTCGTAAAAACTACACCCTCATTTCCAATTCTATCAATATTTGGTGTATTTATATAAGATTTTCCATAAGCACTAATAGTCTGATACGAATGATCATCTGTCATTATAAAAACAATATTTGTTGGAGTTTTTGCCTCTTTCGAGCAACTTGTAGTTAGCAAAACGCCTGCCATTGGATATAGCACCTTCTTTATTGCATTCACCATATTTTTATACAAATATTTATTATTGAAAACTTCATCAAAGATAAGTAAAATATTTCTTTTTAAAAATTGCACAATTAAAAATTAGATATTACCTTTGCAACACTTTTCCACAAGGAAAGTTTTAAAAAGCTTCAATAGCTCAGTTGGTTAGAGCACCTGACTGTTAATCAGGGGGTCGTTGGTTCAAGCCCATCTTGAAGCGCAAAAGAAAAATTCTTCAGTAGCTCAGTCGGTTAGAGCATCTGACTGTTAATCAGAGGGTCGTAGGTTCAAGTCCTACCTGAAGAGCAAAGTCGCTCAATTGAGCGGCTTTTTTTATTAAATTTATATGATAAAAATGAGAAAAAAAATTCTTGGTTTAGGGAACGCTTTAGTTGACGTCTTAATGCTCATAGAGTCAGACAAAACGCTCGCAAAGTTACAAATCCCTAAAGGGAGTATGCAACTTATTGACAAAAACAAGATGTCTGAAATCAACAGCCACACTTCAAATCTTGAAAAAAAAATGGCAACAGGAGGTTCAGTTGCTAACACTATACGAGGATTATCAAATTTAGGGTTACAAACAGGTTTTATTGGGAAAATAGGACACGACGATATTGGCACATTTTTCAAAAAAGACATTGAGCGTTTAGGCGTAAAAGTCCAAATGCAATATTCAAAACAACATTCAGGCTGTTGCATTGCACTTATATCACCTGATAGTGAGCGAACAATGTGTACACATCTTGGAGCAGCAAGCGAACTCACGCCTGATGATATTTGCATAGAGCAATTTCAAGGATTTGACATTTTTCATATCGAAGGATATTTAGTACAGAACCACGAATTAATAGAAAAAGCTGTACGTCTCGCCAAAGAGGCAGGACTAAAAGTTTCACTTGATTTAGCAAGTTATAACATAGTAGAAACTAACCGTGATTTTCTACGTTATTTACTGAATAATTACATCGACTATGCTTTTGCAAACGAAGAAGAAGCTATTGCTTTTACAGGAAAAGCTGCAGAAGAAGCACTTCAAGAAATTGCAGATTTATGCGAAATTGCCATTGTAAAAGTTGGCAAAGAAGGCTCCTTTATACAAAAAGGAAACACAACATTCAGAATAGGAACTCCTATTGTGAAAGCAATTGACACAACTGGAGCTGGCGACCTCTATGCTTCAGGATTTTTATATGGAATTGCTAACAATATGGACTTACAACGTTGTGGGGAAATAGGTTCTTTTGTTGCGAGCAAAGTTGTTCAAACGATAGGAACGACTATTGATCCTGATGTTTGGGAAGAAATAAAAGAATTTGCAGAATAAAAAATTCTATAAAATGAAAAAACGGAAAAAGAAAACTCTACAACCTTCTAAACGCGTTACATTACATCGTACGCACCGTATTAGTTTTCTTTTTAACGACGAAGAGATGAAAACATTCAATCGTCATATAGAAAAATATCGTATAAAGAATCAGTCTCGTTTCATTCGTGAGACTCTTATGACAACAATTTTAAAACAGTTGGAAGAAAATCATCCGACACTTTTTTAAAATTATATCTGTTGTACCAAATTGACGATATGGCAAGCCACAACACCAGCCGTCTCAGTACGCAAACGGCTATCGCCCAACGAAACAGGAACAAAACCTTTTGAAAGAGCTAATAAAATTTCACTTTCCGAAAAATCGCCCTCTGGGCCAATTAACACAAGCACATCTTTACCTTTCGGACAAACATCAAGTAATGCTTGCCTTTTTGCTTGCATACAATGTGCTATGAACAAACTATCTGCCAAAGCTTCCTTTATAAATTTATCAAAAGAACAAAGCGGATTCAGTTTCGGCAGAAAAACATGTTTAGATTGTTTTGTCGCCGAAACCAAAATCTTAAACATACGTTCTATATTTATTTGTTTACGTTCCGAATGTGCACACAACAAAGGTGTAATTTCCGTAATTCCTATTTCTGTTGTTTTTTCTAAAAACCACTCTATTCTATCCATATTTTTAGTAGGGGCAATAGCAATATGCACACCAAAAGGTTTTTGCTCAAAAATTTCTTTCTCGATAATCTCAACTTCGGTACGTTTTGCATGTGGTATAATAATACGAGCTTTAAAAAATCCCCCTCTACCATCAATTATACTCACCTCATCTCCTATTTGCAAACGTAGTACCTTACTGCAATGAAGAGATTCTTCTTCAGGCAAAATCGGACTTCTCAGAATGTCAGGTGCATAAAAAACTGCCATACTACTATTTTTTTGCAAAGTTAAAATGCTTAAATTAATAAAAACAAGAAATCAAATAAATATCGTAAAAAATCATTACTCGAAAAATAAATAGTCAATACCATTGTTTTAAAAAAATATAGTATATTTGCCAAAATTTGATTCTAAATAAATTTCAATATTATGAGTATAAATTCGAAGAAATCACCGATGGCTGACCTTGAGAACAAAAAACTTACCTATATTCTCATGGGATTAGTATTCGCTTTAGCTTTAATTTATGTAGGCTTTGAGTGGACACAAAAGGAAGTAACAAAGTATGAAGATACAAGCATTGATGAGGCTTTAATCTTTGAGGAAGAAATAGAACAAACTTTTCAAGAAGAGACTCCTCCACCTCCTCCGCCTCCAGCTCCTGAGGTTATAGAAGAAATTGAAATTGTAGAAGATGACAAGGAAACAGAATCAATCGACTTCTCTACCGAAGATGATGAAAAAACAGTACAAGAAATCATTGCAGTACCTGTACAAGTAGAAGAGGAAGATCCTGAAGAAAACGTAGTATTCCAAGTTGTAGAAAATATGCCTGAATTCCCTGGTGGTCGTAAAGCATTGATGGAATATCTTGCAGAAAATATTAAATATCCTAGTATCGCAGCAGAAAACAATATACAAGGACGTGTAGTTTGTCAATTTACAGTATGGAAAGACGGTACAATAAAAGATATTGTTGTGGCTCGTGGCATTGACCCAAGTCTTGACCGTGAAGCTATCCGTGTGGTTCAAAGTATGCCTAAATGGACCCCTGGTAAACAACGTGGCAAAGCTGTAAACTGTCGCTTTACGTTACCAATTTTGTTCCGTTTACAATAATCTATTTTTCAATAGCAAAGAAACCGCCTGAAAAATCATCAAGCGGTTTTTTTAGTTTTATATGAAATACAAATGAAAAAAAATATTCTTTTCATCATCGTTTACATCCTTGGAATAAGTTTCACGCTCACTGCTCAAACAAAAACCGATGCCGAAACTTTATTTAATAATGGGAATTATACCGAAGCAAAAAACATTTACGAGCAACTTTTAAAGAAAAAGCCAAAAGATGCATTATTAAACTATTGTTATGCAAAATGTCTTTATTCGTTGGGCGACCTTTCAGCAAAAAACTATTTTGATATATCCAACAAAAAATATCCACAAGGACATCGGTTGATGGGCGATTTGTACTTTTCGGAATATCATTTCGAACAAGCAGCAAAAGAATACGAGTTATTTTTAGAGACAACCAAAAGCGATGACGAACTCGCTCTAAAACAAAAACAATGTATAGTTGGTGCCGAAATGCTCAAACATATAGAACTCATTGAAATAATTGACACTATTGTTGTCGAGAAAACAAATTTTCTATCGAAATATCAATTGCCTCACGAAAACGGGTCCATCAAGCAAATATCAAAAGAAAAAACTTCATACATAAGCGAACGTAAGGACCGCAAATTTTTCTCTTCTGACAAAAATTCGCAGCTTGACATCTTCTACTCCTATCTTTTGTTAAACGATTGGAGCGAACCTACTTCTATTTCAAAAAACATCAACACCAACTACAACGAGAGTTTCCCTTTTATGATGGCTGATGGCATAACACTGTATTTTGCATCGGACAATCCCGAAGGATTAGGAGGTTTTGATATTTATATGACACGATTCAGTCCTATTACCAACGAATACCTACCAGCAAAAAACATAGGAATGCCTTTTAATTCTACCGCTAACGACTATATGTTTGCTATTGATGAAATCAATGGCATTGGCATTTTTGCAACCGACAGAAATCAAGAAAAAGAATCTGTTGCTATCTATCGATTTTCTTTCAAAAAAGATAAAGCATTTGTTAAAGATGTTGATTCTGTTACCCTTTGTGCTTATGCTCAATTAAAAAAGTATAAGAAAGCAAAGATTACTTTACCACAAAAAGAATCTGCAAATAAAAACAAACAAACACAAGACAAAAATAATGGAATAAATTTCATTATCAATGCTGAGACAACATACCACAGCCTCGATAACTTCAAAAGCGATGAAACAAAAAATCGTTTTCTTGCATTACAGATTCTAAAAAGCGATTTTGATTTATTGCAGAAAAAACTGAATGACAAACGCAATGATTATTCAAAAAGCGAGGGCGAAGAACGAGAAAATCTGTCGTGGGAAATTATAACCATAGAAAAAGAATTGCTTATGATGCAAAAACGTATTCAACAGCAAACCATTGATTTACGAAAAATAGAAAACAAGTACTACGAATGAACGGAACTCTTTATCTTATTCCAAACTTGTTAGGCGAATGTTCTACCGAGAAAGTTTTGCCTGCAGTCAATACAAGCATAATCAACAGCATAAAATACTTCATTGTAGAAGATATTCGTACTACACGTCGCTTTTTGAAAAAAGTGAACAAAAGCATTGACATTGATAAACTCACTTTTTTCGAGTTGAATCAGCATTCAGACTTACGAAACATCAGCCATTACATCGAACCCTTACTCAATGGTAATAATGTTGGTATAATTTCGGAAGCTGGCTGTCCTGCAGTTGCAGACCCCGGAGCGTTGATTGTAGAATTGGCTCAACAGAAAAACATCAAGGTAGTTCCACTAGTGGGACCATCGTCGATCCTATTAGCATTGATGGCTTCTGGATTCAACGGACAATCTTTTGCTTTCGAGGGTTATTTACCTATCAATAACGACAAACGCTCAAAACGTTTAAAAACATTAGAAAGCAGAATTTATAACGAAAATCAAACTCAAATCTTCATCGAGACACCCTATCGCAACAACAAAATCGTACAAGATTTTATAACCCATTGTCGTTCAACGACAAAATTATGTATTGCTGCAGAAATCACTACCGACAATGAATTTATAAAAACCAAACCTCTAAATGTTTGGAAAAATTCATTGCCCGATCTCAACAAAAAACCAACAATTTTTTTGTTATATAAATAAAAACACCTTGTAGAAAATATTATACCTTTGTATATATCAGACGAATACGATTGACTAAAAAATAAGTTTATGAATTTAAAAATCAGATTGATTGTAATGAATTTCCTCCAATTTGCTGTTTGGGGGGCGTATCTTACTTCTATGGGAAGTTATCTTGGTAAAGCAGGGATTGGAAACATTGGTTGGTTTTACTCTGTTCAAGGCATTGTTTCTATTTTTATGCCCGCATTGATGGGTATCGTAGCTGACCGCTGGATTCCTGCACAAAAGTTGTTAGGTATTTGCCATGGTATTGCGGGAGCATTGATGATTGCAGCAGGATGGTACGGATTGACTTTCGAACAAGCAGACTTTCTTACGATTTTCACGCTATATTCGCTAAGCGTAGCATTTTACATGCCAACTTTAGCCTTATCTAATTCGGTAGCTTACAATGCTTTAGACAAAGCTGGATTGGATACAGTAAAAGAATTTCCTCCTATTCGAGTATTTGGTACAGTAGGATTCATTTGCTCAATGTGGGCTGTTGATCTGCTCGGATTTCAAACTACGGCGGAACAATTTGCTGTTAGCGGAGGGTTAGGTTTGCTTTTGGCGTTTTATTCATTTACATTGCCACAATGCCCTATAGCAAACAGCGACGAAAGTAAGAGTATGGTTGAAGCTCTTGGCTTAAAAGCGTTTAGCCTATTCAAAGAAAAAAAGATGGCTATTTTCTTTACCTTCTCGATGTTACTCGGTATGATGCTTCAGATAACCAATGGTTTTGCCAATCCATTTATTTCCAGTTTTGGTGCATACACAGAGTTTTCCGATACGTTTGGCGTAAAACATGCCAACATTTTGATTTCGCTTTCGCAAATTTCTGAAACACTTTGCATTCTGTTGATACCGTTTTTCTTGAAACGTTTCGGAATAAAAAATGTAATGCTTATGGCTATGTTTGCTTGGATGCTACGCTTCGGTTTATTTGGGCTTGGTAACCCGGGTGGCGGAGTCTGGTTGTTTGTACTCTCGATGATTGTGTACGGTATGGCATTCGATTTTTTCAATATTTCAGGCTCGTTATTTGTCGATAAAGAAGTTCATTCTTCCATGCGTTCGTCGGCACAAGGATTGTTTATGCTTATGACCAATGGCATTGGTGCGACAGTAGGAACGCTCTCAGCTCAAAAAATTGTCAATCTATATTGTACTTACAATGCCGAAGGACTTTTAGTCGGACGTGGTGGTCCTGCCGACTGGGCTATGGTGTGGTATATTTTTGCGGGATTTGCTCTTGTAGTAGCACTGCTGTTTGCCGTACTATTCAAGTACAAACACCAACCCGAGAAACAATAAAAATAAAAGAGCCGTCATCTGACGGCTCTTTCTTAATATTCTTATAAAGTTCTTTAATCTAATTTTCTTACAATCATCTTCATACTTCTTGCAGAATTATACATTCTACTTAATGATTTTTGTTCCTTTGCGTCTAAAGTTATGGACCCTTCTTCTTTCATATTAGGAGTTGAACCTTGAGGATGACCATAAGTAAATTCATATAATACAGTCACAGGATAATCTCTATAGTTCTTAAAAACAACTCTTCTTAAATAAGGATTTCCATATGGATCACCACTGGTAAGAAAACTTACATCAACTCCACCAATATTTTCTCTAGAAGAAATACCTTGTATATAATAAGAATTATCTTGAGAAGATGACGAACTTCCATTAGAAGATTGAATAACGACTGTATTTTGTGCTATACAAAACACAGATAATAAAGAAAAGAATAATACAAATAATTTTTTCATTTTTTTATAAATTTTAATAAACATCTCTACTCACTTTACGGCTTTTCGAGTTACTCCGAAGTACCGATGGATCTAAAAATTACGCACATAAAAAAGCGTGGGTACTTTTAATGTATCTCGCTCTCAAAGGTGTTTAGCGTAACCATGACACACAAGATAGAATAAAAGTCCACGCTTTCGCGTGAACATTTTATGAATATCCTTTCGTGTCTTTTTTAGTCGCTAAACTTTATGAGAGAAAGAATAAGCTAAAACGCTTTTCCAATATTTTCAAGATGTGCGTAAAAAATACGCAGTTTTATTTCATAGGCAAAAAAATGTTTAAAATTTCGGTCAAAAGTAACTATTTTTTTTCGAACTTATCGTAATAATTTCAAGATTGCTTCTGGAGGATTTTTTGCACCAAACACATATTGCCCCGCTACCAACACGTCGGCACCCGCTTCGAATAGCTTTGGAGCATTCGTATGGTTTACGCCGCCATCAACTTCTATCAGAGCGTTACTGTTTTTACGAAGTAGAAGTTCTTTTAGTTGGGTTACTTTGTTGTAGGTATTTTCTATAAAAGGTTGCCCCCCAAAACCGGGGTTCACGGCCATCAACAATACCATATCTACATCGCACACTATATCTTCGAGCAAAGCAACAGGACTGCTTGGGTTAAGCGTAACACCAGCTTTCATATCGCGTGAATGAATATGTTGTATGGCACGATGTAAATGCGTGCAAGCCTCGTAATGCAAATTAAGCATATCAACTCCGCAATCGGCAAAACGGTCGATATACTTGTCAGGTTCTACAATCATAAGATGTGTATCCAAAAATTTATCGGTAAGCTTACGAACCGCTTTCACTACAGGAATGCCAAACGAAATGTTTGGAACAAACACACCGTCCATAATGTCGAGATGCAACCATTCAGCATCACTCTTGTTAATCATTTCAACGTCATCAGACAAATTTCCAAAATTTGCCGATAGCAATGAGGGAGCTATTATTTTAGTCATAAAAATTAGTTTAAGGAATATTCAATATTAAGAAGATTCACTTTCTGGAATCGATAAGAGGAAGCAAATTCAAGAATCGCTCTCAAAGATGACTCTTTCGGTCCTTTTTGTTTATTATTCGATTTTTTATTGGTAGAGAGTGTAGTTTTTGTCATAGGCAATATGTTTTTAAGTTTTCTACAAATTAAAAACGCAAACGTATTATTTTTATTGTTCATTGATGGCGTCTTTTTCTTTTTTCCACCATTTTTTACTATTTTTAAACGACTGAAACATTCCGTTGTTGATGTTTACACCCAAGGCGACAACTTGCTGCCAACCCCAATGTTTTCCTTCGAAATGATGAACGGATTTTATCTTCAAATCCAAATCATCGCTTTTTATTGGATGCCAATAAACTTCAAGTCGATTGTAGAATTTGTTCGTACGATAATAATCTTCGCCCCAATAAAGATTGTGTCTATGTTTTTCGAAATATGGCATTTGATTTTCGCCAAAGTAAAAAGCATTGTAAACACCAACACCCCACTTTTCTATTTGAAAGTCAATTTGTCCTCCTTTAGGATATTGCCTTGCACTAAAACCCTGAGTACGATCCCATTGATAACCTTGCAAATAAGCAAGTTTTACATATAAAGTATCTAACGGAGTAACGCTTGAAACATCGAAACCGACATAAGGGCTAAACAGCAAATTGTCAATAACACCTTTTTCTGAATAACTTCCTGCAAAGTGATACATCTGAAAAGCATAGCCCATATTAAACCATTTGTAATGAAATCTGCCTGCCGAAAAAAGCATAAATTTCTCACGATTTTCTTTCGAATACATACTATTCCAATCGCAACCAAACTCCACATAACCCCAAGGGTCTTTATAATTGAGAAGTAATCCTTCGATGGTAGCATCGTAAAAACGAATAGAATCATTGAAAAATGCATTTGAGTAGTCGCCTATCATTTTATGTCGAGGCAACAAACCTGCATAAGCTTTAAATCGTGGCGATTGATACGAATAGTATAGCAACAACTCTGGAATAGGATTAAACAGTTTTGCACCAAAATTGGCAGTTACATCTATACCAAGCATAAGGGCATTAGTTCCTGTTTTTTTATTATCCCATCCGATACCAATTTCAGGAGCGAGTTTTGCACCAAAAAGTGTCCCCGAATGTGTCAAATTGCTTTTATATTCACGATTATCGAACTGAAAACGAAAATCAACATCCCAAAGAAAAGTTTGCGACCAAACATTAACAGAAACAATTAAAACAATTATTAAAAGTGTGACTTTTATACGATACATTGAGTTTGTTTTGTTGCCGAGTTTCATACAAAAGTAGGAACATTTTTTCAGAAACAATTGTTTGACATATAATAATACCTAAAAACACGGCTTTTATTTTTATCTTTGAACCAATTTAATGATAAGATTATGAAAATTAGAATTACAAAGAAAGGTTTACGAAATATTATTCACATTGCTATTTTTGTTTTTACGGCAGCATTGGTATTTTATTTTTTACCACAAAAACAACAATTCCGTTATCAGTTTGAGAAAAACAAACCTTGGCAATACGAATTGCTCACTTCACCATACAATTTTCCAATATTAAAATCAGAGAAAGCCTTGGAAAGCGAACGAGACAGCGTTATGCGTTCTTACGCTCCTTACTTCCGAAAAGATACACTTATTGGAGTTAAGAAAATAGAGGCAATGATTGCAGATAGCGACATCGAGGCAAGTCTAAAAACTTCATTAAAAAATGTACTGGAAGAAATCTACCGAAGAGGAATTGTCAGCGTAGAGGACAAAGGAATATTAGACGACATACAATGTTCGAACGTATTTATTATTGACGGAATAAAAACACAGAAAGAATCTGTAAAAGATTTTTTCACCAACAAATCTGCCTACGAATATTTGGATTCGACATTGGCATTATTTTCTAACAACAATTTAAAATTGATGAGTTTGAGTCGTTTTCTGACACCAAATATGAATTATGACAAGGTTCTCTCCGCAAAAGCGAAAGAAGATTTACTGAAAACTATTTTAAATACGGAAGGGTTATTCCAAAAAGGAGAACGAATCATCGGTCCGGGCGAAGTTGTAGATGAAAAAGCATTTAGAATACTCTCGTCACTAAAAGCCTATACAGAGCGTCAGGAACTGTCAAAAAACAAAGAGATAGTAATGATTTTTGGCGAAGTAATTTTTGTAATAGGCATTCTTTTGTTGTTTACCTTTTATCTGTTTTTGTTTCGTCCAAAAATAACAGGATCAACTAAGAATCTAATTTTTATGATGGTTATGCTTGTATCGACAGTAGCCCTATCGTCATTAGTTTTAACCCATACAAATTGGAGCATTTACATTGTGCCATTTACACTACAACCTATTATTATTCGTATATTTTTCGATTCTCGCACAGCATTATTTACGCATATTATTACGATATTATTAGTATCGTTTATTGTCCCATTTCCATTAGAATTTATTGTTTTGCAGATTACAGCAGGAATGACAGCTGTTTCTTCGTTGAAAAATCTCACCCAACGTTCACAACTTGTGCAAACGGCAACCTATATTTTCCTTTCGTATGCCATTATGTACACAGCCTGTGTATTAATGCTCAAAGGAGAATTCGTTGAAATAAAATGGCAAACTTATATTTATTTCTTATTGAATTGTTTTACACTTCTGTTTGCTTATGGTTTAATATTCATTTTCGAAAAAGCATTCGGATTTTTATCAGATATTACTTTGGTAGAACTCTCAAATGTGAATAATAAATTACTATTGCAGTTTGCAGAAACAACTCCGGGTACATTTCAGCACTCGCTTCAAGTAGCAAATCTTGCTACCGAAGCAGCAAAAAGTATCAATGCAAATGTACTTTTGACACGTACAGGAGCACTCTATCACGATATTGGGAAGATGGAACATCCATTCTATTTCACCGAGAATCAATTAGCCAACAACAACCCACTGTTACAAAAAGATTTCGAAGAAGCTGCACAGATTATTATTTCGCATGTAGCTGACGGAACAAAAATTGCGGAAAAGAACAACTTACCTTCACAAATAATTGATTTTATTCGGACACATCATGGAATGAGCAAAACACGTTTTTTCTACAACTCGTTCAAAAACAAATATCCTGATAAAGAAATTAACGAAGAAGCTTTCTCGTACAAAGGGCCTCTGCCAAGTACAAAAGAAATGGCGATTGTAATGATGGCTGATGCAGTAGAAGCAACATCTAAAAGTCTCGCCGAACATTCGGAAGAATCCATTGACAAAATGGTTGAAAAAGTTATCGATGGTCAGATTGCAGAAGGAGCATTCAAAAATGCACCGATAACATTCCGACATATAGAGTTGGTAAAAAATGTTTTTAAAGAAAAATTAAAAAACATTTATCACATACGAATATCGTATCCAGAACTAAAAAATAAGATTTAGAATAAACAAAGATAGTTGTAATGAATCAAAGGCTTTTGGTGAGGTTTGCCCATCAAGAGCCTTGATTTTTCATGATCGAATTCAATTTTTCCAACACCGATAGACTGACCTTCCTCATCAATAATTGTTACAATATCGTATTTCTGAAATTCACCTACAACTCTTACAACACCAATGGGTAAAAGACTATGAGCAATGTTACTCAAAAGAGCATTTTTTGCACCCTGATTTATAACAACACTACCTTTAGCAAAATCACGTGAATGAGCAATCCATTTTTTTACACTTGATGGTGATTTTTCATCGGGCAAAAATTTAGTATAAGTTTTTGTGGTGTCGGTAAGAATCTGTGTCAAAATATCATCACGTTTTCCATTGGCTATATAAACAGGAATACCTTCGCGAGCGACTTGTCGAGCTATCTTACATTTTGTGAGCATACCTCCTCGCCCAAACGACGATTTTGTTGTTTGTATGTATTGTCCTAAATTCTGATTAAGATTTACCTCATAAATAAGATTTGTAGATGCAAGCGAAGGATTGCCATCAAAAATTCCATCGATATTGCTAAGAATGATAAGTGTATCAACATCCATCATCGTTGCAATAAGACCAGAAAGCTCATCGTTGTCCGTAAACATCAATTCCGTAACCGATATTGTATCATTTTCGTTAACGATAGGGACAACACCATTTTCAAGCATCACCTCCATGCATTGCTTTTGATTAAGGTAATGCCTACGTGTCCCAAAATTTTCTTTTGTGGTTAAAACTTGTCCACAAACAATTCCTTTTTTACGGAAAAGTTCGTAATAATTATTAATAAGTTTTACTTGTCCAATAGCCGAAAAAAGTTGTCGTATTTCAACCGCATCCAGTTTCTTTCGAGGGGTAATTTCCGAACGCCCAGAAGCGACTGCTCCAGATGAGATCAAAATCACTTCAACGCCATTTTTGTGCAGTTCCGATAACTGCTCAACAAGTTGTTGCATACGTTCCGTATCAAGAGTTCCGTTCGATGTAGTGAGTACATTACTTCCAATTTTTACAGCTATACGTCTATATTTATACGTTTTTGTCGACATAAGTTTTTAGCAATTTTTTATAAAAATCTAAGATAAAGTTGTTAGCTAAATGTTCGTTATGAAACAACGTAACAAAAACACCTCTTGTTTTCATTACATCGTTCATCATTTCGTTGGCTAAGTTAAAAAGATTGCCTATTCCTAAATGCATCTTTTTTAATAAAGTAGCATCCATAATTGCCGTTGGATATACTTTCAACGAACTTTTTTTATTTTCTTTTAGGTCAAAAAACATAAAAGGCAACGACGTACCAGCACGAAATCCTAATTCGTTAGCATACAACATTGAATAATCACTTTTAATGCCTTGTTTGACAAGCATTCGATAACTTTCAGGAAGTTGGAATCGTAAAAAATGAAAACGATTGCGGCAGATATTTCTGCCCACAATTTTTTCTAAACGTTTTTTTTCGTTCCAAAAATTTCCTTCCGAGAAAGCTGCATTATACGAAGGATGAATTCCAATATGTGTCACTTGTGCAATTTGTCGTATAGCGTTATTATAACGATTTGATTGCGTTGGGAATAACACCTTTTTATCGAAACGACCACAGCCTCCAACATGAAAGAAAAATCGCGGGACAAGGTCAAATTCACAATGTAAATCTAAAATATCATCAAAATTAAAAAAAGGGTCATCTTGCGTTCCTAAAAGTACTTTTAATCGAGTTTTTGCATCTGCTAAATCCCTTTTTAGCAATGTTTTCATAAATAAAAACGCAGAACCAATCACACCTTTACGGCGATATTTGTAAAAGTTATCTACATCAATAGTTGGTAAAAGTTCAAATTTGCGTTCTATTTTATGATTAGGTTTTAGCAATTTTAATAGTTCGAACGCCCATAAATCAATTATTGGTCGATGCAAAAAACCATTTTGAAAAGCAAGACATTCCTTAGGAGAGAAACGATTATGTTCGTCAAAATCTATAGCGAGATATTCCTCATAACGTGTTATTAAATAAAAAGTTGCCGCAAAAATATCGAAAGGAATTTTGTCATTTCTTTTATCGGTAACAAAAAAACAAGGCAATTGATGCCATTCATAACATTCTGTTTGTTGCGGACGAATATCATTCTCAAACAATAAATTCGATGGCAATACCTGCAAAACATTATCAAATGATATTGTTGAATAGTTTATACGGATATCGGTAGCATCTTTGAACTCCTCAAAATTATTGGTATGACAAAAATTTAACTCTAACGTATTAGAAAAATATTCTAATACATAAGCTAATCGTACTGAACTTTGCGGAGAAAAAACTAAAATCTTATCCATTGAGTTACGTTTATCCTCGCAGTTTTAGTCCTGCAAAAATAGTGTCGGGACAAAAGTTGAAAACCGATGCCATTTCTCCTGCCATACAAAATCCGCAATCATTGCAAATGGCAGTTCCCTCGCCAATGCAGTTGCCATGTGAGCCATCGGGATAAATAAAGTTAGTTACCCAACAATGTTTTTTGAAGTTCATGTTTTTCATTTTTCTCAATCCAGAAATGGAATTCATAATCGGGTAACCGCGTTTTTTGTAATTAATAACTCGGTCAATGATTTCGTTGCGGAGTTTCGGGTCAATCATCAAGTATTCCGTTTCAGGAAATGGTGTATGGAAGTTGATAGAAATCATTTCTATAGCAGGATTTTTTAGTGCATATTCAATGGTTTCGTCAACGCTTTCGTAATTAAGCGTATTGACTACCATATTCACACTCAAATGTTTATGTCCGCATGAAGCAATATTTTTTTCTAAACGTGCAAAAGTACCTTTGCCTCGTACCTCCTCGTGATAATGCCCAACGCCATCGAGGCTCACCCAAATGCTATCGGCGTTGCAACCTGCAAAGGGGAGCTGTGCATTGGTGGTAATGGTTGCAGAGAAAAAACCAATCTCTTTTGCGAGGTCAATCAAATCGTTGATGCGATAATCACCATCACGCCAAATCATAACCTCGCCACCTTCGAAGTCAACATAACGTGAACCTAATTTATATGAATATTCCAAATGCTGACGAACCTCATCGTAGGTCATGTTATGAGGATTCTCTTGTTGGTAAACCGAGCAATGTTTGCATTGTAAGTTACAGCGGTCGCTTATGAAAAGTACGGTTTGCAGTGGGCGTTTGCACCCGAAAAATCGTGCTTTCATAAACCACCAAGGCAAATAGAACAATTGTTTGATTTTCATTTCTTATTTCTCTTGTTTCTTGTTGTACAAAGGTACGAAAATTGTCCAAAGAAAAGTGTTACCTTTGCGAGGTCTGTCATTAGAGACAAAAGATTCTATGTCAAAAAATCAGAAACGAGAAAAGATTGGGAAGTTAATACGTCAAGCCATTTATAACGAAAAGTTACTTCACGTTAATTACGTTAATGCTAATGGAGAAGTTGTTAAATTTTGGTTAGCCATATTTGACATTATCTTTAATGAACAAACGCCAATTATCAAAGGGAAAATATACAATCCTTCTTTAAATGTCAATGAATGCAAAGATGTTCAAAAACTATATCTTGACAAGATACAGTCTTCTGAAATAATAGAATTTTCTCATTACGATGTTCCCGAATCGTGTAAAAATAAGATTGATAAATATACAGGTCACTTTAGTTGGTTGCAATACGATACAGAAGTAAAGGCCTTGCTTGACTATTATAAATCTTGTTATTATTTTGATGAAGATCCTTATCGAAAAGATTATGGTTTAATTAGAGGTATTGATATTGAAACATTATCAAAGAACGGCTGTTATTTTCTAAATGATGTACAAAAAAAAGATGTTATTAAAATACTTCAATATCAAATTAACAAGCAGAGCAACACAACTATAACAGAACTTATTATTTCTAGATATGCAATTGATAAAGGAGATAACAAATTGTATGTTATCTGTTACAATAATGTAAATTATGATCCTATAAAAGGAACGCTTTGTATTGACAAAAACTTACGATTCAATTATTCTTTTTTACATTTTAGAAACACCGAAAATAAAATTAAAGCCGAAGAAAAGTCTGATTTAAATCAATATATTGAAATGGATATAGATAAGTTTGTATCCTTATTTTCAACTAATGAAGTAGAAGCACGAGAAATTGTAGAATCCAATTTAAGAATTGGAGAAATCCCAAATACACGTCCTGTCATTATGCTATTGGAACGTAAATGTGCTTTTGATATTACACCAACATTTGATGCGATTTTGAAACGTGATACTGATAACACACTGAATGTTCCTCTCAAGGCATTTTTAGGAAGAATGTCTTCTAAATATAAACGCAAGAAAGAACCTAAACTTATTATCTGTGATGAAAAAATCAATATAGATCAAACAAGAGTTTTGTACAATGCTATGAAGCAACCAATTACTTATGTACAAGGACCTCCTGGCACAGGGAAAACACAAACGATTTTGAATGTTATAATTAATGGTTTTTACAATAAAAAGACAGTACTTGTTTGTTCCTCAAATAATAAACCTGTAGATGGAATTATAGAAAAATTAAATTTTACATATAGAGGTGAAAAAATTCCATTTCCATTTATTAGATTAGGTAATCTTGAAGTAACAGCAGAGGCTTTGGACCATATTAATAAGTTATTTGAATATAGATCTCTATATGAGCCTGATCAATATAAACTAGAAAAAATAAGAACTTCTACCGATAAGAAAAACGAGGAATTAAGAAAAATTTTAGAACAACACGAAAAACGAGTTGATTTAGAAACATTCTTAAATAGTTCTAATTCTTTTTTGACAAATCTAAAAGGGAAAAGCAGTAAAATAACTCGTAATGTGCAAGCATGCATAGATAAAATAAACACTGAATTAGAAAAAAATCCACGTGTAGAAAATGACAAAATCTTAAATCTTTACACTCCACTTGAAAAAGATGAATATCTAAAACAATTCATGTACTACTATTCGTTGAGTTGCATCCGATACTTACAGTCAAATGCCTTTAACGAATTAAGAGCTATTTGTTCAAATGAAGATGTTCAAGAAAAAGTTTACGAATTTAACAAATGGTTGTCTATCGACTCAAACATGCAAAAATTTGTAAAAGCTTTTTCTGTTATTTTCTCTACTAATATTTCTGCTCGCAGACTTGGATCTCCTAATTTCATGTTCGACCTAGTTGTGATGGACGAAGCTGGCCAGTGTAATATTGTGTCATCACTTATTCCTATTACAAAAGCAGATTCGTTGCTCTTAGTTGGAGACCCTCAACAATTAAAACCAGTTATTGTTCTTGATGATACAATTAATGATCAACTTCTAAAGATTTATTCAATTCCAAAATCTTACGATTACAAAAGAAAGTCGATACTTGATGTAATGCGAGAACGAGACAAGATATCGCAATATGTACAACTCACATACCATTATCGCTGTGGTAAAAAGATTATTGATTTCTCCAATAAAAAATATTACAACTCTAAACTTCATCTACAAACTATAAAAGAAAACGGAGAAATATTATTACTCAATGTTAAAAATCAAAATATAAAAAATCGTAATTCAGCATATGATGAATCTGTTGCTATTGTAAATTACATAAAGAAAAAAGATTTACATGATGTCGCTATAATTACACCTTTTGTAAATCAAAAAGAATTAATTAATAATCTTTTGCAGAAAGAAGGAATCGATGACACAGAATGTAACACTATTCATAAAATGCAAGGTGGGGAAAAAACAACTATTATTTTTTCTACTGCGCTTTCTCCAAAGACAAGCAAAAATACTTTTGAATGGCTAAAAAACAATAGCGAGATTATAAATGTAGCTGTTACAAGAGCAAAAAAAAGATTAATTATTGCTAGCGATTATGAAATAACTAAAAAGTTGGCTAATAATGAACAAAATGACCTTGTGGACTTAATAGAGTATGTAAAAAGCAATGGTTGTATAAATGTTCCTCTTAGTCCAAAAGTAGAAATCGGAAGATCAAACGGAAGTCTTAATGAAGATGAATTCTATAAAACTATTGCTCATTTTTGTTCAGTTCATTCTTATTTTGAAGCACAACGTAATGTTCCTTTCAGTAAAATCTTTGCAGATGATGCAGAGTTAAGTAAGGACAATCATGAATTTGATTGTGTTTTGTATAGTAAAACAAGATTTTTCAATCGTCTTGTCCCTGAGATAGTTATAGAAATAAATGGAGGCGAACATTTTGGTAACAAACTTCGAGAACAATCTGATAAATACAAGCAAGAAATATGCAAAAAGAAAAAAATACACTTCTTTATGATACCAAATTCTATGGTAAAAGAATATGAACATCTACGAACTATTATTTTAGCTTCGAAAAAATTTGAAGATACACAAACGAATCTATTTATAGAGTAAATTTTATCAAAGAGAAGTTAATATATCTTATTATTTCTTTTCTTGTATTACAACGCTTTATAGTTCTGTTATTTATTAGTATCTTTGCAACGTTTTAGAATATCTTTAAAATTTTTTATTATGATTGAAAAAATTGGAATTAATGCAGGGTTAGCTTGGAATGCTTTGAGCAAAGGTACTCTCGAAGTAAAAGCTCTAAAAAAAGCAACTAAACTTACTGAAAAAGATTTGTATGCAGCTTTAGGCTGGTTGGCAAGAGAAGGTAAAGTTCAATTTACCGAAGAAGGGAAAGAATTATTCATTTGCTTGAATTAATCTTTTGAAAAAACATAAAAAAGGCGATTTCGTACGAAATCGCCTTTTTTATTTCTCTTATACTTAATCTTACTCTTCAATAGAAGCATCCGGTAATTGAGGAATTGCATTTTCTTGAACAGGAGTTTGCTCTTGCTCTAACATTTTCACCTTATCGGTCAATTCAGAAGTTTTTGCAGTTGCCGACTTTTCTGTGCCAACAAAAGAAGTTGCCAATACACTTAAAACTACAATTGTAGCAATCAATGTCCAAGTAGCTTTCTCAAGAAATGTGGTAGTTTTTGAAACTCCCATTATCTGATTCGAAGAAGAGAAACTAGAAGCTAAACCTCCTCCTTTAGAATTTTGAACTAACACAAGCAATACCAAAATAACGGCAGCAATTACAATAAGTACAGTCAATAATATATACATATCTATTCAAATTTTAAGTTTACAAAGTAAATACTTTTTTTACTTCTAATCAAGTTTTTTATCAGCTTTTTGTTTTATACGAGCATCGCACCTTCCCTTTTGCCAAATTTGTCAACTTCGATTTTAACAGCTGACGTCTGATAGGCGATATTTTCTCTACAAAAACATGTCCATCTAAATGGTCGAATTCATGTTGCATTACTCGTGCCAAATAACCTTCTACCCATTCGTCATGCGGTTGTAGTTGTTCGTCTAAATAAGTAACCCTAATTTTCGACGGGCGTTTAACGCTCTCGTGAATACCCGGTACACTTAAACAACCTTCTTCCATTGTAATCTCTTCGCCTGCAGTTTCAATTATATGAGGATTGATATAGGCTCGTTTAAATCCTTTGAATTCAGGATAATCATCAGACAAAACATCCAACCCAATAGTTACAACTCGAATAGAAAGTCCTATCTGAGGTGCCGCCAAACCAACGCCATCAGCGTGAAACATAGTATCGAACATATCACTAATCAACCCTTGCAGATTTGGATAATCAAGAGGAATATCTTCAGCAATTTTCCTCAATACAGGTTGTCCGTAAATATAAATAGGATAAATCATAATGTATTGTTTTTATAAAAATCTTTTGATTCTAAATACGATTGCAAAATAATAGTTGCACTAATTTTATCAATCAAGGCTTTATTTTGTCGTTCTTTTTTCTTTAATCCTCCATCAAGCATCGTTCGTTGAGCTAATACTGATGTAAAACGTTCATCGACAAACACTACTCCAATAGTAGGAAATTTCTCATTCAACCGTTTTGCAAATTGTTCAACTTTTTTTAATACCAAAGCAGGTTCGTTTTGTAAAGTTTTCGGTCTGCCTACAACAAAAAGTTCTACTTCGTTTTCGGCAATAAATTTTTCAAGGAAATTAAGTGTCTCTTCAGGGGGCAATGTAGTTATTCCATTTGCTATTATTTGCAACGGATCAGTAGAGGCAATTCCCACACGTTTTTCTCCAAAATCAATACCAACTATACGTGCCACAATTAATTCATTTGTTTAAAAAATTCCCACACCACGATTCCTGCCGTTACCGATACATTCAGCGAATGTTTTGTCCCAAATTGAGGCAATTCAATGCACGCATCGCACATATCAACCACTGATTGTTTTACACCTTTCACCTCATTACCTAACACTACAGCATATTTTTTTTCTCTATCAAGCTTCAATTTCTCAAGCGAAAAACTATCCTCTACTTGCTCTATAGCAAAAACAACATAACCCATTTTTTTTAAGTGCTCAACTACACGTTCCGTATCTTCACAATATTCCCACTCTACAGCATCTTCTGCTCCTAATGCCGTTTTATGGATTTCTGCTAATGGTGGCGTTGCCGTTATGCCACAAAGGAATATTTTCTCCACTAAATAAGCATCTGAAGTTCTAAATACAGAGCCTACATTGTGAAGACTTCGAACATTGTCAAGCACCACAACCAATCGCATCTTTTCAACTGTTTTAAACTCTTCAATCGAAATACGTTGCAATTCTTCAATGTTTTTCTTTTTCATCAACACTATTAAATTTTTGTTTTTAACAAATCTCTGATAACAGCAGCACGCTCATAATTTTCATCATCAACAGCATCTTGCAATAGCACTTTTAGCTGATTTTTTGTCATTTCAGAAAGTGGTAATTCTATAAATTGTGGTTTATGTTGATTCGTTGGTAATACACCAAATTGTTCAATAATTTTTTTCGATATAAAAATTGGGGCTTCGCAACGCAATGCCAATGCTATAGCATCAGAAGGGCGAGTTTCCACCGATTCAATCTGCTCATTTTGTATCCAAACAACCTTTGTAAAATACACCCCATTGTGCTTTTCATAGATATAAACTTCTTTCAATAGTAAGTTGAAACTTTTTGTAGTTTCTATAAAAACATCAGGCAAAAATGGGCGTTGCATTTGAACTTTTTCTACTGCTACAACGAGCATTTGAGCTTCATTTCGACCAATTATTATCGGCAGTTTCCTTTCACCATTCACCTCTTCAAGCAACATGCAATAAAAATCTTTCGAATTTGCACTTCTCGAAACTCCCAAAACTCTTAATTGAACTTTTTCATCCATCTTCTACTACTTAATCAACTCAAAACGAAATCCTGCTTTTCGCAGAAAATCAATTGATTCTGGCAATGCTTCAAGCACATTTTTTTGAGCTTTTACAGAATCATGAAAAACAATTACCGAGCCATTGCGAACGTATCGTTTTACGATAGAAACAATCTTTTGAGGCTTTAATCTTGGATTATAATCGCGTGTTACGACATCCCACAACACTATCGAATATTTTTTTTTGATTTGCCTGTATTGCGAAGGTTTTATTCTACCATAAGGAGGACGAAACAAATGACTTTCTATCAACGTATTTGCATCATCAACCAACCGTATATATTCACTCGTAGAATACTGAAAACCATTAGCATGACACATAGTATGATTGCCAACAGCATGCCCACGTTTTTTTATTTCTGCAAATAACGATGGATTTCGTTGTACATTTTCCCCCACACAAAAAAAAGTTGCCTTAACCTCAAACTTATCAAGTATATCCAAAATTTTTAACGTAGTATTAGCACAAGGTCCATCGTCAAATGTCAAATAAACAACCTTTTCTGTACTACTCTTTCGACAAATAGCATCACGAAATATCCATCTAAATATTGCTGGCGGTTGTTCAACAAACATATCAATCGGCTATTTTATAATAAAGTGTCTCGAATTCTTTATAGATTTCTGATGCTAATTCTTTGTTATAATTATCACATTCTGAATAAATGTTATGCAGAATTGCAATATTCTGTTGAACGCCATTTTCTCGCGAAACACTATTCTTCATATTGTCGGGGAGAGTCATAATCCACATAATTTTTTCAATACTATTATTCGCAATTTCACGCATCAAAGCATCTGCTTTTGTTTGCTCGCCAAGTTTATAGTAATTTTTAGCTAACAAAATACACGAATAATCAATCAAAACAGTTGATGTAGGCAATACCTCCATACAACGATCTAAAGCTTGTACTGCCATCTCATTTTTTCCTTCCTTTATCAATTCATCCGACAAATACGCAAACATAAGTCGATGTGTACGACACAAACGTAAAACTGTTTCATCGATATACGTTTGAGGGTTATTCACTCCTCCCCAACGGAATTTGTTCATCATATTGTCGAACATAACATCTGTATTTACTCTTGGCTGTTCCTTTGCTTCTATAGGCACTAACCGATAAGCCAAACCTTCTAATTGGAAATACTTGTTTACATCAGGATAAAATTGTTCTCCTACCGTAACAGCAAAATAAATTGGTCGTTTCCATTCATTTGTTTGCATCATCTCCAACACCATTAAATCAGCTTTCGAAAGTCCACCCTTTAATGGAATTTTTATCTCCGAAACAATACTATCAGCGAACTCTTCTGCTACAGTTCCAGTTCGTACAACCTGTGTAGAGTCTATCGGCAAATAAAGTTGTCTTACAGGAATATTACCGACACCATCTTCTCCTATATATTTCTCATTTCGAACAAAATCAAGAGCTTGCTTCAACTCTAATCTCTTTATAGTTGGATGATCGTAGGTTCGTGCCATATCCAACATACCAGTACGATATTGCGAATGATCCCACGATATAGGTAACGGATCCGATTCGTACGCCTGACGTTTCATTTGATCGATATACCAGCTACCTTGCAAATAACTCAAATTACAAACACGAATATCCATACGATTACCCTCTACTTCTTGATTGTACCAAAGAGGGAATGTATCATTGTCACCATTAGTAAAAATTATTGCATTGGGTGCACAACTCATCAGATAGTTTGAACCAAAATCACGACAAGCCGTACGATTAGAACGATCGTGATCATCCCAATTTTCAGCAGCCATCAATGCAGGGACACACAAACAAAGTGCAGTAACAACCGATGCTACAACAGTTTTATTCTTAACAAATTTTTCTAATGATTCGACAAGAGCTAAAACACCTAAACCTATCCAAACACAGAAAGCATAGAACGAACCGGCATAAGCATAATCGCGTTCTCGAGGCTGATAAGGTGTTTGATTCAAATAAATAACAATAGCTATACCTGTCATAAAAAACAAGAAAAATGTAATCCAGAAACTGTCCTTTCCATTTTCCTTTCGACTCAACTGATACAAAATACCCAAAATACCAAGTAACAACGGAAGCATATAGTAAACATTATGCCCTTTGTTGTTTTTCAACTCTGACGGCAATTTACTTTGATCACCTACCATATGTTTGTCTATAAAGTTAAATCCTGTAATCCAATTCCCATGATCAATCTCGCCGTGTCCTTGAATATCGTTTTGTCTACCACTAAAATTCCACATAAAGTAACGCCAATACATGAAATTTAATTGATACGAGAAAAAGAATCGAAGATTTTCCACAAACGTTGGTTTAACCAATATTTCCTCTCTTCCGCATCTATCAACAACTATTTCTTTTCCCTCAACTTTTCCCCACTCCTTATAAACATCAATATGCTCGCTTCTCACTGCCGGACCTTTATACATTCGCGGGAAAAACATATTGAAACGACTATCCGTTTCGTATCCTTTATGTTTTTTACCAGTGCAGATATATTCATCTTTTTCTTGTTCCGATTTTTTCTCCTTTTTTGTCCATACATTGCCTCCCAATTTTTCTATAGGAATGCAATAATTATCTTTCACAAGCAATTTTTCTGGAGCACTATACACCGGACCATAAATCAACGGACGATCACCATATTGTTCGCGATTCAAATAATATTGTAAAGAAAATACATCTTCGGGCGAGTTCTGATCCATCGGAGTATTTGCCAACGAACGTACTACAATAAGTGTATACGACGAATAGCCAACAAGCATTACCATTATACAAAGCACAATAGTGTTCAATAAACGAGCTTTTATTTTTTTATACATAAAGAGGAAAACTGTAAGAGCTATCAGCAACAGAATACCTAACCAAACAGAATCTCCAAGAAACAATACGCCAGAAAAGAATACAGCTAACAAAAACGAAATCAACATTCGAACACGATTTTTGTTCACGCTTGTTTCGTATATAGCCCAAACCATTACAGCAAATGTAATAACAACATAAGCAAGTAAACCTGAATTGTATGACAATCCTATCTGATTTACACACAACAACTCCAACCAACTTGCAATCTTTATAAATCCAGGTATCAAGCCATAAAGTACTAATGCCAAAATACCAAAAGAAACCAACAACGCACAAATAACACCTTTAATCGTAAATGGATATTTCTTAAAATAATAAACTAAAACAATGGCTGGAATAACCAATAAGTTCAAAAGGTGCACTCCTATACTCAAACCCATGAGATAGGCAATAAGTATAAACCAACGATCGTCAAGCACGGTGCCTTCAGTATCTTCCCATTTCAAAATCAACCAAAATACGATAGCTGTAAAAAACGAAGAATACGCATACACTTCGGCCTCCACTGCCGAAAACCAAAACGTATCCGAAAACGTATAAGCCAAAGCGCCTACCATTCCCGCACCTAATATAGCTATCGTTTTACCAAGAGTTATCTCTTCGTTTTTTTGTACAAGCATTTTACGAGCAAGATGCGTTATTGTCCAAAACAAAAACAATATAGTAAACGCACTACACAATGCCGAAACCGCATTCACCATCATTGCAACATGCGAAGGATCTGATGCAAAAAGTGTAAAAAAGCGAGCCGTCAACATAAAAAACGGTGCTCCAGGCGGATGCCCAACCTCTAAACGATATGCCGAAGCTATAAATTCACCACAATCCCAAAAACTTGCCGTGGGTTCCATTGTCAGCAAATAGGTTGTTGCAGCAACAGCAAATGCTACCCACCCAAAAACATTGTTAAGTAGTTTAAATCTTTTCATTCTTTATTTTATTTTCTTTGGATAATCAATCGTATAATGCAAACCACAACTCTCTTTTCGCTCTAATGCTTGACGTGTGATTAAGTAACCTACATTTATCATATTTCGCAATTCACAAATATCTTTTGTTGCTTTCACTCGCTTGAACAAATCTTCGGTTTCTTCATAAAGCAAATCGAGGCGTTCCCATGCCCTACGAAGACGCAAATCGCTTCGCACGATACCAACATAAGTACTCATTATTTGACCTACTTCTTTCAAGTCTTGTGCTATAAGTATCTTTTCTTCGTTTGTCATCGTTCCTTCATCGTTCCATTCAGGCACTTTTTCGTTGAAAGCGTAACTATCAACTACGTCCAAACTATGTTTAGCTGCAACATCGGCATACACCACCGCTTCTATCAGCGAATTGCTTGCCAAACGATTGCCACCATGCAAACCCGTACACGAACATTCGCCAACAGCATAAAGGCGACGAATACTCGACTGTGCATCTAAATCAACCTTAATACCGCCACACATATAATGAGCACTTGGCACTACAGGAATATAATCTTTTGTAATATCTATGCCTATACTCAAGCATTTAGCATAAATGTTTGGAAAATGTCGTTTGGTTTCTTCCGCATCTTTGTGCGTAACGTCAAGACAAACATGGTCGAGTGCATGTATTTTCATCTCGTTGTCAATAGCACGTGCCACAATATCGCGAGGAGCAAGACTCAAACGCTCGTCGTATTTTTGCATAAATTCTTCACCCATAGGCAAACGTAAAATGCCACCATAACCACGCATCGCCTCTGTAATCAAAAAAGCGGGATGCGTTTCGGCAGGATTGTACAACACCGTAGGATGAAATTGCACGAACTCCATATCTTTCACCGTACCTTTTGCACGATACACCATAGCTATGCCATCGCCTGTGGCAATGTCAGGATTGGAGGTTGTGGCATAAACCGCTCCTGTGCCTCCCGTAGCCATCAAGGTTATTTTCGAAAGATAGGTATCTATTTTCCCATTTTTGGGATTTAAAATATACGCTCCATAGCATTCTATATCAGGCGTGCGACGCGTAACTCGCTGCCCAAGGTGATGCTGTGTAATAATCTCTACTGCAAAATGATTTTCTAAAACCTCAATATCAGGATGTCTACGGACGGCCTCCATCAAACCTCGCTGAATTTCTACACCAGTATCATCGGCATGATGTAGAATTCTATATTCTGAATGCCCTCCTTCACGATGAAGATCAAAATTCCCATCAACATTTCTATCAAAATTGACACCCCAATCTACCAATTCTTGTATTTGTGCTGGAGCATTGCGTACGACCTGCTCCACAGCCTCACGACTGCTTATCCAATCGCCAGCAATCATGGTATCTTCGATGTGCTTTTCGAAATTATCTACCGAAAAATCGGTTACCGATGCAATGCCACCTTGAGCTTTAGCCGTATTAGCCTCTTCGAGCGTTGTTTTGCACACAATGGCTATTTTCCCTTTTCTTGCACGAGCCACTTTGAGTGCATAGCTCATACCTGCAATTCCTGCTCCGATAATTAAGAAATCGTACTTTTTTATCATGAGGTTGTTCGTTTCACGATTTTAGACGTGCAAATATAGCAAAACTTAAAGAATGGAGCATTGAAAATTATACATTCTTAACAGATACCGTAAGGACACATTCTAATGTGTTCATTGCAAAAAGAGCCGCAGCTTTCGCTACGACTCTACACTGTTTCTTGCGAACACACTTGAAGATGTTCTACATTTCTATCCTTATTCAATTACCCCACGTACGGATTGACCATAATAGCGGTCGAAGTAATTCCAAATCATGCTATCCGAATAGAAGTAAAGGACATCAGCAATGTGCGAGTAATTGTACTTATAGAGCGAACTCGACCAATAGAAACCAGTCTCCCCTACTGAGGAGAAACTATTATCGTAGCGACGACCAGCTACAGGAAGAAATATAGAATTGCCATTAGAGCCCACTATATTGTAGCCATTAACGCCATTCAGCGTGGTCCAAGTCCATGTACATTTAGTTCGTAGTTCATCTTGTTCGGCTTTGGTAGGCATTCGCCAAGATCCACCCATATTTACAGCAGCGGCATCATCTTCTTTGTCGAGAATGGTTTTATTATCACCAATAAAGTTACCTTCACCATCGTACCATACACCTTCCGTTTGACTATCATCAACAGTGTATTTAGTTATACCTTTTTTATCATTAATACTCGAATCCATAAATTTGTAAGTACTCCAAGAGTAAACTTCTTTTGGCTCCACTTCGCCCCAAGCATAATAATTACCATAGTGGTGTACACTATCTGCTCCAACATTACATTTTGCCCATTTTACACTTAAACCCAAATCTACATAAGCATAATCGAACTCTGCTGTAAGCGTTAAATTTTCGGTCATCGTAAGCGTACGAGGATTTTCTGTATTCCCATCGCTCCATTTCACAAACATATAAGCCTCTTTCGTTGCAGTAGCCTCGATGATTACTTCTGCGTCTTTGTCGTAAGTGCCACCCTCGGTTACTGTTCCCATTGCTTCGTTAGAAGAAAGCAAAGTCAGCGTAAACGTTACAGGCTCTTCGGGAGTTGGAGTCTCTTCTCCGCCATTGTTTTCACTTGAACCACCTTGTTCGGTTGCCGGGTCGTCGGGTTCGTTACCTTTTTTGTCGTCGCACGACACAAATCCAAAACTCAATGCTGCAAAAAGCATTGCCACGAATAAAAATCTGTTCTTCACCATAATTTTTTCTGTTTTTTAGTTAGACAATAAATTTATTTTTTTGAAACGAAAAAAGTCGCCCGATTTCCATCGAAATCGACCGACTTATGTATAACTTATGCGTAGGCAAAAACGCCCAAAACGCCCTATTTCTTGTGTGTGTGTGTGTGTGTGTGTGTGTGTGTGTGTGTGGAAAGCTCGCTACGCTCGCAGCGGGTTTCCGTCAAAAATAATATGTCGCACACGTTCATCATACGAGGACAAAGATATGATTTAAATTGAAGAATGCAAATTTTTATATTCAACTAATAGAACTCCAATTAATAGTGTTGCGTTGCATTTTTTCTAACTGGCTCAAAAGCAAAGCATTTTGTTCGCTCTCCAAAAGCGGATCGTTCTGCAAAATCTCAAGTGCCACCTCACGAGCAAACTGCAAGAGATTCCCATCTTGAGCAAGGTTGGCAATCTTTAAATCGAAAGGCAATCCACTTTGCTGCGTTCCGTCAATGTCGCCCGGTCCACGTAGTTGCAAATCGGCCTCGGCTATTTCAAAACCATCGTTTGTGCGTACCATAGTCTCCAGTCGCTGACGAGTCTCTTTTGCCAATTCGTATTTCGACATCAGAATACAATACGACTGCTCGGCACCACGCCCTACACGCCCACGCAGCTGATGCAGTTGCGAAAGTCCGAATCTTTCGGCATTTTCGATAACCATCACCGATGCATTCGGCACATTCACACCAACCTCTATCACCGTAGTGGCTACCATTATTTGGGTTTCGCCTGCAAGAAACCGCTGCATTTCTACCTCTTTTTCCGAAGGACGCATCTTGCCATGCACCATACTCACGTTATACGATGGAAAACGTTCTTTGATGTACAAAAATCCATCTTCAAGATTTTTCAAATCCATTTTTTCGGATTCTTGTATAAGCGGATAAACAATGTAAATCTGATGTCCTTTTTCTATCTGCTTTAGTAAAAATCCGTTTAACGCATCGCGTTTATTATCAAAATAATGAAACGTTTGTATCGGTTTCCGACCCGGAGGCAACTCGTTAAGCACAGACACGTCCAAATCGCCATAAAGCGTCATTGCCAACGTACGAGGGATTGGTGTTGCAGTCATCACAAGAACGTGCGGCGGCTGAACATTTTTAGTCCAAAGTTTAGCTCGTTGAGCCACGCCAAAACGATGTTGTTCATCTATCACGACAAACCCCAAATTCTTAAATTCCACATTATCTTCCAGCAAAGCATGCGTCCCAATCAACAACTGCAAAGTTCCGTTGCGAAGTTGTTCGTGCGACACAATTCTATCCGATTTTTTGGTTGAACCAGTAAGTAACGCCACGTTCACACCCAATGGGCGTATCAATTGTTCGATAGTTTGAAAATGTTGAATAGCAAGTATTTCGGTAGGAGCCATCACGCAAGCCTGAAAATTGTTGTCGAGAGCAATCAAAGCGCTCATCAAAGCCACAATAGTTTTTCCGCTACCGACATCGCCTTGCAAAAGCCGATTCATTTGTCTACCCGAATTCATATCGGCACGAATTTCTCGCAAAACACGTTTCTGTGCATCGGTAAGGCTGAATGGTAAACAATGTTCGTAAAAATCATTAAAATACTGCCCTACTTTCCCAAATACAAATCCTCGATAACGTTGTTCTCTATATTTTGTTTGTCGAACAATACTCAATTGTATAAAAAACAATTCCTCGAACTTCAACCGATGACGAGCTTTGTTGAGCAAATCGTTATTCTGGGGAAAATGTATTTGTTCCAATGCTTTGGGGCGAGGATACAATGCGTACTTTTTTAACAACCACTCTGGTAACGTTTCTTTTACATTGCCAACAACAGTCAATGCAGTTTTAATGATTTTACGCAAAGCATTCGAATTCAAAAAGTTATTTTTCATCTTTTCGGTTGTATTGTACAACGGCTGAAAACCTTGCGTTTTTTGAACATTCGATGCAGAAAACAATTCAATTTCAGGGTGAGCAATATTCATTCTGCTACCAAATCTGTTGGGTTTACCAAATACTACGTATTCGGTATTCAAGCGATATTTGCCTTCTACATAACGAATGCCTTGAAACCACACCAAATCAACGATTCCCGTACCATCAGAAAAATGAGCCACATATCGCCTTGCACGACCTTCGCCAATATATTCCATAGAAAGAATCCGACCTTTGAGTTGAATATACGGCATCGTTTCATCAATATCGCGAACATAATAAAATCTACTGCGATCTACATATCTATAAGGATAATAAGCAAGCAAATCGCCCAGAGTTGCTACACCAATCTCTTTTCTTAGCAATTCGGCACGTTTGGGTCCTATACCTTGAACGTATGTTATGTCTGTATCTAAATTCATCTTCTTTTAGCAGATTTTCACTCCAAGTTCTTTTTCCAAATCACGTTTTTGTGCGTTTATATTTTTTAAGAAAGTTGCATAAACTTCTGTATTTTCATTAAACGGACGATGCAAAAAGGCTTTGCGTATTTTTTCAATTTTAGGGAAATACGATCTTGTTTTCTCTTCGAAAAACATTTCGCTAAAACATTTCCACACATATTGTACTGCCAAATCAGACGGATGAACCATATCGTCAGCAAAAAAACGATAATCACGAAGTTCGTCAAGAACAATTTCATAAGCAGGAAAGTAGCAAGTATTCGCTGTATGTTTACGACAAAGTTCATCGATAGCCAACAACAAGGTCGATTTACTCAACTGGTTATCATGAGCACCATCACGAAAATGCCTTATTGGACTTACTGTAAAAACAACACGAAGATTTGGCTGGAATTGCTGTAAATTGGCAAGTATTTTTTCAAAAGCACTGACAACATCCACAACTGACAAACGATTCCGTAAAAAGTTTTTCTCTGGTAATTTATGACAATTTGCTACAACCTGTCCGCTATCTACTAAACGATAAACCCAAGCTGTTCCAAATGTAACGATCAGAAATCGAACGGTTTTCAATTGTTGATGGGCATTTACAAACGAATCGTTTATTCGCTGCAATGTTTTTTCTACAGAGATATCAGAAAACTGACTATGATGCATAAAGCTATGATAGAGTCCATCATGCTCAAACAATTCTTCAGTAACAAATTCCTTCCCACTCATCAAACGATTTAATGCAGTAGCTATTGAATACGGATTATAAAGAGTACCAAAAGGATTGGGATTTACACGCAAAGCAACATTCTGCATTTTCAAACCTACCGAATCCGAAAAACACGATCCCAACAACATCACACCATCATTATAAAAGATTTTCCACTCGTTTGACAAATTAGGAAGAGTTACTTTTGTACGAAAATTCATATTGTATATTTTTCACAAAAATAACATTTTAGGGCGACTTTATGCTCAAAAAACATCTTTGAGAAAATAACAAACATTTATTTTAGTATTTTTTCATTTTTTTTGTCAAAAGTTTTGCAGAATTATAAAAAACATTTACCTTTGCTCCGCTTTTGAGAAAAAGTAACGGGCGTTTAGCTCAGTTGGTTCAGAGCATCTGCCTTACAAGCAGAGGGTCGGCGGTTCGAATCCGTCAACGCCCACCACTGAAAATCAAGCACTTACAAAAAATGTAAGTGCTTTTTTTATGCTTTTTCTGTTTTTTTGCACACTTTTCGCATACACTATATATCTTTGCAATACAGAAAGTTACCCGAAAGTTACCCGAAAGCATACCCTTAAATGTGTGCAATATGTGTGCAAATAATTCATAAGAAATGGCAAATATCTCTATCAAATTAGACAAAAGGCATAAAAACGAAAAAGGTTTATACCCAATAAAATTTTACCTTAACCACAAAAGAACAAGTACATTTATATCTACATCTCTCTCTGTAAAAGAAGAAATGTTCATTGGAGAATCAATAGAAAAGTCGGTAAAGGTTAATTGTCCAAACTCAAAATACATCAATAGCACTCTTGCAGAAATCTATTACAAGTTTTCAAACGCTCTGCTTGAACTTGAAAAAACAGGCAAAGACACTTCTATGTCGGTTACTGATATTAAAAAATATCTATTAAGTTACGGAAAACAAAGGACTATTGATAGTTTTTCCGAATACTACAATAGTTATCTCGAAAAAATACCTAACGAAAAATCAAAATATCTATATAGTTATACTTTTAACTTGCTCAACGATTATTTCAAAGGAGAAACAATCTATTTTGAAAATATAAATGTTGGAACATTACGCAATCTTGATGACACTTGGGCAAAAACTATGGGAATAAATACACGTGGAATACATTTTAGAAACATAAGAGCTGTTTTCAATCGTGCTATTGATGATGAAATTTGTCCGCAAGAACTCTACCCTTTTAGAAAATTTAAGATAAAAGCTGCCGAAAAAGAAAAAGAGTTCTTACCTGTAGAGAGTTTTCGCAAATTATTAGAATTAAAATTCACAAAAAATGAGAAAACATTAGAAATGGCACGTGATATTTTCTTGTTGTCGTTCTATTTTTGTGGAATCAATCCTATTGATTTGTTCAATCTTACAGAAATAAAGAACAACAGAATTATTTTTGTTCGGCAAAAGACATCAGGAAAGGTAACAACTCCCATAAAAATAAGCATTCAACCTGAAGCAATGGCTTTGATTGAAAAATACAAAGGAGAAAGTAAGGTTTTTTGCTTTGATAGTCATTATATTGACTACAAAAACTTTTACCATACAATACAACTTCGTATCCGTAAATTAGGGAAAATGATAGAACAACCAAATTTATCACTCTATTGGGCAAGATACTCTTGGGCAAGTTATGCCGACAAGATAGGAATCGAAGAAAAAGTTATTTCCAAATCTCTCGGACACGCAGATGTAAGTATTGCAGGGAAACACTACATTTCATACGATTGGGAACGCACTGACAAAGCAAATAGAAAAGTAATTGACTATTTGTTAAACAAAATGTAGGGGGCAAAATTGCAGATAACCGCAAAAATTACCCTTACTATTATGAAAATAGAGCAAAAAGAAATCTTCATTCAAGCGAGTTTTTTTATTTAGGTACATTTTTTGTACATTTGCAAATAAACAAAATTATAGAAATGGCAATAAAAGTAGGAACAAGAGTAAAAATATCTCCCGACCTTACAGGCGAAAGAACTTGGATAGAAGGTGTGGTTAAAGATGTAAAAGATAATCCTTTTAATGGTATTGTAGTTTATGCACAAGCTATTAAGAGCAAAATTATTTATTTCAACAAACAAAAATACTTTAAGCAAGTATAGTTTATGTATGCAATAGCTTTTGATATGGAAATTGCCAAATTAAAAAAATATTTTGGTGAACCTTACAATAACGCCTATATAGAGATAGGCAAAATCCTTGAAAAGCAAGGTTTCTCTTGGACGCAGGGAAGTGTTTATTTGTCTAATAAAGACACTGATGGTGTTGGTATGGTGTTTGATGCAATGAACGCACTCAAACAAATAGATTGGTTTACGAAATCGGTACGAGACATTAGAGCATTTAAGGTTGAAGATTGGTCGGACTTTACAGAACGACTAAAAAAATAATCTTTAAGGACAAATTTAGAAATCTATAATAAATTAAAAAAATAGGCGACCTTTTGGGTCGCTTTTTTTGTGCGTCTTTGGTTGGTATTAGTGAGATTTTGGCTGCATTGGGGGAATGGTAAATCAAAGGTGCTACAGACAAAAAGTGTGTAAATACACATAAAATGTCTCAAGCCCCGTTTTTGGTTGGTATTGGTTGGTATTGGTGCGTTTTTCGTTGGTATTGGTGAGTTTCTCGCCAAATACTCACAAAAAAAAGTAACCATTCTCGGTTACTTTTTCTTTACTTTCGGTTCTTTTACCTTTGGCTCTTTTTTAGGTTTTGGAGTTTTTTATAGCGTTAAATTTTTCGTCATATTCATCTACTTTCTTTATTAGTTCGTTTAACGCTTCCTGTATGTCTTCAAGGTCGCTTATTTTATCTTCAAGCTTCATTCCTATATCGAATAACCTATCATACTTCTTTTCGGCATCTGCATATTGCCAACAATCATCAGAATCTCTATTTACTCTTTCCAATGTTTCGTTAAAATTCTTTTGAGTTTTATTAAGTCTGTTGCTTATTTTAGCAAGTTCTTTTTGTGTTAATGACAACCAATTGCTCATAGCATTCTATTTTTACTTTTCTATTAATTTCTCAAGATTATATTCCTTTGCTGCTTTCTTCATTTTTTCCATAAGGTATCGCACGTTTCTTTCTCTTTTCGGCAATTTTGACACGACGTTATCAATCGAGTCTTTTATTTCTTCTAAATTAGATATAGCATCACAAAAGCAATCTTCAAGAGAATCAAACTCATCTGCCACATCTTCCATTTCCGAATACTTATCAGTACCTTGTAAATTTTCAGGAGCATAATCGAATTTCTCTCTTTCAGTATCAGCTATATCCTCTAATAACACTTTGATTTCATCAATTCTGTCAATCATACTTTCAATTTCTGCTGACAACTTTCCTAATTCCAATCTTGTTTTCTTATCCATTTTATTTAGCTTTTAACAAACTTAACAATTCATTGATTTGGTTATCCTTTATTTTTAGTTGTTCTATAAGTTGAGAATCGACAACAGTTTTATTCCCCCCAATATTATCCCCATTTACATTGTGTTGAAACAATTTAAAAACAGCACCTTCTCCTCTTAATAACCATTCTGCTGATACATCAGGGAATAAATTTAATATTTTAATTATTGTATCAACAGACATAGTACTTTGACCCATAATTTGCTTATTTAAAGTCTGTTGCAAAACACCTGTTTCTTTAGCAAGAGAATTTATAGTATATCTTTTACTCTTCAACAACTCTTTAATCCTTTCATTTATAGACAGTTGCATAAAATATTTTTTTTAGAATAATTATAAATTATTATCTTTTTTGTATTTTCTACAAAAAAAATTGTATTTCT